>CANQFV010000001.1 GCA_947599875.1 uncultured Oscillospiraceae bacterium
TTCCTTAGTCACACCAGTGTGCGCACTGGTGGTACAAAGAAACCGTCCCCGCTGTCCCACCTCCTCAGAAGACGGGATGTTCCTTCGTGAAAGGTGGGACTGAGGGACGGTTTTTGTCACAGGGGCCCCACGCAATCGTGATTGCGTGGGGAGAGGAGGAGCAAAGCCCACGCCTGAGCCGTCACGCTGGCGTGGCGGCGAGGTTAAGCGGCTTTCGCGACGACGAAAAGAACCGTCCCTCTGTAACGCCGGGTCAAGGTCCCCGGTCAGCAAAAGATGTCTCTAACACCGGCCTCCCTCAGACGCACGATGCCGCCTTTTTCCTCACCACAATGTTGTCGCTTTTTCATTCTTCCCCGATTTTGGCTGTTCTCACAACAGCGCGGCGGCGGCGCCGTAGATGCCGGCGTCGTTTCCCAGGGAGGCCAGGAGGATGGGAGTATCCTTGCAGGCGTTGAAGGCCAGCTCCCGGTACCGCCGGGCGGTCATCTCGATCAGGATCCCGCCGGCGCGGGAGACGCCGCCGCCGATGACCAGGGCCTCCGGGTCCACCGTGGCGGCCACGCTGGCAAGCCCCAGGGCCAGGTAGTCGCAGTAGCGGCCCGCGATCTCCAGAGCCAGGGCGTCGCCGGACTTGGCCGCGTCCCACACGGCCCGGGCGTCCACCTTTTCCACGGAGCGCAGAGCGGAGGGGGCGTCCGAGGAGGCCAGCGCCTCCCGGGCCAAGCGGGCACAGCCCGTGGCGGAGGCGTACTGCTCCAGACAGCCCCGGTTCCCGCAGCCGCACCGGCGGGTCTCCCGGGGATTTACCGGGATGTGGCCCAGCTCGCCCCCGGCCCGGTGCGCCCCGCGAAGGCACTTTCCGTCAAAGATGATGCCGCCGCCCACGCCGGTGCCCAGGGTGACCAGGACAAGACTGGAGTACCCCTTGCCGCCGCCCTGCCAGTATTCGCCCATCGCGGCCATGTTGGCGTCGTTGTCCCCCACGGCCCGCAGGCCGGTGATCCGGGTAAGCTCACCGATCACGGGCACCCGCTTCCAGCCCAGATTCACCGCGTCCGCCGTCCCGTCGTCCCAGACCTGGCCGGGGACGCCGATGCCGATGCCAAGGCAGTCGTCCTTTTTCAGACCCCGCCCCTCCATCCGGAACAGGATGGAGCCGGCCATGTCCCGGGGGATGTTTTTGCCCCCTTCGCTCGTGTCCGTGGCGATCTCCCACTTGTCCAGAAGCTCCCCCTCCTGGGTGAAGAGACCCATTTTGACTGTCGTGCCGCCAAGGTCAACGCCAAAGCCGTATTTCATGCGGAAAACTTCCTTTCTTAATGATTCCGGCGGGTTTGCCGCCCTAAAGCTGGATGACGGAGCCGATGTCCGTGAGCTTGTGATCCGGGAAATACCGGGGCGTCAGGCCCCGCTCCCGGATAAACGCGCAGATCCTCTGAAAATCCGGGTGGGCGGACAGATCCCCGTCAAAGACGATCTCCCCATCCACGCGCCCCGCCGCGCCGCCCAGAAAGCCCGTGTCGAAGCCCGGCAGCAGCACATGTCCCGCCTGCACCGGCAGAACGGACAGCTCTGGGATCCGGCTCAGCGCCGCGCCGATGCCGGCGTCGCAGGTGATAAAGCTCCTGTCGTCCACGGGCAGGCAGGAACAGCGGGTATACCCCTGGCGGACGTGGATCTCCCGAAAGCCCCGCTCCCGGCAGGCCCGCAAAATGGCGGGGTGGGTGATGTCCAGCCGGTGGATGAGAAACCCCCGGGTCACCACGGCGCACATGGCCGCGTTGTCCGGATAGGCGGGGGAGGGCGGGGCGCCCCCCGCCAGCACGGGGCCGTCCGCCCCGATTTTACAAAAGCGTAGATCGCCGTGGGACTCCACGCCGGGGCCGTACCGGGGGTCGTCCCGGACGAGATGCAGGTCGTGCCCCGCGGAGCGCAGGTATGCGCGCAGGGACGGGGAGGCCAGATGGGACAGGGCGACGCGGCTCATTCCGCCGCCTCGTATGCGTGCGCCATATCGGCGTAGTACTCCACCAGCAGGTTCACACAGGCGCCGTAGGAGCGGATGCCCAGCTCCTGCCCCTGGGCCTTCAGGTAGCCGTCGTACACCTTGGAGCTGACCTCCTCCACCTTGCCCTCAAACTGCTTCCAGTAGCTGTTGTTGTCGTTCCAGTCCACCCGCATGGGGCCGGTGATCAGAGCGCTCAGCTCATACCAGGCGTCCGGGTCGGCGGAGTACAGGGCGTTGGACAGATAGATGGAGCCGGCCAGAAGTCCGGAGTAGGCGTACACCGGGTCGCCGGAGGCGATGGCGGCGCGGATACCCACAAAATTGGCCTCCTGCTCGGAGGTGATGCCCTTCTGATGGGCCAGCTCGTGGCAGATGGTCTCCGGGATGAGACAGCCGGGGGCGTCGATGTTGATATTGGACTCCGCGGAGAAGGGGAAGTAGACGCCGGTAAAGCCCATCCAGGAGGACAGGCGGCTTGTGAGGAACATTTTCTTCGGCACACGCGACTTCGCCGGCAGGAAGGGAAATTCAAAGCTCAGGTTTTCGTAGACGGTTTTGGACTTTTCAAGATATCCGTCCAGATCCTCCGCCCAGTGGCCCTCGTCGTCCCGCTTCACGTCCTGGGCGTACCGGGCGGCGTTTCGGATGAAGAGCTTTGTCACGGCGTACAGATCCTCCGTCTCCACCGGCCCACCCTCCATGCCGCTCTTCTCCGTGAAAGAGTCGGCTCGGTAGTCGATGGCGAAGAACCAGAGAAAGAAGTCAAACACGCACAAAAGCACCAGAAGGAGGGAGAGGATGCGCCTGCCGAATACCCGGAGGCTCCCCTGCGCCCTGGCCGTCAGCACCACCGTGCGTATCAGATACCACAGGAGGAACACCGCGGCGGCTATGTACTCCAGCTCCATAAAGGAGAAGGGGAGAAGGGACATCACCGCGCCCAGCCCCGCCTTTACCGGGCGGGAGAAATAGTTTGTCACAAAGTTGGCGGCCGGTTTTATGGGGGAGATAATGAGAAAGAGAAGCACCGGCAGGGCACATATGCCAAAAATCACCAGTCGCTTCAGGCCGGGACGCATTTTCTTTTCTTCCGTTTCCACAGGAGCCACCCCCCAGTATCAGTCTTTCCCCTATTCTAACATAAAGGAAGAAATTTTGGAACTGTAAATTTCTGAAACTCGGAGAAAAAGGACTTTCTTTTTTCGGCGGATGTGGTATAATCGACACACAGAATTCGACACGGTTCGACATGCCGCGGATGAGGGAAAAGAGGTCTCGCTTATGAGAAAATGGATTTCGGTGGTCGCCGCCGTGCTTGTGGCGGCTCTCCTCACGGGGGCCGCGCCGGTGACGGGGCGGGTTCCCGGCGGGAACGGAGGGGAGGACTCCGCACTCATGCCGGGGGAGAACGTTGCCGACCGCGCCCCGGACGGGGTGGGGGAGGGAGCCGCCGCGCCGGGCGGAAACGCGTCTTCGGATGAGGATGCGGCCACCGTACCGGACGGGGATGTGGCCCCCGCGCCGGGGGAGGAGGATACTCCCGCTCCGGACACGGAGGAGGCCCTGCGGGCGGCGGAGCTGCTCAACGCCCTTGGCATTATGAGCGGCGTGGGCAAGAACCCGGACGGGAGCATAAACTACGCCCTGGACAAGGTGATCACCCGGCAGGAGACCGTGACCCTGATCGCCAGGGCCGCCGGATACGCCTGCAGCAAGGCCGATCCCGACTTCCCCCATCCCTTTACCGATGTCTCCGGCTTTGCCCAGGCCAGCGTTGGCTACGCGTACAGGAAGGGCATCACCAACGGCACCTCCGCCAGCACCTTCAACGCCTCCGCCCAGGTGACGGGCCGGGAGCTTGTGAGCTTCATGCTCAGGGCACTGGGCTATGGGGAGGACTTTGACTGGCGGGAGGCCTGCGCCTTCGCCGACAGCATCGGCCTCACCGATGGGGAGCTGGGCAGGGGCCTGGAGCGCATCACCAGGGGCGACGCGGCCAAGGTCGTGCTGAAGCTCCTTGTGACCCCGCCCAAGGGTCTGCGGAAAAACTATCTCACCCGCCTTGTGGAGACCGGGGCCTTGTCCCGGGACACGGTGACGGCGGCGGGGCTGTGGAGCAGTCTCTACCCCTATTCCTCCGACACCGTCACCGCCCAGGAGGCGGCTGAGAGATATAAGGACAGCCTGATCACCGTGACGGCCAAGGACATCTTCCTGAAAGGCTCCTCCTTCCACGGCACAGTCCTGGCCCCCGGCGTGGCGGCCGCGCCCCTGGACGCGGTGAAGGGGTGCATGTACATGACCCTCACCGACAGCACCGGGGCGGAGCTGGAGTTTATGGGCATTTTAGGCCACGACCAGCAGCGCGGCCTTGTGTACATCGGCTTTAAATCCCGTGAGATCCCCTCAGGGGAGGAGGGGGAGAGCGCCGTCTTCCCCGTGCCTCTGTACGAGTCCCTGGCCCCGGCGGAGGGGGAAGAGGAGGGTTCAAATCCCTCCAACGCCGCGCCGGACGCGGATGAGCTTCTCTACGCCGTCTCCGATCTGGCCGTGGCCTTTGCCAGGGGGGAGACCATGTGCGCCCGCGCCGCCGCCATCGTCACCGACAGCCGGGGAGAGCTTATAGGGATCCAGACGGACACCGGCATTTGGACGCCGGAGGTACAGCTCGGCGCAGGCGCCGGACTGTATGAGTACACCCGGGACAACTGGCCGGAGCTTCTGCCGCCGGTCTACCCCAGGGGGATCGACCCTGACAAGCCCATGACGGCCATTACATACGACGACGGTCCCCACGCCACCTACACGCCACAGCTTTTGGATCTGCTGGAGCAGTACGGCGCCGTGGCTACCTTCTTCGAGGTGGGCAGCCGCGTCCAGAAGTGGCCCCAGTTCATCCCCCGGATGGAGGCCCTCCACTGTGAGGTGGCCAACCACTCCTGGGATCACTCCACCCTGACCAAGCTCAGCCGCGACGGGGTCATCAGCCAGATCCAGCGCACCGACGCGGCCATTGAGGCCGTCACCGGCCACAAGGTGAACCTTGTCCGCTGCCCGGGAGGCTCCTCCAACGCCACCGTGGCGGGGGCCGTGGGACACCCCATCATCTACTGGACGATCGACACCAGGGACTGGGAGTCCAGAAATGCCGCCAAGGTCATCGCCCATGTGAAAAATGACCTGAAGGATCTAAACGGCGCCATTATCCTGATGCACTCCTCCTACGCCACCACCGTTGAGGCGTCCCGGACGATCATCCCCTACATCCTGGACGGTGGATACCAGACAGTCACCGTCACGGAGATGGCTTTCTTCCGCGGGGTGGAGCTGGAAAACGGCAAGACCTATGTGAAATTCCCGGCCAAATAACGATTTTTCATCTTGAGATGATGTCGAAAAAGCCCTGCGGGCTTTTTCGACAGAGGGGAACGTGCGGGGAATATCTCTGAATTTTGCGAAATTCAGAGATATTCCCCTGCCGTCACGCTGTGCGCACGGCCCAGAGGGCCGTACACTTGCGTGACAAGAGGGATTTTTTCCGACGCACATGTCGCCGGAAAAAATGTTGAAATTGAGTTTTTTGACAAACTGAAAAAGATGGCAGGCACTTTCGTGCCTGCCATCTTTTTATTCTTTTGGCGGGTCTCCTTCCCCGTGCGACAGCTTCCGGAAGGCCGTGGGGGACATGCCCGTCTCCGTCTTGAAGAAGCGGGAAAAGTTGTGGGCGTTTTCAAAGTTGAGGCAGGCGGCGATCTCCGCGATGGGATAATCGCTGTCCAGCAGCAGCCGTTTGGCCTCCCCCAGCCGCTCCTCCACCAAAAAGCGCTTCAGGGTGATCCCCTCCGTCCGGTGGAACACCGCCGACAGGTACTTCTCATGGTAGCCCAGCTCCCGCGCCATATCGCTCACCCGCACCTGGGAGAAGCGGTGCCACGCCGCGTAGCTGCGGATCCGCTCGCACAGAAGCTGGTTGCGGGATTTGGGGTCCCCGGAGGGGGGGTGGGCCTTCTGCTGACGGGCCAGCTCCAGCAAAAGCTCCGTGGCCAGGTAGTGGGACAGCGTCCCCCGATGCTCCCCGCTCTCCGCCAAGAAGAGGCGGGCTGCCAGGGCGGCCAGAGCCTCGCCGTCCGTGAACCGGCCCTGCTCGGGCAGGGAAAAATTCACAGGCGGCCGCGTCTCCGCCCGGAAATGGAGCCAGTAAAAGCGGCACCGGCAGACCCGGGTGCCGTGCTGGAACCGGGTGGGGGACATGACGAAATACTCCCCGGCGCGGATATGGTACTCCTGATGCTCGTCGGCGATGTAAAGCTCGCCCTCGGTGACGGCCATCAGCTCGTATTCAAAGAGCTGCCGAGACAGGTGCTTGAAGCCCTTCTCCGGCGCGACGAATTCCCCGAACCACAGCATCTCCACGGGCCGGGCGAGATTGAAGTGCAGCATATTACCTTTTGAAACCCCCGAATGATGAAATGAGCTTTACAACCGCGCCTGTCACTCCCTATAATATAGGTAAATTCTACTACATGCCCCGGGAAAAGGCAAGAGAGAAGTGGGCAATTTGTATAAGGAGGGCTATCAAAATGGAGAACAACCGGAGAAAACGGACTGCGGCGAGGCTCATGGCGGCATTACTTTGTGTGACGCTGCTCGCCGGCGCCCTTGCCGGATGCGGCGGGAGGAACGACGGCGAGGATCCCGATGAACCCGCTCAGGACGATCCCCAGGACACCCCGGTGGACAATGTGGGGGCCATCACCTTCACCTCCCTTGCGGACGTGAAGATCACCGACGAGTACGCCGTCAACGGCCTGGACAAGGAGATCCGGTATCTTCTGAGCCTGGACGCGGACAGGCTTCTTTACTGGTTCTTCAAAAACGCGGGCCTGGAGAGCGCCGCGTCCTCCTCCTACGGCGGGAACTGGGAGGGCGCCCTGATCGGCGGCCACACCCTGGGCCACTACCTCACCGCCATTTCCCAGGCCTACGCCAACGCGGGGACATCGGACGCGGACAGGGCCGCCCTGGGAGAGCGGATCTCCTATATGGTGGACGCCCTGAGGAAGTGCCAGGAAAACGCGGTGAACGCCGGGGCAAAGGAGGGATTCCTCTGGGGGGCCAGGACGCTGGGGAACGTCCCGGAGATCCAGTTTGACAACGTGGAGAAGGGCCTGACCAACATCGGCACCCAGGCCTGGGTGCCCTGGTACACCATGCACAAGATCCTGGCCGGCCTCATCGACGTGTACACCCTCACCGGGAACGAGACGGCCCTGACCACCGCAAAAGCCCTGGGCGACTGGGTGTACGGGAGAGTTACGGCCTGGGACGCGGCCACCCGGAACCGGGTGCTGGCCATCGAGTACGGCGGCATGAACGACTGCCTCTATAACCTGTACGCCGTCACCGGGGACGACCGCTACGCCGTGGCGGCCCATGTGTTTGACGAGCAGGCGCTTTTTGACAACATCCTCTCCGAAAAGGCCGATTACCTGAACAACCTCCACGCCAACACCACCATTCCCAAGATCATCGGCGCCCTGAACCGCTACATGACCTGCCACGGCAGGACAGTGGACGGGGAGCAGGTGGACGCCTCCGCCATGCTTGAGACGGCGGAGAAGTTCTGGACCCGGGTGGTGGAGCATCACACCTATATCACCGGCGGAAACTCCGAGTGGGAGCATTTCGGGCCGGACGACCGGCTGGACGCCGAGCGCACCAACGCCAACTGCGAGACGTGCAACACCTACAACATGCTGAAGCTCTCCCGGATGCTCTTCTCCGTCACCGGGGAGAAGAAGTACCTGGACTTCTACGAGAATACCTACTACAACGCCATCTGGTCCTCCCAGAACCCGGAGACGGGGGTGACCACCTACTTCCAGCCTATGGCCACGGGCTACTTCAAGGTCTACTCCACGCCGGAGGGCAACTTCTGGTGCTGCACGGGCAGCGGCATGGAGAGCTTCACCAAGCTCAACGACAGCATCTACTATGACGCCGGGGATGTGGTCTATGTGTCCCTGTACGTTTCCTCCGAGTATAAAAGCGGCAAGATCGCCTTCACCCAGACAGCCGACCTGGAAAACTCCGACCAGGTGACCTTCACGGTGACAGAGGGCGAGGCCACGCTGTACCTGCGCGTCCCGGACTGGACGGGGAAATTTGAGGTGAGCTTAAACGGCGCGCCCTGTGAGGCCTCGGAGAGGGACGGCTTCGCCGCCGTGGCGGTGAAGACGGGGGACACCCTCACACTAACCCTGGAGAAGACAGTCACCGCCCACGCCCTGCCCGACGGGGAGAACACCTACGCCTTTAAATACGGCCCCTTCGTCCTGTCCGCGGAGCTTGGCGACAGGAACATGTCCACGGGCATCACGGGCGTCAACGTCACCATCCCGGCGGCCAAGGATCTGGGGGAGCTTACCTCCGAGACCATCCCCGTGTCCCAGGGCACCGTGGAGGACTTTATGGCGGAGATCAACACCCACATGAAGCCCGCCGGGGACGGGAAATTCACCCTGGAGGGGACAAAGGTCTCACCCCTGACCTACTCCGTCCACTTCCGCCAGTACACCCAGCGCTACGGCATCTACTTCACCTTCGCCGGATCGGAGGTGGAGGTACAAAAGCCCGTGGTCCCCTATGAGATGACCACGGTGGACACCGTCCAGCCCGGCTACGGGCAGTATGAGAAGACCATGCAGGACGACGGCTCCGTGGGCTCCACCTCCGACGCCGCCGCCGGCACCTCCCGCTACGCCCAGGAGGGCGGTTCCTTCACCTACTGGATGAAGGTTGTCCGGGGGGAGGAGAACTACCTGGTCTTTAACCTCCTGCGGGAGGACAACGGCAAGACCCTCCTCATCCGCTCCGGGGATACGGTCCTCTATCAGGAGACGCTGGCTTACACCGGCCAGTCCGACCTCTATGAGGTCAGCGTCCCCCTGCCGGAAGAGGTCGTGAACGCCGCGCAGACCATGACCTTCCTGGGGGAGGAGATCACGGATGTGATCCCCGTCACCGTCAGCGGCATTGACGGCGCGGCCTCCGCCAGACTTGGCTCCTTCGTCTACACCAGGCTCTTTAAAAACCACCTGGCTTATTATGTGGACTGTGGCGACTGGGATCCCGCCACCCTCTCCGACGGCGACTATTTTGGAAAATATAACTCCGTCACCGAGCAGGTCTACGGCGCGGATGCAGTCACCGGAATGATGTGGGGCATCTGGGACGACTCCGACCCCGGCACCGCCGGCGGCAAGGCGCCCCACGGCCTGTCCACCCCCAGCACCTGGGCCAACGAGCAGGTGGGCGGCGACGGCATCGACAAGACGGCCTCCAACCGCTACACCAAGAACCAGTATGAAAGCGGAGTGGATCGGAACCTCCACTACAAATTTGAGCTTGAGGACGGTGAATACACCGTGGTGGTGTATTTTGCCGACCCCTGGAGCTGCTCCAAGGATCCCGTCGTGGCCGCAAACGGTGAGACGGTGGTGGACGGCGCGCCCATCGCCCAGCCCGTGCAGTTCAAGGTCAACGTCACCGGCGGGGAGCTTGACCTGGACATCACAAGCGAGGACAAGTGCATCAACCTGTGCTATATTATGATACTGTTTGAGTGACTGGCGAAAAAGGCCTAAAGGCCACTGGCTTGAAAGGCCGCAGGGGCACGCTGGCTTGAAAGGCCACAGGAGTCTTCTGGCGCGGGAGCTTTCCGCGCCTCTCCTGTCCTGGCGGCAAGCCCCTGCGGCCTTCCAATGCCAATAGGACGCGGCAAGAGGGATTTTTTGCGAGGCAAAGCACGGAGAAAGGCGGCTTAAATCGTCCCCGGGGAGCCGGTGTTACACGGGGACGGTTCTTTAGTCCCACCTGCGGTGTGACAAAAGAACCGTCCCCGCTGTCCCACCTACTCAAAGGAACGGAAAAAGAGCGTTACCATCCATTCAATGCAGTTCGAGCGGCCCTTTCCGCACGTTCCCTTTATTGGAAAAGCCCGCGGGGCTTTTTCGACAGGTTCAAAAGAGGGGGTATGGCAATCCATACCCCCCTTTATGTATTTTTTTTGCTATGTGTGCCTTACTTATTCAGAGCCTGGTCAACGGCCACGGCCACGGCGACGGTGGCGCCCACCATCGGGTTGTTGCCCATTCCCAGGAAGCCCATCATCTCCACATGGGCGGGGACGGAGCTGGAGCCGGCGAACTGGGCGTCAGAGTGCATACGGCCCATCGTGTCGGTCATGCCGTAGCTGGCGGGGCCGGCGGCCATGTTGTCCGGGTGCAGCGTGCGGCCGGTGCCGCCGCCGGAGGCCACGGAGAAGTAGCGCTTGCCCTGCTCGATGCACTCCTTCTTGTATGTTCCGGCCACGGGGTGCTGGAAGCGGGTGGGGTTGGTGGAGTTGCCGGTGATGGACACGTCCACGCCCTCCTTGTGCATGATGGCCACGCCCTCACGCACGTCGTCGGCGCCGTAGCAGCGGACAGCGGCCCGCTCGCCCTTGGAGTAGGGGATCTCGCGGACGATCTTCAGCTCGCCGGTGTAGTAATCAAACTGGGTCTGCACATAGGTGAAGCCGTTGATGCGGGAGATGATCTGGGCGGCGTCCTTGCCAAGGCCGTTGAGGATGACCCTGAGGGGGGTCTTCCGGGCCTTATTGGCGTTGCGGGCGATGCCGATGGCGCCCTCGGCGGCGGCGAAGGACTCGTGCCCGGCCAGGAAGGCGAAGCACTTGGTGTCGTCCCGCAGGAGCATGGCGCCCAGATTGCCGTGGCCCAGGCCCACCTTGCGGTCGTCAGCCACGGAACCCTTGATGCAGAAGGACTGCAGGCCGATGCCGATGACCTCGGCTGCCTCGGCGGCGGACTTGACGCCCCGCTTCAGGGCGATGGCCGCGCCCACGGTGTAGGCCCAGCAGGCGTTCTCAAAACAGATGGGCTGGATGCCGCGAACGATGCCGTAGGCGTCTACGCCGGCGTCGTCGCAGATCTTCTTCGCCTCCTCCAGGGAGGCGATGCCGTTCTCGTTGAGGACGGCATTGACGTTGTCGATTCTTCTCTCGTAGCTTTCAAAAAGAGCCATTGTTTCGTCCTCCTTCTCTTATTCGTGGCGCGGGTCGATGTACTTGGCGGCGTCCTGGAAGCGGCCGTAGGTGCCGGTGGCGGCCTTCATGGCCTCGTTGGCATCGGTGCCCTTCTTGATAGCCTCCATCATCTTGCCGATATGGACAAACTCGTAGCCGATGATCTGGTTTTCCTCGTCCAGGGCCAGGCGGGTGATGTAGCCCTCGGTGAGTTCCAGATAGCGGGGACCCTTGGCCTTGGTGGCGAAGATGGTGCCCACCTGGCCGCGAAGGCCCTTGCCCAGGTCCTCCAGGGAGGCGCCGACGACAAGGCCGCCCTCGGAGAAAGCGGACTGGCTGCGGCCGTAGACGATCTGCAAAAACAGCTCCCGCATGGCGGTGTTGATGGCGTCGCACACAAGGTCAGTGTTCAGCGCCTCCAGAATGGTCTTGCCGATGAGGATCTCGCCGGCCATAGCGGCGGAGTGGGTCATGCCGGTGCAGCCGATGGTCTCCACCAGGGCCTCCTCGATGATGCCGTTCTTCACGTTCAGGGTCAGCTTGCAGGCGCCCTGCTGGGGGGCGCACCAGCCAATGCCGTGGGTGAAACCGGAGATGTCCTTTATCTCCTTGGCCTGGACCCACTTGCCCTCCTCGGGTATGGGGGCCGGGCCGTGATACGCGCCCTTGGCGACGGGACACATTTTTTCAACTTCAGCGGAATAGATCATGTTGAACTCCCTTCTTTGTATGTTATTCGGCGGAGACCCGCCGGAAAGGTGTACCATGAGTGAATTATACCAGCAAGGAAGGCCTGTGTCAATTCTTTAACGAGAAGGAAAATCAATTTTTCTCCGCCGGATCGGTTGACGGGAGGGGGTCCGGGGCTATAAAATAGCCCTTGGAAGCCAAACCGCCTCCCGTATGCTCCGGGGAACCGGCCGGAGCGCGGGGCGGGGCGGACAGATGCCGGTACACAGGGGGATGAGCGCATGAGCAATACGGTGGATCTGCACACCCACTCTATGGCCTCCGACGGGACGGACAGCCCCCGGGAGCTGATGGCGAGGGCCGTGGCCCAGGGGATCACGACCCTCGCCCTCACCGACCACGACACGCTTTCCGGCGTTCAGGAGGCGCTGCGGGATATCCCCCGGGGGCTCAGGCTGGTGCCGGGGGTGGAGATGTCCTGCCGGGGCAGGGCGGGGAAGTGCCACATCCTGGGCCTGGGGGTGGATCCCCTGGCGCCGGAGCTTGTTAAGGCCGTTAAAGAGCTTGCCCGCCTGCGCCGGGAGAAGCTGGAGACGCGCATCCGCTTTCTTGCGGAGCGTGGGATAGATCTCCCCGCCGGGGAGCTTGAGAGTCTGCGCTGTGTCCCCTCCGCAGGGAAGCCGCACCTGGCGGGCCTGCTCATCAAGTACGGCTTTGCCGGGAACCGGGAGGAGGCCTTTCAGATCCTCCGGGGGTGCCGGACGGGGCGGGACAGGATCGGGGCGGAGAGCGCCGTTCAGGCCATTCTCGCCGCCGGCGGCATCCCCGTGTGGGCGCACCCCCGGGGCGGCGTGGACGAGACGGTGGGGGAGGCGGAGTTCCGGGCCCTGCTGCCGGAGCTTACTTCCTACGGCCTTGTGGGGCTGGAGTGCTTTTACTCCCTGTACCCCCTGGAGCTGTGCCGGGAGCTTGAGGCTGCCGCCCGGGAAAGGGACCTGCTCATCTCCGGCGGCAGCGACTACCACGGGAAAAATAAGACCGTCCCCCTGGGGAGGCTGTGCGCCCAGGGGGCGGAGATCCCTATGGAGGAGCTTTCAGTCCTGAAGGCCCTCTGACCGGGAAATTCTCGCGTTCCGGGAGTCATTCTCGGCCTTGGCGGTGGAATTCTCTCTGACGCCAGGGTAGAATGAAGGCACAAAGGAGGCGTAAAGTCGTGGAAAAGAAAACCATCGGAAAACTGATAGCGGCCCTGCGAAAGGCCAACGGCATGACCCAGAAGGAGCTGGGGGAGAAGCTGTATGTCTCGGACAGGACCGTCAGCCGCTGGGAGCGGGACGAGTGTACGCCGGAGCTTTCCCTGATCCCGGCCCTGGCGGAGATCTTCGGCATCACAGCCGACGAGCTTCTGCGGGGGGAGCGGAACAACCCGGAGCGGGACGACCCCGCCCCACAGGAGACGGCCGCCCGCCAGAGGGCAAAGAGCGAGAAGCAGGTCAGACTCATGCTGGACAGAAATAAGCGGAAATTCCATAACCTCACCTTTGTATCCGTGGGGATCACCGTCCTGGGCCTTATTGCGGCCATCGCGGTGAACTCGGGGCTGAGCAGGGGCCTCTTCGCCTTCTGCCTCGCCGCCGCCTTCTGCGTGGCCAGTGAGATCTGCCAGCTGATCTTCACCGTCAACGCCCGGATCGGGGAGGACGAGGAGGATGAGGCGTATAACCAGGTGATCCGCAGGGCCAACGCCCACACGGCAAGGACAACCGTGGGGATCACCTTCGGCAATCTGGCCCTGCTGGCCTTTTGCCTGCCCCTGGTCACGGACATTGACGGGGCGAATTTCGGCATGACCTTCGCCCCCTGGGTGGAATCCGGCGCGGCCTTCGCCCTGGTGGCCCTTGTGGTGGGCTGGATCCTCTATCTGCTCCTGGCCCAAAAGCCCCTCGTGAAGCTGGGCTGGCTGGAGAAGCCCTCGGGCTACCCTGTCCGGCTCTTTGCCAAATGCCTGCTGATCGGCGGGTGCGTCTTCCTCCTCATCGTCGCGGGGTATAACGCCCTGGAGTCCTACCTGAAAAGCCCCAAGGTGGTCACTGTGGAGTTTGACAACTGGCAGGAGTTTAAAAGCTATGTGGAGAGCGCCTACGACAGCTGGTATCAGGATATCGCCGCGGGTAACGTGATGCCCCCGGAGCCCGACGAGTGGATGGGTGCGGAGATCCTGCTCCCAGACACCGAGATACAGGATGATCAGGAGGAAGAGGAGCCATTTTATCCCCATAGGGTCAAAGCGGAATACCGCAACAGGGCCGGGGAGCTGATCTTCTCTTACTACTACAACCCCGACTTCTACAGATCCATCGAGATCCTGGAGACGGAGGACGGGCAGATCGAGAGCATAAGCGTGAGGGTCTTCACCCAGCGGACAGACACCCAGCTTGCCGCGGTGCTTCCGGTGGCCCTGACGGCCCTGGATGTCCTCATCACCCTTGCGGTCTATATGATAAAGCTCCGAAAATATAAAAAAGCCCTTTAGCCGGAGTCCCAATTCAGCTTTATGTTCCCGGCCAAAGTGGGTTAATGTACATAAGGAAATTTATGGACAAATCAGGATATGGAGGTTGATATGATATGAAAAGATTTACAGCGTATATCTTATCGATTATATGTGTTTTTATCTTGGCCGGTTGTGCCGGAAATACAGATACACAAGATAAACAATCGGAAAACGCTGGGTGGAATGGAAGACCCGTTTCTGCATACATCGGCGACGACGTTACCAAGGTCATAATAGAACATGGTCTGATGGGTCAATTGACAAAGTGGAGCATCGAGGGCAACGACATAAGACCGTTGCAAGCATGGGCAAATGGATTGAAGTACGAAATTGCCGAATTTGAAAAGGGAAATACGCCGGCGGATACGGAAGGCGGGGAAACGTACAGCTTTGCACTGACAGGAGGCGTATATCCCGGCTTTGTCTACTGCAAATATGGCTCTGAAAAAGCCTATTTACAGATTGAGGGCTACTGGTATGTTGTAAACAATCCCTCTGACCCACCTGTTGAAGACCCATGATCAACAGCCTCTTGACAAGTTTACTTGGCAGTGGTATCCTTATCTTGACAAGTAAACTTGTCAAAATCTTCAGGAGGTGTTGGCATGAAGAGAGACGAGATTTTGGAAAAAAGCAGGGGCGAATATAAAAACAGCGACCCCTACAGCGCGGACGTGAGAAAAACATACCTGCAAAGAGGGATGGCGGTAGTCCTTATCCTGTCGTTCGTGTTCTTTCTCACGGAGCTTTTCGTCAAAAAGAATCTGAATCTCGGATTCTTGGCGATAAACTTCGTAAGCTCAGCGGCGCTGAATTGGGCCGAGTATAAGCTGCACCCTCAAAAAACGCGCTTTGTCTTCGCGGTGATCGCTTCGGCTGCGGTGGTAATCGCGGCGGTGGGATATGTCATCTCTCTTTGTATCTGAGTTCGAGGCGGACGGAGAGAAGCTATGGACGACAGACTGATCTTAAAAAACCGCCTGAGGGAGGTTCGGACGGAGCAGGGACTTTCCCAACAGCAGCTGGCGGATATGGTGGGCGTATCCCGCAATACCATAAGCTCCATTGAGACGGGGCAATTCAATCCCACAGCGAAGCTGGCGCTGATCTTGTGCATTGCCCTGGATAAGAAATTTGAGGAACTGTTCTTCTTCTAAAACACAACCCCGCCTCTTTCGTGAGAAGAGGCGGGGTTGTGTTTTTTATTGAAACTTAGGCTCACAAGTCTTACAGCGTCCGCTCTATGGCCGCGATGCGCTGGCTCAGGGTGGGATGGGAGTAGCTGAGCTTCACCAGGACGGGGGAGGGGGCCAGGTTGGCCAAACTGTCGCGGTTCAGCTTTTTCAGGGCCGTGATCAGATCCCTGCCGTATCCCTCCTTCACGGCGTGGGCGTCGGCCCGGTACTCGGCGCGGCGGGATAGAGCGCTGGACGCCAGGGAGAACAGAGGCATGATCAGGGGCAGCTCGATGATGGAGGCCAGCACATAGGCGAAGCCGTAATTCACCCCGTCAAAGCCGAAGTCCGGGTAGATGGCCCCGGTGCGCACCGTCAGCCAGATGGCCAGGACGATGAACACCACCTGCAGGACGGCGACGGGGGCGTTTTTCAGGGTGTCCTTGTGCAGGCCGTGGCCCAGCTCGTGGGCGAAGACGGCCACGATCTCGTCGGGGGTCATGGTGTCGATCAGCGTGTCATAGAGGACGATGGTCTTCATCTTCCCCATGCCGGAGAAATAGGCGTTGGCCCGGGAGTCCCGCTTGGAGCCGTCCATGACCTGGATCTGACGGACGGTGTAGCCGTTTTTCGTCAGCAGCGCCGTCAGCTTTTCCCGCAGCTCCCCGTCGGGCAGGGGCGTGAACTTGTTGTAGATCCTTGAAAAGAGGGGGTACAGCGCCGAGATCCCCAGGAGGATCACCGCCATGATGCCGGAGAACAGGAGAAGTGTCCAGTCCCCCAGGGCCTCATAGATGAGGATGAAGAGGCACACCAGCCCCACCGTGAGGGCGGTGGAGATGAGGTAGGACTTCACCTGATCCGCGAGGAACGTCTTCACGGTGCGCTTGTTAAAGCCGTATTTTTCGTCGATGACCATGCTGCTCACATAGCTGTAGACGCCGCCCATCAGGGCGTCCAGGGTCATGACGAAGAGGAGCAGCCAGATGGCCGACACATACACGTTCCCCGAGCGGGCGATCCTGGGCAGGACGTCAAGGGCCAGGAGGGCGAAGTAGACCACAAAGCCCGCCGCCGTGTTCACAAGATCCAGGGCGCAGTTCTCCCCGTGGTATTTCAGCCACGTTTTGTATTTTTCTCCGTCGTACACGTCCCGGACGTTCTCCGGCACCGGATTGTCCTTGGATCTCCAGTCCAGATAGGAGAGGAGAAGCTCATAGAGGAACGTGACGGTGAAGAGCGCAAGGCCCAGAAGCTTAAAATTCATCAAAACCCCTCCCTTTACCGAAAATCAACGGAGATATCCCCGGACATGGACTGGATCCGGACGAGATTGGGGCCGCTGTCCGGGCGGCCGGACACGTTCACGCTCCCGGCGCTGGCCTTGGCCGCCACGGCGTACAGGCTGTCGGGGCCGGGCAGGGTGAGCTGGACGTCGCCGCTGACGGTCTCGAGATTCACGCCCCCGCAGGGGAGGGACAGCTCCAGATCCAGATCGCCTGACACGGCGGTGGTGCTGAGCCGGTTGGCGGCGGCCAGATTTTCTCCGTCCACGTCGCCGCTGACGGAGAGGGCCGTCAGGACGCCGGTTTTTACGCCGCTCAGATCGGTGTCCCCGGAGACGGTGTTGAGGCTGACCTCCGGGGCGGAGACATCCTGGAGCGTCACATCCCCCGAGGCCGTGGACAGGCTGACCTTCCCCCGGGAGACGACCCTCTCCGCCGTCACGTCCCCGTCGGCCAGCTTGACGGACAGGGCCTCCAGGGTCACATCCCGGCACTCCACGCTTCCGGAGGCGGAGTTTATGCTGACGGCGGCGTGGGAGCCTTCCGGGATCAAAATCTTCAGCTGGAGCCTGACGGAGAAGACCTTGGAGAAGCTGGGGATGGACACGGAGAAGCTCCTGCCGAAGACTTCAAAATTCATGGTCTCCACCTGGGCGCTCTGCCTGCTCCTGACCCGCCGGACGGTGACTGTCTCCTCCCCGGTGATCTGGTAGTACCACCGGTCGCAGGCGGTGTGCTGGATGTGGATGTCCCCGTCCGGCGAGGGGAGGATGAGGATGTCCCCGGAGGTGTCAAAAACGTCGATCTTCCGCACCGCCGCCGGGGAGAACACACGCTCCTGCGTATCGGGCGCGGCGTCCGTCTCGGCCTGGGTCTCGTTTCCCGACTCCCAGGCGGAGCGGGCCTCCCGGATGATGTCGTCCAGGTCCCCCACGGCGGCGACGGCGTCCTCCTCGCTCATGCCGTCCTCCATCCGGTCGTCAATGGCCTGGTCGTAAAAGGCCACCAGCCGGCGGATCTCGTCCGGGTCTGTGTGGAAACGAAGCTCCCGGCAAAGTTTATCCAGAAATTCAGCTTTTTTCATAGTCTGCTCCTCCTTTGATGTACTCATAGGCCCGGGTCACGTCCTCCCACTCCGTGAGGAACGCGTCGATCCGGCGCCTGCCGGTGTTTGTGATGGAATAATATTTTCGGAGCCGTCCGTTATGCTCCCGGCTCTCCACCGTCAAGGCCCCGGAGGTCTCCAAGCGCTTGAGAATGGGGTAGAGGGTGGACTCGCTCATGACCACATAGGGGGAGATGTCCTTGATAATCTGATAGCCGTAGGACTCCCCCTCCGTCAGCGCTTTCAGGACACAGACCTCCAGTATCCCGCGCCGCAGCTGCGTATCCATTGCAGCACCTCCTTACGCATAATACTATATAACACATAGTATTATATGTCAAGGGGTATTTTCATATTTTCGCCGCAAAAGCGAAATTTTTGTAAAAAATGAAATAGGCTATTCCAATTTTGGCGAAGATATATTATACTGTAAGCTAAACAACCGCAAAATATTGTGGGGAGGAAGGTAACTGCGTATGGGAAACGGGAAGCCTGTCTATAAGCGGGTGCTTTTAAAGCTGTCCGGCGAGGCTCTGGCTGGGGAGAGGGGCTTCGGCCTGGACTTCAAGGTCATTGAGAGCGTCTGCCAGGTGGTGAAGGAATGCTCCCAGATGGGGGTGGAGATCGGCATCGTTATCGGCGGCGGCAACTTCTGGCGCGGCGTCAAGGACGGCGGCGGCTTCATGGAGCGCACCCGGGCCGACCACATGGGGATGATGGCCACGGTGATGAACTGCCTGGCTGTGGCCGACGTGCTGGAGCATATGGGCGCGGAGGTTCGTGTCCAGACGGCGGTGCAGATGAGTTCCATCGCGGAGCCGTACATCCGGCTGAAGGCCGACAAGCACCTGAAGAAGGGGCGCATCGTCATCTTCGGCTGCGGCACCGGCAGCCCCTACTTCTCCACGGACACCGCGGCGGTGCTGCGGGCGGCGGAGATCAACGCGGACGTGATCCTGCTGGCCAAGAATGTGGACGGCGTATACTCCGCCGACCCCAAGCTGGACCCGGACGCGGTGAAGTTCGACCACATCTCCTATGACGACGTGCTGGCAAAGCACCTGGCCGTCATGGACAGCACGGCCACCAGCCTGAGCATGGACAACAACATCCCGGTGCTGCTCTTCGCCCTGAAGGACCCCGTGAACATCAAGCGGGCCATTCTGGGGGAGAAGATCGGGACCGTGGTCAAATAATCAGGGCGCGGCCTTACGGCGCGTGGACGCCGGAATTGCGAAAAATGAGCTTTTGTGTGGACACACTTTAAATTTAAAGGAGGATAAACCATGTACACCGACGACGCTGCCTTCAAGGAATATCTTGACAAGATGAACAAGACCATTGAGGCGCTGGAGAGCCAGTACGCCACCGTCCGTGCCGGACGGGCCAACGCTGCCGTCCTCAACCACCTGCGGGTGGACTACTACGGCGTCCCCACGCCCATCAACCAGGTGGGGACCGTGTCCTCCCCCGATCCCAGGACCCTGGTGATCCAGCCCTGGGATAAGAGCCTCCTCAAGCCCATCGAGAAGGCCATCCTCTCCTCGGACATCGGCATCAATCCCCAGAACGACGGCACCCTCATCCGCCTTGTGTTCCCCCAGCTCACGGAAGAGCGCCGGGCCGACCTGATCAAGCAGGTGCGCAAATACGCCGAGACCGCCAAGACGGCCGTGCGCAACGTGCGCCGGGACGCCAACGAGAAATTCAAGAAAATGCAGAAGACCAGCGAGGTCACGGAGGACGATCTGAAGCTTATGGAGAGAGACCTTCAGACCATGACTGACGATTACATCAAGAAGGTGGACGACGTGACCGCCAAAAAAGAGAAGGAACTGACATCCATCTGATGGCCGGAACAGGGAGTAAGCAAATAACGGCGGGGCAGGGAAACGGCCTGCCCCGTCATATTGCGATTATTATGGACGGAAACGGCCGGTGGGCGCAAAAGCGGGGCCTGCCCCGCACGGCGGGACACGCCGCGGGGGCGGAGACCTTCCGGCGCATCGCCTCCTACTGCCGGGATCTGGGGGTGGAATACCTCACCGTCTACGCCTTTTCCACGGAAAACTGGAAGCGCTCGGCGGAGGAGGTCTCCGCCATTATGGGACTTTTGAAGAAGTACCTGGAGGAGGCCATCCGGAAGATGCGCCGGGAGAATGTGCGCATCCGCGTCCTGGGGGACCTCACCCCCCTGTCCCCGGAGCTTCGGGAGCTGATAGCCCGGGTGGAGGCCATTGACGAGACGCTGGAGACACACACCCAGGCGAACCTGTGTGTCAATTACGGGGGCAGGGACGAGATCGTCCACGCCGTCCGGGCCTGGCAGGCCGACCCCTGTCACGGGGAGCTTACGGAGGAGGAGCTTTCCCGCTACCTCTACACCGCCGGTATGCCGGATCCGGACCTGGTCATCCGCCCCAGCGGGGAGGAGAGGATCTCCAACTTCCTCCTCTGGCAGTCGGCCTACGCGGAATTTTACTTCACGGACACGCTGTGGCCGGATTTTACGGAAAAGGACATGGACGCGGCGATCGCGGCCTACCGATCCCGTGACCGCCGTTACGGCGGGGTGAAAAAGTAAGGAGTGGGATCCATGATAAAGCCCCCGCGTCTGCGCCCGGGCGACACCTGCGCCATTGTCAGCCTCTCCGAGGGGACACTGGGGGAGCCTTGGGCCATCCACAAGCTCACGATCGCCAAAGAGCGCCTGGAGCGGGACTTCGGCCTCCAGGTCCGGGTCATGCCCAACGCCCTCCGGGGCAGGCAGTACCTCTATGACCACCCGGAGGCGAGGGCCTCCGATCTCATGGACGCCTTCCGGGATCAGAGCGTCAAGGCCGTCTTCAACGCCATCGGCGGGGACGACACCATAAGGCTCCTGCCCTACATCGACTTTGACGTTCTCCGGAAAAATCCCAAGATCTTCACGGGCTTTTCCGACACCACCACCAACCACTTTATGATGTTCAAGGCCGGCCTCGTCTCCTACTACGGGGCCAGCGTCATGACGAATTTTTCGGAGTATGTCAAAATAAACGATTACACCGACACCATGATCCGCAAGACCCTCTTTGATCCCCCGGCGACCCTGGAGATCCCGTCGGCCCCCTACTGGTACGACGACGAGGATCCAAAGATCTGGTGGAGCGAGGAGAATATGAATACCCCCAAGCCCTACCACCCGGAGGAGATCGGCTATGAGATCCTCCAGGGGACAGGGACCGTGGAGGGGGAGCTTTTAGGCGGGTGCATTGACGTCTTTGTGGAGCTTTTGGGGACGCCCCTCTGGCCCACAAGGGAGCATTGGGCGGGGAAGCTCATGTTTCTGGAGACCAGCGAGAACGACACCTCCTGTGAGCTTCTTACCCGGTATCTTCGCAATTTCGCCGCCCAGGGGCTGTTTGACGTCATCCGGGGCATCATCGTGGGCAAGCCCGCGAGACGGAGCAAATACGAGCCGTACAAAGAGGTCTACCGGAAGGTGGTGGGCGGGGAGGCCGGACACCCGGAGCTTCCCATTCTCTACAACGTGAACATCGGCCACGCCGAGCCTATCGGCGTCCTCCCCATCGGCGTTCGTGCCCGGCTGGACGCGGACAAAAAGACCCTGACGCTCTTAGAACCCGCCACGGCGGGGTGAAACCGGCGCGATAATTCTGACGGGCTTTCGGCGCTGGGGAGAGCGTGCGGGTATTTTTCAAGGTATCAAAGTATCTCAAGGGGAAATAATGCGAGAGAAGGTTAGTTTATGCTTTTGACAAGGACAATTATGGCGGCGGTGATGATCGCCCTGCTGCTGGTGTTGACGCTGTGGCTGGCGCCGGTGTGGATGGCCGCCGTCATCGCCCTTCTGGGCTTTATCGGCGTCTATGAGCTGATGCGCACCGTGGGGGACACGAAAAATCCCCGGCATTTTATCTGGCCCGGCCTCACCGCCGCCGCCATCCCCCTGGGCTTTTACTTCGGCTGCGGGGAGCTTTGCCTGCGGATCAGCCTCACCTTTTTGATGGTGATCCTCTTTGCGGAGGCCGTCTTCACCTACGGCACGGAAAAGCCGGTGAAGTTCCAGACCGTCCTGTCCGGCTTCTTCGGCGGGATCCTGATCCCGGTGTGCCTGTCCGCCCTCTTGCAGCTGCGGATGATGGAGAACGGCGGACTTTTAGTCATCATGGCCTTCGTCATCACCGCTATGTCCGACACCGGCGGGTATTTCGGCGGGATGTTCTTCGGCAAGCACAAGGGCGTTTTGAAGTGCAGCCCCCATAAGTCCCTGGAGGGCTTTATCGGCAGCTTTCTCTTCGGGATCATCGGCATCCTCATCTTCGGCGTCATAATGGACAAGGCCGTTGACATACCCGTTCATTACGGGCTTCTCGTCCTCTACGCCGCCCTGGGAAACGTCACCACCCAGATCGGGGATCTGGCCTTCTCGGTGATCAAGCGGGAACACGGCATCAAGGACTACGGCAACCTGATCCCCGGCCACGGCGGGGTGCTGGACAGGTTTGACAGCATCATCTTCACCGCGCCGCTGGTGTATCTGCTGGTCTCGTATATCCCGGCGCTCTGATGGAGAAAACCCACATGAAGACACTGACCGTCCTTGGCTCCACCGGCTCCATCGGCACCCAGACCCTGGAGGCCGCGGAGCTTCTGGGCTTTACCATACGCGCCCTCACGGGGAACAGGAACGTGAAGCTCCTGGAGGAGCAGGCCAGAAAATTTCACCCCCAGGCCGTGGCAATGGCGGATAAGGGCGCGGCGGCGGAGCTGAAGACGCGCCTTGCCGACACCCCCGTCCGGGTGCTGTCCGGCACGGAGGGGGTTTGCGCCTGCGCCGGCATGGAGGCGGACATTGTGGAGTCCTCCCTTGTGGGGGTGGCGGGCCTTCTGCCCACAATGGCGGCCATCAGGGCCGGCTCCCGGCGGATCGCCCTGGCCAATAAGGAGACGCTTGTCTGCGCCGGGGGGATCGTCACCCGGGAGATAGAGAAAAAGAACTGTCAGCTGATCCCGGTGGATTCGGAACACTCCGCCATCTTCCAGTGCCTCAGGGCGGGGCAGGGGCGGGAGGTAAAGCGGATCCTCCTCACCGCCTCCGGCGGGCCGTTTCTCCGGCTGCCGGAAGAGGAGCTGGCCCGGGTCACGCCGGAGCTGGCCCTCCGGCACCCCAACTGGGACATGGGGGCCAAGGTGACCATCGACTCCGCCACCATGATGAACAAGGGCCTTGAGGTCATAGAGGCCATGTGGCTCTTCGGCGTGGAGGCGGCGCGGATCACACCGGTGGTCCACCCCCAGAGCATCCTCCACTCCGCTGTGGAGTTTGCGGACAACTCGGTCATCGCCCAGATGGGGGTCCCGGATATGCGCCTGCCCATCCAGCTGGCGCTGACCTGGCCGGAGCGTCTGCCCTCCCTGGCCGGGGAGCTGGATCTGACGAGGATCGGGACGCTGACCTTTGAAAAACCGGATCTCCACCGGTTCCCCTGCCTGAAGCTGGCGCTGGAGACGGCGGGTCGCAGGGACGCGGCCCCGGCGGTGATGAACGCCGCCAACGAGGTGTCCGTCCGGGCCTTTCTGGAGGGCAGGATCGGCTTTACCCGCATCCCGGAGATCATCCAGGGGGCAGTGGAGAAACTGGGCAATTCCCCCGCGCAGTCGGTGGAGGACATCCTGGCCGCCGACGCCCGGACGCGGGAAATCGTAAAGGTGTGACACAATGTATATTCTCATCGCGATCCTGGCCTTCGGCGTACTCATCGCCATACACGAGTTCGGCCACTTTATTGTGGCCAAGGCGTGCCATGTGAAGGTCAACGAATATTCCATCGGCATGGGGCCGGCCCTTCTGAAAAAGCAGGGGGAGGAGACCCTGTACTCCCTGCGCCTCCTGCCCATCGGCGGCTACTGCGCGATGGAGGGGGAGGACGAGGACACCGGCGACGAGCGGGCCTTCTCCCGGCAGAGCGCCTGGAAGAAGATCCTCATCTTAGTGGCCGGTGCGGGGATGAATTTCCTCCTGGGCTTTTTGATCGTGGCGTTTTTGTATTCCAACGCCTCCGGCTTTGTCACAAACCAGGTGGTGGAGCTGGCCGACGGCTTTCAATACGCGGAAAACGGCATTCAGGCGGGGGACCGGATCTACTCCATCGACGGACACCGGGTGTTCTACTCCTCGGATTTCTCCACCTATATGCAGAGGGCCGGGGACACCGTAGACATGGTGGTGATCCGGGACGGGGAGAAGGTGACGCTCCGGGATTACGGCCTAAAGCCGGCGAAGTATGACGACGGCTACCGCTACGGCCTGTCCTTCGGCACGGTGAAGGCGGATTTTGGGCAGCGGCTGAAATATACCTGCTACACCAGCTGGAACTTTGTGCGCATGGTGTGGATGGGCCTATCAGACCTGGTGACGGGCGCGGTGGGCCTGCGGGAGATGTCCGGCGTCGTGGGCATTGTGGGCGCCATCAATGAGGTGGGCCAGCAGACGCAGGCCCAGACACAGTCCGTATGGGCCGCCCTGCAGGAGATCTTCTACCTGGTGGCGTTTATCGCCGTGAACCTGGCGGTGATGAACCTCTTGCCCATCCCCGCCCTGGACGGGGGACGGATCTTCTTCCTCCTGATTACCCTGGTGGCGGAGAAGATCTTCAGAAAGAAACTGGATCCCAAGTATGAGGGCTACGTCCACGCCGCCGGTATGGTGGTGCTTCTGGGGCTGATGGCCGTCATCATGGTCAGCGACATCATCAAGATCATAAGGTAGCGGCATGACAAGACAGATCAGTGTTGGAAAGGTGAAAATAGGGGGCGGCGCCCCGGTCACGGTGCAGTCCATGTGTACCACCCCGACGGAGGATGTGGAGGCCACAGCCGCCCAGATCCTCCGGCTGGAGAGGGCCGGATGCGACATCATCCGTGTGGCCGTGCCGGATATGGCGGCGGCCCGGGCTGTCGGGGAGATCAAAAAGCGGATCCATATCCCCCTGGTGGCGGATATTCATTTTGACTACCGCCTGGCCCTGGCGTGCCTGGACGGCGGCGTGGACAAGGTGCGTTTAAACCCCGGAAACATCGGCTCGGCCCAGCGGGTGCGTGAGGTCGCCCGCGCCTGTGAGGCACGGCATGTGCCCATCCGGGTGGGGGTGAACTCCGGCTCGGTGGAGCGGGAGCTTTTGGCAAAATACGGCGGCCCCACGGCGGAGGCGATGGTGGAAAGCGCCCTGGGGCATGTGAGACTGTTGGAGGACGTGGGCTTTTCGGATATCTGCGTCTCGGTGAAGTCCTCCACGGTCACACGCACGGTGGAGGCGTACAGGCTCCTGTCCCGCGCCTGCCCCTACCCCCTGCATCTGGGGGTCACGGAGGCGGGGACGGAGTACCTGGGTACCGTCAACTCCGCCGTGGGCATCGGCACACTGCTCAGCGAGGGCATCGGCGACACCGTCCGCGTGTCCCTCACCGCCGACCCGGAACGGGAGGTGGAGGCGGGCATCGCCATTTTAAAGGCCGCCGGGAAGCGCTCCGGCGGCGTGAGGTTCGTCTCCTGCCCCACCTGCGGCAGGACGAGGATCGACCTTGTCACGCTGGCCCGGCAGGCGGAGGAGCGTCTGAAGGGTGTGAACAGGGACATCACCGTGGCCGTTATGGGCTGCGCCGTCAACGGGCCTGGAGAGGCCAGGGAGGCGGATTTCGGCATCGCCGGCGGCGTGGGGGAGGGGCTTTTGTTCAAAAAGGGACAGATCGTGAAAAAGCTCCCCTATGACCGGCTTTGTGACGGCCTTCTCGCGCTGATTGAGGAGACGGAAGATGAGTGAGAGCGGAAAAATCAGACTGCTGGACATGTTCCCGGAGCTTGCCGCCTGCGGCGCCCCGGACTTTGTGCTGTCTAACGGGAACGTGCGGGAGGCCACGGTAGACAGGGAGAGCAGGACGATCGAGCTTTTCGCGGATTTTCCCGGCGCCGTGCCGCCCATGTACATATCCATGATGGAGCGCACCATCGCCGCGGAGTACGGCCTTGACGCCGTGAGGATCCACGCCGCCTGGCCGGAGTCCGTGAAGGCGGCTAAGAGCGTGGCCCGGGATAACCGTGAGCAGCAGGCGGCCCTGTTCGGGAGACTCGTGCGGGCCGACACCACGCCGATGGAGGCCTTGAATCTGGAATCGGGCCGGGTCAGCGTCACGGGGAAGGTCTTCGCCGTGAACAACCGGGAGCTGAAAAACGGCGCCGTTGTGATGAGCTTTGATATGACCGACGGCACAGGCTCTGTGCGCGTCTCCAAATACATGACCGACCCCAATATGAAGAAGGCGGCCGCCGCCGTAAAGCCGGGGATGACCCTGACGTGTCAGGGGGATATCACCTTCAACCGGTTCGACAACGATATCGTCCTGGATCCCCGGGCCGCCGCCCCCGCCCCCGCCGCGCCCGTGCGGGAGGACACGGCCGGGGAGAAGCGGGTGGAGCTTCACCTGCACACCAAGATGTCCGCGATGGACGCCCTCACCGACACGGGGGAGGTGATCCGCCGCGCCATCGCCTGGGGACACCCGGCCATCGCCATCACCGACCACGGGGTGTGTCAGTCCTTCCCGGACGCCATGAAGGCGGCGGGGGACAAGATCAAGGTCATCTACGGCGTGGAGGGCTACTACGTCAACGACGTGGATGACAAGCTGGGGGTTTACGGGCAGGGGGACGCCGGACTTTCCGGGGATTTTGTGGCCTTCGATACGGAGACCACCGGCCTTGACAGCGTAAACGACCGGCTCATCGAGATCGGCGCCGTGCTGTTCCATGAGGGGAAGGAGGCGGACCGCTTCCAGACCTTTGTGGATCCCAAGCGCCCCATCTCCCAGGAGATCACCTCCCTCACCGGCATCACTGACGACATGGTCTCCGGCGCCCCGGACGAGGAGACGGCCGTCAGGGCGTTTTTAGATTTCGTGGGCGGCAGGCCCATGTGCGCCCACAACGCCAGCTTTGATTTGGGCTTTATGACGGAGACGTGCCTCAGACACGGCATGGATTTTCACCCCCTGTGCGCCGACACGGTGGCCCTGTCCCAGGGGATGATCCCGGGGCTTAAAAACTATAAGCTGGACGTGGTGGCCATCAAGCTGGGCCTGCCGGACTTTAACCACCACCGGGCATCCGACGACGCCCTGACCTGCGGGCTGATTTTCGACGCCCTGGTCGGGAAGCTCCGGGAGGCGGGGCTGGAGAGCTACTCCCAGGTCAACGCCTATCTCGTCCCCCTCCGGCGCTCCGCCGCGGAACACAGGCGGGTGCGGGCGCAGCATATCATCGTCCTGGCCAGGAACCAGCTGGGGATCAAGAACCTGTACAAGATCGTGACAGCCAGTCACCTGGAGCATCTGCGGGGCAACCCCATCATGCCCAAGAGCCTGATCATGGAGCATCGGGAGGGGCTGATCATCGGCTCGGCCTGCGAGGCGGGGGAGATCTTCCAGCTCATCGTGGACCACCGCAGCCGGGAGGAACAGCGCCGGCTGGGGGCGTTTTACGACTATCTGGAGGTTCAGCCCCTGTGCAACAACTCCTTTATGCTCACCGGGGACAAGCCCCGGGCCTCCAGCGAGGAGGATCTGAAAAACTTCAACCGCCGGGTGGTGGAGCTGGCCCGGGAGCTGGACAAGCCCGTGGCGGCCACGGGGGACGTACATTTCCTGGATCCGGAGGACGAGATCTTCCGCCACGTTCTCCTGTGCGCCAAGGAATTTGAGGGCGGGGACAGGCCCCTGCCCCTGTACTTCCGCACCACCGACGAGATGCTCCGAGAGTTTGACTACCTGGGGGAGGAGCTGGCCCGGGAGCTGGTGATCACCGCCCCCCGAAAGATCGCGGAGATGTGCGAGACCGTGCGGCCTCTGCCCCCGGCGGGCACGCTTTACCCGCCGAAGATCGAAAACTCCGAGGAACAGCTGAAGAGCCTGGTGTACAACCGGATGCATGAGCTTTACGGGGAGAACCCGCCGGAGATCGTCACCGCCCGGGTGGAGCAGGAGCTTCACGACATCCTGTCCCGCCACTACGACGTGATCTACATGTCCGCCCAGAAGCTGGTGCAGGACTCCTTGAACCACGGCTACCTGGTGGGTTCCAGGGGGTCAGTGGGGTCGTCCATCGTGGCCTTCCTCTCCGGCATCACGGAGGTCAACTCCCTGCCGCCCCACTACAGGTGTCCCAACTGCCGGCACACGGAGTTTGTTCTGGATCATGTGTACGGCTGCGGGGCGGATATGCCCGACAAGACCTGCCCGGAGTGCGGCACGCAGTACGTCAAGGACGGCTTTGACATCCCCTTTGAGACCTTTTTGGGCTTCGGGGGGGACAAGGTGCCGGATATTGACCTGAACTTCTCCGGCGAGTACCAGGCCAACGCCCACAAGTACACCACGGAGCTTTTCGGCGCAGACCACGTCTTCCGCGCCGGGACCATCGGCACCGTGGCGGAAAAGACGGCCTACGGCTATGTGAAGAAGTACCTGGAGCGCACGGGGCGAACCGCCAGCCGGGCGGAGGAGAGCCGCCTTGCCCTGGGGTGCGTGGGCGTGAAGCGCACCACCGGACAGCACCCCGGCGGCCTTGTGGTCATCCCCCAGGATATGGAGATCTCCGACTTCTGCCCGGCCCAGCACCCGGCAGACGACGCGGATACGGATATCATCACCACTCATTTTGAGTATCACTGCATGGAGGACAACCTGCTGAAGCTGGACGAGCTTGGCCACGACGACCCCACCATGATCCGGATGCTGGAGGACATGACGGGCCTGGACGCCAAGAAGATCCGTCTGGACGACCCGGAGACGATGGGGATCTTCAAATCCGCCGCCCCCCTGGGGCTTTCGGACGACGACCCCATCATCGGCAAGACCGGCACCATCGGCATCCCCGAATTCGGCACCGGCTTCACCCGGCAGATGCTGGTGGACACCCAGCCGGAGAACTTTGACACCCTGGTTCGCCTCTCCGGCTTCTCCCACGGCACGGACGTGTGGCTGGGCAACGCCAAGGATCTGATCACCTCCGGCACCGCCTCGGTTCGGGAGACGGTGGGCTGCCGCGACGATATCATGCTCTACCTCATCTCCCGGGGCATGGATCCGAAGCTGAGCTTCAAGATTATGGAGAACGTGCGAAAGGGGCGGGTGAAAAAGGGCGGCTTCCAGGAGGGGTGGGTGGACACCATGAAGGCCCACGGCGTCCCCGACTGGTATATCGACTCCCTGGCCAAGATCGCCTACCTCTTCCCCAAGGCCCACGCGGTGGCCTATGTGATGATGGCCTTCCGCATCGCCTGGTTCAAGGTCCACAGGCCCCTGGAATTTTACGCGGCGTACTTCTACAGGCGCAGCCAGAAGGGGGGCTTTGACGCTGTGATGATGTGCCAGGGGGCGGAGAAGGCCGCCGCGGCCATCCGGGCCATCAAGAACAACCCGGACGCCACGGACAAGGACGACGATCTGATGACCACCCTTGAGGCGTGCTGGGAGTTTTATAAACGCGGGTTTGAATTTTTACCTATTGACCTTTATAAGTCCGACGCGTTAAAATTCAAGGTGGAGGACGGCAAGCTCCGGCCCCCCTTTGTGGCCATCTCCGGCCTGGGGGACGCGGCGGCGCAGGATCTGGCCGACCACAGGCTGGACAAGGAGTTCGTCTCCGTGGAGGAGCTGAGCCTCAGCTGTACCAAGGTATCAAAAACACATATCGAACAGCTCAAATCCCTTGGCGCTCTGGGGGGCCTCCCGGAGACCAGTCAGATTTCGCTGTTTTAATGTTAGGGGAGCAGGAAGCCTTTTGACCAAACGACCATAGGGGGTTAAAACATGAGTGAAGAACTGGAAAAAGTCATGCCCGGGTGGCACACCGAGGGCGTTCTGGGTTCAGGCGCCTTTGGGACGGTATATCTGGCGCGGCAGGACGACAAGGACGGAGACGGCGCCTTCTGCGCGCTGAAGGTCATCCGTGTCCCGCCCCAGAGAGAGGCGGTGGACAACGCCGTGAAGCTGGGGATCGGCCTGGATCTCCTGTCCACCTATTTTGGGAAATTTAAAAACGACCTCACCTGGGAGCTGACCATGTACAAGACGGTGAAATCCGTCCATCTGGCCCCGGTGGAGGAGTTTGCCGCCGTGGACTACGACGGCCCCGGCTGGACGGGCTACATCCGCACGGGGATCTACACTCCCATCGGCGTCTACTACGAGAAGACGCCGCCCACGCCGGAGGACGCCGCCCGGATGGGGCTGGAGCTGTCCTCGGCTCTGGAGACCCTGGAGCATTACGCCATGATCCACGGGGAGATCAAGCCGGAGAACGTGATGGTCACGGACGCCGGGAGCTTCGTCCTCACCGATCTCGGCCTGCGCCGCTGCCTGGAGAAGGCGGGAAGCGGGATTTTCGGCACGGAGGAGGACGGCTTTGAGGCCCCGGAGCTGGGCCAGGACAGAACCTGCACCGCCCAGACGGACATCTACTCCCTGGGCGCCCTGATGTGCTGGGCCGCCAACGGCGGCTCCATGCCCCCCAACCGGGATCCCGGCCTGATCCGGGATATAGACCCGGCTCTGGAGGCCGTGATCCGCAAGGCGATGGCCGCGGACCCGGCTCAGAGGTATACCTCCGCTTCCCAGCTCCGGCAGGAGCTGGAGCGCACCGGCCTTGGGAAAAAGCCGGCCCGCCGCGCAATGGCCGCGGCCGCCGCGTTTGACGCGGTGAAGCGCAACGGCGGCGCCGTGAAGGCCCGCCCCGCCGCCCAGGAGCGGCCCGCCCCCCGCGCCGCGGCGCCCGATAAGCCCGCCGCCCCCCGCGGGGAGGAGGAGATGCCTGCCGCGGACACCGTGACGCAGAAGCCCCGGAGATCCGTCGCCGGTATCGCCATCGGCGTGATCGCGGCGCTGCTCATCATCGCCGTCGTGGCCGCCATCTGGCTGCCCGGCAGGAACGGGGATCCCGGCAAGGAGGACGACGGCCCCAACCACGGGATCATCTACCCGAACCCCAATGAAGAGGATCAGAACCCTAATGATGATGATCAGAACCCCAATGACGGGGAGCAGACCCCCGGCGAGGATCAGAACCCCAATGATGGGGAGCAGAATCCCGGCGATGATCAGAACCCCAATGACGGGGAGCAGAATCCCGGCGAGGATCAGAACCCCAATGATGGGGAGCAGAACCCCGGCGAGGATCAGAACCCCGGTGGGGAGCAGACCCCCGGTGAGGAACAGAACCCCGGTGGAGAGCAGAATCCCGGCGAGGAGCAGAATCCCGGCGGACAGGACGATGAGCCGGATACGCCCACAAGGCCGGAGGCGGTGAACAACGACATCCTGTTCCCCTCCGACACAAAGCTCATCACCCGTGACGACTTAGAGGGGAAGACCAGATCCCAGGTGAGTATGCTCATCAACGAGATCTACGCCCGCCACGGATACATCTTCGGGAAGGGCGGCGAGACCCAGACATACTTCAACTCCCAGAAGTGGTACACGCCGGTGACGGACGACGCCAGCAAGGTGACGCCGCTCTTTAACGCCACCGAGAACGCCAACATCAAGACCCTCACCGACTACCAGCGGGAGAAGGGCTGGCGCGGCGGCGGCACGACCTCCAAGCCCTCCGAGCCGGAGGAGAACACCTACATATTCCCCTCTGACACCACGCTGGTGACCAGGGCGGATCTGGAGGGCAAGACCCAGCGCGAGGTGACGCTGATGCTCAACGAGATCTTCGCCCGCCACGGGTACATCTTCTCCACCGACTACCTGAAGGAGTACTTCGAGAGCCAGGCCTGGTACAAGCCGGTGACAAACTCCGCCTCCGTGGTCACCAAGGCCTTCAACGACATCGAGCAGGCCAACTCCAGCTTTATCAACAAGTACATGCACGAGATGGGCTGGAGATAAAAACCGCAAAAAGCCGTGCGGGCGTCGCCCGCACGGCACAAAAAGTCCGGCATCTCAAAAAATCTCAAATTCAATATTTTTCCCAAGGACATGTGCCTTGGGAAAAATCCCTTATGTCACGCAAGTGTGCGGCCCTGCGGGCCGTGCGCGCAGCGTGACGGCAGGGGAATTTTTCTGAATTTCGCAAAATTCAGAAAAATTTCCCGCACGCATCCCCATTGGTTAAAAAGGCCGCAGGCCTTTTTAACCAGGTTACATTCCTTTTAGTCCCCGTTTGACGGAAATGGCGTGTACCGGGCACATCTCCTGACAGCAGAAGCAGGAGATGCAGTTTTTCCGGGGCATACCGGCCTTCTTATCCGTGATTTTGATGATCTTCTGGGGGCAGCTCTCGGCGCACTTGCCGCAGCCTACGCATTTTGTCCGGTCCACCTTGGGGTAGGAGCGCAGGAGCGTGTCCAGGACGAACTCCGCCGGTTTCCGGAGGAACCGGGGCACCGCGTCGTCAAAGCCCGTGCTTTTCACGGTGTCCGGCAGGCGGAAGGCGGGGGAGCAGGGGGAGAACCGATCCCCCGTCACCGTGATCTCCTCCGGGAGCAGGCCCCTCTGACGGGCGGCCCTCAGGTGGGGGATCTCCCGGGGGTCCAGGCCCATAAAGCCCACGGCCGTGACATCCAGGGCGTACACATCCCGGCTTGCCAGAGTGAGGCCCGTATGCTTCACCGTGCCGCCGCCGGGGCCGTTCCCCTCCATCGAGTCCACGGCGTCAAGGAGCGTTATCTGGGGCTTTACCGTCTGGCAAAGCTCGCACAGCATCCCCACAAAGGCGTCCAGATCCGGACAGCGCCGGTGCATATCGGGCTTTTGCAGGCCGGGGATGACGCCGAACAGGTTCTTGACCCCGGCGGAGACGGTTGTCATGGCGTGGGTCTTCAGCTTAGGCAGATTGATGATGTAGTCCGCCTCCAGGATGGGGGTAATGATATTGAAGCTCTTCACGGAGGACCCCTCCGGCGCGTGCCTTGTGCCGAAGGTGAAGTCCTGGTTGAGGTACTCCTGGATCCCCGGGGTCTTGTACCCGGAGACGGCGTAGACGTTGCGCATATATTCGGCGGTGAAAAGGCCGCCGGAGCTTTCCGCCACCACAAGGTTGGTAAAGCCGCGCTCCGTGAGCCACCGGATCACGGCCCTGAGGACGGCGGGATTTGTGGTGACGCCGGCCTCCGGTTTCTTCCCGTAGAGGAGATTGGGCTTTATGGCGATGCGTGTCTCCGGTGTCAGGTCGCCGGCGACGCCCAGAGCCTCAAAATGCCGGCAGACGGCGGCGTACACAAGCTCCCCGTCGTAGGAGTCCACCAGGACGGCGTTTACTGTGGACATGGTTTCCACCTCCGCAAAATTTTTCTCGATTGTATCACATTCACGGTCGGATTGCAATCCCCGCGGGGATCTGTCCGGGAAACCGTCAGCTGAGAGGTACTTATGACGATTGGTTTTTGCGCCCCCTGCCTTTTCGGATTGGAGGGGCCTTTGGGAAACGAGCTGAGGCACATGGGCTTTTCCGATGTGCGCGGGGAGAACGGCAGAGTCCTCTTCCGCGGACGTGAGGAGGACATCGCCGCGGCCAATATCCGCAGCCGCTTTGCCGAGCGGATCCTCCTGGAGGTGGGCCGCTTCCGGGCCGACACCTTCGACGGCCTCTTTGAGGGCGTCCGCGCCCTGGAGTGGGAGAGATTCATCCCCAAAAACGGGGCGTTTCCGGTGAAGGGCTGGAGCCTGGAGTCGGGCCTCCACTCCGTGCCGGACTGCCAGGCCGTTATCAAGAAAGCCGTGTCGGTGCGCCTGGGGGAGAAGTACGGCCTTGCGTGGCTGCCGGAGGACGGGCCGCTGTACCAGATCCGCTTCTCCCTGATGAACGACGAGGCGGCGCTGTATCTGGACACCTCCGGCGTGGGACTTCACAAGCGCGGCTACCGTCCGGCCCAGGTGCAGGCGCCGCTTCGGGAGACGCTGGCCGCGGCCTTGGTGGACATGGCCGGCTACCGGGGCAGGGGGGACTTTGCCGACCCCTTCTGCGGCAGCGGCACCGTGGCTATCGAGGCGGCCCTGGCCGCCAAGGGCAGGGCGCCGGGGCTTGGCCGGAGCTTCGCGGCGGAGGCCTGGCCCAACTTCTCCGTCCCCTGGGAGGAGGCGCGGCGGCAGGCCCGGGCCAGGGAATTTGACCGGCCCTACTCCATCCTGGCCTGCGACATCGACCCCAAGGCCGTGGAGATCGCCCGGCAGAACGCCAAAAGGGCCGGGGTGGAGAAGCTCCTGCGCTTTGAGGTGTGCGACGCCGGAAAATTCCGCCGGAGGACGGAGGGCGGCGTCATCGTCACCAATCCCCCCTACGGGGAGCGGCTTCTGGATCTGCGGGAGGCGCGGCGGATCGTGGGGGAGTTCGGCCGGGCCATGAGGGACCTGCCCGGCTGGCAGGTGAACATCATCTCCTCCGACCAGGAGCTGGAGCGGGTCTACGGCCGCCGGGCCAGGAAGGTGCGCAAGCTCTATAACGGCATGATCCGGTGCGGCTACTTCATGTTCTGATGAGGAACCCCTCACGGGACCTGAGAGAAATACAAAAGCAAGCGAGGCGGGATGGATATGCGGTATCTCTTTATCATAAACCCCGTTGCCGGGGGAAAGAAAAACGACAAATCTGCTGTGCGGGAGAAGATCCTCCAGGCTCTTGCCGGACGGGAGGAGCCTTACGAGATCTACGAGACCGTGGCGGTGATGGACGCGGCGGAGAAGGTGAAGCGCGAGGCCATCAAGGGGGACGAGCTGCGGGTCATCGCCTGCGGCGGGGACGGCACGCTGTCGGAGTGCGCCCACGGCGCGGCGGGGTTCCGGAATGTGGCCGTCACCCACTACCCCTGCGGCACGGGGAACGACTTTGTGCGCATGTTCGGCCCGGACGCCCGCCTCTTCTCCGATCTGGACGCCCTGCTTGACGGCCATCCGGCGCCGATGGACATCATGGACGTAAACGGCCGCAAGTGCCTGAACATCGCCTCCGTGGGCATCGACGCCAGGGTGGGCATCGACGTCCACAAGTACTCTAAGATCCCGGTGATCGGCGGGGCGGGGGGCTATGTGATCTCCCTCATCGTCAACGTGATCAAGGGCATCAACCGGCACTTTCGCATCCAGGTGGAGGGGGAACAGCTGGACGGCCGCTTCGCCCTGGTGTGCATGTGCAACGGCCAGTATTACGGCGGCGGCTTCAACCCCACAAGGACGGCCGTGCCGGACGACGGCGTTCTGGATATCCTCATCGTCAGGGAGGTGTCCCGCCTCACCCTGGCAAGGCTCCTTAAGGTCTACGCCTCCGGCGGCTACGCGCAGCATCCGGAGTACATCCGCTACATCCCCGGGCGGCGCATCGCCATCGAGGACGACAGGGAGTTCTCCGTCAGCATCGACGGGGAGGCCCTGCGCACAAAGCGGGCGGAATTCCGCCTTGACCGGGGCGGCGTCAACTTCCTCTACCCCAAGGGATGCCGCACTGTGAGCGAAATTGTTAATTTAGCGGATTTTGCCCAGCAAAAGTCCCTATAATATGTGTAAAATGACTATTGCGTAAATTCCCCAAGTGCGGTATGATATAGACAATTTAGCACTCCGGTAAAATGAGTGCTAAAACCCGGGAAAGTACGGCTCCGCCGCCTGTCCCGTTCCCCCGCGCCCCGGCCGCTCCGGGGGTGGGGCAAAGACCGTTAAACATTTTATTTTTCATATGGGAGGCAAAACCAGCATGAAGCTCAAACCTTTGGCAGACAGAGTCATCATCAAGCGCGTTCCGGCAGAGGAGACCACCAAGAGCGGCCTTATCCTCACCAGCTCCGCCCAGGAGAAGCCCCAGGTCTATGAGGTCGTGGCCGTTGGCCCCGGCGGTTTCATTGACGGGAACGAGGTGGAGATGGAGGTCGAGGTCGGCGATAAGGTCATCACCGGCAAGTATACCGGCACCGAGGTGAAGTTTGAGGGCGAGGAGTACACCATCGTCAAGCAGAGCGAGATCCTCGCTGTTGTGGAGTAATTTTCCGGCATCACACGGGAAAATCAGGCAATCTGAATCGAATTAGGAGGAATGTACAATGTCCAAAATGATCGTCTACGGCGAGGAAGCCCGCCGGAATCTGGAAGCCGGCGTCAACAAGCTGGCCGACACCGTAAAGCTCACCATCGGCCCCAAGGGCCGCAACGTGGTTCTCGACAAGAAGTTCGGCTCCCCGCTGATCACCAACGACGGCGTGACCATCGCCAAGGAGATCGAGCTGGAGGATCCCTTTGAGAATATGGGCGCCCAGCTGGTGAAGGAAGTTGCCAGCAAGACCAACGACGTGGCCGGCGACGGCACCACCACCGCCACCGTCCTGGCCCAGGCCATGATCCACGAGGGGATCAAGAACGTGGCCGCCGGAGCCAATCCTATGGTTATGAAGCGCGGCATCCAGAAGGCCGTTGATACCGCCGTGGCCGCCATCCGTGAACACTCCCAGCCTGTCACCGGCACGGAGGATATCGCCCGCGTGGGTACCGTCTCCTCCGGCGAGGAGACCATCGGCAGGCTGATCGCCGAGGCGATGGAGAAGGTCGGCCAGAACGGTGTCATCACCGTGGAGGAGTCCAAGACCGCCGAGACGTACTCCGAGGTCGTCGAGGGCATGCAGTTTGACCGGGGCTATATCACCCCCTACATGGTCACTGATACCGACAAGATGGAGGCCGTCTATGACGAGCCGCTGATCCTCATCACCGACAAGAAGATCTCCAACATCCAGGAGGTTCTCCCCCTGCTGGAGCAGGTCATCCAGGCCGGCAAGAAGCTCGTCATCATCGCCGAGGACGTGGAGGGCGAGGCCCTTGCCACCCTGATCCTCAACAAGATCCGCGGCACCTTCAACTGCCTGTGCGTCAAGGCCCCCGGCTTTGGTGACAGGCGCAAGGAGATGCTCCGGGATATCGCCGTCCTCACCGGCGGCGAGGTGATCTCCTCCGAGCTGGGTATGGAGCTGAAGGACGCCACTCTCAACATGCTGGGCTGCGCCCGTCAGGTCAAGGCCACCAAGGAGAACACCATCATCGTGGACGGCGCAGGCGACAAGGAAGAGATCGCCGCCCGCGTGGCCCAGATCAAGAACGAGTACGAGACCTCTACCTCCGATTATGACCGGGAGAAGCTTCAGGAGCGCCTGGCCAAGCTCGCCGGCGGCGTGGCCGTCATCAAGGTGGGCGCCGCTACCGAGACGGAGATGAAGGACAAGAAGCTGAGGATCGAGGACGCCCTGAACGCCACCCGCGCCGCGGTGGAGGAGGGCATCGTCGCCGGCGGCGGCACGGCCTATGTCGTGGCCTCCAAGGCCGTCAGCCAGCTTCTCAAGACCACCCACGGCGACGAGAAGACGGGCGTCGCCATGATCGCCAAGGCCCTGGAGGCCCCCATCAAGCAGATCGCCGCCAACGCGGGGCTTGAGGGCGCGGTCATCCTCAACAACGTGCGCAGCAGCAAGAACACCTCCTACGGCTTCAACGCCGCCACCGAGGAGTACTGCAATATGATCGAGGCCGGTGTCGTGGATCCCACCAAGGTCTGCCGCTCCGCTCTGGAGAACGCGGCGTCCATCGCCGGGATCGTCCTCACCACCGAGAGCCTCGTGGCCGACAAGCCCGAGCCTCCCGCGCCTCCCGCCGCCCCCAACCCGGAGATGGGGATGTATTAAAAACTAAAACTGGCTTGAAAGGCCGCAGGGATTTGACCGTGCGGAGGCTTTCAGCGGCTTTTCGAGCTTTTGCGTAACTCCTGCGGCCTTTCAATGCCAAGGGGACGCGTGCGAAAGACCCGGCGTGAATTCTGCGGAATTCACGCCGGGTCTTTCTGCCGCCGCGCTGCAGCGCACGCCCAAGGGCGCACGTTTGCGCGGCAAGAGGGATTTTTTCCAAGGCACATGTCCTTGAAAAAAATAATTGAAATGGGGGGAGCGGGGACGGGGCTTGTCCGGTGTCTGTAAGAGTCCCCCTGTAGGGGCCGATGACCTCATCGGCCCGGGCGGGTTGGGAGACAGAGCGGTTGCGTTAAGATAGAAAACTTTAAAATTTGCCGTAGGGGCCGCCGCCCACGGCGGCCCGTGTCGTTGATTGAGGGCCGCAAAATAAACGGAGGAGGGCGGTGTGCGTCCCCGTGTCACACCGGCCCACCTCAGACGCATCCCCTTGGCGTTTGAAGCCCGTCTCTCGGGCTTTAAAGCCAGCCTTCGTCCCTATTTAGAATTTGGAGGCCCTTGGGCCTTCAAATTCTAACTTGACGGGCACAAGATGTTGGGGGTATAATCGTGTAAGACAAACAACACCCGGCGGGGGCGGGAGAGGCGGCATGCCGCCCGGGCCTCCCACCCCTATATGAAAGCCGGTCGGCGCCGGCCGGCTGATGTATTTTATGTCGGGACAGCCTTTCAAGTTACGGAGGGTGGACAAGCATGGTAAAGATAGCGCCGTCCATACTGGCGGCGGATTTCACAAGACTCGGGGAGGATATCCGATCTGTGGAGTCCGGGGATCTTCTGCATTTTGACGTGATGGACGGGGTGTTCGTCCCCAACATTTCCTTTGGACTTCCTGTCATCAAGGACGTGCGCCGGGTGACGGATATGCCCCTGGACGTCCATCTGATGATCGTGAACCCCATTAAATATGTGGAGCGCTTTGCCGCGATGGGGGCGGATATCATCACGATCCATGTGGAGTCGGACACGCCGGAGAACACCCGTATGGCCCTGGAGCGGATCCGCTCCGCCGGGAAGAGGGCAGGGCTGTCCCTGCGGCCGGCCACGCCCGTCAGCGCCCTGGAGCCGTTTGCCCATCTTTTGGACAACATCCTCATTATGGCGGTGGAGCCGGGCTTCGGCGGCCAGCACTTTATGGACGGCACGCCGGAGAAGATCGCCGATGCCGCACGCCTGGCCGCCGCCCTGGATCACCCCTGCGATGTGGAGGTGGACGGCGGCGTGAACCACCAGACGGCAGGGATCTGCGTCAAGGCCGGGGCCACTGTGCTTGTGGCGGGGAGCGACGTGTTTGCCTCCGCGGACAGGGCCGCCGAGATCAGATATTTGAGAGGTGCCTTATGAGCTTTTTTCCGTCGGCCCTTGACGACCTTGTGGAGAAATTCGCCTCCCTCCCCGGCGTGGGCCTGAAATCCGCCCAGAGGATGGCGTTCCACATCCTGTCCCTCTCCGATGAGGAGGCCGGGGACTTCGCCAGGGCCATTCTCAACGCCAAATCCAACGTCCACACCTGCCCCGTGTGCCAGAACCTCACGGATCAGGAGGAGTGTTCCATCTGCCGCTCCGCCGCCCGGGACGGGGAGGTGATCTGCGTCGTCACAAGCCCCAAGGACGTGGCGGCCATTGAGCGGGCCAGGGAGTATAACGGAAAGTACCACGTTCTCCACGGGGTCATCTCGCCCCTGAACCACATCGGCCCGGACGACATCCGCATCAAGGAGCTGGTGGACCGCGTGGCCGGCGGCCAGATCCGGGAGGTCATTATGGCCATGAACCCGGACACGGAGGGGGAGACTACCGCCAAATATATCTCCCGCCTTTTAAAGCCCTTCGGCGTAAAGGTGACGAGACTGGCCTACGGGATTCCCGTGGGCGCAAGCCTGGAATTTGCCGATGACGCCACCCTTATGCGCGCCCTGGAGGGACGGCAGGAAATCTAAGAAAAAACACCCGCAATAACGGGTGTTTTTATTTCTCCGCTTGCCAAAAATGGGATTGTCATGTATAATCGGTACAAATCTTGTAAATAGTGGGAGCTTTTGTCAAAGAACATCCTGAGCGCCCGGGCCGCGGGGATGGAGGGGGGTACTCTTCCGCAGCGCGGCCGGGGCGCTGAGAAAGCTTGGTGTGCGCATATGATGACGATCACGAGCCGAAAAAATCCCCGCGTGGCACATTTTAAGAAATTGGCCGCCTCCGGGGAATATAGATACGCCTGCGGGGAGTATATCTGCGATGGGTGGAAGCTCTACGGCGAGGCGCAAAAGTGGGGCGCCGCCATCCGGGAGATCATGGTCACCCAGGGGCAGGAGGGGACGTATCCCCCCGGGGCGCAGGTGTACCTGGTGACGCCGGAGGTGATGGAGGCCGCCTCCCCCATGAGAACCCCCCAGGGGATCGTCTTTACGGTGGAGATCCCGGAGACCCCCGATGAGGTGGAGCTTGCCGGGGCGCTGATCTTGGAGAATATCCAGGACCCGGGGAACGTGGGGACCGTTCTGCGCACGGCCAACGCCTTTGACATCCCCCTGGTGGCGCTGGTTGGCTCCTGCGCCGACGTGTGGAGTCCCAAGACGGTTCGGGCGTCGATGGGTGCGGTCTTCCGCCAGAGAACGGCGCGGCTGACCCTCCCGCGGCTTGCGGAGCTTTCCGCCGGCGTGCCCATCTACGGCGCGGCGCTGAGGGAGGACGCCCGGGACATCCGGACGCTGGCGCTTGGCCGCGCCGCCGTGGCGGTGGGGAATGAGGGTTCCGGCCTGTCCCGGGAGCTGCTGGGGCTTTGCGCCGGGACGGTGATCATTCCCATGAGTCCACGGTGCGAATCCTTAAACGCCGCCGTGGCGGCGTCCCTTGTGATGTGGGAGATGGCCCGGGGGAGATTACCGGGGCAGGACAGATAGGACAGTATACCGTACAGAGAGAGAAAGGGGGCGCCGCCCGTGGCGGAGCTGAAATACTGGCTGTGGTTTTCGGAGATACGCGGCATCCCGCGTCAGGATCTGCTGGCGGTGCTGGAGCATTTCGGCTCGCCGGAGGAGGTGTATTTCGCCGGGGAGGCGGAGTACAGGAATATCCTCTCCCAGGGCTGGGAGCCCCTGCTGAACAAGAGCATGGGGGAGGTGCGGGGGATCCTCCGGTGCTGTGAGGAGAACGGCTTTTCCGTCCTCACGATGCAGGACTCCCAATACCCCTCGCGCCTGAAAAACATCTACGACCCGCCCTTTGTCCTCTATGTGAAGGGGAAGCTTCCGGATCTGAACAACGAGGCCGCCGTCGCCGTGGTGGGCACCCGCAGCTGTACGCCCTACGGTGTGGTGACGGCGGAGAAGCTGAGCTACGAGATGGCCCGGTGCGGGGGCACCGTCGTCACGGGCCTTGCCAGGGGCATCGACACGGCCGCCGCCAAGGGCGCCCTCCGGGCAGGGGGCAAGGTCATCGGCGTGCTGGGCTGTGGGCTGGATATCGTCTACCCCCGGTCAAACGAGTCGCTTTTTGAGGATGTGGCCGCCACCGGGGCCATTATCACGGAGTTCAAGCCCGGGACGCCGCCGGAGGGGCGCAACTTCCCCATACGCAACCGGATCCTCTCCGGGATCTCCCTGGGGGTGACGCTGATCGAGGCGCCGGAGCGCTCCGGCGCGCTGATCACCGCCGGGCTTGCCCTGGAGCAGGGCAGGGACGTTTTCGTGGCGCCGGGGAATATCGACGCGCCCTCCTGCCGCGGCTCCAACGGCCTCCTTAAGGAGGGGGCATACCCGGTTTTCTCCGGGTGGGATATTATGAGCCAGTACGCCGCCGCCTTCCCGGACAAGATCCGGGACCCCGACGGGGTGAAGCTCCGGGCCTTGGATAACGACGCCCGGGACGCCCTGGTGGAGGGGGAGATGGCCGAGGCCGGGAAGAGGGCGGCGAAAAAGCCCGCCCCCGAAAAGGCGCCCAAGCCGGAAAATCGGGAGAAGACGACAAAAAAAGGCATTGACAACGATAAAGAGCCGGGTTATATTGAAATACCGGTGGATCCGGAGTCCCTGACCCTGGATGAGCGCTCTGTTCTGGAGGCTTTTCACGGCAAGACCCATGTGGACGACCTGATTTCCGGCTCCGGACTTCCCGCCCAGGCGGTGATGTCGGCTCTGACCATGCTGGAGATCCAGGGGCTGATCGCCCAGGAGCCGGGGAAATATTTCACGCCGCACTTTAAATTGACCTAAATCACCCCATGACCTGCGCCGGCCGGATGCGCCGGCGCCCAAGGCCCCCCGTCAGCGGCCGGCCGCTGGCAGCTCCCCTGAGGGGGAGGAACAGGAAAGGATCATAATTCAATGGCAAACGGTAAAAATCTTGTAATTGTGGAGTCTCCGGCCAAGGCCAAGACCATCGGGAAGTACCTGGGGCCGGACTACAAGGTGACGGCCTCTATGGGCCATCTGCGGGACCTGCCCAAGTCCACCCTGGGGGTGGATATCGACGCGGGCTTCATCCCCGACTATCAGCCTGTGAAGGGGCGGGAGGAGACCATCCGGGAGCTGGAGAAGGCCGCCAAGGCGTCCTCCCGGGTGTATCTGGCCACCGACCCGGACCGGGAGGGGGAGGCCATCAGCTGGCACCTGAAGGAGCTTCTCCACATCCCGGACGACCAGGTCTACCGGGTGACCTTTAACGAGATCACCAAGAGAGTGGTGAGCGAGAGCATCAAGCACCCCCGGCCCATCGATCAGGATCTGGTGGACGCCCAGCAGGCGCGGCGGATCCTTGACCGGATCGTGGGGTACAAGCTGTCGCCCCTCCTGTGGACGAAGCTGAAGTACGGCCTCTCCGCCGGGCGCGTCCAGTCCGTGGCCACAAGGCTCGTTGTGGACCGGGAGGAGGAGATCCGCGCCTTTGTGCCGGAGGAATACTGGAATCTGGAGGCCCGCGTCCGGCACAGCTCCGGCACGGCCTTTAACGCCAAATATTTCGGCGTCAACGGGAAGAAGACGGAGCTTCACAGCGCCCAGGACGTGGACGCGGTGGAGCGGGATGTAAAGGGCGCCCCCTTTGTGGTGGACAGCGTGAAGCGCAAGGACACCAAGCGCTCGCCCGCACCCCCCTTCATCACCTCCACCCTCCAGCAGGAGGCCAGCCGGAAGCTGAATATGACCCCCCGGCGCACAATGGCCCTGGCCCAGCAGCTGTATGAGGGCGTGGATATCGAGGGCGAGGGCACCGTGGGTCTCATCACCTACATGCGTACCGACTCCCTGCGCCTTTCGGAGGAGGCGCTGGCCGCCGCCGGCCCCCTGATCAGGAGCCGTTACGGGGACGCCTACTACCCCGGCTCCCCCAGGCGCTTTAAGAACAAAAGCTCGGCTCAGGACGCCCACGAGGCCATTCGCCCCTCCGTTCCGGAGCTTACGCCGGAGCGGGTGCGGGGCAGCCTTCAGGCCGAACAGTATAAGCTCTACCGGCTCATCTGGAACCGGTTTATCGCCAGCCAGATGGAGTCCGCCGTCTACGACAGCGTGACGATGGACATTGTCTCCGCCGGCCATACCTTCCGCTCCAGCTATCAGGCCCTGAAATTCCCGGGCTTTACGGCGGTGTACGAGGAGGGCCGGGACGAGGAGAACGACGAGCGGCAGCTGGAGCTGCCGGTTCTCAAGGAGGGGGAGGAGGTCAAGCTCCTGGAGCTGATCCGGGAGCAGAAATTCACCCAGCCCCCCACCAGATACACCGAGGCCACCCTGATCCGGGAGATGGAGGAGACTGGCATCGGCCGGCCCTCCACCTACGCACCCACCATTTCCACCATCCTTGACCGGGAATATGTGGTCAAGGACGGGAAATATCTGAAGCCCACCCCCCTGGGCCAGGTGGTGACCGCGCTGATGAAGGAGCGCTTCGCCGACATCGTCTCCCCCGGCTTCACCGCCAATATGGAGGCGACCCTGGACAGCGTGGAGAAGGGGGAGCGGCCCTGGCAGCAGGTTTTGGGCGAGTTCTACGGCGGCTTCTCCAAGAGCCTCTCGGAGGCGGAGACGGCCCTGGCCGGGGAACACATCAAGATCCCCGACGAGGTGACGGAGGAGATCTGCCCGGAGTGCGGCAGGAAGCTCGTGGTCAGATCCGGCCGCTACGGACGCTTTTTGGCGTGCCCCGGGTATCCGGAGTGTACCTTCACAAAGCCCATCGTCATTGAAATGCCCGGGAAGTGCCCCAAGTGCGGCTCCCGCATCTTAAAGCGCACCTCCAAAAACGGCTACACCTACTACGCCTGCGAAAGGCGGGAGTGCGGCTTTATGACCTGGGACGTGCCGGTGCAGGACAACTGCCCGGAGTGCGGCCACACCATGTTCAAAAAATCCGGCAGGGGCTTTAACAAGCCCTTCTGCATCAACGAAAAATGCTCCCGCTTTGTCCCGGAGGACAAGCGGGGCTACCGCCGCCGCTCCGCCGGAACCGGGGAGGAACCCGGCAAGACCGGGGAGGAGACGGCGGCGGCCGAGGAGAAGAAGCCCACTGCCAAAAAGCCGGCGGGGCGGAAGACCGGGGCCAAAAAGCCCGCCGGCACACGGAAGAAATCCGGGGCGGAGAGCTGATGGAGGTCACTGTCGTAGGGGCGGGCCTTGCCGGGTGCGAGGCCGCGTGGCAGCTGGCCTGCCGCGGCATCCCGGTGACGCTCTATGAGATGAAGCCCCACCGCCGTTCCCCCGCCCACGTCAGCGACTCCTTTGCGGAGCTTGTCTGCTCCAACTCCCTGCGCTCCGACGAGCTGACAAACGCCGTGGGCCTTTTGAAGGCGGAGATGCGCGCCCTGGGCTCCGTGATTATGAGCTGTGCCGACGCCCACCGGGTCCCGGCGGGGGGAGCCTTGGCCGTTGACCGGGAGGGGTTCTCCCGGGCCGTCACGGAATCGGTCATGTCCCACCCCCTGATCACGGTGAGGGGGGAGGAGGTGACGCGCATCCCCCCGGGACGTGTGATCATCGCCACGGGGCCGCTGACTGACGGGGCGATGGCGGAGGAGATCGGCAGGCTCTGTCCCGGGACGGATCTCCACTTTTTCGATGCCGTGGCGCCCATCGTCACCTTGGAGAGCGTGGATATGGACTCCGCCTGGTTCGCCTCCCGGTACGACAAGGGGACGGCGGATTATGTAAACTGCCCTCTGGACAGGGAGACCTACGAGGCCTTTGTCCGGGAGCTGCAAACCGCCCAGGAGGCGGAGCTTCACGGGTTTGAGGACTCCGGTGTTTTTGAGGGGTGTATGCCCGTGGAGGTCATGGCCAGAAGGGGCATGGACACCCTGCGCTACGGGCCCTTAAAGCCGGTGGGGCTTCCCGATCCCAGGACGGGCCGGGAGCCGTATGCCGTGGTGCAGCTGCGGATGGACAACGCCGGCGGGACCCTCTACAACATGGTGGGGTTCCAGACGCACCTGAAATTCCCGGAGCAGAGGCGGGTGTTCTCCATGATCCCGGCCCTGCGCAGCGCGGAGTTTGTCCGCTACGGGGTGATGCACCGCAACACCTATCTCAACTCCCCCGTGCTGCTGGACAGGTACTACCGGCTGAAAAGCCAGCCGCGCATCTCCTTCGCCGGGCAGATGACCGGCGTGGAGGGGTACATAGAGTCCGCCGCTTCCGGGATGCTGGCGGGGATCGAGACGGCCCGGGAGATCCTGGGCCTGGAGCCGGCGGATTTCCCGGCGGAGACGGCCATCGGCGCCCTGGCGCTGTATGTGTCCGGCGGGAGCGTGGGGGATTTCCAGCCCATGAATATCAATTTCGGTATCATCTCCCCCCTGGGGTACAGGGTGAAGGGCAAGCGCAACAAAAACGCCGCCATATCCCAGCGGAGTCTGGAGATCATAGAGGGGATGAAAATTGGCCTGCCGGCGGGCAGATAGCCTGTGGCCGCCGTTTTCCCGGAGCCGGAGCGGGCTCCGGCCCGTATAAATAAGCCAAGAGAGAAGGGGCATAGATGAAGATTATCGTAGACGCTATGGGCGGAGACAACGCGCCCTTGGAGATTGTCAAGGGGGCGCTTCTGGCCGCCAAGGAGCTGGAGACGGAGATCACCCTGGTGGGCCGCGGGGAGGAGATCCTCCGCTGTCTCCAGGAGCTGGGGGAGGCGGATCTGCCCTCCAACGTGGAGATCGCCGATGCCCGCCAGGTGGTGGAGATGGAGGACGACCCGGCCACAGTGACCAAGGTCAAGGCGGACTCCTCTATGACCGTGGGCCTCAAGCTTTTGCGGGACGGCAAGGCGGACGCTATGGTCTCCGCCGGCTCCACCGGGGCGCTGCTGTCCGGCGCCACGCTGGTGGTGAAGCGCATCCGCGGCGTGCGCCGCGCCTGCCTCGCCCCCATGATCCCCACCCCCGCCAACGGGGGCACGCTGATGGTGGACGTGGGCGCCAACGCCGAGTGTACGCCGGAGTATCTTCTCCAGTTCGCCTTTATGGGCTACTACTTTGTCAAGAGCTTCAAGGGCGTATCCAACCCCCGGGTCGGCCTTCTCAACATCGGCACGGAGGAGACAAAGGGGAGCGAGCTGTACCGGGAGACGTACAAGCTCCTGAAGAGGGCCGGGGATGAGGGCCGCATCAACTTCGTGGGCAATATCGAGGCCAGGGAAGTGATGAACGGCGTCTGCGACGTGCTGGTGTCCGACGGCTTTACCGGCAACGTGCTGTTGAAATCCATTGAGGGGATGGGCATCTTCTTCATGCGGGAGCTGAAGGGTATGCTGAAAAAGAACGCCCTGTCCTCCGTGGCGGCGCTGATCCTGAAGAAGGATCTGATGAACCTGAAAAAGCTGGTCAGCTCCGACGAGGTGGGCGGCACGGCCCTCCTGGGCATCCAGAAGCCCGTGATCAAGGCCCACGGCTCCTCGGACGCCTACGCCATACGCTCGGCCATCCGCCAGGCCGTCAATGCCGCCAAGAGCGACGCCGCGGCCATGATCGCGGAGAATATCGAATACATGAAGGTGGACGCCGCGGGCGCCGCCCCCGCGAAGGAGTAAGGATGGACAACCTGGAAAGCCGCATCGGCTACACTTTTACCAATAAGGAGCTTTTGCGCAACGCCCTGACCCACTCCTCCTGGTCAAACGAGAACCGGGGCCTGGGCGTCCCCTGCAACGAGCGTCTGGAGTTTTTGGGGGACGCCGTGGTGGGCTTTATCGTGGCGGAGTATCTGTACCACAAGTTCCCGAATCTGCCGGAGGGGAAGATGACCCGCCTGCGGGCGGAGCTTGTGTGCGAGCGGGGTCTGGATTTTGTGGCCGATGAGATCGGGCTTGGCCAGCATCTCCTCCTGGGCCGCGGGGAGGAGACAACCGGCGGCAGGGCGCGCTCCTCCATCAAGGCCGACGCCGTGGAGGCCCTGATCGCCGCCATGTATCTGGACGGCGGCATCCAGGTGCCCAGGGAGTTTGTGCGCCGGTTCATTCTGGCCCCCTTTGAGGCGGGACAGAACGTGAAGGAGCGGGACGCCAAAAGCGAGCTTCAGGAGCTTGTCCAGCGCAAGAACGGCCAGATTTTGGAATACATCCCCGTGGGGGAGGACGGCCCGGACCACATGAAGGTCTTCACCGTGGAGGTTCGCCTCAACGGGGAGGTGGTCTCCACCGCCAGGGGGCGGAGCAAGAAGGAGGCCGAACAGCACGCCGCCGCCGCGGCGTTGGAGGCGCTGCGATGACCCCCCGCAGACATATCATCCCCGTCTTTGTGCCCCATCTGGGGTGCCCGCATATGTGCGTCTTCTGCAACCAGCGGCGCATCTCCGGCTCGGAGAGGCCCGCCGCGCCGGAGGACGTGGTCAGAGCCGTCACACAGGGCCGCGCCTGTCTCCCGGAGGGGAGGGGAGCGACCCTGGCTTTCTACGGGGGGAGCTTTACCGCCATCCCCGCCCGGCTTCAGGAGGCTCTGCTGGAGGCGGCGCAGCCTTTTTTGCGGGACGGGACTTTGCGGGATATCCGCCTGTCCACCAGGCCCGACGCCATCGATCCCCAGGTGATCCGCCGCCTTGCCCGGTACGGCGTGGGCACGGTGGAGCTGGGGATCCAGTCGATGGATCCGGAGGTTCTGCGCCTGTCCGGGCGGGGACACACGCCGGAGGACGCCCGCCGCGCCGCTAAAATGGTGCGGGAGGCGGGCTTTGAGCTGATTTTGCAGATGATGACCGGCCTCCCCAGCGACACCCCGGAGAAGAGCCTTTACACCGCCCGGGAATTTGCGGCCCTCCGGCCCCACGGGGTGCGGGTCTACCCCACCGTGGTGGTGCGGGACACGCCCCTTTTTGACCTGTGGCAGGTGGGACTTTACCGGGAACACACGGTGGAGGACGCGGTGGAGCTTTGCGCCCGGATCGGCGATATCTTTGACGGCGCCGGTATCCCGGTGATCCGCATGGGCCTGAATCCCACCCGGGAGCTGAGCGACGGGGGAGCGGCGGCGGGCGCCTACCACCCGGCCCTGGGGGAGCTGGTGCTGGCAAGACGCTACCTTTGGCGGGAGCGGGCGCTGTTGACCCGGGAGGACAGGGGCGCCGCCGTCACCTTCGCGGTGAAAACCGGCCGCGTCTCCGCCGCCCTGGGGCAAAAGCGGTGCAACGCCGCGGCCCTGGCACAGGAATTCGGCGTCACCGGCGTGAAGATCGTCCAGCGCGACCTCCCCGACCTTGCGGTGGAGCGCGTGGAGTGAAAAACCGGGAAATATGAACCGCCTGCGCACCGGATTCCCAGTGATAAGGGCGGTTTTTTGCTTTTCAGAAATTTTCAGTCTGATTTTTTTCAAAAATGCGGTAAGCTTTTGGCGAAAACCGCGTCTTACCAGGTGAAAGGCCTTTCAATCGGAGGTGGCAGGATGGAGGATCGGGAAATCGTCGAGCTGTACTGGGCGCGGGATGAGCGGGCGATCGGGGAGAGCCGGGAGAAGTACGGCCCCCTCCTCGCCTCCTTCGCCCGGCGGTTCGTGGGGGAGGAGGACGCGGAGGAGTGCGTCTCGGACGCGTATCTGCGGGCCTGGAACGCCATCCCGCCGGAGAGACCGGAGAACCTCCGGGCCTATTATGCCAAGATCCTCCGGAACCTCTGCCTTGACCGGCTGCGCCGGGACAGGGCGCACAAGCGGGACGACCGGATCCTGGAGGTGACAGACGAGCTTCAGGCCGTGGCCCCGGATTCGGTACTGGAGAAGGTGACGGCGCAGGAGCTTTCGGATTATGTAAACCGATTCCTCCGCACCCTGTCCCGCCGGGACGGGGACATCCTCATCCGCCGGTGCTTCTGGGCGGAGAGCGTGGGGGAGATCGCCAGACGCTACTCCATGCGTCCCAACGCCGTATCCGTCAGCCTCACCCGCAGCCGGAGGAAGCTGGCGGAGTATCGGAGTATCTGAGAAAGGAAGGACTGATTCCATGAGCGATAGGAGCGATAAGCTGTTTCAGGCTTTTACCGGGCTTGATCAGGATCTGCTGGAGCGGGCGGAGAGGAGACCGGCCAGGCGGGCGCCGCTCCTCTGGGTGGGCGCCGCTGCGGCCTGCCTGGCCCTGTGCCTGTTTCTGCCCCATTTCACACCGGCCCGGCCGGGGAACATCCAAAACGACCCGCCCCTTGACACGGAAAATCCCGGGAAACCTGACGGTTCCGAAGAGCCGGACGATCCCGGAAAGCCGGACGATCCCGGAAAGCCGGACAACCGCCCGCCCCAGGAGCAGGGGGAGGGGCCGGCGGACCCGGGTCCCTCCGGGGAGACTTGGCCCTCCGAGGAGCCGCCGTATCTCGTCTACAACGACGCCCGGGGCGCGGAGCCGGCGAACACCCCGGAGCCTGTGCGGACGCCCATGTCCGCCTGGCAGCTGGAGCTGTGCTGGTCTGCCGATTGTCCCACGGCGTTTTTGGAGCCGGGGGAGGAGGACAGGTGGTATTATGACAGCAATTTGTCCGGGGAGGTCTGGTACCGGGAGGACGGAACCGTTCGGTGCCTGTGCCTTACCTACCGCAGTCTGGAATGGGACGTGCCCGTGACCGTGACCCTGAGTCCCACCAGCTCCCCGGAGCCATCGGGATGCGTCCTGCACCCGAATACGCAGCCGGAGATCAGCCCGGTGGGATCGCTGTCCTGTGCCGCCTACCGGTGGGAGTGCGGCGGGGACGTTGCGCTGCTGGTGGAGTTCACTGCGGGGGACGTCCTCTATCAAGTGAAGGCCCGGACGGAGCCGGACAGGGAGTGGCAGGCGGCGGAGGTGGTGCTTACTGCCGTGACGTCCCTCCAGGACGTGGTGGGCCGCACGCCGGATCTCTCCGCTTTCGTCATGGGCGACCCCACCAGCGGACGCCTCACGGGGGAGAACAGTGTCCGGCTGCTGACCCTGGCGGATAACCGGGAGGGGACGGATGCCCTTGTGATCTTCCGGGACGGGCGGGTGTTCCTCCAGCGCCCCGGAGAGGCCCGGTTGACCGTTTTCCGGGGTACTCTGTCCCACGAAAGCCTTCTGCGCCTGCGGGAGCTGCTGTCCTCCGCCCCCCAGGGGGAGGAGGGGGAGCTTGCCCTCACGGCCTACGACCCCTGGAACCAGCAGCTGTGGACATCCGGCGGCAGCTCCGCCTCCGGCGGGATCGCCGAAATTCTGAGCCTCCTCCGGGAGGATCAGATCCCGTTGCCGGACTATGACCTCTGACCCTCCAAATAAGAAAGAAGAAATCGATAACCCCTACGCCGATTCAAATATCGCATAACTCCAATTTCCCGCTCCCCCATCCAATATTTTTTGCGGGGCTTTGCCTCGCAAAAAATCCCTTTTGCCGCGCAAGTGTGCGGCCCTTCGGGCCGTGCGCGCAGCGCGGCAGGAAGAGGGGGCGTGAATTTCGCAAAATTCACGCCCCCTCTTCCGCACGTTCCCTTGGCAGAAAAAGGCTGGATGCTTTCTCTCCGGAGAAAGCATCCAGCCTTTTTCGCCAGCCGAATTAACAAATAATTCATTGCAAAATCCGCCGTCTGTGATATACTGTACATTTAGACTGGAATACTGTGCGTAACGCAAGATATGGGAGTGCAAGGCCATTGTATTTTAAGGCGCTTGAGATGAGGGGATTTAAATCCTTTCCGGAGAAAACCGTCCTCACCTTTGAAAAACCCCTGACGGCCATTGTGGGGCCAAACGGGAGCGGAAAATCCAATATTGCCGACGCGATCCAGTGGGTCATGGGCGAGCAGTCCACCCGTGCCCTCCGGGGCGGGAAGATGGAGGACGTGATCTTCGGCGGGACGGAAAAGCGCGGCCAGGTGGGGTACGCCGAGGTGTCCCTGACCCTGGACAACACCGACAGGCGTCTTGGCGGGGAGAGCGACGAGATCCAGGTGACCCGCCGGTACTACCGCTCCGGGGAGAGCGAGTACTACATAAACAGAAAGCCCGTCCGCCTGAAGGACATCAACGAGCTGTTTATGGACACGGGCCTTGGCCGGGACGGCTATTCCATCATCGGCCAGGGGAAGATCGACTCTATTCTCTCCGCCCGCAGTACGGACAGGCGGGAGATCTTTGAGGAGGCGGCGGGCATCTCCCGCTTCCGCCACAGGAAAGAGGAGTCGGAGAAGAAGCTGGAGCGGGCCGACGAGGATCTGACCCGCGTCAACGATAAGATCGCGGAGCTTGAGCTTCAGGTCGAGCCTCTGCGCCGCCAGTCGGAGGTGGCCAAGCGCTATCTCATTTTGCGGGACGAGCTGCGGGGGCTGGAGATCTCCCTGTGGATGAACGACCTGGAGAACATCGCCCAGCGCACCAAGGCCCTGCAGGAGGAGTCCATCCACACCGCCGGGGAGCTGGAGCGGGCCAGGGACGAGCTTCAAAAGCTCTACGCCGCCGGGGAGGAATTTGCCCGGAGGATGCGGGAGAAGGACGTGGAGGCCGAGTCCGTCCGGGAGCAGGCCGGCCGGAAGGAGCTGGCCGTCTCCGAGGAGGAGAATCAGGCCGCCATCCTGCGGACAAGCGTCGGCCACATCCGGGAGAACATCGACAGGCTCCGGGAGGAGCTGGAGCTTCGGGACAGCCGCAGCTCCAACCTCACCCAGCAGATCGACGAGCGCTGGGCCAGGATCCGTGAGATCGACCGGGAAAAGGATCGGATCGCGCAGGGGATGGAGGAGCTTCGCAAAAGCACCGAGGAGCTGTTCCGCGGCCAGGGGGACGTGGACCGGGAGATGACCCGGCTCACCGGACGCCTGAGCGAGATCAGCGACCAGCTGGAGTCCGCCAGGCTCCGCCTGTCCTCCCTGACGGCGTCCTCCCAGGAGATGGGGGGCCGCCGGGAGACCCTTGAGACGGAGCTTGCCGCCCAGCGCCAGAGGCTGGAGGAGGCCAGGGGCGAGGCGGAGGCCAACGATAGGGCCTTGGCCCAGGGGCAGGAGAGCGTCCAATCCCTGACCAACGTGTGCCGGGGCTACGAGCTGCGCGCCCAGGGCCTCCGGGGCAGGGCGGAGAGGAGCGCGGAGAGGCTTACGAATACCCAGATGGAGGCCAACGCCGTCCGCTCCCGCCGCCAGATGCTCCAGGACATGGAGCGGGAGTACGAGGGCTACTCCAAGGCCGTGAAAACCGTGATGCGCGACGCCCAGAGGGGCGTCCTGCGGGGGATCCACGGCCCCGCCGGGGAGCTGATAAAGACAGATAACCGTTACGCGCTGGCTGTGGAGACGGCCCTGGGCGCGGCGGTGCAGAATATCATCGTGGCCACGGACACCGACGGGAAAAACGTGATCAACCACTTAAAGCGCACCGACGCCGGCCGGGTGACGCTGCTGCCCATGAATGTCATCCACGGCACGCGCCTGAGTGAGCGGGGGCTGGAGAACGAGAACGGCTTCGAGGGCGTGGCCTTCGACCTGGTGAGCTTTGACGAGAGATACAGGGACATCTACATGAACCTCCTGGGGCGCACGGCCGTGGCGTCGGATATGGACAGCGCCCTGTCCATCGGGAGAAAATACGGCCACAGATTCCGCATCGTCACCCTGGACGGCCAGGTCATCAACGCCGGAGGCTCCATGACAGGGGGAAGCGTATCCAAAAATACGGGTATACTCTCCAGGGCCAACGAGCTGAAGGCGCTGGAGGAGCGGGAGAAGAAGCTGGACGCGGAGCTTGAGCGGGTGAGGGCGGAGAGCGAGGAGATCAAAAGATCCCTGTCCGCCGCGGAGTACGAACTGGGCGTGGCGTCGGAGGAAAAGCGGGAGGCGGAGAACAACGTCGTCAAGCTGTCCGCCGCCGGGGAGCATTACGACCTGCTCCTGTCCACGCTGACGGAGCGTCTGGGGGAGCTGGAGCGGGAGCGGGAGGACATCGGCGGCCGCACGCAGGACGCCCTCGCCGCGCAGAAGGAGCTGAAGGAGAAGATTCAGGCTCTCACCGGGGAATCCGCCGGGATCCAGGAGGAGATAGACGCCGGCACACAGGGCCGGGAGGAGCTTTCCAAGCGGCGTGAGGAGATCGCCGCACGGGAGGCGGAGCTTCGGGAACAGCGGGCCGGTCTGGAGGCGGAGGCCGCCGGGGCGGAAAAGACCGTGGAGGAGCTTACGCGCCTGCGGGAGGAGCTTGCCGGGGACCGGGCCGGACAGGAGTCGGCCATCGCCATGCAGGAGTCCCGGGCCGCCTCGCTGGAGGAGGAGATCGCCGTCCACACCGGCAGGGCCGGGGTGCTTCGCGGGGAGGCGGACGCCCTCCGGGAGAAGCTGGCCGCCATCACCGGGGAGAAGCTGGAGATCGAGGCGGAGCGCTCCCGGGGCGACAAGCAGCTCCAGGAGAAGAACAACGCCCTATTGGATCTTGAGCGGGAGGCCGCCAGGATCCAGAACCGGATCGAGGCCTCCGACATGGAGGAGAAGCAGATTATCGACAAGCTGTGGGAGGGGTACGGCCTCACCCGCTCCGCCGCGATGGAACAGCGGCTGGAGCTTACCAGCGTCCCCCAGGCCAAGCGCCGCACCGGGGAGCTGAAGCGGGAGATGGGATCCCTTGGCACGCCGAATCTGGGGGCCATTGAGGAATTTGAGCGGGTGAACACCCGCTACACCTACCTGACCGATCAGCGGGACGATATCGACAAGGCGCGGCGGGAGCTGCTGGGGATCATCGGGGATATCACCGGCTCGATGGAGAAGATCTTCACGCAGGAGTTTGAGCGGATCAACCAGGGCTTCCAGCAGACCTTCCTGGAGCTGTTCGGCGGGGGCCGGGCCAGCCTGAGTCTGGAGGACCCGGACGACGTGCTTGGTTCCGGCATCGAGATCAAGGTACAGCCGCCGGGGAAGACCCTGAAGACCATTACGCTTCTCTCCGGCGGGGAGAAGGCCTTTGTGGCGATCGCGCTGTACTTCGCCATTTTGAAGGTGCGGCCCACGCCCTTCGTCGTCATGGACGAGATCGAGGCGGCGCTGGACGACGCCAACGTCATCAAGGTGGCGGGCTACATGCGGGGACTGACGGAGAAGACGCAGTTTCTCACCATCACCCACCGGCGCGGCACGATGGAGGAGGCCGACGTCCTATACGGCGTCACCATGCAGGAGCAGGGCGTCTCCAAGGTTCTGGTCATTGACCTGGACGAGGCGGAGAAATCCATCGGAAAATAGCGGTGAGGGATAAGGAAGAAGGAGGATACTATGGGATTTTTTGACAAGATCAAAGAGGGGCTTTCCCGGACGAAGCAGAACATGACCAATAAGCTCAACTCCGCCATCGCCTCTTTTACCGGGGAGAATGAGGAGTTCTTCGAGGAGCTGGAGGAGCTGCTCATCATGTCCGACGTGGGGGCGGAGGTCTCCATGCAGGCGGTGGAGGAGCTGCGCCAGGAGGTGAGCCGACGGGGCCTGCGCGGCGGGGACGAGGTTCGCGGGGCCTTGAAGGAGATCCTGGCCGGGAAGCTCCAGGGCGGCGGCCGGCTGCGGCTGGAGACCGTGCCGTCGGTGATCTTAGTGGTGGGGGTCAACGGCGTGGGAAAGACCACCACCATCGGGAAGCTGGCCCTGGAACTGAAAAACCAGGGGAAAAAGGTGCTGCTGGCGGCGGGGGACACCTTCCGCGCCGCGGCGGCGGAGCAGCTTGGTATCTGGGCGCAGCGCTCCGGCGCGGATTTTGTCCGGCACGAGGAGGGCTCCGACCCGGCGGCGGTGGTTTTTGACGCCATCTCCGCGGCCAAGGCCAGGGGCACGGACGTGATCATCGTGGACACGGCCGGGAGACTCCACAACAAGTCCAACCTGATGAACGAGCTGAACAAAATAAGCCGGGTCATTGACCGGGAGCTTCCCGACGCCGACCGGGAGACGCTGCTTGTCCTGGACGCCACCACGGGGCAGAACGGCTTGGCCCAGGCGGAGGAATTTCGCAAATCCGCCGGCCTCACCGGGATCGTCCTCACAAAGCTGGACGGCACGGCCAAGGGGGGCATCGTCTTCGCCATCGCCCAGAGGCTGGGCGTGCCGGTGCGCTATGTGGGCGTGGGCGAGCAGGCGGACGACCTGATCCCCTTCGACCCGGAGGAGTTCGCCCAGGCCCTGCTTGGCTGAGAGCTGGGGCCGACAGCGGGAAAGGAGCGTATCCATGCAGATCATTTTAGCGTCCAATAACAAAGACAAGCTCCGGGAGGTCACGGAGATCCTGGCCCCCCTGGGCATCGAGGTCATCTCCCAGAGGCAGGCGGGACTGCGCATCGAGGCGGAGGAGAACGGCCGGACCTTTCAGGAGAACGCCAGGATCAAGGCCAGGGCCGCGATGGAGCTTACGGGCAAGCCCTGCGTGGCGGACGACTCCGGCATTGAGATCAACGCGATGGGCGGCGGGCCGGGGATCTTCTCCTCCCGCTATTGCGGGGATCTCTCCTACGCCGAGACGTGTCAAAAGATCATCACCATCGTCAACTGCTGTGACGACCACGACCGGGGGGCCAGATTCCGCTGCGCGGTTGTCTGCTGCTTCCCCAACGGGGACGAGATCGTCGCCCAGGGCGCCGTGGAGGGGGAGATCGGCATGAGGATCGAGGGGAAGAACGGCTTCGGCTACGACCCCATCTTCATCCCCTGCGGGATGAAGCACTCGATGGCGTGCCTCACCGACCAGGAGAAGAACGAGATCTCCCACCGGGGCAGGGCTTTCCGAGAATTTGCCGAGAAGCTCCGGGCCTATATGGAAGAACATCCGGAGGAACAAAAGGAGTAAGGGACAATGTTGACAAGCAGGGAGAGAGCAAAGCTCAGGGGCCTGGCCAATCCCTTGGAGCCCATTTTGATCGTGGGCAAGGGCGGCGTGACGGAGGCCGTCTGCCAGGAGGCGGCCCGGGCCTTGAACACCCGGGAGCTGGTGAAGGGCCGGGTGCTGGAGTCGTCGCTTCTGACGGCCAGAGAGGCCTGCGACAGGATCTGCTCCGCCGTGGGGGCGGAGGGCGTCCAGGCCATCGGCTCCAAATTCGTGATTTTCAAGGAAAATAAGGATCTTCCCCAGGAGAAACGGATAAAAATATAGAAAAGCAGGGATGATATGAAAATAGGGATTTTCGGGGGGACGTTCAATCCGCCGCACGCGGGCCACGTCAGGGCCGCCGCGGAGTGTGTCTGGGCCTTGGGGCTGGACAGGCTCCTGGTCATTCCCGACGCCGTGCCGCCCCATAAGATGCTGGCGGACAACTCCCCCGACGAAAAAACCAGGCTCCGGCTGTGCCATATCGCCTTTGACGGGGTGAAGCACGCCCGGGTATCCGACATGGAGATCAAGCGCGGCGGCAAAAGCTACACCGTGGAGACGCTGCGCCGGGTGAGAAGAAAGTACCCCGGGGCTAAGCTCTTCCTCCTGATGGGCACCGATATGGCCCTGTGCTTTGAGGAGTGGCGGGAGTTCAGGGAGATCATCACCCTCGCGACCCTTGTCTTCTTCAAAAGGCGGGACGGGGAGGACGAGGTGCTTCAGGAGGCGGTGGAGAAGCTCACCGCCCAGTACGGCGCCAACGTGAGGACCGTGGAGTTTGACGGGGTCGAGGCCTCCTCCACGGACGTGCGCGCCCTGCTGCCCAAGAGGCGCGGCCGGGAGCTTTTGACGGAGGACATCTACCGGGAGATCATCCGCCGCCGTCTCTACGGCGCCAGACCGGATTTTGACTGGCTCCGGGAGAAGGCCTACGCCATGCTGGAGCCAAAGCGGGTATCCCATGTGGCCGGGTGCGAGGAGGAGGCCGTCCGTCTGGCCCGGCGGTGGGGGGCTGACGAGGAGAAGGCCCGGGAGGCCGCCATCCTCCACGACGTGACAAAAAAAGAAAAGCTGGACGAACAGTTGCGCCTTTGCGCAAAATATGGTATCATACTTGACGAAGTGGAGCGGACGGAGAGCAAGCTCCTCCACTCCAAAACCGGCGCCGGCATAGCCAAATACGAATTCGGCTGTGACGATGAGGTGGCCGGGGCCATTTTCTGGCACACCACCGGCAAGGAGGACATGTCCCTGCTGGAGAAGGTGATCTACATGGCCGATTATATAGAGCCAAACCGGGATTTTGACGGGGTGGAGGCCCTGCGCGCCGCGGCCTATGAGGATCTGGACCGGGCGCTGGAGATGGGCTTTCGCATGAGCATAGAGGACATGGAGTCCAGGGACATCGTCCCCCACGCCAGGACCCTTGGAGCGCTTGCGTGGATAAGAAAGGATAACGGGTAAAGATGAAGCTCTTCGGTTCAAGCAAAGCATCAAAGCACAGCGGCGGCGCCAGGCCCCAGGCCTCCGGCGGGAACAGGCGTCCCGCCTCCGGCTCCGCCCAGCACCCCTCAACAAGGTCTGCCTCCGGCGGCGCATCCCACAAGAGGAAGAAGAAGGGGATGCCCGCGGGTGTCAGGGCGCTTGTGGTGGTGTTGGCTGTTGTGATCTCCCTGGCGGCGGTGGGGGCCGTGTGGCTCAAGTCCGCCAAGCCCCCGAAGGTCACGACGGACATGAATGACCCCCTGAAGGACAACCCCCCGGACGACTCATCACAGGACGGCAGCGGCGGGGGACACAGCTCCTTCGGCGGCTCCCTGGGCGACGACCCCACGGTGACGGACGCCCCCGGCGATGAGGAGCAGGAGAATGTCCCCGCCTCCCGCGTCCCCGGCGTGTACACATTCCTTGTGGCGGCCCGGGACAAGGTCGGCTCCAATACCGACGCCATCATGGTGGCCAAGTTCGACACGAACGACTACTCCCTGAACGTGGTGAGCATCCCCCGGGACACCCTGGTGAACGTCTCCACCCGCAACAAGAAGGTGAATGCCCTCTACGCCAACGGCAAGGAGGAGGGGCTTGTCAACGGCATCGCCAACCTCATCGGGTATAAGCCGGACTTCTACGGCATCATCCGCCTGGACGCCATTGAAAAGATCGTGGACGCCATCGGCGGGGTGAAGTACAACGTGCCCCAGAACATGGACTACGACGACCCTGCTCAGAATCTGCACATCCACTTCAAGAAGGGCCTCCAGACGCTGAACGGTGAGCAGGCGGTGGAGTACATGCGCTACCGCAAGGGCTACGCCAACCAGGATCTGGGCCGCATCCACGCCCAGCAGGAGTTTTTGACCACAATGGCCAGCCAGATCCTGGCCAATAAGTCAAAGGTGCCCGTCACTACCCTGGTGAATATCGTGGTCAAGGACGTGAACACCAGTCTGGGCCTCAGCGAGTGTACCTGGTTTGCCAAGGAGCTTTTGAAGATGGACGCCGAGAACATCCACTTCTACACCATGCCCGGCGAGTGGTACGGCAATATCAAAGGCTCCGGCTATCAGGTCATCGACACGGAGGAGTGGATCCGTATGGCCAATGATTACCTGAATCCCTTCGATAAGGATCTGCAGGAGAAGAACTTCGACATCATCTCCGTCAACTCCTCCAACAGGCTCTACGCCACCAGCGGCTATATCCGCACGGAGTCCTGGCGGAACAACACCTCCATCAAGAGCGGGACTACTACCACCACCAAGCCCTCTACCCCCTCCACCCCGTCCACCCCCTCCACCCCGGAAACCCCGTCCACGGAGGAACCGGGCGGTGAGGAGACCCCCGGCGGTGAGGAGACCCCCGGCGGCGAAGTGACTCCCGGTGGAGAGGAGAATCCCGGTGGTGAGGAGATCCCCGGCGGCGAGGAGAATCCCGGCGGGGAAATGACCCCCGGCGGTGAGACGACACCCGGTGGGGAGGAGACCCCCGGCGGTGAGACGACTCCCGGTGGGGAGACGACCCCCGGCGGCGAGGAGAATCCCGGTGGGGAGGAGAACCCCGGCGATGAGACGACCCCCGGTGGGGAGGAGAATCCCGGCGGCCAGGACGATCCCGGCCAGCGGCCGGAGACCGGCGGCACGGCGGCGCAGGGGGAGGACGACCCTCCCGCCCAGGCCCCCGACGCGGGGGAAAACGCCGCGTGACGGGTAAAGACGTACTTAATTTCAGGTAAAAATTTGATTACAAGGAGGCCCCTCATGCTTACACCAAGAGAGATGGCGGACATCGCCGTAAAGACCCTGGATTCCAAAAAGGCGGAAAATATCAAGGTTCTCGAGACGAGAGACGTGACGGTGCTGGCCGACTATTTTGTCATCTGCACGGCCGGCAACGTGACCCACATCAAGACGCTTGCCGACGAGGTGGAGAAGGCCCTGGAGGATCAGGGGGAGAAGCCCCTGCGCACAGAGGGATACCACGGCGGCGGATGGATCCTTGTGGATTTCGGATGCCTTGTGATCCACATCTTCACCGACGAGACGAGAAAATTCTACAACCTTGAGCATCTGTGGGGCGACGCGCCCCAGGTGGATATCAGCGGCCTGATCGCCCAGTAAATCACCGCCCCAGCGGGCTGAGGAGATAAGAAACCATGAAGTATGATTTTGCAAAAATCGAGAAAAAATGGCAGGACATCTGGGAGGAGGAGCGCCCCTTCCGGGCGGAGACCGATTCCGATAAGCCCAAATTCTACGGTCTTATCGAGTTCCCGTATCCCTCGGGAGACGGCCTGCATGTGGGCCACCCCAGGCCCTACACGGCGATGGACATCATCGCCCGGAAGCGCCGGATGGAGGGGTACAACGTCCTTTTCCCCATCGGCTTTGACGCCTTCGGCCTGCCTACGGAGAATTTCGCCATCAAGAACCACGTCCATCCCCACGACGTGACGAAGCGGAACATCGCCCGCTTCACCCAGCAGCTGAAGATGCTGGGCTACTCCTTCGACTGGGATCGGGTGGTGGACACCACGGATCCGGAGTATTACAAGTGGACCCAGTGGATCTTTATCCAGATGTTCAAGAAGGGCCTGGCCTATAAGTCCCACATGCCCGTGAACTGGTGTACCAGCTGCAAGTGCGTCCTGGCCAACGAGGAAGTGGTCAACGGCGTCTGCGAGCGGTGCGGCAGCGAGGTGGTGCGCCGGGAGAAGAGCCAGTGGATGCTGAAGATCACGGCCTACGCCCAGCGCCTGCTGGACGATTTGGACGATGTGGACTTTATCGACCGGGTCAAGACCCAGCAGCGCAACTGGATCGGCCGCTCCGTCGGCGCGGAGGCGGACTTTGACACCACCGAGGGGGACAAGCTGCGGATCTTCACCACCCGCCCCGACACCATGTTCGGCGCCACCTACATGGTCATCTCCCCCGAACACGCCATTTTGAAAAAATGGGCGCCTAAGTTTGAAAATCCCCAGGAGATCGCCGATTACCAGGCCGCCGCCGCCAGAAAGTCCGACTTTGAGCGCACCGAGGTGGCCAAGGACAAGACCGGCGTGGAGATCAAGGGCGTGCGGGCCATCAACCCCGTAACCGGGAAGCAGATCCCCATCTACATCTCCGACTACGTCCTGGCTACCTACGGCACCGGCGCCATTATGGCCGTTCCGGCCCACGACGAGCGGGACTGGGACTTCGCCAAGAAATTCGGCCTGCCCATCATCGAGGTGGTCAAGGGCGGCGACGTGGAAAAGGCCGCCTTCACCGACTGCGAGACCGGCGTCATGGTGAACTCCGGCTTTTTGGACGGACTCACTGTGGAGCAGGCCAAGAAGAAGATCACCCAGTGGCTCACGGACAACGGCGTGGGCTGTGAGAAGGTGAACTTCAAGCTGCGAGACTGGGTCTTCTCCCGCCAGCGCTACTGGGGCGAACCCATCCCCATTGTCCACTGCCCCAAGTGCGGCTACGTCCCCGTGCCGGAGGAGGAGCTGCCCCTGCGCCTGCCGGAGGTGGAGAACTACGAGCCGACCGATGACGGGGAAAGCCCCCTCTCCAAGATGACCGACTGGGTGAACACCACCTGTCCCCACTGCGGCGGCCCGGCCAAGCGCGAGACGGACACCATGCCCCAGTGGGCCGGCTCCAGCTGGTATTTCCTGCGGTACATGGATCCCCACAACCACGACGCCCTGGCCTCCAAGGAGGCCCTGGCCTACTGGTCGCCGGTGGATTGGTACAACGGCGGCATGGAGCATACAACGCTCCACCTGCTCTACAGCCGTTTCTGGCATAAGTTCCTCTACGACATCGGCGTGGTGCCCACCAAGGAGCCTTACGCCAAGCGCACCAGCCACGGCATGATCCTGGGCCTCAACCCCCACGCCTTTGAGAACCTGTCCGACCAGGAGCGGGAGGCGCTTGTCTCCCAGTACGGCGGGGAGGAGGGGGCCAGGGCCCACCTTCTGGAGAAGTACGGCGAGATGTCCATCCACCCCATCGTCAAGATGTCCAAGTCCCTGGGGAACGTGGTGAACCCCGACGACGTGGTCAAGACCTACGGCGCCGACACCCTGCGCACCTACATCATGTTCCTGGGCGACTTTGAGAAGGCCGCCCCCTGGCAGGACAACGCCGTCAAGGGCTGCAAGCGGTTTTTGGACAGGATCTGGAACATGGCCGAGCAGCGCATCGGCGGGGACGAGAAGCTCAGCCCGGCCAATGAGGCCGCTGTCAACCGCACCATCAAGAAGGTGGGGGAGGACATCGACTCCATGAAGTTCAACACCGCCATCGCCAGCCTCATGGCCCTGGTGAACGCCTTCTCCGAGAACGCCCCGTCCCGCGGGGATATCCGCGCCCTTCTCACGCTGCTGTCCCCCTTCGCCCCCCACATCGCCGAGGAGCTTTGGGAGATCCAGGGCTTTGAGGGCCGGGCGGCCGACGCGGCGTGGCCCGCGTATGACGAGAGCAAGATGGTGGAGAGCCGCAAGGAGATCGCCATCCAGATCAACGGCAAGCTCCGCGCCACAGCCGTGGTGCCCGTGGACGCCGGGGACGACACAGTCCTGGACATCGTCAAGAGCCAGGACAAGGTGGCCAAGGCCCTGGAGGGAATGGAGATCGTCAAGACCATCGTGGTGAAAAACAAGCTGGTGAACCTTATTCTTCGCCCCGCAAAATAAAAAGCAATTTCTTATTGACAATCGGGCGGGAAGTCATTATAATAGTCAATGCTGAATTGAAGCTTTCGGCAAAGATTAAAGATCGCATGTGTCGGAGGGAGGGGAAATAGATGTCAGAAGTCCATGTGAAGGAAAACGAGTCTCTGGACAGTGCGCTGAAGAGATTTAAGCGCAACTGCGCCAAGGCGGGCGTCCTCGCCGACCTCCGGAAGAAGGAGTATTACCAGAGTCCTTCCGTCAAGCGCCGCAAGAAGTCTGAGGCGGCTCGCAAGAACAAGAACAAGCGCTACTATTAAAAAACTTTCAATCCGGCCACCCCTGGCCGGATTGAGTTTTAACCTTCTCCCTTTTACATTTTAACGAGGTGAAAATTATGCCGGAACAGTACGAAATCGTCAGAAAAAGGGCGCTTACGCCGGATATAACAAGCATTTCCGTTTACGCGCCCCTGATCGCGAGGAAGGCCAGAGCGGGGCAGTTCATCATCCTCCGCGCCGGCCATGACGGGGAGCGGATCCCCCTTACCGTCTCCTCCACCCAGGGGGATCTTGTCACCGTGGTGTTCCAGAAGGTGGGGGACTCCACCATGACCCTGGACGAGATCCCGGAGGGCGGGTGCCTCACGGACTTCGTGGGGCCGCTGGGCCTGCCCACGCCTGTGGACGGGGTAAAGCGCGCCGCCGTGGTGGGCGGCGGATTGGGCTGTGCCATCGCCCTGCCTGTGGCCAAGGCGCTCCACGACGCCGGGGCACAGGTTGACCTTATCGGCGGCTTCAGGACGAAGGACATCGTGATCCTGGAGGAGGATATGGCCCGGGCCTGCGATAACCTGTATATCTGCACGGACGACGGCTCCTACGGCTACAGCGGCTTCACCACGGGCAAGCTGGAGGAGCTTCTGAGATCCGGGGAGAAGTACGACCGGGTGTACGCCATCGGGCCTCTGGTAATGATGAAATTTGTCTGCCGCCTGACAAAGGGCTACGACATCCCCACCATCGTCAGCATGAACCCCATTATGATCGACGGTACCGGGATGTGCGGCTGCTGCCGGGTGACGGTGGACGGCCAGGTGAAATTCGCCTGTGTGGACGGGCCGGACTTTGACGGCCACAAGATCGACTTTGACGAGACCATCGCCCGCGCCGCCACTTATAAGGAATTTGAGCAGCGCAGGCGGGAGAACCACAAATGCAGATTGGAGGGGATGAACAATGGCTGACATGACGCCGGAGAAGACGAAAATGCCGGAGCAGGCGCCGGAGGTGAGGAACAAGAACTTCCTGGAGGTTGCCCAGGGCTACACGCCGGAGCTGGCCCAGAAGGAGTCCCAGAGGTGCCTGGGGTGCAAGAATCCCCGGTGCGTGGAGGGGTGCCCCGTTAACGTGCCCATCCCGGAGTTTATCGGCGCCGTCCAGCGCGGGGATATGGAGGGGGCCTACAGGGCCATCTCCCGGGCCAACGCCCTTCCCGCCGTGTGCGGCCGCGTCTGTCCCCAGGAGAGCCAGTGCGAGGGCCGCTGTGTCCGCGGCATCCGCGGCGAGAGCGTGGGGATCGGCCGCCTGGAGCGGTACGTCGCCGACTGGGCGCTGGAAAACGGCGTGTCAAGCGACGAGATGGATCCCCCAAACGGCCACAAGGTGGCCGTGGTGGGTTCAGGCCCCGCGGGCCTCACCTGCGCCGGGGAGCTGGCGAAAAAGGGCTACTCCGTCACCATCTTCGAGGCTTTCCATGTGGCTGGCGGCGTGTTGAGCTACGGGATCCCGGAGTTCCGCCTGCCCAAGTCTATCGTGGAAAAAGAGGTGGCCAACTTGGAGCGCATGGGCGTGGAGATCCGCCTCAACATGGTGATCGGCAAGATCATGAGCATCGACGATCTCTTTGAGAGCGGCTATGAGGCCGTCTTTATCGGCTCCGGCGCGGGCCTGCCCCAGTTTATGAAGATCCCCGGCGAGAGCTTAGTCGGCGTCTTCTCCGCCAACGAGTACCTGACCCGGATCAACCTGATGAAGGCCTACAGGCCGGACAACCCCACCCCCATCTTTGAGAGCAAAAAGGTGGCCGTCCTGGGCGGCGGCAACGTGGCGATGGACGCGGCCCGGTGTGCCAAGAGGATGGGCGCGGACGTCCACATCGTCTACCGCCGGGGCGAGGCGGAGCTTCCCGCCCGTGCGGAGGAGGTCCACCACGCCAAGGAGGAGGGCATCTGCTTCGACCTCCTGTGCAACCCCGTCCTGATCCAGGGGGACGAGCAGGGGCGCGTCAAGTCCATGAAGGTCATCCGCATGGAGCTGGGCGAGCCGGACGCCTCCGGCCGCCGCCGCCCGGTGCCCATTCCGGGCAGCGAGTTTGAGATGGAGGTTGACACCGTCATCGTGGCCATCGGCACAAGCCCCAACCCGCTGATCCGCTCCACCACCCCGGGGCTGGAGACAAATTCCCGCGGGTGCATCACAACAGGGGAGGACGGCTCCACCTCCCGCCAGGGCGTTTTCGCCGGAGGGGACGCCTCCACCGGCGCCGCCACGGTGATTTTGGCGATGGGCGCCGGAAAGACCGCCGCCCGCAGCATTGACGAGTATTTGAAGGGCAAAAATTGAATTAAAGCTGAATTTGAGTCATCAATAGCCCAACCGACCCCGGTGCATATCGCCGGGGTCGGATTTTTTATAAAAATAATCACGGATTGACCTGTATTTTGTGAGATATTGTCACACTGTGCCACTTGTCAGCTATTCCGTAAAAGCGTATAATACGTTTAGTCTGCGGATTTTCCCCCTTTTTCGACCTGCGGGCCGTCAAGGGGCGGATTATTATAGCGGTTTCGATCCGCTTTTCTCACGGGGGAGCGTGTTTTATGTGAAGAGTTTGTCAAAAACGGCGCTGTTTTGGACGGCGGTGGTGATCGAGTGGGAATTTGTCTTTCACATGGTGATCTGGCGGAGCCTCTCCGCCAAGCTCCTGTACGCCGTCCCGTTTATATTGTCCCTGGCTGTCTTTTTCGCGCTTGTCACCCGGGCCTGGCCCTGGAAAGGGGCGAACCGGGGATTCACCTACGGGATCATCTGCGTTTTCGCCTTTATTTTCAGCGTCCAGACGGTATACTATAAGATCTTCTCCACGCTGCTCTCCTTCAGCCTGGTGGGGATGGGCGGGGACGCCATCACCCACTTCTTTGATATGGCCGTGGACGGGACGGTGAGGAGCCTCCCCTTTATCCTCCTCTACTTCCTCCCGGCGGCTGTCTTCCCGGTGCTGGAGAGGCACGAGCTTCTGGACAGCCACGGCGTGGGGATGGAGCGGTGCATCCTCACCGCCTGCGTCTCCATCCTGCTCTTCGCCCTGGGCGTGCCGCCCCTGGGTTCGGACAGCCCCCGCGGGGAGCTGTATTATGAGCTGAACATCTCCATCGACGGGCAGGCGGAGGCCTTTGGCCTTATCACGTCGGAGCGCTTGGAGCTGCAGCGCATGGGCTCCAACGAGACGGGCCTTGTGACGGACGTCCTGGACATCACCTCCGACAAGGACAAGACGGACGGCCAGCCGGAGGAGCCGGAGGCCCCGGCCGCCAACGTGTTGGAGGAGATGGACTTTGCCAAGCTCCTGGCCGCCGCGGACACTCCGGAGCTTCAAAAGCTCACCCAGTATTTCTCCACCCGCGGCGGGACGAAGAAAAACGAGTACACCGGCCTTTTTGAGGGCTTCAACGTCATCGAGATCTGCGCGGAGTCGTTTTTCGCCTACGCGGTGGATCCCGTCCGCACCCCCGTCCTCTACAGGCTGACCCACGAGGGCATCGTCTTTGACAACTTCTACTGCTCCTTCCCCAACACCACCACAAACGGGGAGTTCTCCCTGTGCATGGGCCTGATGCCCGACAAAAACAGGCGCAGCTTCACCCTGTCCATCAGCGACTATCTGCCCTTCACCCTGGCGAGACTGATGAAGGCCCAGGGCGTGACCCCCAGGGCCTATCACGACAACACGGCGTATTTTTACGGCAGGATCAACTCCCACACCAACATGGGCTACACCTTCAAGGCCCTGGATTACGGCCTGGAGCTTTCCCCCAACAGGCCCTACTCCGACCTGGAGATGATGGAAAAGACGGTGGACGACTACATCGGGGAGGATCGATTCCTGGCCTACTACATGACTTACTCCGGCCACGCCCCCTATAATCCCGACGACAACACCATCGCCCGGAAGAACCAGAACGCCATTTCCGACCCCAACGCCTCAGTGGGCGTCCGGAGCTACCTGGCCGGACAGCTGGAGCTGGAGTACGCCCTGGAGTACCTGATGGACAGGCTGGAGCAGGCTGGGATTTTGGACAAGACCCTTATCGTCCTGACGGGGGATCACTTCCCCTACGCCCTCTCCACGGAGGAGATGGCGTACCTGGCGGGGGAGGAGACCGTGGCCTCCGATCCCTTCTGGCAGTATAAGAATAACTTCGTCTGCTGGTCAGCCGCCCTTGAGGAGCCTGTCCATGTGGACAGCCTGTGCTGTACCCAGGACATCCTGCCCACCGTCCTGAATCTGCTGGGTCTTCCGTATGACTCCCGCCTGCTCACCGGCACGGACGCCCTGTCCGACAGCACTCACATCGCCGTGCTGTTTGACGGCAGCTTCCGCACAAGGGATCTGCTGTACAACGCCAAGACCGGCGCGGTCACTTACTTCACCGACAGATCGCTGCTGCCGGAGGGCTACGCCGGGGCCTTAAAGACGGCTGTGAACAACCAGTTCTCCGTCTCCGCCTCCATCCTCCGGAACGACTATTACGGCTTCGCCTACAGGACGCTGGGCCTGGCGGACACCTCTCTCAACGACTCCGGGAAATACACCCTCAAGGATCTGGAGGGCAAGTGGTACGCCGACGAGACGGAGAGCCTCATCCGCGAGGGCGTGGTCTCCGGCCACACCGCCGGCTTCTTCGGGGACGACATCGCCACCAGGGCGGAGCTGTGTTCCATGCTGGTGAAGGCCCTGGATATCCCCGTGCCCCAGGACCCGGAGGGGGTGCCCTTTGTGGATATCGTCCCGGGGGACTGGATCTACGAGGTCACTACGGCCCTTTGGGCGGCGGGGGTCCTGGAGGGCGACACGGACAGGTTCCAGCCCTACCAGCAGGCCGATTGGGATTTTGCCCGCCGTCTGGCGGAGGGGATAGCTCTATACGAAAATTCCGCTCTGGATGTGGGCGCGGTGGTTGACGGCGTCAGGGAGGACGCCAATGCCCAGGAGGACGCGGGCGCCCAGAATGGCACGCTCACCCGCGGCGCGGCCGCCGTACTCACGGTGCGCCTCCGGGACGCCCTGCTGGAGTCGGAAAATCTACCTGATGAAGGATCTTGGTCAGAATGAAGCGAGCGCTGAAAACCTTGGGCTTCTGGACGGCGGCACTGCTGGCGTGGGAGCTGACCCTGCGCTTTACGATGGGCACTCTCACGCCCATAGGTCTGTGGTCGGTGCCCTTTACCCTATCCCTGGCGCTGTTTTTCACGGCGCTGAGCCACATCTGGCCCCGCCGCTGGGCCAACCGGCTGACGCGCTACGTCCTGGCCGGATGCTTTGCCCTTTTGTACGCCGTCCAGACGGTGTACTTCGTGATCTTCGACTCCCTCCTGTCTCTGAGCTTTGTGGGGATGGGCGGGGAGGCCATCGCCGGCTTTATCGTCCCCACCCTGAAGGGGATCTGGGCCAGCGCCGTCCAGATCCTCCTGATCCTTCTGCCCATTCCGGCCCTGGCCGTGCTGGAGAAGAGGGGGGTGCTGGAGGGGGACAGCGCCGGGGTGAAGCCCTGCCTTCTGGCACTGGGCGCCAGCGTGATCCTCTTCCTCCTGGGCGTGCCCTGGGGGGACACCGGCCCCCGCTCCACGGCCTACTATGACGGCAACGCCCCCCTGGAGAACAAGGCCGCGTATTTTGGCCTCTTCACGGCGGAGCGTCTGGACGTGGCGCGGCTTGTCTCCGGCGGGGGACAGCTCTCCCAGGATGTGATCGACATCACGAACTCCGGCAACGGAACGGAGGAGCCGGAGCGGAACATCTTGGAGGAGCTGGACTTTCAAAAGCTCTCCCAGGCGGCGGACGACGACACACTCCGGGACCTCACCCGGTATTTCTCCGGCCTTGCCGGGACGAACAAGAACGAATACACCGGCTTTTTCCGGGACTTCAACCTCATCCAGATCTGCGCGGAGTCCTATTGCCCCTATGTGGTGGACCCGGAGCGCACCCCGGCCCTGTACCGGCTGACCCACCAGGGCTTTGTCTTTGAGAATTTCTACTGCTCCTACAGCGGCCTTACCACAAACGGGGAGTACTCCCTGAATATGGGCCTTTTACCGGATATGTCCCGGATGAGCTTTGCCGCCTCCTCCTCCAACTATCTGCCCTTCTGCCTGGCCAAGTGCTTCGCCGACGCCGGCGTCCACCCCAGGGCCTACCACAACTTCACCGGCTACTACTACAGGCGCGTGGACACCCACGCCAACATGGGCTACGACTTCAAGGCCATCGGCAACGGCCTGGAGATCCCGGAGGCCTACCCCTATTCCGACCTTGATATGATGCGCGCCACGGTGGACGACTACTTGGGAGACGACAGGTTCCTGGCCTATTACATGACCTTCTCCGCCCATACGCCCTTCGACTTTTCCCACAACGACATGAGCGCCAAGAACCGGGACACGGTGGAGGGCCTTGACGCGCCGGAGGATCTGAAGGCCTACCTTGCCGCTACAATGGAGCTGGAATACGCCCTGGAGTACCTGCTTGACCGGCTGGAGCAGGCGGAGCTTCTGGATAAGACCGTCATCGTCCTCACCGGCGACCACTACCCCTACGCCCTGGAGCCGGAGAGCTTCGCCCTCCTGGCCGGGGACGCATCTCAGGAGGATCCCTTCTGGAAATATAAAAACAGCTTTGTCTGCTGGTCCGGGGCTATGGAGGAGCCTGTCTATGTGGACAGCTTCTGCTGCACCCAGGACATCCTGCCCACGCTTTTGAACCTCTTTGACATCCCCTACGACTCCCGGCTGCTCACCGGCACGGACATCCTGTCCGACAGCACCCACATCGCCGTTTTGCAGGACGGAAGCTTCCGGACAGAGGATCTGATCTACGACAGCCGCACCGGCACCGTGACGCCGGCGGGGGAGGGGGAGAGCGGGGAGTACGCGGAGAAGCTCATTGAGACGGTGAAAAACCAGTTCAATGTCAGCGCCTCCATCCTCCGCCGGGATTACTACGGCTTTGCCTTCCGGACCCTGGGCCTCACGGACTGGGTGCCCCAACGGGAGCAGGAGATGCCCTTTATCGACTGCGTGGGCAAGTGGTACGCGGACGCCCTGGCGCGCCTGGCCGCCCAGGGGGTGGTGAACGGCGGCAACGGCTTCACCTTCCGGGGGGAGGAGCAGATCACCAGATCCGCCTTCGCCGTGATGGTGGTCAACGCCCTGGGGATGCCGGAGCCGGAGGATCTGTACGACTGCCCCTATGAGGATCTGACGCCGGAGATGTGGCAGTTCCGGCCAATGCAGATCTTCCGCGCCGCGGGCTTTATCGAGAGCGGCGACCGGTGCCGGCCCGACGCGCCTCTGGGCGCGGAGGAGGCCCAAGATTTGGCGGAGAAGCTCTCCGTTTACCTGGGTTTCTCCGAGACGGACGGGACGGTCACGGAGCTTATGGCCCGGGCGATGGAGCTGGCCGCGGAAAACGGCTACACCGGGGCCGGCCTCAGCCGGGGCGCGGCGGCGTATTTCGTGGACGGCCTGGAGGGCCTTGCGTAAATATAGTTTAAGCGGCAGGTGATTTCCGAAAGGGGAATATCGCCTGCCGCTTATTTGATTCCCGGGTGCGTCGCCTTACCGGTTGACAATCCCCTTTTTCCACCGTATAATTGTGTCAGAAATGAGGAAATGAGGTCACACCAATGAAGAATCAGCTTGTTATCGTCCTGGATTTTGGCGGGCAGTACAATCAGCTTATCGCCCGGCGTGTCCGGGAGTGTCACGTCTACTGTGAGGTTTTGCCCTATACAACGCCGGTGAGCGAGCTTCGTAGACGCTCGCCCATCGGCATGATCTTCACCGGCGGGCCGGGGAGTGTCTATGAACCCGACTCCCCCCAGGCGGATCCGGAGATCTTCTCCCTGGGTGTGCCCATTCTGGGTATCTGCTACGGCTGTCAGCTCATCGCCCACAATCTGGGCGGCCGGGTGACCCAGGCCCAGGACGACACGGCCCGGGAATACGGCAAGACGGAGACGTATTTTGACACCGGCTGTAAGCTCTTCCAGGGCCTTCCGGAGAGGGGCGTCACCTGGATGAGCCACGGGGACTATATGGAGCGCGTGCCGGAGGGCTTTACCCTGTCTGCCCACTCCGACGCCTGCCCCAACGTGGCCATCTGCGACGAGGAGCGGGGCTTTTACGGCGTCCAGTTCCACCCGGAGGTCAACCACACGGAAAACGGCACGGCCATGCTGAGAAACTTCCTCTATGAGGTCTGCCGCGCCCGCGGGGATTGGACGATGGGCGACTATAAAGAGACGTCCATCCGGAACCTGCGGGAGAAGATCGGCTCCGGCCGCGTTCTGCTGGCCCTGTCGGGCGGGGTGGATTCCTCCGTGGCGGCGGCCATGCTGGCGGAGGCCGTGGGCCGGCAGCTCACATGCGTCTTTGTGGATCACGGCCTGATGCGCAAGGACGAGGGGGACGAGGTGGAGGCCGCGTTCAGCAAGTGGGATATCAACTTCATCCGGGTGAACGCGGAGGAACACTTCCTGACCAAGCTGGCCGGCGTCTCGGAGCCGGAGCGGAAGCGCAAGATCATCGGCGAGGAGTTTATCCGCGTGTTTGAGGCGGAGGCCCGGAAGATCGGCTCTGTGGACTATTTGGCCCAGGGCACCATCTACCCGGATGTGATCGAGTCCGGCTCCGGCAAGGCCGGCGCGGCGGTGATCAAGAGCCACCACAACGTGGGCGGATTGCCGGATCATGTGGATTTCAAGGAGATCGTGGAGCCGCTGCGGCTGCTCTTTAAGGACGAGGTGCGCGGCTTGGGCCGGGAGCTTGGCCTTCCGGAATACTTGGTGACGCGCCAGCCCTTCCCCGGCCCGGGACTTGCCATCCGGGTCATCGGCGATATCACCCGGGAGAAGCTGGATACCCTGCGGGAGGCGGATTTCATCTTCCGTGACGAGATCGCCAAGGCCGGCCTTGCCGGATCGATGGATCAGTATTTCGCCGTACTTACCAATATGCGCTCCGTGGGCGTTATGGGCGACGGCAGGACGTATGACTATACCCTGGCCCTGCGCAGCGTCACGACCTCCGATTTTATGACGGCGGATTGGACGCGCATCCCCTACGACGTGCTGGACCGCGTCAGTACCCGCATCGTCAACCAGATCCCCGGCATCAACCGCGTGGTCTACGACATAACCTCCAAACCCCCCGCGACAATTGAGTGGGAATGATAATCTGAACCCACGGACCCGTTGCGGCGCAAGGACTCCGGGATCTCAAGGCCCTCTCGTGATAACGATTTGATAACGCTCCCCTCAAACCGCTTTATTCTGCATCCCCGGTGGATTGCGGGTAAAAAGTGTTCTTTTGCGGTTTTCAGGTGACAAAATCCATATTAGAAAGCCCTTACCGATGGCAACGTCAGTAAGGGCTTTTTGTCATCTATTCGTCTGTGTCCAGCTTGTCCCGGAGGGCATCCACTAGGGCGTCGCTCAGCTCCTGCGAGGGGACCTTGGCCCACCGCTGGGTGGTGTCGTACTTAGGGTAGTTGTAGCGCCAGCGGTCATAGTCCTCGCGGGTGTCATCCCCGGCCTCCAGCCGCCGTTTCTGCTCCGCCCAGGCGGTAAACATTTCAAACATGGCGTGGTAAGCCGTTCCCTTGGACTTGTCCAGCCGGAGGCAAATCTCACCGTCGATCTCCCCGATGGTCAGGCCCCGGATGTCCTCTAGGGCAAAGAGAGTGTGCATCAGGCCAATGTCGGTGTCTATGTCCGGGACGGTCAGGGCGCTGGGAGAGATGTCAAAGAAGCCGGCAAGCAAGTTGGTCAGCTCCGCCTTGGGTGTGCGGCTCCCCGTTTCATACTGCGCCATCCGCACGTCGGCGGAGCGTTCCGGGAACCCCATCACTTGACCGAGATACTTCTGTGTGACGCCATTCTTGTTGCGGAAGAATCGGATACGTTCACCAATCGACATAGCTGTCAACTCCGTTCTGTGTAGTAGGAATACCTGAAGTATAGCAGATATGTTTAGAAACGTCAAGAGAAAAATAAATAAATTTGTTTAGATTATTTTCTCTGAAGCTCTTGACATAACGGAATAGGTTTAGTATAATAGGGCTACGTTAAGCAAATAGCGTTAATATACAAGGAGGGACTACAATGGAAAACAGATTCATCAATGCAGAGGAAGTCGCCGCTGAGCTGGGCGTATCGAAGCCCTACGCTTACAAGCTCATCCGGCAGCTCAACGAGGAACTGAAGGGCAAGGGCTTCATCACCGTATCGGGGCGGGTCAACCGCCAGTATTTCAATGAACGGTTCTACTGGACCAGGAAGGAGGAGAACTGATGCCGGTATTCAAGGACGACAAACGGGGCACCTGGTACGTTATGGTATGGTATCAGGACTGGACAGGGGAGCGGAAACAGAAGTGCAAGCGAGGTTTTTCCACCAAGCGGGAGGCCCAGGAATGGGAGCGCAGATTCCAGTTGCAGACCTCCGCCGACCTGGATATGACCTTTGAAACCTTCGTGGAGCTCTACACCAAGGATGTGAAGCCCCGGCTCAAGGAGAACACCTGGCAGACAAAGGAGAACATTATCCAGAAGAAGATCTTGCCCTACTTCGGCAAACGGAAGATCAGCGAGATCACCACCAAAGACGTGATTGCATGGCAGAACGAGCAGTTGGCCTACCGGGATGAGAACCACAAGCCCTATTCATCCTCCTATCTCAAGACTCTGCACAACCAGCTCAGTGCCATCCTCAACCACGCTGTCCGATTCTACGATCTGCGCTCCAATCCTGCCGCCAAGGCCGGGAATATGGGGACGGAGGAGCGGAAGGAGATGCTGTTCTGGACGAAAGAGGAGTATTTGAAATTCGCGGATGCCATGATGGACAAGCCTGTTTCCTATTACGCTTTCGAGATGCTCTACTGGTGCGGTATCCGGGAGGGGGAGCTGCTGGCCCTTACCCCGGCGGACTTTGACTTCGATGCCGGGACGGTCAGGATCAATAAGTCCTATCAGCGGCTCCATAAGGAGGATGTCATTACCTCTCCCAAAACGAAGAAAAGCAACCGGACCATCAAGATGCCGGATTTCCTCCGGGATGAGATGAAGGACTACCTGGGGATGCTCTACGGGGTCAAGAAAAAGGACCGTATCTTCACCTGCACAAAGAGTTACCTCCATCACGAGATGGACAGGGGAGCGAAAGCGGCTGGGGTCAAGCGCATTAGGATACACGATTTGAGACATTCACACATTTCGCTTCTGATCGACATGGGCTTCTCGGCGGTGGCGATTGCTGACAGGGTAGGGCACGAGAGCATTGAGATCACCTACCGTTATGCGCACTTGTTTCCGTCCAAGCAGACGGAGATGGCAAACAAACTGGACTTTGAAAGGATGGGGAAATAATGTCAGCCAAGAACATGGACAACAAGAACCGCTGGAGAAACAAGACGGTGGCCTTCCGGGTATCCCCGGAGGAGGACGAGCAGATCGAGGCCGCTGTACAGCTCTCCGGCCTCACCAAGCAGGACTATATCACCCGGCGGCTCCTGTGCCGTGACGTGGTGGTGCAGGGCAATCCAAGGGTCTACAAAGCCCTGCGGAACGAACTGACCGCTGTCTTGGCCGAGCTCCGGCGGATCAAAGCCGGAGCCGGCGTGGACAGCGAGCTGCTGGACACCATTCGGATGATCGCCGCCATCCTGGGCGGCATGAAGGAGGAGTGATAGATTGAAGGATTCCCAGGAAACGAAAAGGACTATCCCGGTTCCGTCTGTTGGCGCAGACGGGGAACAGCCCATTTCTCAAAAACGCACCTCAAGTATAGCAGAGAAAGCCGATGAAAGCAACCCCCAAGAAAAAAGATTGGAGGAACTCATGAGGCAGGTACAGCGGATGAACGACCCGGCGTATCTCCCCACGGTTTCCATGAATGAGCTTTTTCAGAACGTGTATAAATGCAGGCCGCCTGTCATCGACGGACTGCTTTATCCGGGGACATATCTCTTTGCCGGAGCACCCAAGGTAGGGAAGTCTTTCTTGATGGCCCAGCTTGCCTACCATGTCAGCACCGGCCTCGCTTTATGGGGCTATCCCGTACACAAGGGGACGGTCCTCTACCTGGCGCTGGAGGATGACCACAGGCGCTTGCAGGAACGTCTATACCGAATGTTTGGTTTGGAGGCCACCAACGATCTTCTACTCGCTATATGCGCCAAACAGGTTGGCGGTGGACTGGAAGAACAGCTTCGTCGATTCGTGGAGGAACATCCCGACACGAGGCTCATTATCATTGACACGCTCCAGAAAGTCCGAGAGACCGGCGGCGACAAGTACAGCTACGCCAACGATTATGAGCTGGTAGGAAAACTAAAGCGTTTCGCTGACGGCTGCGGTGTCTGCCTCCTGCTGGTTCATCATACCCGTAAACAGCAGGCCGATGATAGGTTCGACATGATCTCTGGCACCAACGGCCTTGCAGGGGCGGCGGACGGAGCGTTTCTTCTTCAGAAGGAGAAGCGGACGGACATCACCGCCACCCTGGATATAGTGGGGCGGGACCAGCAGGACCAGCGGCTCTATCTCACCCGCGACATGGAGCATTTGACCTGGATGATGGACCGGGCGGAAACGGAGCTGTGGATCGAGCCGCCTGACCCGGTACTGGAGGCAGTGGCTACCTTCATTACGACGGAGAGGCCATCCTGGACCGGCACCGCCACGGAGCTGGCGGAGGCCCTCAAGCTGGATATGAAGCCCAACGCCCTGGCTATGCGGCTCAATGTCCGGGCGGGGAGGCTGTCGGCGGAGTACCATATCCGCTATGAGAACGCCCGCACTCACGCCGGGAGGAGCATCAGCCTGACGCTGGTGCCTCCCGAAGCGTGACGACCGTGACGGCCGTGACGACTATTTTGAGAGCGGGGCGATGTCAAAAACATCGTCACGGTCGTCACGGCTGTCACGGGGGCCCCACACGAGCCCAGCGCAGCGGGTCGTGTGGGGAGAGGAGGAGCAAGGGAGTGAACGTAGTTTTCGCCGCAGGCGGAAACGGAGTTGAACGGACTTTGCGACGACGATGTGCAGGGTGCCCTTTTCAAAGGGCGGCCCTGCTGGGGGAGCCGTCCGCAGACGGCGGGGGCAAAGCCCACAAGACCACCCCGTAGGGCGCAACAGCATCTTTTGATGGCCGCAGGCTGTCAAAAGTGCTTTTGCGTTACTTTCGCAGAAAGTAACAAAGGCCGCCGCTGGCGCGGCGAAAGGAGAATTGATTTGAAAAGAACGATAAGCGTCATGGTGGGCCGCGGCTCGGTGAACCACAACAGCCGGAAGTTCCACGCCAAGAACACCGACCCGGAGCGTTCCCACCTCAATATAGACTACTGCAACGAGGACATCAAGGCCGTCTATCACGAGCTGTTTGACGATGCCCTCCAACGGTACAACGACAAGCAGACCAGGGCAGACCGCGTGATCACAGACTACTATGAGAAGATTCGCTCCGGCAAGCAGGAAAAGCCCTTCCATGAGATCATCTTACAAGTGGGCAACTTGGAAGATATGAATGCCCAGAGCGATGACGGGCAGTTGGCCAAACAGGTCCTGGACGAATACTACCAGGGGTTCCATGAGCGCAATCCGAACCTCCGGGTGTTCTCGGCACACCTCCACATGGACGAGGCCACGCCCCATCTGCACATCGACTTCGTTCCCTTCACCACCGGGAGCAAGCGGGGGCTGGACACCAGGGTGTCCCTCAAACAGGCCCTTGCCGCCCAGGGCTTCAAGGGCGGCACCAGGGGCGACACGGAGTGGAGCCAGTGGGTACGGGCTGAAAAGGAACAGCTCGCCGCCGTGATGGAGCGCCACGGGATAGAGTGGGAGGACAAGGGTACCCACGACCAGCATCTGTCGGTCCTGGACTACAAGAAGGAGCAACGGGCGAGGGAAGTAGCCGCGCTTGAGGTGGAGCAGGCACAGAAGCAAGAACAGGTGGACCGTCAGGAGCAGCGCCTGAAGGAGCTGGCCCCGGCATTGAAGAACATGGAGCAGTTGGCGGCGCAGTTCTCCGAAGACCCCGAACAGGTACTCCCGGAGGCAGGACCGTTGGAGTCAGCCAGGGCCTATCGTGAGAAGAAGGTCAAGCCACTTTGGGAGAAGATCGTCAAGGTGCTGCGCTCCGTCTATCGGGCCTACTTCGACCTCAAGAGCAAATTCGAGCGGTTGCAGGGGCAGTATAACCGGATGTCAGAGCGATGCTATTCTTACTCAGCCCGGTTGGACGCGGTTTCATCGGAGAATAAGTCCTTGAGGGAGGAGGTGAGGGACTGTGAGAGATTAAAGCGAGCCATCGGCCCGGAGCAGACGGACAGAATATTGGAGGACCTGCGCCAGCGGGAACAGGCAGAAAAGGAGCGGAAACGAGCCGCAAGACGAAAAGCAGATTTAGACGCACGATAAATGAAACGGAGGTAATCTTATGGAAAAATTCATCTACGACGAAAGCAATGGCCTGTGGTATGAGCGCCAGGGGGACTATTACATCCCCTGCCTGTCTCTGCCGGAGGACCACCAGCCCATCGGTCCATGGGGACAGCGGCACCTACGGTACATCCAGGAGTACCGCGAGGGCTTCTATACCGGCCTCCTACTGTGCGGCAAGCTGAACATCTATCTGGCGGACATTGACTGTCAGGCCCAAGAGCAGATGGACGCCATCATCCGCCAGATGGCGAAGGCCGAAGGAGTTACCGAGGCACTGAAGGCTGAAAATCAGATGGAGTGGGTGGGGAAGATGAATAATATCCGGGCAGCGGCGGTTGAGATCGTGAACGTAGGAATCATCTTTGCATGAGACGCACACTAGTTGGGCGGTCGCTGAACCGCCCAACTGATTTATACTTGCCTGAGAATAAAACGGTAGTTGAATTTGAAACAAAATATGATTGTTGCGTGATTACCAGTTTGTATCACTCAAAAAGATGTACACAACACATCAATAGAAAAACTGGTAATAGTCCATAAAGAGAATTATTAGATAACTGACCACGTCATTTTCCACGGGAGAAATCCTGAGGAAGTATTCTCTCTAAGCAAAACTTTTTTGGATTTGAGGGAAAACACATTGACAATTTCGCTTAAACGAATATAATAAAAAAGGAATTGTAAGCACACAGTCCGAGGTGTTGACGATGAATGGTTATATTACCGTACAGGAAGTAGCTGAAAAATGGGGCGTCACGCCACGACAAGTTCAAATTCTATGCAAGGAGAATCGAATAACTGGAGCAATCCGCATGAGCCGCATATGGGTTATTCCAGAGAATGCAGAAAAACCGACCGGAAATAGACGGAGTACGGACGGAGGGAAGAATGATGCTTCAATGCACCATGTTTGAAAAGCAGAAAATAGATTTATCCCCTGCTCCTTGGACGATGCATGAGTTTTTTGCGGGAAGTGGACTAGTTGCATATGGATTAAAGGGTATGTTTACACCTATTTGGGCTAATGACATCAGCGAACAAAAGGCAGCCGTTTATGAAGCTAATTTTGGAGCCGATCATTTTGTTCTCGGCGATATAAAAGATGTGCGTGGGGGTGATTTGCCATTTGCAAATCTTTCGTGGGCAAGTTTTCCCTGCCAGGATTTGTCTTTGGCTGGCTTTTTGGGCGGAATCCACGCGTCACGAAGCGGCATGGTGTGGGAATGGCTACGAGTACTGGATGAAATGCCGCGGAAGCCGCTAATCCTACTTTTAGAGAATGTACTGGGCTTGTTATCCACAAATGGCGGCGATGACTATCGTGTATTACATAATGCTCTTGTAGAACGCAAATACAAATGCGGAGCGATTGTTTTGAATGCTTCTCATTTTGTCCCTCAATCCAGACCAAGGGTGTTTATAATAGCTGTCAACAACAACTGTGAAATTCCTGCTGAATTAGTTGGAAGCGGCCCGAATTGGCTGCATAACAAAGCAGCCGCCGATTTAGGGAATACATTGGACGAATGGGTCTGGTGGAAAACCGAGAGGCCGGCCCGACGCCGCATCACCCTAAAAGATATTGTCGATGAAACAGCTCCATTTGACAAAGATTCTGTTTTGCGCCTCGTTCCGGAAAGACATCAGATGGAGCTTGATGAACACGACAATGTTTATGCCACCGGATATCGCAGAACTCGCCATGGCGAGCAACAACTTGAATTACGATTTGACGGCATTGCCGGCTGCTTACGGACACCCGAAGGAGGTAGCAGTAAGCAGTATTTGGTAGTGAAGAAAAACGGGGAAACTCATGCGCGGTTGCTCACAGTTCGGGAAGCCGCAAGATTAATGGGAGCGCCTGACAGTTTTATTTTGCCTGGCACCTATAACGACGGCTACAAAGCTATGGGGGATGCTGTAGCAATGCCTGTTGCACAATTTATCGGCGAACGATTCTTATTAAAAATTGCGGAGGCTGTCTACAATGGTTAATGCAGAAGAAAAACTTAGATTGTTTCAAGCAGAAAATAATATCGTTACCAAGGGGCCGCTTTCTGTTGTTGTTCAGTTTACTCGCATGGTCAGAGAGAAAGAATTTCCACTTGATCCGAGCGAATTCAAAACAGAAAAAGAAGGTCAAGTTGCTGGGTTAGGTGGCGGCAATTTGAAGAGAATTTTGAGAGACTATGGAATTACGCAACAGTTATCTTCCGAGGGCGGCAGAACAAGTCGCGGAAGTATGGGCTTAATGATAAAGTATGTTGATTTTTTGAACAGATGGAATGCTGAAGAAACTGTAGACTTCGATGAGATTGAAGCATTTTGGGCGGAGCAGGTACGTGAGTATTTTCGGAATCAACCATTTGTTTTAACTGCTGATACTTCAAAAACTGTTGGCGCTAATTTGGACGAGTTGTTTGAACAAGCAAGAAAGAGACAGAAGCAGAATCCGGGAACACAGTATCTCGGTACTGTTCTTCAACATTTGGTTGCGGCCAAGCTTTGCTTAATTCTACCTGAAGGCTCGTTTGAGATTCATGGCGCTTCCGTTGCCGATGCCCCTACAGCCCGTAGCGGTGATTTTGTAATAAATAAAACGATTATTCACTGCACAACTTCTGTTGGAGACCTTTTGCTCAACAAATGTAAAGTCAATATTGAGAATGGTTTTAGACCGGTCATTATCACAATCTATGAAAGGGTGCAGACTGCACTGAATCAGATAGAGGACGCGGGGCTTTCCGGTCGTATTGAGGTATGGGATATTCAACAATTCCTTTCTTCCAATGTCCATGAACATAGTCTCTTTGACGAAGGTAAGCAAAATGCTACATTGGGAACGATTATTGAAAATTACAACCATATTGTTAGTGAAAAGGAAAATGATCCGAGCCTCCGCATAGAGTTTGAGGCAAGATAATCTGTCATGTCGGATGTTTTTGATAAAGAAAAGCGTTCAAACATAATGCGGCAGGTTAAGTCGAAAAAGAATAAGTCTACTGAGTTGAGACTTATTGAAATATTCAAGCGAAATGGGATTACGGGATGGAGACGGAATTATCCCGTTAAAGGGCACCCGGATTTTGTGTTCCTAAAGCAAAAAATTGCAGTATTTGTAGACGGATGTTTCTGGCATGGACATGATTGCCGCAATACCCGTCCTGCCAATCATCAAGAATATTGGCAGAAAAAGCGAGAAAGAAACATCAAGCACGACCAAGAGGTAACTGCTATGTTTGAGGCACGTGGTTGGACAGTGCTGAGGATATGGGAGTGCGAGCTGAAAAAGATAAATGAGGTGCAAACTTCCCAAAAATTATTACTTGCGGTTCAGAGAATGGAAAGTGAATGACATGATAGGTATTGACTTATTCTCAGGGGCGGGCGGGTTGTCTTTGGGTGCTGAGATGGCGGGAATTAATGTTGCTATTGCCATTGAAAATGACCGATATGCCGCTCAGACGTATAAAGCAAATCACATACACACAACAATGATTAACGAGGATATTTGCCAAGTGCGAAATTTGCGCATTGATCGGGGCGACCAATCTTTGGTGCTCTTTGGCGGTCCTCCATGTCAGGGATTTTCTACATCTAACCAAAAAACCCGCAACAAAAACAATCCTCAAAATTGGTTATATCGTGAGTTTATCAGAATTGCTAGAGAAACCATACCTGATTGGATTGTTTTTGAGAATGTTAAAGGGATTAAGGAAACTGAGAAAGGCTTTTTTGTCGCAGATATTTCGCGAACTCTGACTGAGTTGGGATATACATGTACTACTATGGTGTTATGTGCCTCTGATTATGGTATTCCTCAGACACGCTCTCGATTTTTCTTAATAGGTTCTTTATATGGAAAAAAGCCTAAAAAGCCAGAGCGTTCGGAATCTTTAGTCACTGTTAATGATGCAATAGAAGACTTGCCGAGTCTAAAAAATGGTGCAAGTCAGGATATATTATGTTATAAAATGGACGCAAGATCTGATTATGCCAAAATGCTCCGAAAGAACATGGATAGATGTAGCGGGAATCTAGTTTCAAAAAATAATGATACAATAATAAAACGATATACGTTTATTCCACAAGGCGGTAATTGGAAAGACATTCCTGATAACCTCATGGGAAATTATGCAGATAAATCTAGATGCCATACAGGAATATACCGGCGACTTGCTGCAAATCAACCTTCCATTACTGTCGGGAATTATAGGAAAAGCATGTTAATTCATCCATGGGAGGATCGAGGGCTATCCGTAAGGGAAGCCGCTAGATTGCAATCCTTTCCTGACTCATACGTTTTCTGTGGAAGTATAGGTTTCCAGCAACAGCAGGTTGGTAATGCAGTACCCCCTATTTTAGCAAAGTATGTTTTCGAAATAATTATAAAGTGTGAGGAGCAATAACATGAATTATTATAGTCCTATGGATGGCCTAAACTATATTTTGCAATGCAGATGGGAAGCGGCCCTTTCTACTGCCAATGCCTCAGGAATTGAACGAGAATTCCCAAACGGGAAAGGTAGTATTTTAGATTTATATCATAAATTTGAAGAAGAAATGAACCTTAATTGGCATCCAAACGTAAATTTGGGTGCAGCTGTTTCTGACCATCAATTATTGACTGATCATGGAGTTGAGCATGTAAAATCAGTTATCTCCCATGCAAAAGATATTTTGTCTGATATGAAACGACTCAATGGTTATGAGATATATCTCTTATTAGTTTCTATTCATTTCCACGATGTAGGTAATATATATGGACGAGAGCAGCACGAACAACAAATTGCGAAAATAATTGATGAAATGGGAAATGCCTTGCCTTTAGATACTTCCGAAAAAGAGATAGTTACTTCAATTGCAACTGCTCACGGTGGGTTTGTAGATGAACATACGCGAAACAAAGACACTATTAGACAAGCTAGCTCAGATACATATTATGATGGCATTAGTATACACCCGAAAGTTCTTGCATCAATTCTCCGATTCGCTGACGAGATATCTGATGATCTTAACCGCTCAAATTTCAATGGCATTGCGATCCCACACCAGAATGAAGTATATCACCAATACTCAAAAGCATTAACGCCTGTTAGTATCCTCGGAGATACAATTAGATTCAAATTCCGTATCCCATATGATTTGACACAGAAAAAAATTGGAAAAGGAAATGAAGAAGTATTTTTATATGATGAAATACTTGAACGCATGTCAAAATGTATGCGCGAACTTGAGTATTGCAGAAAATATGCAAATGGGCTGATAAGGCCGACGACTTTAGACGTTTCAATTGATGTGCTAAATCCGAAGTCTTCTTTTCAGATTATTAGAGGTATGGGGGACGCATTTAGGTTGACACTTCATGGATATCCGAATAAAAACACCTCTGGCCTAACTGACTATTTAGATATGGATGACGACTCAACTGGTAGCATTAAGAGCCTTAAATATGAAAATGGCGAATCGTTATGTTCTGCAATTAAAGAGAAGGAGGGGAAGTGAGCATGGCTGATAATCCTTTTGCGGTTGTTTCACCTGAAGAACTTACAGCTGAACAAGCAGACCAGCTCTTTGTAGAAATGCACTCTGATTACCCAGAAATAACACGACAAGGGAATACGCTTGTTACTGGCGCTCGTGGCTGCGGAAAAAGCATGTTAATACGTTGCTCCCTTCCCGATTTTTTGATGATTCGAAATCAGGTGAGTTTTTCAGAATTACCATATCTTTCGGTGAATGTTTCAATTAAAAAAACTACTTTGAATTTGGTTGAACTTCAGAAACTGGATAACCTTCACATGCCATACCTGATCAACGAACATTTTCTCACGTTACATGTTCTCATGTACTCGTTTTTATGTTTGTCCAAAGTTCAGTTTGAAGTAGAAAAATATGATGAAAAAGCCTATAGGAATTTCTTTGATGAAACATATAATCGTTTTTTACGTCTTGCTGGTTGTAATGACACATTTAATGTTGACTACTCTTCTCCATCATGTTTTTTTAATTCTCTATATCAACACTTAGTTAATATATCATATGTTTTTACTCCGTACTTGACAAATCTTTTTAATGTAGAGTCGCCAAATCTTTCGTATACTTTACCGTTATTTTCTTTTTCGCGTTTTATTGTCCCTGTTTTTACTAAAATGATGACTTTGCCGTGTTTTCCTAATGGAAAGCCAATTCTAATTTTTATTGATGATGCAGATAATCTAAGTAAAATTCAGACAGAAATATTAAACTCCTGGATAGCGAGCAGAACGCAACCTACTATTAGTCTTAAAGTATTTGCACAACTGGGCCTATATAAAACTTTTCTTACAAGTTCAGGAATTCTAGTGGAATCTCCACATGATTATCAGGAGCTAAATATTTCTTCAAAGTATACAACAAGGTTTAGCAATCCTGAGTATTATAATAAAGCAATACACGTGCTGGCTAAGAGATTACAATTAGCTGGGTATATGTGTAATATTAATGAAGAAAGTCAATCTGAAATAGAAGAAGCTTTAAAAAAGTTCTTTCCAACATATAAAAAGCAAGATGAAGAAATAGCTGCGGAAATTAAGCGTATCATTGACAATTATAAAGATAATGGGCGGGGATACAGGAAAAGCGACGATGTCAGGAGGTATGCTATTCCAAATTACATTCGACGACTCGCTGGACCAAGTAAATCAAAGCCATCTTTTCGCTATGCGGGCATTGAAAATATTATTCATCTATCTTCAGGAATTATTCGTTATTTGCTTGATGCTGTTGCTAAAATGTATGATGTCACAGCTAAATTAAATAGAAATGGTGTTGATAGCGATGGGCGAGTTGCTTTTATTCCGACGGAAATACAAAATCAGGTTTTGCGAGAGAAAGCAGATTTTTATTTGTTCAATGAACTACCAAAAAGCAATGAGTTAAGTGAGTATAATCAGAGCTCAAAAATAGCAATTACGGATAATCCACGGAGTACTACCGAAAAACTTGCAAATTTAATTAATTCGATGGGGAAAACATTCCAAGAGATACTTCTCTCTGGTACAGATGATGATCCTTTCTCTGGCCGTTCAGAAAGAAAAGTATTCTCAATAGCCCTATCAAATCCCGAAAAAACAAGTGATGAACTAAAAGAAGTTTTTAGATTAGGAGTGCGCTTAGGCTTTTTGCATGAATCTTTTATAGGGAATAAAGACGGGGATGGCAGAACATATTTGTATATATTGAACAGGTGTTTTGCCCCAATTTTTACACTTGATCCATCAGGATTTCAAGGGTATCTATTCATGACAAATGAAGATTTGACAAAAGCGATTCATACCGGGAAAAGACTGCGTGTAATTGTCGAGGATACTTCAGAGCATGATGAGAATCTCCGACAATTATCACTTTTTGATTATTGGGAGGACTGAAATGGATTATATTCGTAAAATGGTTGTATCACAAATAAATGACGTGCTCCCGGGTGATTGTGCGTTTCTTTGTTTTGCGAGTTTTGAGCAACGTTGTTATACGCTTGCGCAGAACATAAAAGGTGATAAGATTAAAAAAGCATATGCATTTAGAAATGTTGATCCACCTATGGATATAAATAACTCTGGTAATATTAATATAATATGCAGCTGCTTGAAGAATCTTTCCGCTGTCGAAGTGAATCTATGTTTACCTACAGTTCTGGCTGATAAAATGTTTTTTGTTATACTGGAAATTATAAAAGCACAGATTAAAAATATTATAATTGACATTTCAACATTTACGCATGAGGCTTTACTTATTTTGTTAAAAATTGTTTATGACCAACAGTTATCTTTTGAATCAATTCTCTTAGTCTATAATGGCGCTTCTGAGTATGCAACTTGGTTAAGTATGGGGTGTAAAAATATTAGAAATGTTGTAGGGTTTCCAGGCCTTTTTAATCCGTCATACAAGAATCATTTGATAATATTGACAGGCTTTGAAAAGGAACGCGCAACTAAACTTGTAGAACTTTTTGAACCAGATGTACTCTCAATTGGTTATGGGAGCGAGCCAACTGATAATAATCATCTTAAAACCATGCAGAAAATGAAAGAGGATTTTAATGATTGGTTTGAAAATGTAGGACTGCCTTGGGCGCAATTTGATTTTTCTTGCAGCAAAATTGATAGTACAATGGATAAAGTGAAAGAAATTATCGATAATGGACAAAATGAAAATATAATTCTTGTGCCACTTAATACGAAGTTGTCTACAATTTCTGTTGCACTTATCGCTTTAAAAAACAAAAGGGTTCAGGTTGTATATCCAATTCCAGAAGCCTATAATCTACTATATTCAAAGCCAAGCGATAATTTCACTGTGATTGACTTGAAAAAAGTGCCTGAGTTCCATGATAGAAGTTAATGTGATGCCGCAAAATGTGACAAAAGGGAGGTAAAATTATATGAAAACGATTTCACCGTCATTTGAATTTATTGGGAACATTAATCCAAATGAAATCTTGAAAAATATCGAATTGTATGGTCGGGTCTGCTATAAAAGTGAAGGACTAATTACAGGTGATTCTGCAGAGCCCTTTATCCGGCGTATTATAAAAAGAGGGCATGAGTCTGTAATTGAGCACGAAAAAATTACAGTGAAAATTATCTGTGATCGCGGTGTGACACATGAGATTGTTCGTCACAGAATTGCGAGTTATAGTCAGGAAAGCACAAGGTATTGTAATTACTCTCAAGAAAAATTTGGAAATGAACTGACCTTTATTAAACCTTGTTTTTGGTCAGAAGACTCCCAAGAATATAAAGTATGGGAAAAGCAGATGCAATTGATTGAGGATAGTTATCTGAAACTTATTCAGATAGGAGCTACTCCTGAACAGGCTCGTAGCATTTTACCAAATAGTTTAAAAACGGAAATAGTTGTTACCATGAATCTCCGCGAATGGCGACATTTTTTTAAACTCCGCACATCTAAACGTGCACACCCGCAAATGAGAGAGGTTAGCATTCCGCTTTTCCAGAAACTATGTGAAATGTTACCACCAATTTTTGACGACATTCAAATTGATAGCTAACTTTGCCGTGATTATTTGACGTTTGTTAGCCGCTTTCAATTTGATTTGAGTAGAGTGAAACACCATGGCAACAAAAAATCAGATAGCCCAAACTATCTGGATAATGAAAACAATCAAAATAATCTGAGCTAAATCTCATAAACAAATCTATTTAGAAAACTTCTGACAGGAGGGAGTGGGAATAAGGAATATGTCATATGATATGACAAAAATCGATTAACTAAATTAGGCCTTGTTTTAAAAACGAGGAAAGCTTGTGCTATTTCAACAAGATAGCAATAGCGCCAACATAAACGAAAGCCAGAAACGAAGAATCAAGCTTATCATAGCGAGTAAAAATCCTACGAAACCACTTGAGCTTCTGGAAGAAACACTCCACCAGATGACGCTCCTTGTAAATGTGCCAATCGACGGGCCATGGGTCAGCGGCAGAAGCCTTTGGCGGGATCGTATAAGCAGCGTTTTGGGAAGTAATATACTCCCGAATGGCCTTGGAACCATAGGCTTTATCACCCAAAATATTGCAGCCTTCAATATTGACCTGACTGAGCAATTCAACCGCGTGGACAGAATCGTGATCCTGGCCCGGAGAGAGCAGGAAAGCGAGTGGATTGCCCAAGCCATCCACTAAAGCATGAATTTTTGTGTTCCTGCCGCCTTTGGACATGCCGACAGCCTTATTCTCGGATTTTTTTCCCGCCGTTGGAGCTTTGGTGCACCTTGCAGGATGTAGAGTCTATAGAGATGTTCTCAAAGTCCGCGTCTATGGAAAGAGCTTGAAATACTCTTTCAAAAACGCCCATCTCTTTCCATTTGCGGAAACGGCTGTAGACTGTCTGCCACGGGCCATATCTCTCCGGAAGTTCTCTCCACGGCGCCCCTCCTCTGGCAATCCACAGTATCCCGTTCATCACACTGCGGTTATCACATTTTGCCGGGCGTCCGCGTTTCCCTTCCTTCGGGTGTTCTGGCGGCAGCAATTCCTCTATTCGCTTCCAATCACTTTCTGTGAGTTCATATCTTTTCGTTCCCATATGTATAGTTTACATCTTTTTTCCGTTTGTGCAACTTTTATTTTTCAAACAAGCCCTAGAAATCTACAGTTGTGTTTGATTTTCGTGAAAAGTATAGAGAGGAGATATAACATGAAAATATTTGTTAGCTGGTCAGGAGAATTGAGTAAGAAGATTGCTGAAATACTTAAAAAATGGATACCATGTGTTTTACAGTCAGTAGAAGTATTCTATTCTCCTGAAGATATCGAAAAAGGGGAAAACTGGGATGCTAAGATTTCTAAAGAGTTATCTGAAAGTAGTTATGGAATAATATGTATAACCTCGGAAAATACAGGTGCTCCATGGATTAACTTTGAAGCAGGAGCAATTGCAAAGACACTGGATGCAAGAGTAGCAGTCTTGATGATTGATGTTAGAACATCCGATATTCAGGGCCCGTTAAAGAGATATCAAGCGACTAAGCTCGAAAAAAATGATATTTATCATCTGATTTCAGATATTAATAATTCTACGGAATCTCCTTTACCGTATAGTACATTTGATCCTGTATTTTACGCTGTGTGGGAAACAATGAACTCAGAAATAGAGAGTATCATGACAGAAAACCATTCTTCAATCGATGAAGACGATGTCAGCAAAAAGACTGATAGTAGTGAAGCAATAGAAGAAATTTTGCAATTATTAAGGAAACAAAATAGTTTGTTGAGTTCCCCAAGTCAATTATTGCCATTGGATTATCTTGAATACATACAAGGTGAAATGCAAGGCAGAAGTTTAAGTGACATGCAATTTGCTTCTCAGATTCTTGCCGATAGGGTTGAGGCGACGTTGGATCGCATTATAATGATGAAACGATCAAACGAAAATTATCTTATACCGATAAGGGATGGAAATGTATTTGAGCTTCTTGAGGTAATAATTTTTGAAGTATTAAGTCATCCCAAAAACGGGATATCTCGCAAAAGACTAATCTATTTAAAAAATAAGTTTAGAAATTGTATGTTGCCGCCAGTAACAGAAAGCTGAAGCATTGATGTGGGGAATTAAGGTGCAGGCTAGGAGGATGGTATTTCGTTATCACCCGTGATAACAAAATGATAACAGCCCCATCGTGTAGGCTGGATAATATGGATAGGTCAAATCGCAGAGATACTGGGTATCATAAATCATAAGCAAAATTGTTTAGATTAGGATGCCCAGCAACGAGTGGGAGTGATCAGAGAAGCAAAAGTTCTTGAAAATCGAGGACTTTTGACCGCTTGACCGGCCGTGTGGCAACGATTTGATTTACAGGTAGGTACGATCTGCGGGGATTATCCCCGCAGATTTTTTTGCCAAAACCCATTGACAAACTTCTATGTGACGCATATACTGTGAACAGATAGAAAATCGTCTATGGGAAGTGAAGAGCTTGCAGACAAAAGAGAAGCAGATGGCGGGGGTATTCAAGGCGCTTTGCGACGAGAACCGCATTAAAATCCTGCAACTGCTCCAAGGCGGTGAAAAATGTGCCTGTGTCCTGCTGGACGATCTGCATATCACCCAGCCCACTCTTTCCCACCACATGAAAATACTCTGTGATTCAGAAATAGTTGTGGGACGCAAAGAGGGTAAATGGACACACTATTCCATCTCATCGGAGGGGGCCGCCGCAGCGATAAAATGCTTGCAGCAGCTTACAACAGTAATCGGCACAGATGAAGATCAGCCGTGCTGTGAAAGGTGAAATACCAAATCACTTTTCCGGCCGGCTATCTTAAAACCCAACAAATAGACATATTTCAATCTAACAATCCAACAGGGAGGATACTTTATGGATTTTTTGAAAAACGCATGGGACTTCTTTCAGAATGAAGTCCTCGGCATGGGCTGGCTGAACAGGCTCATATCTTGGGGATTGAACACCTGCGGTCTGGATACGACAGGAAAAATCGGCGGCAGCGTACTGTTCTTTATTTACGACACAATCAAAATTATGGTGCTGCTCGGCGTTCTGATTTTGATTATTTCTTACATTCAAAGCTATTTCCCGCCGGAGCGGACAAAGAAGATCCTCGGACGGTTTCACGGGGTCGGCGCAAACTGTGTTGCTGCTTTGCTGGGAACGGTAACGCCGTTCTGCTCCTGCTCGTCCATTCCGCTGTTTATTGGATTTACCAGCGCGGGACTGCCCCTCGGCGTGACGTTTTCATTCCTGATTTCCTCTCCAATGGTAGACCTGGGCAGCCTTGTACTCTTAATGAGCATTTTCGGCTGGAAAGTGGCAGTCGTTTATGTTTTTCTCGGACTGGTGATAGCGGTTGCGGGAGGAACGCTGATTGAAAAGCTGCACCTTGAAAAATATGTGGAGGAATATATCAGAAACGGCAGAGCGATCGACGTCCCACAGGAGGAATTGCACTTCAAAGACCGCCTGAAATATGCGTGGGATCAGGTCGTTTCCACCGCAAAGAAAGTAGCCCCCTATGTGTTGATTGGGGTGGGTATCGGGGCGGTTATCCACAACTGGATTCCCGAAGATTTCATTGTGGCGGCTCTTGGCAACAACAATCCCTTTGGAGTGATTATCGCCACGATTGCCGGTGTCCCGATGTATGCGGACATTTTCGGCACTATTCCGATTGCGGAGGCGCTGTTGGCAAAAGGGGCGCTGCTGGGAGTCGTCCTGTCCTTTATGATGGGCGTCACTACCTTGTCCCTGCCGTCCATGATTATGCTCCGCAAAGCAGTCAAGCCGAAGCTGCTGGGGATTTTTATTGGGATATGCACGGGCGGTATTATTATCGTAGGCTACTTCTTTAACGCATTTCAGTCTCTGCTGATATAGTGGGGTGTGCTTTATGGAAACTCCCAATTCCCTTTTGTGTTCCCGGAGTATCAGAGCCACGGCGGGGGTGAATATTTATCCAACGGCGTGTATAAAAAATTCCCCATCAGCATAATTGCCGACGAGGAAATAGTAACTCATAATACAAAACATTGGAATTTGCTAAGTGTTAGTGGTTAATTAGCCTTTGAATTATTCCGGCGTTTATTGATTGTTCTGTTTCCGTTTTATAATATGTGCAACAATGTAAGCAATAATTGTCAAAAGGACAACAATTGCAAGATGGAAAAGTATACTAATTCCAAAATGCGCCCGATACTCGCCTTCACTTAGAATGTCCGGCACAGCTATTATGCTAATAATCACGGAAATTACTGTTGATATTAACGGCGCTGTCCAAAGAAGTTTTCGCTTAACAAAAAAGATTAGAACAACAGTAAAAACGGGTATTATACCAAACACCGATATGTTCCACCAGTCCATTTAGTTACCTCCTCTATCAACATACACCTTTTCAAATTCAAATTTATTGAACAGTTGCCCACTCGACATTTAATACTATACCACCAAAATGCGAAGAAATCTACTGTCCGTTAAGGCGGTTAATAAAATGTTTACAAAATTTCCGCCTATGTAGAATAGAAAACAATCCGGCGATTGTGTCCTCGTCCAGAGCGTTCCTATTCGTTGGCATGGTTAACCATGTCAGCAGTGAATTATTGTTTGCTATACCACATCGGGAAATTGTCCTTTGGTGCTTATTCCGATTGGCCTGTCCTTGATTCTATCATACATATAATATGTCGGAATTGATGGTGAGTTTTATCCATGCTGATTGATAATTATTCATGCTTCTGACCGGGAACACAAAGTCGAATTGGGACTATGGAAAAAGAAAAGGCGGGTATCAGTGTATTCCAAAAATATCTGAGCGCTTGGGTTATTCTGTGCATGGCGGCAGGTGTCCTGCTGGGGAAATTTCTGCCGCAGATACCTGACTTTCTAAATCGGTTTGAATATGCCAAGGTGTCGATCCCGATGGCAATTCTCATTTGGCTGATGATTTACCCGATGATGATGAAGGTGGATTTCAGAAGTATCAAGAATGTGGGGAGAAACCCAAAGGGATTATTTGTGACATGGATAACGAACTGGCTGATAAAGCCGTTTACCATGTACGGCATTGCAAGCCTGTTCTTCTTTGTGCTGTTTAAGGGCTTTATCACCCCGGAACTGGCAACGGAATATCTTGCCGGAGCCGTACTGCTGGGCGCGGCGCCTTGTACCGCTATGGTGTTCGTGTGGAGTACGCTGACAAACGGCGACCCGGCCTATACCGTGGTGCAGGTGGCGACAAATGACCTTATTATCCTTGCGGCATTTGTCCCGATTGTAAAATTCCTGCTGGGCGTTTCCAATGTGTCCGTGCCGTGGGATACGCTGATTCTCTCCGTGGTGCTGTTCGTCGTGATACCGCTGCTGGGAGGGTTGGCTACCCGAACTATCGTCATAGGGAAAAAGGGCAAGGAATATTTTGAAAACGTGTTTATCCATAAATTCGACGGTGTGACGACCATTGGTTTGCTGCTGACTTTGATTTTGATTTTTGCTTTTCAAGGAAACGTCATTCTGGAAAATCCGCTGCATATTGTTTTGATTGCAATTCCGCTGATATTGCAGACTTTCTTGATTTTTGCAATCGCCTATACTGCCTGCCGGATATTGAAGCTGCCGCATAACATAGCCGCGCCTGCGGGAATGATCGGAGCGTCCAACTTCTTTGAATTGGCAGTTGCCGTGGCTATCGCATTGTTTGGCACATCGTCCCCCGCGGCCCTCGCAACGACGGTTGGTGTTTTAACGGAAGTCCCGGTCATGCTGTTTTTGGTGAAGATAGCAAACGGGACAAAGGGCTGGTTCCCGTCAAATACAAAATCTTAAAAAACGCTTTGAAAGCGTCAAATAAAAAATGGAGGTACTTATCATGTCACTGTTTGGAAAGAAGAAAGAAGAAACAAAGGCTCCCGCTTGCTACTGTGGCGGCGCTGCGCCTGCCAGTGAAGCAACGGAGGTCAAGGGGGCGAGCGGGTGCTGCGGGAAAACCGTGGACGGTATCTGCTGTGTTAAAGTGCTGGGGGCTGGCTGCAAGTCCTGCCATGAGCAGTATGAAAACGCAAAGCAGGCCGCGGGGAACATGGGGCTTGATTTGGAAGTCGAGTATATCACCGACATGGAAAAGGTCATGGCCTATGGCGTTATGAGTATGCCCGCCATTGTAGTCAACGAGCGGGTGGTATCTATGGGTAAGGTGCTGAAAGCCGCTGATGTGGAGAAGCTGTTAAAGAAGATCATATAGGCGGCTTGGTTTTATAAGCAAAATCGTTTATTATTAAATTGCTGTTTAAGGTTGCTTGAACCAGCAAAACTTTTCCCATTATTACCTGCGAAAAATCTCCGGCACTGATAGCAACCCCCGATAGCATTTTGACAGCAGAAAGTCGGATACCCCATAGGATATGGATAATACAGTTCAAATCGAACCAAATGGAGCAAAATCCACTGCGCAAAAAAGTTTAGAAGCAACTTTCGCTTGATGAATGGGTACAAGCCCTTACCGTTCACCGGTAAGGGCTTATTCACTTTTCCCCTTAGCCCACAAAGTTATTTACAAAACGGATGTGAATAGTGTATAGTAAAACCACCAGACAGCAGACGCAACCGGCGGTTGACAGATTTCCAGTCGCCCTTTGGTGGACTGCAACCGCAAAAGACGCTATGATTTCCTCAGCGGCGGGCAAACAAGGCCGCCGACAAATCGATGCGGAGGATGAAAAAATGATCTTAGCGGACAAAATTACGAACTTGAGGAAAAAGAACGGCTGGTCCCAGGAGGAGCTTGCGGAGAAGATGCAGGTCTCCCGGCAGGCGGTCTCCAAGTGGGAGGGCGCTCAGACCGTGCCGGATCTGGAGAAGATCCTGGCGCTGAGCCGGCTGTTCGGCGTCACCACGGACTACCTCCTGAAGGACGAGCTGGAGACCGAGGAGCTGACAGATGAACCGGATCGCGTGCCTGTAAAGCGGGTCTCCCTCGCCCTGGCCAACGAATTCCTAGCCTGGAGGGAGCGGGCGGCAAAGCGCATCGCCGCCGGCACCTTCCTGTGCGTCTTCGCCGTGGTTCCGCTGCTCCTCCTGGCGGCGGCCGTGGAGACGCCGGGCTGTCCCATCCCCGAAAATCTGGCCGCCGGCGCGGGGCTTGTCCTCCTGCTTGTCCTTGTGGCCGCCGCTGTGGCCATCTTCGTCTCCTGCGGATTCCGCAGCGCGCCGTATGAGTTCATCGGCAAGGAACCCTTTGAGACGGAATACGGCGTGGACGGCATGATCAGGGAAAAGCAAAAGGCGTACCGGCCCACATATGTGAGATGCAATATCATCGCCGTCTGCCTGTGCGTTCTCTCCCCGATCCCGCTGCTTATCGGGGGACTGCTGGGCAGCGAGACCACCACGGTCAGGCTGCTGTCCGTCACGCTGCTGCCCGTCACGCTGCTGCTGGCGGGCCTGGGGGCGGCCCTCTTTATCCTCGCCGGCGTGCGCTGGGCCGGTATGCAAAAGCTCCTGAGGGAGGGCGAGTACGCCCTGCGCGATCGGAGAAAGATCCGCATCAAGGGCGCCGTCTCCACGGCCTACTGGCTGACTGCCACCGCCGTGTACCTGATCTGGAGCTTTTTGACGAACGACTGGGAAGTCACCTGGGTGGTCTGGCCCGTGGCGGGGGTACTGTTTGCCGCTGTCATGTGCCTTTGCAATCTCATCATCGACAGGGACGGGGAGAAATAACGCCCGTTCCGATTTCACGGGAAAAAGAGGGGGATACCATATGGAGCTTTCGGCTGTGTGTCATTTCGCGGACAAGCGGTATTGCTTTGCCCTGGAGCCGGGGAAATTCCTGATCCGCATCCGGGTGAAGAAGGGGGATATGCAAAGGGTGGTGCTGCACACCCAGGACAAGTACCTGCCCCTGCGCATCCGCGACACCAGGCGCGCCGTTCCCATGACGCTGGCCGCCCGGGACCGGGTCAGCGACTACTACGAGGCGGTCATTGAGATGCACCTTGTGTGCCTGCGCTACTGGTTTGAGCTGGAGGGCGCGGACGGGGAGCGGGTCTATTACGGAAATTACGAGTTTCGCGCAGCCCCCTTTGACGACATCGAGCGGATGTTCGACTGTCCCCAGACCCTCCGGGAGGAGGAGCGGCTCACCGTACCGGCCTGGGCCAGGAACAAGGTGGTCTACCAGATCTTCCCCACGAGCTTCGCCCCAACGGGGGAGCCGGGGAGGGGCTGGTACAGGCCCGTGGATCACCGCCGTGACCTGGGCGGGACGCTCCGGGGGATCACACAGCATCTGGAACATATCCGGGATCTTGGGGCGGATGTCCTCTACATGACGCCTATCTTCGAGGCCAGGAGCGTTCACAAGTACGACACGGTGGACTACTACCGGGTGGACCCCAGGCTTGGCACGCTGGAGGATCTGAAGGAGCTTGTGGACACGGCCCACGGCATGGGACTGCGGGTCATCCTGGACGGCGTATTCAACCACTCCTCCCAGAAATTCTTCCCCTTCGCGGACATCGCGGAGAGGGGGGAGGCCTCCGCGTATTGGGACTGGTACTATATCGAGGGCTGGCCCCTCCACGCCAGGTGGGGGGAGAAGCCCAACTTCAAGACCTTCAGCTACTTCGGGGGAATGCCGAAGCTGAACCTGCGAAATCCCGCGGTGGAGCAATATTTCATCGACGTGGGCCTCTACTGGCTGCGGGAGTGCGGCATCGACGGCTGGCGTCTGGACGTGGCCGACGAGGTGGGCCACCGGTTCTGGCGTCACTTCCGGGAGGCGGTGAAGGCGGAATTCCCCGACGCCCTCATCGTGGGGGAGGAGTGGCACTACGGCGGGGACTTCCTCATGGGCGACGAGTGGGACAGCGTGATGAACTACTCCTTTTACAACGCGGTGACGGATCTTGTGGCCCGGGAGTGCATTTCCGTCACGGAGTTTTTCCAGAACCTGGGCTTTCTCCGGGGCAATCTCCACCCGGACACCTATAGCGTCCTGTGGAACCTGATCGGCTCCCACGACACACCCCGGTTCGTCACCGCCTGCAAGGGGGACCGGGGGAAGCTGCGGATGGCGGCGGCTCTTCAGCTCCTGCTGCCCGGGATGCCCATGATCTACTACGGCGACGAGTTCGCCCTGGAGGGCGGCGACAACGGCGACTGCCGCCGGGGGATGGTCTGGGACGAAAAGCTCCAGGATCAGGAGACCCTGGACTGGTATCGCCGCCTCACCGCCCTGCGCCGAAGCCTCCCGTGCCTGACGGAGGGCGACGTCCTGGACTTTCGCGCCGACGACGGCCGGGGCTTTGCCGCCCTGACCCGGAGACTGGGCCGGCAGGAGGCCGCCGTCCTCCTGCACTGCAAGGGGGGAGAGACTCAGATCCCGGAGTACGCCGGGCGTCAAAATCTCCTGACGGGCCGCCCCTTCTCCGGTACCCTCGGCCCCTGGGAGGCCGCAGTCCTCGCCTGAGGATCAACCGGCGCCCCGGATGATCAGGCGCCCCTGCAGAGCGTCATTTCATGCAATACAAGTTATATGGAGGGTTGTCGTTTGAAAAAAGCGTACAGCACGCTGCCGGAATCCATGAGCGGCATGGAGATGTACGGATTCCACTGGATGGAGTTCGTGGTGCAGATCCCGTCGCCGCTCTACATCATCACGTCCTACAAGAGCAACGGTCTTACCAACGCCTGTATGCAGTCCTGGACCACCTTCACAGGCGGGAAAAACGGCTTTTACGCCATCCTTTCCGCCGTCAGCAAATACGGGCATCTCTACCGGACGCTCCACGAGACGGGGGAGGCCGTCATCAACTTCATGTCCGCCGATCTTTACGACAAGTGTATGGCGACCATACGCCATAACCGCTTTGAGGACGACGAGATAGCCCTGGCCGGCCTCACCGCCGTGAAGGCCGATACGGTCAACGCGCCGATGATCCAGGAGTGCTTTATCAACCTGGAGTGTAGGTTTGAGTGGGAGAGGGAGATCGCCCAGGGGGACGATTCCGTCCTCATGTGCCTTCAGGTAGTGAAGGCGCACATCGACCGGCGTCACCTTGACGAAAACGATCTGGGCCGCACCGGAAAGACAGGGATCCTCTATAACATCCATCACCCCATCGACCCGGATCACTTCGGCGGCACGGCCCACGACTACTTGGGCGTCATCGAGAAGATCCGGGATTACGCCGAGTATTGAAGATCACAGTGTAAATTCATGCCCGCTTGCCGGGGAGCCAACCGGGGAATCCAACCAAAGCTTGTCCATATCGTTCAAGAAGCAACAAAAGCCAGGTGCTATGATAGGTCACGGGGTGCAGGATGGAGGATGTAAACGCGGTCACACCTGTGACCAGGCCCAAAAGGAAGCTCCTCTATCTGCCGTCGCACGCGGCGACGGGCTTTTTTGATTACTGCGAGGAGATGGGGCGCCAGTGGGAGGGACTTCTGAACAGCCTTGAGCGCTGGGGATGGACACCCGCCAACCGGATCGCCCCCACATTCAACCTGGGCGCGGAGCCAAAAACCGGGGCGAGAATCGCGATCCCGGTGGTCAGGAAGTAACCGGGATCCAAAGACAGCCAAACGCGGAGCCGATGATTTTGTGACGTTCTCGCAAAATCATCGGCTTTATCCTCTTGACATTTGATAGATACCGTGTATAATAAGTAACATAGGTTGCGTAACGAATGATACTTTAACTCAGGAGGAATGGGATCGTGCCGCCAAAATGTAAATTCACACGGGATGAGGTCACAAGCGCCGCGCTGAACCTGACGCGCAGGGCAGGCCCGGAGGGACTCACCGCCCGGGCGCTGGCGGAGGAGCTGGGCGCGTCGGTCAAGCCGATCTTCGGGCTTTTTAAGAACATGGAGGAGGTGCAGGGCGCGGTGGTGTCCGCCGCGCAGGAGCTGTACTTAAGCTTTCTCGCCCAGGATATGGCCGCGGGGAAGTATCCCCCTTACAAGGCCAGCGGCATGGGCTACATCCGGTTTGCCCGGGAGGAGAAGGAGCTATTCAAGCTGCTCTTCATGTGCGACCGCAGGGGAGAGCCGCCGGAGCCGGGGAGGGAAATGGATGTGATCATCCCCCTTATTATGAAAAACACGGGCCTGACCCGGGAGAGGGCGGAGCTGTTCCACCTGGAGCTGTGGATCTTCGTGCATGGTATCGCGTCCATGATCGCCACCTCGTATCTTGACTGGGAGATGGAGACGGTCAGCAATATGCTGACTGACGCCTACATGGGGTTGAAAACGCGGTTCTGTGAGGGAGCGGGGGAATAGCATGGACGCCATCAAAACAGTTGATCTCACGAAAAAATACAAAGACCTGACCGCCGTGGACGGTCTGAACCTCACCGTCCGGCAGGGGGAGCTATTGAGCCTGCTGGGGGTCAACGGCGCGGGAAAGACCACCACCATCAAGATGCTGACGGGACTGACGAGGCCCACCTCCGGCGACGCCTTTTTGAACGGAAAAAGCATCCTGACGGACACCGCGGCGGTAAAGGCCATGATCGCCGTGTCGCCCCAGGAGACGGCAGTTGCCCCCAACCTGACGGTGAGGGAGAACTTAGAGCTGATGGCGGGGGTCCACGGTTTCCAAAAGCCCGAGGCCAGGGACAAGGCCACGGACTTGACCGGCCGCTTCGGCCTGGGGACTGTGGCAAACAAGAGGGCCGGGAAGCTGTCCGGCGGGTGGCAGCGGCGGCTGAGCATCGCTATGGCGCTGATCGGCGGCCCACAGATCCTCTTTCTGGACGAACCCACGCTGGGGCTGGACGTGCTGGCGAGAAGCGAGCTGTGGGAAATGATCCGCGCCCTCAGGGGGAGCATGACCGTGATCCTGACGACCCACTACATGGAGGAGGCCGAGGCCCTTTCCGGCCGTGTGGCCATTATGAGGAGCGGGCGGCTCTTGACGGCGGGCACGCCCCAGGAGATCAAGCGGCAGGCGGGCACGGACAAATTCGACGAGGCGTTTGTCCGCATCGTAAAGGAGGCGGCCCAATGAAAGTATTGGCTTTTTCCAAGCGGAACGATCTGGAGGTCTTGCGCGACCCGCTGAACCTCATCTTCGGGGTGGGCTTTCCCATCGTTCTGCTGCTGCTTCTCACGGCGATCCAGAGAAATATTCCGGTGCCGATGTTTGCAATTGACCATCTGGCGCCGGGCATCGCCGTGTTCGGGCTGTCGTTTATGACGCTTTTTTCCGCCACGCTGATTGCGAAGGACCGGGGCAGCGCCTTCCTGCAAAGGCTGTATACCACGCCCCTGACGGCGGCGGACTTCATCCTGGGTTATCTCCTGCCGGTCCTGCCCATTGCCGTCGCCCAGTCGGCCATCTGCTGCGGGGCGGCGGTGCTTCTGGGGCTTAAGGTTACGGTTCATCTTGTATCGGCCGTTTTGTTCACGATCCCCACCGCGCTGCTGTTCGTGTCGCTGGGGCTTCTGTGCGGCAGTATTTTCACGGACAAGCAGGTGGGCGGCATCTGCGGGGCGCTGCTCACGAACCTGACGGCGTGGCTCTCCGGCATCTGGTTTGACCTGGGGATGGTGGGCGGCGCGTTTCAGAAAATCGCAAACCTCCTGCCCTTCGTCCACGCCGTGGAGCTGGAGCGGGCCGTCCTGCGGGGAGATTACGCAGGGGTTTTCCCGCACATCTGGTGGGTAACAGGCTATGCCGCCGCCGTGACTGCCATAGCGGTATTCGCATTTTTGCGGCAGATGAAAAGACAGTGAGTTAACAATATATGGATCGAAGCGAAAAATCGGGATTTGGAGGGATATTATGCGTAGCGACTATCCAAAAATAATAGGCTGTAAAGTCTATGGAATAATTGATAGACCTATTGGCAGTTGCCACCCTCACGATAAGGAAATGATTTATCCGATAAACTACGGATATGTCAAAAATGTTTTTGCGGAGGACGGTGAAGAACAGGATATTTATCTTTTGGGCGTTGATGTTCCTGTAAATATGTTTGAGGGATGTGTTATAGCCGTATACCGCAGGTCTGATGACATTGAAGATAAATGGATCGTATCGGCAGACGGAAAGGATTATCCAGATGAAGTCATACTCGAAAAGATAGCCTTTCAGGAACAGTTTTTTCATGGTAAGCTGCTTAGATAAATTCCCGTTTGTCGGGAAGTGGAACAGAGGTGTGACATGGAAGAAAAAGTCCGGCTTTCGGATATCGCCTCGGAACTGGGACTCAGCACGGCGGCGGTGTCGTATGTACTCCACGGCAAGACCGGCATGGTGTCGGAGCGGACGGCTGTCCGGGTGCGCCGCGCCTTGGAGGAGCGGGGGTATCTGCCCCGGGCGGCGGAGATGCTGCTGGCGGAGAATCCGGCGAAGATCGTGGGGGTGGTCATCAATGCCCACGAGAAGTATGAGGCCCACGTCTTAGAGGACGCTTTTATCGCCTCGGCGCTCAACGCCCTCAGTGCGGAGACTGCCCGGCGCGGGTTGCAGATGATGGTGAGGACCGTGAACGACCTTGATGAGATCGTCTCCTTCGCCACCATGTGGAACCTGGAGGGGCTGGTACTCATCGGCTTTTGCAGCGCGGATTACGGGCGCCTCAGAGAGAGCGTCCGAATCCCCTTTGCGGTCTATGACGCCTGCGGTGTCACGGCGGAGCGCGTCTGCGCCGTGAACATCGACGACCGGCACGGCGGATTTCAGGTGGGCGAGTATTTCCGCCTCTGCGGGCATGAGCGGGCGCTGTGCCTGTCGGACAACGATATCGACATGGATCTGGAGCGCTGGAGGGGCTTTCGGGAGGGCTTCGGCCCCGGCGCGGCGTTTATGAAGATCCCGATGACCAAAACAGAGCGGATGTCCTTCTACCGGGAGAAGCTTCCGGAAATCAGGGGCTTCACGGCTGTTTTTGCCGTATCGGATTACTACGCGGTTGACCTCATTCGCTTTTTGCAGGGCAGCGGCGTGGATATACCGGGCGAGATCTCCGTCGCTGGGTTCGACGACACGCCCCTTTGCGGGTTGGTCTATCCGTCTCTCACCTCCGTTCGCCAGGACACGGCGGAACGCGCCAGGACGGCACTGGATGCCATCGCAAAAATGCGGGCCGGTGAGCCGGTGGAACCGGTCATCACCCTCTCCACGTCCCTGGTGATCCGGGACAGCACCAGGAACCTCTGAAAATCTTGCTTTGGCATTTTATACAAAATCGGCGCTGTGTTTTTGTGACAGCTTACGGATTTAAGATTTGAAAACCATCTCCCGACAGGTTATGATCAGTCTGTCAGGAGGTGCTTCCATGAAAAAACAGTCCTTTTTCCGTTCCGTCTGCGCCCTGGCCGTCCCCGTGGCGCTGCAATCCATGCTTCAGGCGTCCTTCGGCGTGGTGGATCAGGTGATGATCGGCCAGCTGGGGGGCGTGGAGGTGGCCGCCGTGGGTCTTGCCGGGAAATTCACGGGGATATTCAACGTAGTCGTATCCGCCGTGGGCGCGGTGGCGGGGATCATGATCTCGCAATACATGGGTCAGAAGAATACCGCCGAGACCCGGCGGAGCCTGGTTTTCAATCTGCGGGTGTGCCTCATCCTCGCCGCGCTCTTCACCCTGGCCGGTATCACTGTCCCAAAGCAGATCATGGGCCTTTATATCGATGACATCGTAACGGCGCAAACGGCGGGGCGGTATCTTTTTATCGTCTCCGGCACCTTCCTCCCCGCGGCGGGGATCACCATCCTGTCCACCCACCTGCGGTGCATGGAGAGGGCGTCCCTTCCGCTGTACGCCGGGATCGCCTCGGCGGCGGTCAACACCGGCCTTAACTGGGTGCTGATCTTCGGCAAGCTGGGCGCACCGGCTCTGGGCGTCACGGGGGCGGCGCTTGCCACGCTGATCTCACAGCTTGTCTATTTTGTGTTCATTCTCGGGATGTACGTCAAATACCGGGAGAGGGCGCAGAACACCGCAGCCGGCCCCTTTGCCTGGAAACAGTACCTCTCCATGCTGCTGCCGCTTTTGGTCAGTGAAATCCTGTGGGCTTTGGGCGAGAACGTGTATGCGGGTATCTACGGCCACCTGGGCACGGATGCCAGCGCCGCCATGACGCTGACAAATCCCGTGCAGGCCCTGGCCATCGGGGCCCTGTGCGGCCTGAGCCAGGCGGCGGCGATCCTCATTGGCAAGCGCCTGGGCGACGGAGACCGGGAGATGGCTTACCGGGAGGCCAAAAAGCTCCTTCTCTACGGTTTGACCGGCTCCCTGCTGCTGTCTGTGGTGATCTTCTTCGTAAGTCCCTGGTATGTGCGCATTTTCAAGGTGGAAACCGGCATCCGGGAGCTGACGGTACAGATCCTGGCCGCTTACGCCGCCGTCATGCCCTTTAAGGTGCTGAACATGATCATGGGAAGTGGAATATTGCGCAGCGGCGGAAAGACCACCTATGTCATGGTCATCGACCTTGTGGGCACCTGGCTTTTCGGCGTCCCCCTGGGGCTTCTCTCGGCCTTCGTGTTTTACTGGCCCGTCCCAATGGTCTACCTCGCCCTGTCCTTGGAGGAGTGCATCCGCTTCGCCGTCTCCCTGGTCGTTTTCCAGCGCCGGGGATGGATGAACCAACTGAGAGCGTGAGAGCAAAAAATATTTGCGAAATGGATGTTGATCGTGTAGTATAGTGTATAAAAGGCGCGGGAAAAAGTAAGACAAGTAAGGAAAATCATTTAGTAAATTGAAATTTAGCGAGGCAAGATGTTATGATAAGAGAAATTACCGAAAATGATTTTGATGGTCTTTTGCGGCTTTATATGCAGCTGCACGATAATCCTTTTCCTGAAAAGAATGATAAAGTAATTGGGATCTGGAAAAGCATACTAAGCGATAAAAATCATCATATCATCGTTGCGGAAGAAAACGGTATGTTAATATCCTCTTGTGTATGCGTCATTATTCCGAATCTGACACATGGACAGCGCCCATATGCCCTGATTGAAAATGTGATCACCGACGAAAATTACAGGAAAAAGGGTTACGCAACAGCCTGTTTAAATTATGCAAAGGAAATTGCCAGGCGTGAGAATTGCTACAAGATGATGCTGTTAACCGGTTCAAAAAGTAAAGATACGCTCGATTTTTATGAGCAAGCGGGATATAACAAGAAGGATAAGACGGCTTTTATACAATGGCTGTAAATTTCCGCCTTTCGGGAAGCGAATCAGAGGGAAAAATCGCTGATTTGAAGGAGGTAAAAATGATGGGAACAGATATGTGCGTCCCCTGTGAGAGCGGACTCATCAACCTGCGGGTCGGCGCTATCATCATGAAGGACGGCCAGATCCTCATGGTCGGCAGCAAGCGCATCCCGGAGTACTTGTATTCCGTGGGCGGGCGCATCCAGTTCGGCGAGACCGCCGAGGAGGCCGTCAGGCGGGAGGTTCGGGAGGAAACCGGTGTGGACATGGAGGCAGACCGGCTGGGCTTTGTGCATGAAAACTACTTTTACGGCGACGCCTCCGCCAACATGGGGAAGCTGATTTATGAGATCTCCTTCTATTTTTACATGAAGGTCCCCTCGGATTTTGCCCCCGTCTGCGGCTCCTTTACCGAGGACGGGCAGAAAGAATTCCTGCATTGGGTACCTGTTGACACGCCGGTGCCGTACTATCCGGGCTTTTTCCGAACAGAGCTACTTTCCCCGAGCCGGGAGGTCAAATATTTTTTGACCGACGAGCGGCAGCGTCCCAATTTTTCGGGATATGGAACAGCGTAAGAAATTGGGACTTGCGGAGGATTAACCTTGGAAATAAGAAAGTTACAAGAAAAGGACGCAGGAGAAGTTTCCGCATTGATCGCAACAACACTTCGGACAACAAATATCAAGGACTATTCATCGGAATACATCGAAAACGAAGTCAAAGTTTTACAGCCTCAAAGTATTTTGGAGAGAGCGAGCTGGACGCATTTCTACGTTTTTTGCGAGGACGAAATAATAGTTGGATGCGGTGCGATTGGCCCTTTCTGGGGGAAAACGGATGAGAGCAGTCTGTTTACACTTTTTGTCCTGCCTGAATATCAGGGACAGGGAATCGGCAGGAAAATCATTCAAACACTCGAAAAAGATGAATACTTTTTAAGAGCAAAGCGGATAGAAATTCCCGCCTCGATCACCGCTGTGCCATTCTATCGCAAAATGGGCTATGATTATAAAAACGGGATCACTACGCCGGATGCCGAAGGGCTGCTGCGGCTGGAGAAGTTTCGGTAAATTCCCGCTTTTTTAGCAAGCGTCTATCAGAAAGGAAACCGTAATGAATGATTCGATAAACATCGCCCTGCTTCAAATCCTGCCTACGGGGAGCATGGAACAGAACATGGAGAAAGGCGTCCGGTGCTGCAAAGAGGCCAGAGCGCGGGGCGCGGACATCGCCCTGTTCCCGGAGATGTGGAGCAGTGGATATACCATTCCCCATGATCCGGAGAAGCTGGACGCGCTGGCCGTTCCCGCGGACGGAGCGTTTGTCATGGGGTTTGCGGCACTGGCCAAAGAGCTGGAAGTGGCTATCGGCATCACCTTTTTGGAGAAGGGCAGCACCGGGCCAAAAAACAGCATTTGCCTGTTTGGCCGCCACGGGCGGTTGGTCTACAAGTACTCCAAGGTCCACATCTGCGACTTTGGCGAGCCGGGTGACGAGAGCGTGCTGTGTGCGGGCGATGAATTTCCCGTCGCCGCGCTGAACACCGCCAAGGGAGACATCATGGTTGGCTCCATGATCTGCTATGACCGTGAGTTCCCGGAGAGCGCCCGCATCCTCATGCTCCGCGGCGCGGAGCTTTTGCTGGTGCCCAACGCCTGCCCGATGGAGTTAAACCGCCTGTCCCAGCTGCGGGGCCGTGTGTATGAAAATAGGCTCGCCATCGCCACCTGCAACTATCCCGCGCCCCACCCGGACTGCAACGGCCATTCCACGCTGTTTGACGGCGTGGCGTACCTGCCGGAGCTTTGCGGCTCACGGGACACCTGCGTGCTGGAGGCCGATGACACCGAAGGCATCTTCCTCGCCCGGCTGGACATCAGCCTGCTGCGGGAATACCGCAGGCGAGAGGCGCAAAATCTGCGCAACCGGCGGCCCGAATTATACGGCATCCTTGCGAATCGTTAGTCCGCGCCACGGCGGAGCTTTTGCGCGGAAGGCCCCTTTTGCCCACGCTTTTGCTTTACCGCAACTATCCGCGCTTTCCCCGAAACTCAATTCTCCAAACATCCGCGGCATAAAATTACGCAGATGGGCAAACGCGGTTGTATTTTTCCGTTTTGTGTGGTATACTGGGCGAAACCGGTTAGATTCTGACGCTTGGCGGGGAGCCAGCCGTCTATTTCATGGAGGCGCCTATGGGCTACGGAAAGACCATCGAGCTGTTCTGGGTGGACGGGACAGCGGACGGGATCATCACTGCCGAGCTGTCCAACTGGAACGGGAAGGGCATAAAGTTGCCCCGCACATCGGTGGCGCAGTGCCGGAGGAGCGACATTTGTCAGCCCGGGGTCTATTTTTTACTGTGCCAGGAGGACGACGGGACGGACTGGGTCTATGTGGGCGAGGCGGAGAACATCAAGGATCGGCTTAACCGGCACATCGGCGACTACCAGAGCGGGAAGGAGTCCTATTACTGGAACACGGCGATCATATTCGTGGGCCGCGACCTGAACAAGGCGCTGATCCGCTACCTGGAAAACCGCCTTTTTGACATTGCCAAGGAGTGCGGCCGCTGCAAGCTGCTCACCAAGAATACATATAAGAACACGGTGCTGAAGGAATCCCAGATCGCCGGCATGGAGGAGTTTATCGACAACATCAAGGTGCTGGTCAAGGCTATGGGGTATAGAATACTGGAGTCCGTCCCGGTGGAGACGGATTCCACGGAGTTTTTCTACTGTAAAAGCGCTGACGCGGACGGAAAGGGCTTCATCAGCGCCGGCGGATTCACTGTGGTCAAGGGTTCCAAGGTCTCGGACCACCTGACGGACTCCTTCGAGGTCAGGGCGAAGCAGTACTTCGACCTGCGAAAGAAGCTGGAGGCCGACGGCGTGATCGCCGGGGGCGTATTTGTCCGGAACCATGAATTCAGCGCTCCCTCCGCCGCCTCCGCCGTCCTCCTGGGCCGCTCCTCCAACGGGAGGGTGGACTGGAAGACGCAGTCCGGTAAAAAGCTGGGCGAGATGTAGCCCTTCCCACAAGAAAAAGAAAAATGATGCCCTTACCGGAAGCTTCCGGTAAGGGCGTTTTTCGGTTTAATTTCCCGGCAAAACACAATGCCACGGGTTCATTCCACGATCCGGCCGTCTGTGGAGACCGTCACAACGCTGCAGGGGATAGACTTCCCGCTCTCCCGGATCGCCTGTTTTACCGCGTTTTCGATGCCGCCGCAGCAGGGGACCTCCATGCGGACCACGGTGACGCTGTGGATGTCGTTCCCGGCGATGATCTGCGTCAGCTTTTCGGTGTAGTCCACCATATCCAGCTTGGGACAGCCGATCAGGGTGATCCTGCCCCGGATGAAATCATTGTGGAAGCTGCCGTAGGCGTAGGCGGTGCAGTCGGCGGCCACCAGCAGGTCAGCGCCGTTAAAATACGGCGCGTTCACCCCGGCCAGCTTGATTTGCACCGGCCACTGGGAGAGGCGGCTGGGGACTTTGGCATTTTCCTCCCCGGTCTCCTCCCGGCAGATCGCCCTGGCGGCGGTTCCGGGACAGCCACAGGGCAGAACATCGGCGCTTTTCCGCTGCTTTGCCGCCTTTACCGCCGCCTCGTTGTAGGCACAGGCCTCCCGCTCCTCAAAGGTGATGGCCCCCGTGGGGCAGGCGGGGAGACAGTCCCCAAGTCCGTCGCAGTAGTCCTCCCGGAGCAGATTCGCCTTGCCGTCCACGATGCCGATGGCCCCCTCGTGGCAGGCGTTGGCGCAAAGCCCGCAGCCGCTGCACTTCTCCTCGTCGATTTTTATGATCCTCCTCAGCATAGATGTGCCCTCCTTTTTTGATCCGGCGTCTCTTGACCTTCCGAGAGGATTATAGTACAATGGGCAAAACAAGTCTGTTGGATTTCCAACAAAAATGAGGCTTTTATGAAAAAATACGTCCCACTTTTAAAGAAAACGAAGCTCTTCTCCGGCGTGGGGGACGACGATATCCTCTCCATGCTCAGCTGCCTGAACGCCTCTGTCCGGGAGTACGGCAAGGGCCAGGTCGCCTTCCGCCAGGGCGAAACCCTCCGGGAGCTGATGATCCTTGCGGAGGGCAGGCTCCACATCCAGAGGGAGGACTACTGGGGGAATCTCAACCTCCTGAACGAGATCCGCCCCGGGGAGATGTTCGGGGAGGCATACATCGTGCCAAACAGCGGCCCCCTGCTGAACGACGTTGTCGCCGCGGAGGACAGCGCGGCCCTCTTTTTCGACATGGATCGGATCCTCACCGTGTGCCCCTCCGCCTGCCCGTTTCACACGCGGATCGTGAAAAACGTGTTTTACACCATCTCGGACAAGAACAGGAGGCTCGTCCAGAAGCTCAGCTACATGGCCCAGCGCTCCACAAGGGAGAAGCTGTTGTCCTACCTGTCCGACGAGGCCAAGCGCCAGAGCAGCAGCTTCTTCACCATTCCCTTCAACCGCCAGCAACTGGCGGATTTCCTGTCCGTGGACCGGAGCGCCATGTCCAACGAGCTTGGCAAGCTGCGGGATGAGGGACTGCTGGACTTTCACAAGAACCAATTCACCCTGTATGAGCTGTAAGAAAGAGGGAGGGGCGGTATTATGGCACAGATTACAGAAAACAACATCCTGATCGCGGATGCGGAGACAAAAAACATCATGACGAAATCGAGTCTGCCGGTCGGTGGATACTCCGTCAACCCCTATGTGGGCTGTACCCACGCCTGCAAGTATTGCTACGCCTCGTTTATGAAGCGCTTTACCGGCCACACGGAGGAGTGGGGGACCTTTTTGGACGTGAAGCACTGGCCGGCGATCAAAAACCCCCAAAAATACGCCGGTCAGCGCATCGTCATCGGCTCGGTGACGGACGGCTACAACCCCCAGGAGGAGATTTTCGGCGCCACGCGAAAGCTGCTGGAGCAGCTGCGCGGCAGCGGCGCGGACATCCTCATCTGCACCAAATCCGACCTCGTCCTGCGCGACCTCGACCTCATCCGGGAGCTGGGGCAGGTGACGGTGTCCTGGTCTGTGAACACGCTGGACGAGGACTTCCGGCGCGACATGGACAGCGCCGTGAGCATTGAGCGCCGCCTTGCCGCCATGAAGCGCTTTTACGACGCCGGCATCCGCACCGTCTGCTTTGTCTCTCCGGTTTTCCCGGGGATCACGGACTTTGAGGCTATCTTTGAGCGCGTCCGGAACCAGTGCGACCTCTTCTGGCTGGAAAATCTCAACCTCCGGGGCGGGTTCAAGAAGACCATCGTGGACTACATCGCGGAAAAATACCCCCACCTCCTGCCGCTGTACCGGGAGATCTACGACCGGCACGACCGCGGCTTTTTTGAGGAGCTGGAGAAGAGGGCGGGGGAGATGGCCAAAAAATACGACTGCCCCTTCGTGGACAACGAGATGCCCTACGGCCGCGTCCCCCAGGGCCACCCGGTGATCGTGGACTACTTCTACCACGAGGAGATCCGCGGCTCCGGCAACACCGGCCTGCGGAAATCAAGATCGGCGGTGAGCAGATGACCCAGGAAGAGCGGCGGATTTTTTTGATTCAAACCCTGCTGGACGAATCGCCCCAGTACCGGGATCTGCCGATCCCGCAGGATCCCCCCGGGCAGAAAAGGCTCCTGCGCGCCCTGATGAACGTCCGTCCGCCGCGCCCCATCGGGGAGGACTTTTTGGCGGTGCAGGACGCCTACCTGCGGGAGGTGACCGCCCGGAAGGGCGTCACGGACAGCGCCGGTCTGACCCCCGTTGAGCCGGGCATCTGCCTCTGGCAGGGGGACATCACCACCCTCAGGTGCGGCGCCATCGTCAACGCCGCTAATTCCGGCATGACCGGCTGTTATGCCCCCTGCCACGGCTGTATCGACAACGCCATCCACACCTACGCCGGGGTGCAGCTGCGCCTGGCCTGCGCCAGACTCATGGAAAGGCAGGGGAGGGAGGAGCCGCCCGGCGGGGCCAAGCTCACCCCCGCCTACAACCTGCCCTGCGGCTATGTCCTTCACACCGTCGGCCCCGTTGTCACGGGCCGCGTGACGCGGGCTGACCGGGAAAAACTGGCCTCCTGCTACCGCGCCTGCCTGGAGCTTGCACAGCAAAACCACATCCCGAGAGTGGCCTTTTGCTGTATCTCCACCGGCGAATTTCACTTCCCCAACCGGGAGGCGGCCCGGATCGCCGTGGACACGGTGCGGCAATATAGACTCGACACGGAGGTGATCTTCAATGTGTTCAAAGACCTGGACTACCGGATCTACCGGGAGCTTCTCGGATAACATCCGGCGCCTCCGGGAGGCGCTGGACGGCGCGGACGCCGTGGTCATCGGCGCGGGTGCCGGCCTCTCCACCGCCGCCGGCTTCACCTACACCGGGGAGCGCTTCCGCCGGACTTTCTCCGACTTTGCCGAAAAGTACGGCTTCTCCGACATGTACTCCGGCGGCTTCTACCCGTACCCCACGCCGGAGGAATTCTGGGCCTATTGGAGCCGCTATATCTTCGTCAACCGCTACATGGACGCGCCAAAGCCCGTCTACGCCGGCCTCCTCTCGCTGGTGCGGGGGAAGGACTACTTCGTCATCACCACCAACGTGGACCACTGCTTCCAAAAGGCCGGCTTTGACAAATCCCGCCTCTTCTACACCCAGGGGGACTACGGTCTCTTCCAATGCTCCCGGCCCTGCTGCCAGGAGACCTTCGATAACGAGTTCGCCATCCGCCGGATGGTGGAGCGGCAGGCGGACATGCGCATCCCCTCCGACCTTCTGCCCGTCTGTCCCCACTGCGGAAGGCCCCTGACCGTGAATCTCCGCTCCGACGACAAGTTCGTGGAGGACGCCGGCTGGCACGCGGCACTGGCCCGGTACGAGAGCTTCCTGCACAGCAGGGGAGGGGGCCGCGTCCTCTTTCTGGAGCTGGGCGTGGGCTACAACACCCCGGGCATCATCAAGCTCCCCTTCTGGCGCATGACCGCCCGCAATCCCTCGGCCATTTACGCCTGCGTCAACACCGGGGAGGCCGAATGTCCCAAAGCCATTGAGGGCCGGTCGATCTGCCTTGACGCCGACATCGCCGCGGTGCTTGACGCCCTCTCCTGACGCCCCGCCCGCAAACTGTACAATTTTTTCGCAAAAACCCCCGCAACACAGGCTAACTTGAAGATTGTTTTCTCTCCCCTCCGGGTGTAAAATATGTCCCTTGGAAGGGAGAGATGTTTTATGTTGATTTTGATCGAATTAGCCGTTGCCATGTTCGGCGGCCTTCTCATGTCGCGTCTCGCCAAAAAGCTCCGCCTCCCGGCGGTCACGGCGTATCTGGTGGCCGGGGTCCTGTTGGGGCCGTTCTGCCTGGGTATGCTGAAGGTCCCGGGCCTGGGCTTCGCCTCCCTGGAGGACGTGCAGGCGCTTGACCTGGTGTCCCAGGTGGCCCTGGGTTTCATCGCCTTCACCATCGGCAACGAGTTCCGCCTGGAGCAGCTCAAGCACATGGGCCGCCAGGCCATAACCGTCGGCATCCTCCAGGCCGTGATCACCACCGCCTTTGTGGATCTGGGCCTGGTGGCGCTCCATTTCATATCCCCCAAGCTGATCTCCGTCTCCTCCGCCATAACCCTGGGCGCTATCGCGGCGGCCACGGCCCCGGCGGCCACCCTGATGGTGGTGCGCCAGTACAAGGCCAAAGGCCCGCTGACCAAGCTCCTCCTGCTTGTCGTGGCCATTGATGACGCGGTGGGCCTCATGCTGTTCTCCGCCTCCTTCGGCGTGGCGATGGCCCTGGAGAAGGGGATCATCAGCCTGAAAACCATCCTCCTGGAGCCTGTCATCGAGATCGTCCTCTCCCTGCTCCTGGGCGCGCTGGCCGGATGGATCCTCCACCGGCTGGAGAAATACTTCTTCTCCCGTTCCAAGCGCCTGACCCTGTCCATCGCCTGCGTCTTCCTCACCGCCGGCCTCTCAATGGCGGAGTTTGACGTCGGCGGCATCCACATCGGCTTCAGCCTCCTTCTGGTGTGCATGATGGCCGGGACGGTCTTCTGCAACATCTGCGACTTCTCCCAGGAGATCATGGGCCGTGTGGACGACTGGACGGCGCCGGTCTTCGTACTGTTCTTCGTCCTGTCCGGCGCGGAGCTGGATCTGCGCATCCTCTCCAACCCCCTTGTCCTGCTGGTGGGCGTGGTGTACATCATCTTCCGCTCTCTGGGCAAGTATTTCGGTGCCTACTCCAGCTGCGCCATGACCCACTGCGACAAAAACATCACCAGATACATCGGCATCACCCTGCTGCCCCAGGCCGGCGTGGCCCTGGGTATGGCCCTGACGGCCCAGCAGCTGGCCGACGGCTCGGTGGTGCGCAACGTGGTGCTGTTCTCGGTGCTGGTGTATGAGCTGGTCGGCCCGGCCCTCACCAAGCGCGCCCTCACCGCCGCCGGTGAGATCCAATCCGAGGGCCGCACCAACGCCCGCCGCCGGAATAACCCCGTGGAGCTGTTCCACCTGGGCCACCACAACAAGCCCGCCCAGTGAATTTTCCCACAAAGAAATCCCCCCTCAGCCGAGGGGGGATTTCTTTGTGAAAATATGTCAAGAAAGGAGGATCGTCAAAAAAAGCTCGTGATAAGGAGATCACAGCAACGAAAGGAAAGCTCATCAGGAGAAAAAATACTGCCTGTAGGTGATCAGCATATACGCCGCCTTCACCGTCAGCCCCACATACACCCCGCAGCACAGCCACAGCCCGAACCGGGCCACGGGCCGCTCCCGGAACCGGTACATCACCCACATCGCCCCGGGGATCACCACCACCTTGTACACCACCGCCATCCAGGGCCGGTCCAGCAGCAGGGAGAAGAAGGGGTTTCCCTCCTCCATCCCCGGCACCCGCCCCATGCCGAACATCGTGTACGCGTAATCCGCCAGGCTCAGCACGGCGGTGAGGATCGCCAGGGTCAGATACAGCCGGTGATGGATGGGCCGCGTCTTTTTTTCAGCCGAGATCATATATGTACCGCTTCCTTTCAGCCCAGGCTCACACGCCAGTACGTCAGCACCACATACAGCGCCCACCCGTCTATGATGAGATACGCCAAAAAGCACAGCCACAGCCCGAACCGGGCCATCGGCCGCTCCCGGAACCGGTACAGGAACCACAGCGCCAGGGGCGTGACCACATACTTCATCCCCAGCGTGGCCCAGGGCTTTAAGAGGATCCCGCCGAAGAACGGGTTGGCCTCGAAGCTGTCCGGGATAAACCGCAGGCCCAGGGAAGTGTAGGTGAGATCCACCAGGCTCAGCATCTGCGTGGCAATGGCCAGCCCCAGATACAGCCGGCTGTGGATCCGCTTCTCCCCGCCGGGGCTCTTTCCCTTGCCTGCTTCCATGAATCCGTCTCCTTTGGTGAAATGATTTCTTCAAACGGTTTGCCGAAAAAGACAAATCCCGCCCCTTTCGGCCGCCGAGGGCCAGGTTGCCCTGGCCCTCGGAATTTATGGGTTAAGTGCGGTTAGGGGTGGGGGTCATGCGGTGTAGGTGTAGAAAGTGACTGTCTGTGTATCGCCGGAAGTTAAATACTCGTGAATATCGAAGGTATTGTTATTGCTGTACTGAGTTCCAACGATGTTATCTGTGAAAGTAGTCGAAGTTGTTCCCAGCATACCGTCCCGCTGGAGGAATCCGCCCGCTTCAACTGTCACTGTTCCGCTGTTTGTCAATGTTGCGTTTTCGGTCGTAGACCAACCGGCAAAGTTAAAGGTGGGAAGATAGTTTGCACCCATGTAGAACAGAAGCGAACCTCTGTGGCTGATGGTCAGGTTGCCGCCGTTATTCACATTGATATCGCAGCCGGGCATGACCTTGAGCCGCGTGTCAACTGTGACCTTGCCGCCTTCGCGAATGTCAACATCCACCTTGTAGCCGAACGGGCAAACCATCAGGCTGCTGTCAAGCGGATAGTGCTGACCGGAGACAGCCTCATCAAATTTCAAATCGCCGGTCATCACATTGGCACTGACAATGACGTTGGTGTTGGCAATTTTGCCATCTTCGCCGACCGTCGGGTCAAGGGTCACAGACCCGGTATTCTCCACCGGTCGGATAAGGCCGTCACTGGCGAAGTAATGAATGTAAATATCAATGGGGGAATCGGACGCGTAGATAAACGCAATCCCATAGAGCGTGGCACCAATGTCATACGTCGCCTCGACCGCAATGCTCGCCAGCTCATACAAGCTGAACGGGAAGATCAAACGCGCTGCGGCTTTGGTCGAGGCTGAGCCACCGCGCCAGTCGCTGATTTCAAAGCGCTCGTAGACGTGGCTTGTGCTGTCAACGGAAATGCTGCCTGAGCCGGTGATATTGCCACGGGCGTATAAATAGGCATAATTTTCAAGCTTCATTGTCCCGTTAAGTTCAATGGCGCCGTAATCACCGTAGAGGAAACCCGTCTTCGGCTGATTGCTTTGCTGATTTCCGGCAACAAGCAGCGTGCCGCCGCTGACAGTAATACTCTTTCCCTCGGGAACGGTCAATGTTACGGCGGCCTTGCCGTTAAGATTTACGCTTTTATCACCGGTATTATTGCCCAAAATGGTATCTTCTGTGCCGTTTTCAGCTGTGGGAATAGTAAGCTGAACGAAATCTCCGATGACGATAGAGTCCTGCAACTCATAGCTATGTAAGAGGACGACATTTTCATCTTCTCCCGCGTTTGCCAGGGCGTCCTCCAGGGTGTCGTAGAAAACTCCTTTTGTAACATTCTCGGCAATCGCGTCTTCTTCAGGAACAACTGCGTCACCGGAAGCAATAGACGCAGGCGCCAAGCAAACAGCCAAGCTCAAAACTAAAGTAAGCGCAATGAGTTTGATAGAAATCTTTTGCCGTTTCATAGTATTACCTCCAGAATAAAATATTTTTTGGGAGAATTAACAGTATGGGTGCATATATTCACTTTTTTTCCCAGTTCCTATCAAATCCCCCGATTTAATGAACCTCAACTGTTACTGTTGTCACTTCGCCTTGACCGAGAGTTATCGACAAAGTTGCACTACCGGGACCATTCACCGTAACAGTCCAGTTTGCACCGTTCCCTTTTACAGTTATGCAATCATCTGTATCTTCTTTCTCAGAAACTTCTGCTCTCTGTACTCTTTGCGAAAGGTTTGTATCATTTGTAAAGAAACGAATTGAACATGTTGTAGGCCCGCCTTTTGAGCATAGAGAGATATTACTATTATCAAAAGTGACTGTGACAGTCCCAGACGGCTTTTTAATTTCACCAGAAATTTCTGTCGTATGTGCCAGATTGCAGACCTCAGTACCTCCGGCAGCGCCTGCGTCGCTTGTTACGTCAAACTCGTCCAATTCTTTTCCGTGCCAATCGATGTTGAGCCTGCCGTCTTTTGACGTAACAGTCGCGTACAATGCGCTTTGGCTGTCTGCCATTGATGCCTGGATTGCTTCCCAGTTGTCACGGGATTCCATGATGGTTTCGGTAATGCCCACATATCCGGTCAGTGCGTCATAATAATCGAAGTCTGTAATGGGCTTACCACTCGAGGTCAAATCATCCTCCACGGCTTTTCCGGCCTCCAGCATACCGAGAAAAGCGGTCGCATCGGCCTCCGCCTGTCCGTTCTTTTGATAATCATCAATGATTTTAGTCCATTCACTCGAGACAGAGGATGCCGCTTCAAAATAACTTTCATAATGTGCATATGTTCCGCCTTTTTTAGTTGGAACGGGATTCCACGCCTCAAGCTCTGCTCTGGCAGTGTCGGAAAGATCCAGCTTTTCCGCGTATGCCTTGAAAGCGCAGCTGCGGGCCACTGCCATAGACAACAAGATACCGTCTGTTTCTACGTTGGTTTTGAATGTGTTATCGCTGCACATTCTATCAAACTTAAGATAAGCTGAATCGTTTACCGATGACTTCCAAGCATTGAGCATCACGTCTCTGTATGTCTCACCCTCGAATTGATGGGTCGTATCCGTTAATCCGTTTACGACCTTGCTGAGGTTTGTGGTGCTGTTGGTCATATTATTGTAGAGAGCGACCATGGAATAGACGTCGTCCCACAGCTCTTCAATATTCCCGGCAAACGAGGCTGAATAATTGTTGTCCCAATACTTATCGACCATGCTGCCATCAAGGCCAAGACTGCTTGCGATGGAGTTTAGCTGGCCGGCTGGGAGTGCGCTTTCCCACTTGAGGTAAGAAAGCTTCGTGCCGCTCAGATCCCCGAAGGCATCCTCCAGGGCCTTTGCAACGCCCGGATCAGCGCAGATAATACCATTATCTGCCAGATAAACAGTCGTAGCTCCGTCAAACAGGCTGGGATCGGAGTAGTTTGCCAGTTCCAGCGCGTGATTGATCTCGCCCACGGTCTGTTTGTCCAGACCCTTTTTGGTGTACTCGATGTACCCCGTGTAGCCCACCGCGCCGATGCCCGCCAGGATGGCGAGAATGGCGATGACGATGAGCAGCTCCACCAAGGTGAAGCCCGCGCGTCCAAGCGCGTGTGTGCGTGTGTTGGTTGAAGAATTTCGTTTCATGGGTAGAGTTAAACCTCCTAAAAATATATTGCAGAAAGCGAGACGCGTGTTAGGGGCGCGTATCGCAGACTACCAAAAGCATTTACCGCCGGGCACAGCCTGCCAGCGTAAACCGGCGGCGTAAACCGGCGTCCCAGGGGGACGGCCCGCGATCCACCTAAGTTGCAAGCGGAGGTGTCGCGGCCGCCGTCCCCAGGGGGACGCCCGCAGGTAGCAAAATAAAATAGGAAGGCAATGTCCCGGCGCGGCTCCTCCCGGCCAGCCGGAGAATTTGCAGAAAAACCGGGTTGCCGCCCATGCGGCGCCCCGTTTTTTTCGTCAGAATCAACAAAAATGCTGACGAAGAACCTGTCCCACCCCCATTTCCCCCTTTGGAAGTGGACATTATAGATATAATGTCCACTAAACAGCGGCGGAAAAAAGCGGGCGGCAACAAAATTCTTCCTCCCTATTATATACAATCTGCCGAAATTGTCAATAGGTGAGGAAGGATCGCGCCAATTTTTTTACATACCGCGCTAAATAAGTACGCCGAAACGCACCCCTGTCCGTCTGCCCAAAATTTGGCAGGGAGAAGGGTGTGGATAAGTGCGCCCAAAATTCAAAAACCGTCAATTTCACCAGGAATCAAATCCCAAATCTTCCGTCCATATGGAAATATTGGGAAATGCCGGTGAAACAGGAAGTGGACATTATATCTATAATGTCCATTGGCACGGCGGGGAGAGGCGGGCGGCGGATTATTTTCTGGCGCGCCGGCCCTTACCGCCCTTTCGGTGGCGGTGGGGCCGTTTTGCGTCCTTCCTCTCCGCCGTCCCCTCCGGTTTTTCCTCCGGTTTTTTGTCCGGCTGCCTGTCCGGGTCGGGGAGCTTCAGGGCCAGGGCGTCCAGAAGCCGCCTGTGTTCCGTGCCGCTGGTGCGGGTGTAGATGCGCGTTGTCTCGATGCTGCTGTGGCCCAGCACGTCGGCCAGCTTCACCACGTCCTTCCCCGCGTCGTAGAAGGTTCTGGCGAACAGCTTGCGCAGGTTGTGGGGGAAGACCTTGGAAAGCTCCACACCGGCCTTTTCTCCCACCTCCTTCATAATGGCCCAGATGCGCCGCCGCCCTAAGGGTTTGCCCTCGCGCCCCGGGAAGATCACCCCGGAGGTGATGCCCTGCCGCTGGGCGAAGTCCTCTAACTTTCGGCCCACGGTCTCCGGCACCATGACCCGCCGGAGCTTGCTCTTGCAGGAGACGCAGATCTCCCGCCGGCGCACGTTCTCCAGGGTGAAGTGCTGCAGCTCCGAGACCCGGATCCCCGTGGAGCAGATGGTCTCCAGGAGCAGCCGGTCCCGCTCGCCGGCCGCCTTCAGCAGCGCCGCGTATTCCTCCTGGGTCAGCTCCTTCTTCTCCGGGCAGTAGGCGTCCCGCTGGATCACGATGCGCCGCGTCTCGCATCCCCGCCAGCCCATATACTGGAAAAACGACCGCAGGGACGCCAGAATGGTGTTGACGCTCCCCGGGGCGTATTTCCGCTCCATGAGCTGACGCTTGTAGCCCAGGGTGCCCTGGCCGCTGGCCTCCTGGCCCTCCAGGAACGACGCGTAGGAGCGCACGTCGTGGAGATACCGGCTGACGGTGTGGATGCTCCGTTCCCGGATGGCCAGGTTTGCCGCAAATCCGGCTACGGATTCCGGCGTGATGATTTTGAGTTCCATATGATTCCTCCTTATAAAGTGGTATTCCTATATTTTGTCCGCTTTCAACCACAAAATCAACTGCAAAGCCCGTATTTTTTGGAATTTCTCCCGAAACGGGGCCTTTTTGACGTTTTCTGTACTTTCCCGGTAGGATGCTTGCCAAAGACGGCGTTCGGGGGTATAATAGAGGACGATCAATCGAATTTTGCGGAGGGGATCCACCCATGAGCAAGAGAGCGAAACGAGTTTTGAAGGCCCTGGCCGCCGTCCTGCTGACGCTGTGCGCCCTGGCGCTGGCGGCGTACTTCATCGTCACCCACGACTGGTCGGGCGCGCCCCCGGTGGACGTGTCCGGCCTTGATAACCCCTACATATCCCAGACGGGCCTGCCGATGGTCTCCGCCCACCGCAGCGGCGGCGGCATCGCCCCGGAGAACACCCTGATGGCCTTCCGGAACGTGGTGGAGGCACAGGATTTTCAGGTGGAGATCTTTGAATTTGACCTGGCCCTGACGAAGGACGAGCAGCTTATCCTCCTCCACGACGAGACGCTGGACCGCACCTCCGACGCGGTGGAGCTTTTCGGCCATCAGGAGGTCTATCCCGGGGACTACACCTATGACGAGCTTCGGCAGCTGAACATGGGAGAGGGGTTCGTAAACGAGGCGGGGGAGACCCCGTATAAGGGCCTTCGCGGTGACGAAATCCCGGAGGATCTGCGGGTGCTGAAGCTGGAGGATCTCTTTGATTATCTGGATGATTATGGCAAATATCGCTTCATCATGGAGATCAAGGACTCGGGGGAGCGCGGATGCCGCGCCGCTGACAGAATATATCAAATCCTCTCTGAGCGCGACATGCTCTCCAGGGCCATTATCGGCACCTTCCACGGGGAGGTTACGGAGTATATGGACAAGACATACCCCGATCTTCTCCGCTCCGCCGGCGTCATGGAGGTGGCGGCGCTGTACTTCTACGCCCTCCTGGACATCGATCAACCGGCGGGTTTTTACCATTTTGTGGCTCTCCAGGTGCCGGATGAGGACTATATTGTGAAGCTCGGCACCACACGTTTTGTGAATTATGCCCATAAGCACAACATCGCCGTCCAGTTCTGGACGATCAACGATCCGGCCCATGTCCGCGACCTGGCCGGGAAGGGCGCGGACGCCATTATGAGCGACTACCCGGACATGGTGTACGACACCCTGAGAGGGGAGTCTTAAACTCCCTGCGCGGCCACGGTTTTCTAATAAATTCCTGTCCTCGTCAAAATCCCCGAAATTTCTCCCCGCCGGCGCGTAAAAAAGCCCAAATACCCTATTGAAAGTTGGCGGAAAGAATGTTATTCTATTAACAATACTGACGTGCTTGGCACGAGGTACGGAAAAGGAAGTCCCGGCGACCGGGGCGGAAATCAGAAAACGGAGGTTTTTTTCTATGGCTCGCTTAAGCGAAAGTGCCGTGGCGAAGATCAACGAGATTTGTGACAGATACGTTGACGAGCCTACCCCGCTGATGTTGATCCTCAGCGACATCCAGAACGAGTACGGCTACATCCCCCTGGAGGTTCAGGAGCTTGTCTCCCAGAGGACCGGGATTTCGGTGGCGGAGATTTACGGCGTGGTGACGTTCTACTCCTATTTCTCCCTGAAGCCCAAGGGAAAGTATGTGGTGGGCTGCTGCCTGGGCACCGCCTGCTACGTCAAGGGCGGCGGACAGGTCTTTGACAAGTTCTCCGAGGTGCTTGGCATCAAGGGCGGGGAGACCACGCCCGACGGGCTGTTCACGCTGGACGCCCTGCGCTGCCTTGGCGCCTGCGGCATCGCCCCCGCCGTCTCCATCAACGGCAAGGTCTATCCCAAGGTCAAGGTCTCCGATGTCCCCGACATCGTGGCCTCCTACAGAAACGCTTGAGGGAGGAACGCATCTATGATAAAGACACCTGAACAGCTTAATGAACGGGTCGCCGCCTGTTCCGCCTGCCTGGACGGCAAATTCAAGGGCGAGAACGGCAAGCGCGCCGTGGTCCTGTGCGGCGGCACCGGCTGCCTCTCCTCCAACTCCGCGGAGATCCGGGAGAAGTTCCAGCAGGTCATTGACGAGAAGGGCCTGCACGACAAAGTCACCGTCAACCAGGTGGGCTGCTTCGGCTTCTGCTCCCAGGGGCCGTTCTGCAAGATCTTCCCCGAGGACACCCTTTACCGCATGGTGAAGTTAGAGGACGTGGAGGAGATCGTGGAGCGCGATCTCCTGGGCGGCGAGATCGTGGAGCGCCTGCTCTACGTCGATCCCGCCACCGGCGAGAAGGTACAGCGCCAGGACGACATCAACTTCTATAAAAAGCAGCACCGCATCGCCCTTCACGGCTGCGGCGCCATAAACCCGGAGGATCTGAATGAGGCCCTGGGCTACGGCGGCTATCAGGGGTTGGCAAAGGCCCTGACCATGACCCGTCAGCAGGTCATCGACGAGGTTCTCAAGGCCGGACTTCGCGGCCGCGGCGGCGGCGGCTTCCCCACGGGGAGAAAGTGGCAGTTTGCCTATAACGAGGCGGGGGACGAGAAGTACGTCGTCTGCAACGGCGACGAGGGCGACCCCGGCGCGTTCATGGACCGCTCCATCCTGGAGGGCAACCCCCTGGCCGTCATCGAGGGCATGGTCATCGCCGGCTACGCCATCGGCGCCAAGAACGGCTATTTTTACGTCCGCGCCGAGTATCCCGTGGCTGTGCGCCGTCTGCGCATCGCCATCCGGCAGGCGGAGGAGGAGGGACTTCTGGGCGATCACATCCTGGGTTCCGACTTCAGCTTCCGCGTACATATCCGTCTGGGCGCCGGCGCCTTTGTGTGCGGCGAGGAGACGGCTCTCTTAAACTCCATCGAGGGCAAGCGCGGTATGCCCAGACCCCGGCCTCCCTTCCCGGCGGTGAAGGGCCTGTGGCAGTGCCCCACCATCGTGAACAACGTGGAGACCCTGGCCTGCGTGCCGTACATCCTGCGTGAGGGCGCGGACGCCTTCGCCAAATACGGCACCGAGAAGTCCAAGGGCACCAAGGTCTTCGCCCTGGGCGGCAAGATCAACAACGTCGGCCTTGTGGAGGTGCCTATGGGCACCACCCTTCGGGAGCTGATCTACGACATCGGCGGCGGCATCCCGGGGGGCAAGAAGTTCAAGGCCATCCAGACCGGCGGCCCCTCCGGCGGCTGCCTGACGGAGGAGTATTTGGACGAGCCCATCGACTTTGACAACCTGGTGGCCAAGGGATCCATGATGGGTTCCGGCGGCGCCATCGTCATGGACGAGGACAACTGCATGGTGGACGTGGCCAAGTTCTACATGGAGTTCATCTGCGACGAGTCCTGCGGCAAGTGTACGCCCTGCCGCATCGGCACCAAGCGGATGCTGGAGATTCTGACCAAGATCACGGAGGGCAAGGGCGAGCCTGAGGACATCACCGCCCTGGAGGAGCTTGTCCATGTGACCCAGAACGGCTCCCTGTGCGCCCTGGGCCAGACCGCGGCCAACCCCGTGAAGTCCACGATGACCCACTTTATGGACGAGTATCTTGCCCACATCAACGACAAGAAGTGCCCGGCCCATGTGTGCAAGAACCTGATGCAGTACAAGATCGTAAAGGACTCCTGCTTCGGCTGCGGCATGTGCGCCAAGCAGTGCCCCGCCTCCGCCATCTCCCGCACCGACTATGTGGCCCCCGGCAAGAAGCTGGCCGCTATGGAGATCGATCCCCAGAAGTGCGTGAAGTGCGGCGCCTGCATGTCCACCTGCAAGTTCAAGGCCATCATCAAGGAATAATAGGGGAGGAACCGAGAAATGTCATTAGTGAATATCAAGATCGAGGGACATCCCTACCAGGTCGAGGCCGGCCTCACCATCCTGGAGGCCGCAAAGCGCTGCGGCTATGACATCCCGTCCCTCTGCGCTTTTAACCACGGCGAGTGCAACCAGGGCTCCTGCCGCGTCTGCCTGGTGGAAGCCACCGGCGCCCGGGGCCTTGTGGCCTCCTGCGTGTATCCGGTGAGCGAGGGCATGGAGATCACCATCTCCTCCCCCAAGGCCGTCCAGGCCCGCCGCACCAGCGTGGAGCTGCTGCTCTCCAACCACTCCGCCTGGTGCCAGGAGTGCGGCAAAAACGGCTCCTGCGAGCTTCTGCGCGTCGCCCAGATGACCGGCGCCCGCGTCATCGATAAGGAGGGCGCCCGCACCCCCGTCACCGTGGACGAACTGAGTCCCAGCATCATCCGCGACACCTCCAAGTGCATCCTGTGCGGCCGCTGCATCGCCAGATGCGGCAACGCCCACGGCCTCTCCGTCCTGGGCTTTGAGAACCGGGGCTTCAACACCATCGTCGGCCCCGCCCAGAACCGGAGCTTTATGGATTCCCCCTGCATCCTGTGCGGCCAGTGCGTCAGCGTCTGCCCCACCGGCGCCCTTTTGGAGAAGAGCGAGATCTGGAAGATCGACGAGGCCAAAAAGGCCGGCAAGTACATTGTCGTCCAGACCGCTCCCGCCGTCCGCGCCGCCCTGGGCGAGGAGTTCGGCATGAAGATCGGCACCCCCGTCACCGGCAAGATGGTGGCGGCCCTGAAGCGTCTGGGCTTTGACAAGGTCTACGACACCAACTTCGGCGCCGACCTCACCATCATGGAGGAGGCCAACGAGCTGGTGAACCGCATCAAGAACGGCGGCGTCCTGCCCATGATCACCTCCTGCTCTCCCGGCTGGGTCAACTACGCTGAGTATTATTACGGAGATCAGCTGGATCACCTCAGCTCCTGCAAGTCCCCCCACGAGATGTTCGGCGCCATCGTGAAGAGCTACTTCGCGGAGAAGAACGGCCTGGATCCCAAGGACATCTTCGTCGTCTCCATCATGCCCTGCACCGCCAAGAAGTTCGAGAAGGAGCGGGATCAGCTGAAGAACGCCGACGGTCTTCCCGATGTGGACTGCGTTCTCACCACCCGTGAGCTGGGCGACCTTATCCGCCGCTCCGGCATCAACTTCGCAAAACTCCCCGACGAGGAGTTCGACCAGGATCTCCTGGGCGAGTACACCGGCGCCGGCGTCATCTTCGGCGTCACCGGCGGCGTCATGGAGGCTGCCCTGCGCACCGCTTACCACATCCTCACCGGCAAGGAGCATGAGCTTGTGAAGTTCGAGCAGGTTCGCGGCCTTGACGGCATCAAGGAGGCCGCCATCGACATCGACGGCACCACCGTGAACGTGGCCGTGGCCCACGGCATGAAGAACGCCAAGGTGCTGATGGACGAGGTTCGTGCCGGCACCAGCAAGTACACCTTCATCGAGATCATGGGCTGCCCCGGCGGCTGCGTGGCCGGCGGCGGTCAGCCGTATGTGAAGCCCTGCTTCCTCCCCAACGAGGACATCGACATCCTGGATACCTACAAGGCCAAGCGCTCCGCCGCCCTCTACAGCGAGGACGAGCGCCAGACCGTCCGCCAGAGCCACAACAACACCCAGATCCAGAAGCTCTACGCCGACTACCTGGGCGAGCCCTGCGGTCACCGCGCCCATGAGCTGCTGCACACCAGCTACGCGGCCAGGGAGAGATTCAACTAAAACGAACCTGAGTCAAAAGGCCCGCGGCCTTTTGGCTCAGGCAGCCTGTCGGGAAAATATTAAAATTAAATTTGAGTTTTTTGACAGATCGAGGGGCGGGTCATTGACCCGCCCCTCAGCTTATCGAAAAATTCGCCAAGCTCGATTTTTGTCCTCTCATTGACCTCCGATTTTGACCTCCGATTTGTCCAACAGCCTCCCGCGCTATATTTAGCCGCGTCCCAGGCTCAAAAGCTCACCCGCAGAAGATCCAGAAGGATCCCCGCCAGGACGGAGAAGACGAAAACGAAGCACAGGATCTTCACGTTGTCCCGCATAGCTCGGCGGTTGACGCGGAAGAGAACCAGCAGCCCCACGCCGGAGGCGGTGAGGAGGCCGGAGAACAGGCTCCCCGCCGTCATGGCCCCGCCCAGATACAGTTGGGTGATGAGGATGCTGGCGGCGCAGTTGGGGATGAGGCCCACGACCCCGGCGATGACCGGGCCGAGGACGGGCCTGTTGAAAATCAGACTGTTCAGCCGCTCCTGCCCGATAAAGTGGATGACGATCCCCAGGATCAGATTCACGATCAGCACGAAGGCGGCGATCTGGAGGGTGTGGAGGACGGCGGACAGCAGGATCCCGTGCTTCTCACAGCCGCAGTTTTCCGCCTCGCACAGCTCGTGGAGATTCACCGTCTCCCCCTTGTGGCGGCACAGGTGGAAGATCCAATCCGCCGCAAGTCCCGCCGCCGCGGCCGCCAGAACCTTCAGCCCCAGGAGCTTCAGGATACGCGCAGGGGAGACGGCGGAGGAGATGAGGATGGGCAGCATCTCGTCGGAGGTGGAGAGGAACACCGCGCACAGCGTCCCGGCGGAGATGAGCCGCTGGGCGAAGAGGTTGGCGGCGGAGGCAGAAAACCCGCACTGGGGGATGAGTCCCACGGCGGCCCCAGCCAGAGGCCCCCACGCGCCGGACTGCCTGGTGAGGCGTATAGAGCCGGCCTCGGCCCTCTCCTCGATAAATTCCAGCAGGAGATACGTTAAAAACAGAAACGGAAGCAGCTTCAGCGTGTCAAGAGCCGCGTCCAGAATGACTTCCAGCATGGTATCCTCCGTAAAATGGTTGGCTGAAGGCGCGGGGGATGTCCCATCGCCTTAATTTTCTATTTTATCATGCCCGCCGCCTTTTCGCAATAAAAATCTTTTTCGCGCTGTAAGCTCCTGGAAACCGGTCAAATTGAGAGGGCGTCCGCCGGGGTGGGCGGAATTTTTCTTCCCATTTCCCGGCGTTTATGGTAAAATGGCATCACAAGGGGGGATGAGCGTGGAAGGACTTGACACAAAGGTACAGTATATCAAGGGCGTTGGAGAGCAGAGGGCCAAGGCCTTTGAAAAGCTGGGCGTGACCACCCTGCGGGATCTGGTCATGAACTACCCCCGCGCCTATGAGGACCGGCGGGAGTGCCGGAGCATATCAGAGCTTCAATTCGGCCAGATGTGCTGTGTCAGCGCCACCGTGGCCGCGCCGGCCAGACTCTCCAGGATCCGCAAGGGCCTGGACATCACAAAGGCAGTGGTGGTGGACGACGCGGGGCGGATGACCGTCACCTTCTTTAACCAGAGCTACGTCGGCAGGAACCTGATCCCCGGGGAGAGCTATATCTTCTACGGCCGCGTGGCGGGGAAGCTGGGCGCACCGGAGATGGTGAACCCTGTCTTTGAGCGGGAGTCCAGCCCCCCGGGTGTCACCAGGCGCATTGTGCCCATCTACCGGATGACGGCCGGCCTCTCCCAGGGGCGCATCGCCGCCGCCGTCCGGGCGGGGCTTGACGCCTGCGGGGATCTGCTCCCGGAGCAGCTGCCCCGGGCCGTCCGGGAGAAATATAAGCTGGCGCAGACCCGCTTCGCCTATGAGAACATCCACTTCCCCCGGAATCTGGAGAGTTTGGAGCTTGCCCGCCGCAGGCTGATTTTCCAGGAGCTTTTCGTCCTCAGCTGTACGCTGAGCTTCATGCGCTCCCGCCAGATGGAGAAGGACGGCCGGGTGATCACCCCGCCGGATATGGGCCGGTTTTACGCCGCGCTGCCCTTCACCCTCACCGGTGCGCAGAGCCGCGCCATAGACGAGATCTTGTCGGACATGTCCTCCGGAAGGCCCATGTCCCGCCTTGTCCAGGGGGACGTAGGCTCCGGCAAGACGATGGTTGCGGCGGCCGCCGCCTACGCCGTGGCGATGAATGGCCGCCAGGCGGCGTTTATGGCCCCCACGGAGATTTTGGCTGAGCAGCACTACAAATCCCTGGGCGAGCTTTTGGCGCCCCTGGGCATCCGCGTGGGCCTTCTCACGGCGGGCATGGGCGCCAAGGCCCGGCGGGAGACTCAGGAGCAGCTGCGCTCCGGGGAGGTCGGCCTTGTCATCGGCACCCACGCCCTCATCTCCCAGAGCGTGGAGTTTTCAGACCTCGCCCTCATCATCGCCGACGAGCAGCACCGCTTCGGCGTACAGCAGCGGGCGGCCCTGACGGACAAGGGGGACACCCCCCACGTCCTCGTCATGTCCGCCACTCCCATCCCCAGGACCCTGGCGCTCATCGTCTACGGGGATCTGGACGTGTCCGTCATCAACGAGCTTCCCCCGGGGCGGCAGAAGGTGGACACCTTCCTGGTGGGCGAGAGTATGCGCCAGCGCATCTACAACTTTATCCGCCGCCTTGTGGGGGAGGGCCGCCAGGTGTTCATCGTCTGCCCGGCGGTGGAGGAGACGGAGGAACAGCCGGACGGCCTGAAATCCGTGAAGGAGTACGCCCGGGAGCTTCAGGAGAAGATTTTCCCCGACCTGCGCGTGGCCCTTGTCCACGGGAAGCTGAGGGCCAAGGAGAAGAATGAGGTCATGGGATCCTTCGCCGCCGGGGACATCGACATCCTCGTGGCCACCACGGTAATCGAGGTGGGCGTAGACGTGCCCAACGCGGCCCTGATGGTGGTGGAGAACGCCGACCGGTTCGGCCTCTCCCAGCTCCACCAGCTGCGGGGCAGGGTGGGCCGCGGACAGCACAAATCCTACTGCGTCCTCTTTGAGGGGGCCGGCGGGGACACGGCCACCCAGCGCCTGCGCGCCCTGTGCCGGACGAACGACGGCTTTAAGCTGGCGGAGGCGGATCTGGCCATTCGCGGCCCGGGGGATTTCTTCGGATCCCGGCAGAGCGGCCTTCCCGATATGCAGATCGCAAGCTTCATCTCTGACATGGAGATGCTGAAAACGGCCCAGACCGCCGCCACGGAGCTTCTGGCCGCCGATCCGGAGCTTTCCCTGCCGGAGAACGCCGTCCTCCGGGAGAGCGTGGACAGGCTCCTGGAGAAGAACAAGGGGACGATGAATTAAAATGGAACGGCTTCCTGAGACAATAGAGAAGATCCTGCGCGGCGCTCCCTACGAGACGGACAGCATCGGCATGTCCGGTGCGGAAATACGCCTCTACCCGGAGGCGGTTCTGAAGATCTCCCGGGACGACGAGGCCGCCCGCCGGGAGGCGGACATCTTAACCTGGCTTCACGGCAAGCTCCCGGCGCCGGAGGTCCTGGCCTGCCAGCGGGAGGGCGGGCGGCAATACCTGCTGATGACGCGCCTGAGGGGGAAGATGCTGTGCGACAGTCGGGTGATCACGGACGCTGAGAGCGCGGCCCGGCTCCTGGCCCAGGCCCTGGAGATGGTAAGCGCCGTAGATATTTCCCACTGCCCGTGTAGGGCCGACCTGGACACCGAGCTTGCCATCGCCCGGGCGCATGTGGAGCGGGGAGAGGTGGACGTGGAGAACACCGACCCCGCCACCTTCGGCCCCGGGGGCTTCCGGAACCCCCAGCACCTGCTTATGTGGCTGGAGGAGAACCGCCCGCCGGAGGATGCGCGCTTTACCCACGGCGACATGTGCCTTCCCAATATCCTGACGGAGAACGGCAGGATCACCGGCTTTTTAGATCTGGGCGGCGCGGGGATCGGCGACCCCTACCGGGACTACGCTATCGCCCGCCGGAGCCTCCACCACAACACCGACGGCCACCACGGCCACACAAGCCCCGGGTTCGACGCCGACACGCTTTTCAGATATCTCGGGCTTTCTCCGGATAGGGAAAAGATGAGGTATTTTGCGCTGTTGGATGAGCTGTTCTGACCCCCGGTTACGGACTCCTCTGATGGGGATCCCCCGGGCAGTGCACAGACGTAGCCTGCAACGTCCCCGGGAAGCCGGTGTGTGTAGATCCCCCATGTACTGTTTCCCAGCCCCCGATAAAGGCGGGACTGAGGGACGGTTCTTTTGTACCACCGCAGGTGTGACAAAAGAACCGTCCCTCTGTAACGCCGGGTGAAAGCCTCCGTATAACGAAACACCCCCCGACCCGCATCCCCCAATCCAAATATTTTTTCCGGCGGCATGTACGTCGGAAAAAATCCCTCTTGCCGCGCAAACGTGCGCCCTTGGGCGTGCGCTGCAGCGCGGCAGCAGAAAGACCCGGCGTGAATTCCTCAGAATTCACGCCGGGTCTTTCGCACGTCCTTCTTGGGATTGAAAGCCCAAGGGGGTTTCAATCCAGCCTTCGTCCCCCTTGGCAGAAAAAGGATTTTGGGTTCTCGTCAGAGAACCCAAAATCCTTTTTCGCCAGATGGCCCAGATGACTTTTTTCCTTTTCTCCCTCATATACTCTTGAAGACACGATCCGGGGGTGAGGATATGCAGGGGAAGAGACTTGCGGCCAATACGGCACTGACTACGCTGGCCGCGCTGTTTACGCAGGCACTGGGGCTGTGGTTCCAGTCCATGCTGGCCAAGCGCATGGGTGCGGCGGGGCTGGGCCTGATGGGCCTGATCACGTCCGTGGGGTCCCTGGCGGCAACCTTTGCCATATCCGGCATACGCTTTGCCTCCACAAGACTTGTGGCGGAGGAGATGGGCCTTGGCCGGATGGGCCGGATCCCCCCGCTCATCCGCCGCTGCCTGCTCTACGCCCTTCTATGCGGGGGCCTGGCAGGCGGAGCTTTGCGGCTGTGCGCGGACAGCGTGGCCGCCCACCTTTTGGGGGATGTCCGGGCCGCCCTGGCCCTGAAGATCCTCTCCCTCGGGATGCCGTTCCTGTCCGCCGGGGCGGTGCTGGGGGGCTACTTCACCGGCACCTGCCGGGCGGGGATGGCCTTGGGCGGGCCGCTGAGCGAGGAGACCGTCCGCGTGGCCGTCACCTTTCTGATCCTCTCCTTAACGGGCAGCACGGATCCGCGCCTGACCTGCGCCGCCGCGGCGGCGGGCAGCGCATCCGGGGAGCTGGCGTCCTTTTTGGTGATGGCCATCCTCTACCTTGCGGACAAAAAGCGGCCCAGACCGGATCGGCCCTCCCCGCCGGGACAGCTGCGGCGCATCGTCACCGTGGCGGTGCCGCTGGCCTTCACCGCCTACGCCAGAGTCGCGGTAAAGACCCTCCAGCAGCTGCTGATCCCCCTTGGCCTCACAAAAAGCGGCGCCACGGCGGAGAAGGCGCTGGCCGGTTACGGCACGGTGCGGGGCATGGCCATGCCCGTGATCACCTTCCCGATGGTGCTTTTCTCCTCCGTGTCGGAGCTGATCGTCCCGGAGCTGACGGAGGAGCAGATGCGGGGGAACCTGGAGGGCATCCGCCACTGGGCCAGGGCGCTGCTGCGCTTTACGATGGGCCTGTCCACGGCGGCGGCGCTATTCGTGCTGTGTTTTTCCAAAAAATTAGGGGCCGTGCTGTTCTCCAGCGCCCCGGCGGGCAAATATATCGCCCTCCTGGCGCCCCTTATGCCGGTGATGTACCTGGACAACGTGACGGACGGGATGCTCCGGGGCCTGGGGGAGCATATGTACACAATGGGCCTGAATTTGGTGGACTCCCTTGTCTCCACCACGGCCATGTGGTTCATCCTGCCCCGGTTTGCCCTGGACGGGTATATCGCCATTTTGTACCTCTCGGAGATCTTCAACTTCATCCTGAGCATCAAGAGACTGGCGGATGTGACGGGGGAGAGACTCCCCGCCCGGGCAAATATGTAGCGGAGGGTTCGCCCTCCGCTTTTTTGTCAGGAATTTTCCTTGGATTCGATTCTGTCGCGGAAAAGCAGGGAGATGCACCACAGCGCCGAAAGGGCCACCAGGGTGTACACCACACGGCTGATCGAGGCCGTCTGTCCGCCAAAGAGGTACGCGACAAGATCAAATTTGAAGATGCCCACAAGCCCCCAGTTCAGTCCACCGATAATCAGGAGGACAAGGGCGATCCTATCCATAATCATAGCGTGAAGCCTCCTTTTTTGTTGCGCTGTTAATATAACCGGAGGTCTTCCTTTTTATGCGCGGATTTTTTCTTGCAGAGAAATTGCATTCAGCGCCAATATGCAGTATAATATCTTGCGAAAAAAATGAACGGGAGGATCTGTATGAGGATCGTTGACCTTCACTGCGACACCATAGAACAGCTGTATGAGGGGCGCAGCCTGGACGGGCTGGAAAATTCTCACATCAACTTGGAGAAGCTCCGGCAGGGGGAGACCCTGGCCCAGTGCTTCGCCATTTTTGTGCCCACCCACGACGCCGCCGCCCGCCACGGGATCCGGGAGGACGCCTTCGGGTATTTTCAGCGGGCGTATGACGCCTACAGGCGGGAACTGACCGTCTGCGCCGAAAAACTGGCCCCGGCCCTGACCGTGGCGGACATCTTGAAAAACGAGTCCCAGGGCAAGGTCAGCGCCATCCTGACGGTGGAGGACGGCGTCACTCTGGACGGGAAGATCGAGAACGTGGACGAGTACGGCAAAAAGGGCGTGCGCATGGTGGCGCTCACCTGGAACTATGAAAACTCCCTGGGCTACCCCCAGAGCGCCGACCCGGAGAAGCACGCCCTGGGTCTGAAGCCCTTCGGGAAGGACTGCGTGCGCCGGATGAACGAGCTGGGCATCGCCGTGGACGTGTCCCATTTGAGCGAGGGGGGCTTCTGGGACGTGGCCCGGACAAGCACAAAGCCCTTTATCGCCTCCCACTCCTGCTGCCGGGCGCTGTGCGACATCGGCCGGAACCTGACGGATCAGCAGCTCAGGGCCGTGGCGGAGTCCGGCGGCGTGGTGGGCCTGAATTACTGCAACGTCTTCCTCCACCCGGTGGCGGACAGGGAGGACAGATTCACCGCCATATCGGAGCTTCTGCGCCACCTGACCCACATGATCGACGTGGCGGGGACGGATAGCGTGGCCCTGGGCTCGGATTATGACGGCATCGGCTCCGTCCTGGAGTGGGGCGACGTCTCCGGCCAGCAGAAGCTGGTTCAGGCCATCGTGAGCCGGTTCGGCTTTGACACGGCGGAGAAGATCACCCACAAAAACGCCCTGCGCGCCTTCCGGGACATCTGGGGCGCCTGAGGGTCACACCCGCAGGCCCCGGTCTGCCATGCGGGAGAGGATCGCCGCCGCCTCCGCCCGGGTGAGGGGATCGCGGGGCCGGAATTTCCCGCCGGAGCCGTTGAGAATGCCGGAGGCGGCCAGCTTTTCAACGCCGGCCGCCTCAGCGCCGGAGACATCCGGGAAGGACACCTGCCGGGTGAAGCTTACTGCCTCCTTCGGCAGGACACGGGCCATCAGCGCGGCAAACTGCCCGCGGGTGATAAGCTCGTGGGGACTTGCGAAATCCGTGTTGATCCCCCATAGCCCCAGATACGCGCAATACGGGGCGTACCAGGGCCCCTGGCCGGTGAAATTATACCCGTCGGCGTAGTAGAGGGACAGGAACCTGGCCGCCATCGTCACCGCCTCCCGGACGGTGAGCTGTCCGGCGGGGGAGAAGGCCGTGTCCTCCGTCCCCGTCATCAGCCCAAGCTCGTAGACCGCCGCCACGTTTTTGGCGTACCAGGCGGAATACGGCACATCCCGGAAGCACCCGGTATAGGCCCTGGAGCGAGTAAAATACCCCACGGGGTCCGTGACGGCGGGGGCGTCCGCCCCGGACAGGCCGTCGAGGTACTCCCGAGTGGGCTGTACCGCGAAGCTCACCTTGTACCCCCGGTTTGTCAGGGACGCGGCGTTAAAGGCGTCCCAGCTCCTGCTCACCACCCGGATGAGACCGCGCCCGTCCCCGTTCCCCTCCAGATAGGTGAGGGTGGAGGCGTCGTAGCCCAGGATGATGATGGAGTGTCCGTAGTTGGAGTTATAGGAGCCGTCGGCGTTCTTTGTGGTGCGCAGCAGCGCCCCGCAGCAGATCCCCGCGGCGGCAAACTGGCTGTAGGACACGGCCGGGCAAGGCCCCAGCACCCGCCGGGAATTGCGCCACCCGCCCTCGCCGTGGAAGGGGACATCCCCAAACAGCGTGGCGTAGACGGCGTTGGCGTATATGTAGCAGGTGGAGCCGGAGTACACCTTGCCGCCGGCGTCCCGGATATACAGGGTCTTTCCCGGGGGCACGTCCCGGGATCCGAGCCTTGCCGGTGCGCGGCTGGTACACGCAGGGTCGGTGAAGAGGTCGATCTCCCCGGAAAATACCCGGTCAAGCCCCTGGGCCAGCCCGGGCGTGCCGGTGAAGTCCGCCCCCTGTGGGACATAGGCGCCCTGCGCCCCGGGGCGGGGGAGGAGCAGGGAGAGACACAGGATCAGTGCCGGGAGCATCGCTTTTTTCATGGGGAACCTCCTGCAAAAATGGGGCTTTGGTTGACATAAATATAACATCCCCCGGGGAATTTATCAACCCAATTTGACATAAATCCGAATATTACTATTTAATATAGCAAAATTTGCAGGAAATCTGTAATTGTTTGTAATTTGCTTTTTCGACAAAAGATTGCTATAATAGAAAAAGTCGGGCGGCGACAGTTTTTTCGCTGCCCGATGTGGAGGAAGGAATGGAACTTCTCAAGCTGTTTTTCACCTTTGCCAAGGTGGGTGTCATGACCTTCGGCGGCGGGTATGCCATGCTCCCCATTCTCCAGCGGGAGATCGTGGAGAAGAACAAGTGGGCCACGGACGCGGAGCTTACGGACTACTTCGCCATCGGCCAGTGTACCCCCGGGATCATCGCGGTGAACACCGCCACCTTTATCGGCCATAAGAAATGCGGCATCCCCGGCGGGATCATCGCCACCCTGGGCGTGGTCTTCCCCTCCATCGTCATCATCACGGTGATCGCCGCCTTCTTGTCCAACTTCGCGGACATCCCCCTGGTGCGCAACGCCCTGGCGGGGGTGAACGCCTGCGTCATCGCCCTCATCGCCTCCAGCGTCATCAAGCTCGGCAAGACGACGCTGAAGAATTCCCCCAGCGTCCTGATTTTTCTCTGTGTTCTGCTTTTGGCGTGCGTGGCGAATTTCGTCACCTTCCCCGCCGCCTGGTGGGGCAGGGCGCTGGATACCCTGATCTCCCCGGCTGTTCTCATTGTCTGTTCCGGCGTGGCGGGCGTCATTTTGTGGCTGCCCCGGAACGGGAGGGGAGGGAAGCGGCCGTGATCTACCTTCGCCTGATCTACGAATTTTTCAAGACCGGCCTGTTCTCCGTGGGCGGGGGCCTGGCCACCATCCCGTTTTTGCGGGACATGGGCGCCTCCACCGGCTGGTTTACGGACGCCGACCTCACCACCATGATCGCCGTCAGCGAATCCACCCCCGGGCCGATGGGCGTGAATATGGCGACGTATGTGGGCTACCACATCGCCGGCATCCCCGGCGCGGTTCTGGCCACCCTGGGGCTTATCGCCCCGTCCATCATCGTCATCCTGATCATCGCCGGCTTTTTAGCCAGGTTCCGGGAGTCCAAGCTTGTGGACTCCGCCTTCAAGGGGCTTCGCCCCGCCTCCACGGCGCTGATCTGCGCCGCCGGGCTGAGCGTGGCGAAAAACGTGCTTCTCCACACCGCCGTATTGGGTGAGGGGGAGGGCCTGGGCCGTGTCCTCACGGGACTTTTCAACTGGAAGGCCGTGGCTCTGGCCGCCGCCGTCTTTGTCTGTATGCGGGCAAAACCCTTAAAGAAGCTTCATCCCATCGTCTTTATCGGCATTTCCGCCGTGATCGGCGCGGTCTTCCGCTTTGCGGGGGCGTGACGGTGCGGCGAGATCATCCCCGGACACCGGGGAAAGGAGGCAGCGCCATGAATGTGGCAGTGCGGTATTACACCAGATCCGGCAACACCAAAAAGCTGGCTGACGCCATCGCCCGGCGTTTGGGGACGCAGGCGGAGAGCGTGGAGAAGGGCCTTTTGGAGCGGGCGGACATCCTCTTCCTGGGCTGTTCGTATTACGCCTTTGACGTGGACGACGCCGTCAAGGAATTCATCCGGGAGAACAAGTGGAACATCGGCAGGATCGCCCTGTTCGGCACCTCCGCCATGATGCGGTCTGTGTATAAACCGGTGAAAAAGGTGTGCGACGAGGTGGGGGTCCAGCTTCTGACCGACGAATTCCACTGCCGCGGCCAGTTCTGGAAGGCGCACCCCGGCCGCCCCAATGAGGAGGACTGCCGGAACGCCGCCGATTTTGCCGGTAAGGTCGCCGGCCTGTAAACGTCTGATCTCACGATTTTGGGAGCAAAGCCCCGATGGGGGTTCCAAATACACACGCGTATAACATATGGAGGAAAACATGGAAGACAAAAAATACGAAGTTCTGAAGCTGGAGAACCAGCTGTGCTTCCCGCTGTACGCAAGCTCAAGGGAAGTCATCAAGCGCTACAAGCCCTTTCTTGACGAGATCAACCTGACCTACACCCAGTACATCACCATGATGGTTCTGTGGGAGCGCCGCCAGGTCAACGTCAAGGAGCTTGGCGAATGTCTCCGCCTGGATTCCGGAACGCTCACCCCGCTTCTCAAGAAGATGGAGTCCAAGGGGCTTGTCACCCGCCAGCGCTCTGATAAGGACGAGCGGAATCTCATCGTCACCATCACGGAGAAGGGCCTGGCCCTCCGGGAAAAGGCGGTGGATATCCCCGCGAAGATCGCCTCCTGTACCGGCCTTAACCATGAGGAGGGCGTCACCCTCTACATGCTTCTTCATAAGCTTATCGGCGAAAATACGGAAGAGTAATTACTGGCGAAAAAGGATTTGGGGTTCTCTGACGAGAACCCCAAATCCTTTTTCTGCCAAGGGGAAACGTGCGGAAACACCCCATCGAATTCTGCGGAATTCGATGGGGTGTTTCCTGCTGCCGCGCTGTGCGACCAGTCTGCGGACTGGTCACTTGCGCGGCAAGAGGGATTTTTTCCGACGTACATGCCGCCGGAAAAAATATTTGGATTAGGGGGACGCGGGGCGGGGGATTTCCATCTCTTGAGGAGGTGGGACAAAGGGGACGGTTCTTCTGTCACATCGGAGCAAAGCGGAGATGGGACTAAAGAACCGTCCCCGTGTCACACCGGCTTCCCGGTGATGCACGACCAACCATCTGCCGTGCCCCACAGGGGACGGTTCTTGTGAACCACCTCCGCTGCGCTGCGGTGTCCCACAAAAACCGTCCCCGTGAGGCAATGATAACGCTCTATCTTCGATACCTGAGGAGGCGGTTCAACAGGGACGGTTCTTCGTGGGGCACGGGGGACCTCACGCAATCGTGATTGCGTGGGGAGAGGCGGAGCGAAGTCTGCGAGTGAGCCGCGCCGCTTGCGGCGCGGGGAGCTATCGCGACTTTAAGCGACAACGATGACTCACAAAAACCGTCCCTTTGGGACGCCGGTTTCCCGTAGACGTCGCAGGCGTTTACGTCCCCCAATCCAAACATTTTTTGCGGGGCTTTGCCTCGCAAAAAATCCCTCTTGCCGCGCAAACGTGCGCCCTTGGGCGTGCGCTGCAGCGCGGCAGCAGGGAATATGCCCATGAATTCCGCAGAATTCATGGGCATATTCCCGCACGTCCCCCTTGGCAGAAGAAGGGTTTCGTGTTCTCTTCAGAGAACACGAAACCCTTCTTCGCCAGCTTAGAACATTCCCATTGCTTTAAACGCCGCGATAAAGAGAAACACCGAAAGGATGCTCCCGGCGGTGGTGAGGGCCACGATCTCCCCGGCCAGGACGCCGTTGCCCCCCAGGGACTGGGCCATCGGCGCGGAGGCCACCGCGGTGGGGGAGGCGAACACCGCCAAAAGGGCCACAAGCGTCTCATCCCGGAACCCCAGTGCCGCCATTATGCCCAGGCACACCACCGGCACCGCCACAAGGCGGCAGAAGACGGCGGCCAGGAGCCGGCCCTTGTGGCTCACCATGCTCTTAAAGGACAGCATCCCGCCCAGAACAACCAGCGCCAGGGGGGAGGCGATATCCCCCAGGGTGTTCAGCGGCTCATAGAGCAGCCCCGGCAGCTTCAGCCCCGATAGATTCACCGCGGCCCCCAGGATCCCCGCGTCCACCAGGGGATTTTTGACGATCTGCCAGAGCAGCTTTTTCCAGCTGATGCGCCCGCCCCGCTGGATCTCAAAGACCACCACGGCCAGAATGTTGAAAAGCGGCACCACCAGCACCGCCAGGGCCGCCGTCACGGCCGTCCCCGCCTCCCCGGCCAGGGAATAGCTGATGACCGTGCCGAACAGCACATAGTTGCTCCGGGCGATGCCCTGGGCCACGGTGGGGATGTCCGGCCCCTGGGGAATGGTCTTCCGGCAGACGAGCAGAGCCACGGCAAACGTGGCGGTGACAAGCGCTGCCGTCCAGAAAAACAGCTTCCCGTCCACGGCAGACCCCAGGTCGGCCCCGTAGATATCAAAAAACAGGGAGATTGGGATCATCACCTTGAAGATGAAGGAGTTCATCTCCAAAAGCGTCTCCCGCTTCAAAATCCCAAGTCCCCGCACCAAGCCCCCCACTGCCATATAGATCACCAGGGGCGCCACCACCTGAAAGGCGATTTGAAAATGTTCCATACTCAATTTCCAATAAAGCGCCGGAAAAAGGCGCACTCGTCGTCGTTGCAGATCTTGGCCGCCTGCGTCTTCACATCGCAGTGAAAGACGTGCCCCAGCCGCTCCACGCTGTCTCCGTAGAGATGAAGCTCAAAGGGCACGCAGGCCCGCGTCAGCCGCCGGGCCATCAGCAGGGCGTCCTCCTGAAGGAAATCCCCGGTGCTTGTCATCAAAAAGGTGGGCGGGAAATCGCCCGTCACATACCGGAGGGCGTCCACAAGGGCAAACTCCGCCTTTGTCCCGCCGCCGGGCAGGACTTCCCCCATAAGCCCGGCCGTGGGGGCGCCCTTGGGGCGTGCGTGGTGGTAGGCCCCGCAGTTCAGGGCCACGGCCCTGGGGGCAAAGCCGTCAGGCGGGGAGAAGGCGTACCTCCTGGCATACGCCGGGTTTGTGCAGAGCTGACAAAACAGCGTCAGAATGTGCCCGCCTGCGGAGTCCCCCACGGCAAAGACGTGCCGGGGATCAAACCCGTAACGCTCCGCGTTGTCCAGTACCCAGCGGAAGACAAGTACGGTATCCTCTAAGCTCGCGGGGAATTTTGCCTCCGGCGCCAGGCGGTAGGTGAAATTCACCACCGCAAAGCCCCGCAGGGCCAGATCCATACAGTAAAACTGGTAGGTCTCCTTTGTGCCGTAGACCCAGCCGCCCCCGTGGACGCTGACGATCACCGGCAGCGGCGCCGCCCCGGCCGCCCTCGGCCTATACACGTCCAGGATCTCCATGCCGTCCGGCCCGTAGGGGATGTTGTCAAACCGGCGTATCCCCTCCGGCGTCGTAAGGCCCGCGTCCCGCCTATCGTCGCTGGCCTTGAAATCCCGGCGGATCTTGTCTGTCTCAGCGGACATCCTTATCCCTCCTTAAAATAGTCAACTGCGCGATTTTTCCTCCTGATCCCGGGAGAAGATGCCCCGCTCCAGCCTCCCCTGGACAAAGGCCACCACCGGCCCGCAAAAGAGGGCCACGGCCACGGTGACGATGCCCACGGATCCCCCCAGGGCAAAGCCCGCCGCCATAAAGCCCAGATCCCAGAGCATCCGCACCACCCGGAAGGACAGCTTTTTCGTGTGCCCCGCGATGATAAAGGGCGCGGCGTCGTAGGGGGAGGCGCCAAGGCCCGAACACATGTACACCGCCGCCCCGAACAGCAGCCCCGCCAGGCCCGGCAGCAGGAGAACGACCCGCACCGCCGTGTTCCCCAAAAATCCCCCGGGGAGGAAGCCGAAGACCCAGGTGAAGAAGTCGGATATGTACCCTAAGAAAAACATATTCCCCGCCGTGCCGAAGCCGATGCGCCCGGGCTCCGTAAACAGTACCGCCGCAAAGGTGACCAGGTGGCACAGCACCTGGCTTGTGCCGAAGCTCAGCCTCGTGAGCCTGGACACCCCCTGGGTCAGGCAGGAGCAGGGATCCACCCCCATGTCAATGGAGCGCAGGATCGCCAGCCCCAGCCCCTGGATCACCAGCCCCAGGCACATGACCGCAAGGCGCTTGCCAAAGGGGCGCGGCCGGGCAAAGCACTGCCTCAGATCGGGTTTTTTCCTCATGTTCCGCCTCCCGCGTTTTTCCGTATTTATCCCGCTTTCGCCCCTGCCAGAAGGGCGGGAGAAAAACGGCATAGAATTATTTTTTCAAAGCTGTTCTGCGCATATTATAGCATCCGCCGCCCGGTTTGAAAAGCTCTCACCGCCGATTCCCGGAAAAAAGATGGATTTTTTCCGGGAGGGGGCTTGACAGCCAACCGTATTACTTGTATAATACGGTCAAGAGAACCGTGTTAGTTGACTAATACAGTTTGGAGCAGATGCAGGATGGTAGATTTTAAAGATTTCCCCCTGAGGGGGGAGGGGCCGGTATATGTGCGCATCGTCCGGTACATCCGGGCCGGTGTGGCCGCCGGGACGATCCGGGACGGGGAGGAGATGCCTTCCCGCCGGGTGCTGTCGGCCCTGCTGGGGGTGAATCCCAACACGGTGCAGAAGGCCTACCGGATGCTGGAGGAGGAGGGCCTGATGGTCTCCCGCTCCGGGGCCAAGAGCTGTGCCCGCGCCACGCCGGAGCTTGTGGAGCAGGCCAAAAAGGCCCTCCAGGCCCAGGAGGTGGCCGGCGCCGTGGCGGCGCTTTTCCGGGGTGGCATGGGGAAGGACGAGGCATTGGAGCTGATCTCCCGCATGTGGGATGAGCTTTCGGAGTCGGAAGGGGGAGAGGAAGCGTGAAAAAGCATTTTTCCGTATTTGCCCTGTGGGCGCAGGGCGTATTCTGGCACGCCCTGGCCGTTATCGGCCTTATGGCGGCGGCGGAGCTGCTGGCTTTTTGGGTGGGACTTGGCAGGGTGGCGGACGGCGCGGTGAACAATTTTATCCAGCTCACGAAATTTTGCCGGTTATCCCTTATTTTCTCCGTGGCCCTGGGTGTGCTGACCGTGCGGCTTCTCATTGGCGTCCCCTCCGGAGAGCTTGCCCTGGGTAAGCTGGGGATCTCCGGGCGCTGGGCGGCCCTCTGGCAGGCGGCGGTGAATTTCGCCTGGCTTGTGATCCTGTGGGCATCCCAGGCGGCGCTTGTTCTTGTGGGCTTTGCCCTCTACGCCAAAACCGCGCCCCAGGCGGTAAACGGCCAGAGCCTTGTGATAGCCGCCTACAACAGCCCCTTCCTCCACATGGTCTTTCCCCTGCGGGACGGCCTGGCCGCCGCCGTGGGGGTGAGCGCCCTGGCGGCCCTGGCTGTGACGCTGGCGCTGGACGCCCACAGGCTCCGCCTCCGCCGCCGCTTCCCCTTTTCCACCGGGATCATGGGAGCCCTTGCGATCCTGGAGTGGGCAGTGGGGAACCACGCCACGGCCCAGCTTTGGTGGTATCTGGCGGGCAACGCGGCGATTTTGACCGTCGCGGCCCTGGGCCTGTGCCTGGGCAGGGGGGAGGGGACGACCCGGTGAAAAAGATGGATCGCTCCCTGGGGCGCCTTGTCCCGCCGGGGATCTCCGCCGGCCGGGAGATCGTTGCAATGGCCGGTGGACTGCTGCTGGCCGTGATGCTCAGCCTCCGGGCGCCTTTGGAGACGGCCCTGCGCTTTCGGGAGCTTTCGGAGCTTTACCGCCTGGGGATCCCGGTGGAGCCGGACTGGGGCCAGGCCCACATCCTGCGGGCGATGACGGGTTTTCCCGTGCTGGCCCTTCTTCTGGCCGGGCTGGCCGTGTGGCACCTGGTCTACTTCCGCCTGGGTTCCCGGGCGGATTACCTGATGCGCCGCCTGCCGGACAGGCTGGAGCTTGCGCGCCGCTGCGCGGCCCTGCCCCTGGCGGGGATCGGGGCGGCCCTGGTCATATCGGCGCTTATCTACCTTGCCTGCCGGGCATACGACATGCACCGGCTCAATATGGCCCTCCGGCTCCTGCGGGAGCTTCGGGGGGAGTGAGGAGGAAACGGTATGCTTGAGATCAAAAACGTGTCCCTGCGCTACGGCACGAAAAAGGCCCTGGACGGCGTGACGGTGAGCTTTGCCCCCGGGCAGATCGTGGGCCTGCTTGGGGAGAACGGGGCGGGGAAGACCTCCCTCCTCAAGGCGATCCTTGGCCTTCTCCCTTTCTCCGGGGAGGTGCTTTTGGACGGGGAGAGCGTCACCCGGAGGAACATCGCGAGGCTCAGCTTCGCCACCTGCGAACACTCCTTCTTCCCGTCCCTGACCCCCCGGGCGCACCGGGACTTTTACGCCCAGCATTTCCCCGGCTTTTTGGATCGGCGCTTTCAGGCGCTGATGGACTTTTTTGCCCTCCCGGACTCCCGGCCCGTCCGGGCCCTCTCCGCCGGGCAGAAAAATCAGTTTGAGGTGATCCTGGCCCTCTCCCAGGGGGCGGATTACATCCTGATGGACGAACCCTTCGCCGGGAACGACATCTTCAACCGGGAGGACTTTTACAAGGTACTCCTGGGGATTTTAGAGCCTGGCGAGACGGTGATCCTCTCCACCCACCTGATCCAGGAGATCAGGGACTTTGTGAGCCGCGCCGTCCTCATCCGCGGGGGCCGGATCGTGGGGGATCTGGAGACGGACGAGCTGGAGGAATCCGGCACGGATCTGGTGGAGGCGGTGAAGGCCTCCTACGGCTACGAGCCGGATCGGGCGGCCAGGGCGCTGGACAGCCTCACCGGCCGCCAGGGGGAGGGTCAGTCATGAAAAAGACCGTCACTGTTTTCCTCATTCTCATTGCCCTGTCCCTGTGCCTCCTTGCCGGGGCCGGCGCGGCTCTGGAGCGCCGCACAGACCGGGTGGAGGTCACGGAACACACCATCCTGGGGGACATCTCCGCCGCCCGGGGCCTGACGGTGAAGCTGCGATGCTTAAATGGGAACCTTGTCTGGGACACCGCCCTCACCCTGGGGGAGGGCCGGCCCGTTTCCCAATGCACCTTCCACCGGGACGGCGTTGCGATGGATGTGCGGGAGCTGATGATGCCGCCCTTCGCCAAGATGGAGATCCGCCCGCTCCAGACCCACTCCATCCGTGGCCGGGTGGACAATTTTCAACAGATCCGGGACGTGTTTCCCTACGAGGTGGCCGTGGAGGCCTGGAAGGCCCTGTGCGCCACACAGCCCGGGGAGCGGAGGATCCAGGTTCTCCGCCTTGCTGACATTATGGACACCTACTCTTGGAGCCTGACGGCCCGGCGGCAGTCGTATCTCCTCACCGGTCAGGCGGACAGCGCCGGGTGTGAGAGACTGGATCAGCTCTTCCAGGTGCCCGTGGACTCCCGGGTCTTTGTCCGAATCCTCAGCGAGCGGGCCGCCGACGGCTCCGTCATCCGCCTTGAGGTGGAGCCGTCCCCAGGCCCCGCCGGCGTCACCGTGGAGCCGGCCGGCTCCGGCATCCCCGCCGCCCCCGGCATCGACGCCTCTCTGCCCTTTGAGCGTTCCGTCCCCTGTGTCCTCTCCCGGCAGGGTATCTACGTCTTCCCCTCCCTCCGGAATGAGGCGGGCCAGGAGCTGATATACTGCCGGCAGGGATCCGGCATCTACTTCATCCCCTTCCTGGGCGGGGAGGGGGAGACGGGCGGCGAGACGCCCGACGCTGCGTCCACCCGCCTTGTATACGCCGCATCTGGGGAGGCTGTGTGGCTGAGCTGTGACGCGCAGTCGGAGAACCTCACCCTGATCACCGCCCAGGACGGCGCCCTGAGCGCCGCACTGGTGGACGGCCTCACCGGCAGGCCCCTGTCCGTCTTTCCCCTGATGGAGCTGACAGCCCCGGTTTTGGAGGTGATCGAGCGCGGGGAACTCACCCTTGTCGTCCTGGAGGACGGGAGCTTTTCCCTGCTGGAGCGCGGTGAGGACTCCATGAAAACGTCCCTCACCGGCCGTTTTGCCCCGGAGGTCATGGAAAACGGCGCCCTCTTTGACCGGGATCGCGCCTCCCTGGCCTTCGACGGGGAGAGAATGGCCCTGGCGGTGCAGGGGGAGGGCCTGCTCCTTGTCCAGGACGCGGAGGGCACAAAATACCTGGCCAGCTTCACCTTCTCCCCCCTGACGGACGGCTACCCCAGGGGCATATCAGGCTACCCGGATCTCAACGACCGCCAGGCCATGAAGGTGCTGTTCTCCTGACAAGGGAGAAATCTATAAATGGTGGATCACAGAAACGAAAAACCGGTGTGACACGGGGACGGTTCCTTTCGCCGTCGCAAAAGCCGCTTAACCTGGCCGTCACGCGAGCGTGACGGCCAGGCGCGGGCTTTGCTCCTCCCCCCACGCAATTGTGATTGCGTGGGGCCCCGTGACAAAAACTTTCCCTCAGTCCCGCCTTTCACGAAGGAACTTCCCGTCTTTTGAGGAGGTGGGACAGCGGGGACGGTTTCTTTGTACCACCAGTGCGCACACTGGTGTGACTAAGGAACCGTCCCCGTGTCACACCGGCTCCCCGGTGATGCACGACGAACCATCTGCCGTGCCCCACAGGGGACGGTTCTTGTGAACCACCTCCGCTGCGCTGCGGTGTCCCACAAAAACCGTCCCCGTGAGGCAATGAACCCACCCAGTTATCGATTTCTGAGGAGGCGGTTCAACAGGGACGGTTCTTCGTGGGGCACAAATGTGACTCACAAGAACCGTCCCTTTGGGACGCCGGCTTCCCGTAGACGTCGCAGGCCCCGCCCCGCACCCCCCATCCAAACATTTTTTCCAAGGACATGTGCCTTGGAAAAAATCCCTCTTGCCGCGCAAGTGACCAGTCCGCAGACTGGTCGCACAGCGCGGCAGCAGGGGATATGACCATGAATTCTGCAGAATTCATGGTCATGTCCCCGCACGTCCCCCTTGGCATTGAAAGGCCGCAGGGGCTTACCACCAGGGTAGGGAAGGCGCGGAAAGCCCCCGCGCCAGAAGATCCCCGTGGCCTTTCAAGCCAACTTAAACCCCTGCGGCCTTTCAAGCCAGCTAACCCCCGCCCCTCCTGCTTGACTTTTCCCCAGGATAAGAGTAAACTGAACCTGATTTGCGCAGGCCCCGCCCGGGCCGCCTGCCAAGAGATCACGACACGGATGGGACGGGATGCGTATGCCCCGGTGGCTGAAGATCCTTTTGATCACGGCGTTGTCGCTTCTTGCGGCACTGCTGGTGGTTCTCCTTCTGGCGGGGAACTTCCTGTTTGAATTTGCCCTGTACCCCGACGGAGTCTTCACCATGAGCGACCTCTTTGCCCGTGGGAACGTGGCCGGGACCGGCGACGGGCCGGATACGCCCCTGACGGACGAGGTGCGGCAGTGGCAGGAATACGCCGCGGATGCCGCCGACTGGTTTGACGCCCAGGGGGAGCAGGTGGAGCTTTTGGCGGAGGACGGCTCTGTGCGCCGGGGGCGGATGTTCACCCGGCAGGAGCATAAATGCGCCATTCTCTTCCACGGCTACGCAGGGGCGTCCTGGCAGATGGCCCCCTACGCCCGGATGTTTTACGACATGGGCTTCACCGTCCTGACCCCGGACGCCCTGGCCCACGGGGACAGCGACGGGAAATACATCGGCATGGGCTGGCTGGAGCGGAGTGACGTTCTGGGCTGGATCCGCCTCCTCACGGACGAGGACCCGCAGGCGCGCATCGTCCTCTTTGGCGTGTCGATGGGCGGCGCCGCCGTTATGATGGCCGCCGGGGAGGAGCTGCCCGAAAACGTGAAGTGCATCGTGGAGGACTGCGGCTATTCCTCCGTTTGGAAGGAATTCGGCCTCCAGCTGAAGAATATCTTTCATATGCCCACCTTCCCGCTGCTGAACACCGCCTCCCTGTTCTCCAAGCTCCGGGCGGGCTACTCCTTCGGGGAGGCCAGCGCCGTGGAGCAGCTCGGCCGCGCCCGTGTCCCCATGCTCTTCATCCACGGGGAGGAGGACACCTTCGTCCCCTATGAGATGCTGGACACCGTGTATAACGCCTGTGCAAGCCCGGTGAAGGAGAAGCTCACCGTGCCCGGCGCCGGCCACGGCGCCGCCGTGGGGACGAATCCGGTCCTCTACTGGAACACGGTGATCAACTTTGTCCAGCGATTTGTGGAGTGAGGTTTGTTATGAAAGCCGTACTATTTGATTTTGATTACACCCTGGGCGACTCCACCGAGGGCATCATCGCCTGCCTGAGCTACGGGCTGGAGAAGCTGGGCTTCCCCGCCGCCGGCAGGGAGGAGATGCGAAAGACCATTGGCCTCAGCCTTGGCCCCTCCCTGTACCGCCTCACCGGCTGTGACGATGAGGCCACGGCCCGGGAGTTTACCCGCCTTTTCATGGAGAAGGCCGACGAAGTGATGGTGGACGCCGCCCGGTTCCTCCCCGGGGCCGTGGAGCTTCTGCGGGATCTGAAGTCCGCGGGGGTGAAAACCGCCATCGTCACCACAAAGGCCGCCTACCGCATCCGCGCCATTTTGCAAAAGCAGGGGATACCGGAGCTTGTGGACGTGGTGGTGGGCTCCGACCGGGTGACACAGGAAAAACCCCACCCGGAGCCGGCGCTTCTGGCCCTGCGGGAGCTGGGCGCCGCCGCCGGGGAGGCCCTCTATGTGGGGGACAGCGTGGTGGACGCCCGGTGCGCCCAGGCCGCCGGCATCGCCTTTGTGGGCGTCTTGAACGGCACCACCACCCGGGAGGAGCTGGAGGCGTACCCCCACCTTACCGTGACCCGGGATCTGATCGACCTGGATGGATTTCTATTTAAGGAGTGGGATCGATTATGCCCAGAAGCAGCAATATCGTAAAGGTCAGCGCCGTGGGGATCGCCGTCAACATCGTCCTTGTGATCTTCAAAGCCGCGGTGGGCTTCGTCACCGGCTCCATCGCCATCATCATGGACGCGGTGAACAACCTGTCCGACGCGCTCTCCTCCATCATCACCATCGTGGGGACAAAGCTCGCCACCCGTGAGCCGGACAAGAAGCACCCATACGGCCACGGCCAGATCGAGTACATCACCAGCGTCACGGTGTCCGTCATCGTCCTCCTGGCCGGCATCACGGCCTTTGAGGAGTCCTTAAAGAAGATCCTCCACCCGGAGAGGGCCGTCTACACCGTGCCGGCGCTTATCATCATCGCCGTGGCCGTGGCCGTAAAATATGTGCTGGGCCGGTATGTAAGATCCCGTGGCCGCGCCCTGAATTCCGACGCCCTTGTGGCCTCCGGCACGGACGCCATGTTTGACGCCCTCATCTCCCTGGGCACCCTCATCGCCGCCCTGGTCTCCGTCGGCTTCCACATCAATATCGAGGGCTGGGTCGGCGCCGCCATCAGCATCGTCATGCTCAAGACCGGCACCCAGCTGATGCTGGCGAGCCTTGGGGACATTATCGGCTCCCGGGTGGACAGCGAGCTGTCCCTGCGCCTGAAGGCGTTTATCTGCCAAAGCCCGGAGGTCTTGGGCGCCTACGACCTGTCCCTCCACCGCTACGGGCCGGAGCGGATCATTGGTTCCGTCCATGTGGAGCTTCCGGATCAGATGACCGCCAGACAGATCCACAGCCTGACCCGGAAGCTGGCCGAGGACGTGTACGAGAGCTTCGGCATCCTCCTCACCGTGGGGATCTACGCCTCCAACACGGCGGACGGGATCTTCGCCAGGATGAAGGAGGATCTGAACGCCGTGATCCGGGCCTACCCCGACGTCCTCCAGATGCACGGCTTCTATGTGGATACGGAGAAAAACAGCGTGTCCTTTGACCTGATCATCGACTTTAAGTGTCCCGACCGCCTGGGCGTCCGGGACGAGATCGTCAGGAAGATCAGCGAAAAATACCCGGATTACACCTTCAGCGTCGTCCTGGACAACGATATCAGCGACTGACGCCGGCTTTGAAAGGAGATTACATTATGGTACGAATTGTCGTGGATTCCGGCTGCGATATGCCTCCCCAGGAGGCGCGGGAGCTGGGCGTTGAGCTGCTGCCCATCACCGTAACCTTCGGGGACGAGGACTTTATCGACGGGGTGGATCTGTCCCCGAGGGGCTTTTATGAGAAGCTTATCGAGTCCGACCGGCTGCCCCACACCAGCCAGATCACCCCCTACACCTACGGGGAGACCTTCCGCCGCATCGTGGAGGCGGGGGATCAGGTTCTCTGCGTGACCATCGGCTCCGGTTTATCCGGCTCCTTCAACAACGCCGTGACGGCGGCGCAGGAATTCGGGGACAGCGTGGCAGTGGTGGACTCCCAGAACGTGAGCATCGGGGAGCTGCTCCTTGTGCGGCTGGCCGTCCGCCTGCGCGGCCAGGGCATGAGCGCCGCGAATATCGGGGAGAGCCTGAGGGCGCAGACGGGGCATGTGCGTGTGCTGGCCCTTTTGGATACGTTGGAGTATCTGAAAAAGGGCGGCCGCATCTCGCCCACCGTGGCGTTTGCCGGGGAGATGCTGTCCATCAAGCCCGTCGTCCAGGTGGTGGACGGCCAGGTTCAGCTGGTGGGGAAGGCCAGAGGCTCCAAAAACGGCGGCAACCTGCTGAGAAAGCTCATTGAAAAGACGGGCGGGGTGGATTTTGACATGCCCTACGCCATCGGCTACACGGGCCTGTCCGACAGTATGCTGAAGAAGTACATGGAGGACAACGGCGACCTGTACGCCGGTCACGACCTGCCTGTCACCGCCATCGGCGCCGCTATCGGCACCCACGTCGGTCCCAACTGCATCGGCGTGGCCTTCTTCAGCCTGGAGGAGGGGAGAGCGTGAGAGCGTACACAAGACGCGTCAATTACTACGAGACGGACAAGATGGGCGTGGTCCACCACTCCAACTACATCCGCTATTTTGAGGAGGCCAGGACTTCCTTTATGGAGCAGGTGGGATACGACTACCCCCGGCTGGAGGCGGAGGGGATCGTCAGCCCCGTGACAGCCGTCTCCTGCACCTATAAAACGCCCCTGCGCTACGGGGATACGGCCACCGTGCAGGTCTATCTCACCGGAATGACCCGGGTGCGCTGCGCCTTCTCCTACCGGGTTTTGGACGGCCAGGGAAAGCTTGCGGCCACGGGGAACAGCCAGCATTGCTTCCTGGACGGCGCGGGCCGCCCGGTGAATATCCAGAGGGAGAACCCGGAGTTCTACAACACCTTCTCGGGGGAGCTGGAACCGGAACCGAAATAAAAAGAAAGTTTTTCTTGACAACCCGCCCCAACCTCACTATAATATTCAAGTACGTCGGGGTGTGGCGAAGCTTGGTATCGCGCTTGGTTCGGGACCAAGAGGCCGCGGGTTCAAATCCCGCCACTCCGACCAGAGACTGGCGAAAAAGGGTTAAGGGTTCTCTTTAGAGAACCCTTAACTCTTTTTCTGCCAAGGGGGACGGAGGCTGGCATGAAAGGCCGAAGAGCTTTGCTGGCGGGGGTAGATTTACGCACCTTTCCGAGCTTTTGCGTAACCCCTGCGGCCTTCCAATGCCAAAGGGAACGAGAGCTGGGTTGAAAGCCCTTTGGGCTTTCAATCCCAAGGGGAAACGTGCGAGCCCCCCGGCGTGAATTTAAGCGGAATTCACGCCGGGGGTTTCTGCTGCCGCGCAAGCGCACGCCCAAGGGCGCACGCTTGCGCGGCAAGAGGGATTTTTTCCAAGGCACATGTCCTTGGAAAAAATATTTTGATTGGGGGATGCGTCACCGGGAAGCCGGTGTGACGCGGGGACGGTTCTTTAGTCCCACCTGCGGTGTGACAAAAGAACCGTCCCCGCTGTCCCACCTCCTCAAATGAAAGAAAAAAGAGCGTTTCCATTCATTCAATCTGTAGGGGCCGATGACCTCATCGGCCCGGGTGGGTTGGGAGACAAAGCGGTTGCGTTAAGACGGAAAGCTTTAAATTTGCCGTAGGGGCCGCCATTGCCTCACGGGGACGGTTCTTTTCGTTGTCGCGAAAGCCGCTTAACCTCGCCGCGAAGCCTGCGTGACGGCTCAGGCGCGGGCTTTGCTCCTCCTCTCCCCACGCAATCACGATTGCGTGGGGCCCCTGTGAAAAAAACGTCCCTCAAGTCCCGCCTTTTACGGGGGAACATCCCGTCTTCTGAGGAGGTGGGACAGCGGGGACGGTTCTTTCGTCACATCGGAGCAAAGCGGAGATGGGACTAAAGAACCGTCCCCGTGTCACACCGGCTTCCCTGTGATGCACGACCCCGTCTTTCCCGTCCCCTTTGTTCCACCTCCTCAAAGGGACGAAAAAGGGCGATACCCCCAATTCAATATGTACGGGCCGCCGCCCACGGCGGCCCGCGTCGTTTGAGCTGCGTTGAATCGTTAATTGGTGGTAATCGAAACACGGGCCGACGAGGTCGTCGGCCCCTACATACAAATGTCGTTGATTCGGACAATGATGCAAAATCGAGGGGCGGGCCACCAAGAAAGGCGGTCCCTACAGTCTGTAAGAGCCCCCCTGTAGGGGCCGATGACCTCATCGGCCCGGGTGGGTTGGGAGACAGAGCGGTTGCGTTAAGATGGAAAACTTTAAAATTTGCCGTAGGGGCCGCCGCCCACGGCGGCCCGTGTCGCGATGATTGAGGGCCGCCATTGCCTCACGGGGAGGGGGCCCCACGCAATCGTGATTGCGTGGGGAGAGGAGGAGCAAAGCCCGCGCCTGAGCCGTCACGCTGGCGTGGCGGCGAGGTTAAGCGGCTTTCGCGACGACGAAAAGAACCGTCCCTCTGTAACGCCGGGTGAAAGCCCCAATCAACAAAAAATCCCCGACCCGCATCCCTCAATTCCAATATTTTTTCCAAGGACATGTGCCTTGGAAATAATCCCTTATGCCGCGCAAGTGACCAGTCCGCAGACTGGTCGCACAGCGCGGCAGCAGAAAGACCCATCGTGAATTCCGCAGAATTCACGATGGGTCTTTCGCACGTTCCCCTTGGCAGAAAAAGGCCGTGAAGGTTCTCGTAAGAGAACCTTCACGGCCTTTTTCGCCAGCCTTAATGTATTCCCCCCACGGCGTCCGGCAGCCGTTCGGGGTCGCCCACCGCCAGAAGGACGGTGTTGCCCACCCGGTCGATGACGGCGGCCTCCAGACTTGGCACGGCGGCAGGGGAGTAGGATCGGGCATTTTCCAGCAGGCTCTCCACCCGCGTGCGGCATGCCTCCTCGGCCTTGATGGCGGAGGCCTCGTCCTTCATCACAAATACCGTGACCTCGTCGGCGCTGACGGCCGTATTGGCGGCCAGGCTTCCGGCGCAGGCCAGAACGCTGTCCGGATCCAGCCCGTAGAGGGAGATCAGGGCGGCGCTGTCAACCGTGAACATATCCCCGGAAAACACTCCGGTTTCCAATAGCGCCTCCACGTCGGAGATATCGTAGGGGGTGGACACGATCTTCCCGCATCCGGACAGGAACACGGCCACGGAGAGGATAATGGCCGCCGCTGACAGTACTCTCATGTTATTCGTCCTCGCTTCCTTGATTTCTGGCGGAGAAATACGCCTCCGGATCCAAAACGTGCGTGCGCAGGTAATCCGCCCACCTGCCGTAGCCCTTTGAGGTGAAGTGTACCCCATCTGCGGTCAGCTCACTGGGGAGTTGTCCGTCCGGCCCCCGGTAGACGCTGGCCGTATCCAGCAGGGCGACGCGCTTCTCCTTTGCCAGCCTTACGATGACCTCATTGAAGTTGTCCACATACTCCGTGCGCTCCCACTCGTTGCCGTACTCCTCGGCCTTCTCGTCGTTGATGGGCGGCATGGTCTGGAGGTAGATGACGGCGTTGGGCTGAGCGGCGATGATGCTGTCCAGCAGAATTCCCAGGCCCCGCTCGTATTCCTTCGGCGTGTACCCCAGCTCGTTGATGCCCAGCATCAGGTACACGGCGCTGTAGCTCTTTTCCGCCAGCGTCCCCACCAGCGAGACCTCTTTCCCGTTCACCGTGAAATATTTCCGGTTCTCATCCACGGCGCGAAAGACGTTCATCCCCCGCTTCCAGTAGAAATCCCCGTTGTGCAGCCCGCTGAACAGCTGTAATCCCTCGGTGCGGGAGTCCCCTAAAAAGACGGCGTTATCAAAGAAGGTGTCGTCCACCCGTTCACTCTCCGGTACGGCCTTCCCGAACTCATAGACGGTCTTGCCGGACGTGCCGATCTCCTCAGGCGGCGTGTAGGGCGTCTGCTCCTGAGCCGGCGTCTGCTCCTGCTTTGTGGAGGAATCGGGATCCTCCGGCTTCGTCCCGTCCTCCGCCGGGGGCTGATTTGCGGTTGGATCCTGCCCCTCCTGGGGATTTTGCTCCACAGGCTCCTGCTCATCGGGCTTCTGCTCCTGGGGCGGCTCCTCATCTGTTTTTTGCTCCTCGCCCGGGTTTTGCTCCGGGGAGGGATCCGCTTTATCCGGCCCCTCCGGGGCGGAGGGTGTGCCGGAGCCGTCGTCCGGCGGCTGAGTGTCCTCCGGGGACAGGGCGGATACCTGCGGCGACAGCCGGTCTTTCAAATACAGCGCCCCCAATAAAAGCGTCGCCCCAATGGCCGCCGTCAGCAGGACGTCAAAAACCGTCCGAATGACCCTCCAGACGGAGCTTACATGCCCCCGCCGCTGTCTGTCGTTACCCCGCTCCCTGTCCAACATGGCCGCCTCCCGCGTTTGTCTTTGATGTTAATAAAACACCTGAAAACGGCAAAACCTTACATGAAAATTTCTTTTTCTCCAAAAAAGACGAAACTGGCATTGGACGGCTGCCTTCCGATGCCAATTGGATGCGTGCGGAAATGTGGGCGTGAATTTGAACGGAATTCACGCCCACACGTCCTGCAAAAAATTGAATTGGGGGATAACTGCCCTATCTCAGCGCGTCCTTCATAGCCTTGACCGCCTCGCCCACATATTTTGGCGCGTCGGCGCCGTACTGCTCAAAAAGCCGCACAAGGGCGGAGCCAACAATGGCCCCGTCGGAGAGGGCCGCCATACTCCGTGCCTGCTCCGGCGTGGAGATGCCAAAGCCGATGGCGCAGGGGACGCGGGTGTTCTCCCGGATGACCTTCACGATGGACGCAAGGTCGGTGGTGATCTGGCTTCTCATCCCCGTGACCCCCAGGGAGGACACCAGGTAGATAAAGCCTTCCGCCTCCCGGGCGATCATAGCGACGCGATTTTCCGAGGTTGGCGCGATCAGTGAGATCAGATCCACCCCGTATTCCCGGCAAACCGGGGCAAATTCCCCCTTCTCCTCAAAGGGCAGATCCGGCAGGATCAGCCCGTCGATGCCCGTCTCCCGGCAGGCGGCCATGAACCGCTGCGCCCCGTAGGAGAAGACCACATTGGCGTATGTCATAAACACCAGCGGCACCGTCACGTCCCGGCGCAGCTCCCGCACAAGCTGAAAGATCTTATCCGTGGTGACGCCCCCGCGCAGGGCGCGGAGATTGGCGCTCTGGATCACCGGCCCCTCGGCGGTGGGATCGGAGAAGGGGATCCCCAGCTCGATAAGATCCGCCCCGGCGTTGGCGCAGGCCCGGACGGCCCTGGCCGTGGTTTCCAGATCCGGATCCCCGCAGGTGACAAAGGGGATAAAGGCCTTCCCGTTTTGAAAGGCCCGGGCCGTATTACTCATGGAGATCCTCCCCTCTGTACCGGGCGATGGCGGCGCAGTCCTTGTCGCCCCGGCCCGAGATGGTGATGACGATGATCTTGTCCCGGTCCATCTCCGGAGCCAGCCTCATAGCGTGGGCCACGGCGTGGGCCGACTCGATGGCGGGGATGATCCCCTCCGTCCTTGCCAGGTACTCAAAGGCGTTGACCGCCTCCTCGTCGGTGACGGGCACATACTCGGCCCTGCCCGTGTCGTGGAGCCAGGCATGCTCCGGCCCGATGCCGGGGTAGTCGAGCCCCGCGGAGATGGAGTACACCGGCGCTATCTGCCCAAACTCGTCCTGGCAGAAGTAGCTCTTCATGCCGTGGAAGATCCCCAGCCGCCCCGTGGCGATGGTGGCCGCCGTCTCAAAGCTGTCCACGCCCCGGCCCGCGGCCTCACAGCCGATGAGGCGCACGGACTTGTCCTCAATGAAATGATAAAAGCTCCCGATGGCGTTGCTCCCGCCGCCCACGCAGGCCAGAACGGCGTCAGGAAGCCGCCCCTCGAGCTTGGCAAGCTGTGACTTGATCTCCTTGGAGATCACCGCCTGGAAATCCCGGACGATGGTGGGGAAGGGGTGCGGCCCCATGACGGAGCCGAGGCAGTAGTGGGTGTCGGCGATCCGCCGTGTCCACTCCCGCATAGCCTCGGACACGGCGTCCTTCAGCGTGGCCGTGCCGGTGGTGACGGGGATGACCTCCGCCCCCAAGAGGCGCATCCGGTAGACATTCAGCGCCTGACGGCGGGTGTCCTCCTCGCCCATAAAGACAACGCACTCCATGCCCATCAGCGCCGCCGCCGTGGCCGTGGCCACGCCGTGCTGTCCCGCGCCCGTCTCGGCGATGAGCCGTGTCTTGCCCATCTTCCTGGCCAGCAGCGCCTGGCCCAGAACATTGTTGATCTTGTGCGCGCCGGTGTGGTTCAGATCCTCCCGCTTGAGATAGATCCTGGCGCCCCCCAGATCCCGTGTCATTTTCTCCGCAAAGTACAGCCGTGACGGTCTGCCCGCGTACTCGTTCAGCAGATACGTCAGCTCCCGGTTGAATTCCGGGTCGTCCTTATAGTGGTTATAAGCCTGTTCCAGCTCGATAACGGCGTTCATCAGCGTCTCAGGGATGTACTGACCGCCGTGGATTCCAAAGCGTCCGGCCATAAGCTCACTCCTTTCTGACGGCCCCCACGGCCGCCATGATTTTATCCCGGTCCTTCACCCGGTTCGTCTCCACGCCGGAGCTGAGGTCCACACCCCAGGGGTGAAGCGCCCCCACAGCCAGGGGGATGCTCTCCGGCGTCAGTCCCCCTGCCAGGATGAAGGGCCGGCGGAAGGCGGCCAGGATCGACCAGTCAAAGCTCCGGCCGGTGCCCTGTCCGTTGTCCAGCAGCACAAGATCGGCCGGGGAGGCCTCCGCCGCCGCAAGATCGGCCTCCCTCTTGACGGAATACGCCTTCCACACCGTCAGCCCCGGGGCGGCGCGCCGGAGCCTCTCCATGTACGCCTCGTCCTCGCCCCCGTGGAGCTGGGCGACCTTGATGACGCCGGAGAAGTACAGATCAGCCACGGTGTCAATGTCCTCGTCCACAAAGACCCCCACCGGCACGATGCCGTGGAGGAGCCGGAGCCTCAGCTCGTAGGCCCTCTCCGGCGTCAGACTCCTGTGGCTTTTGGGAAAGTCGATGACAAACCCCGCGTAGTCCGGCCTTGCCTCGTTGACAAAGCCGATGTCCTCCCGGCGGTAAAGGCCGCAGATCTTGATTTTTGTCATACCGCCGCCTCCCGCATCCGCCGGAGAAACGCCCCCTTGTCCGGGGCGCGCATCAGCGCCTCGCCCACCAGCACCGCGTCGGCGCCGATGGAGCGCAGGACCCCGGCGTCCTCCGGGGACCTGACGCCGCTCTCCGCCACATATACCCTGTCCGGCGGGATGAGATCACGCAGCCGCGCCGCGTTGGAGAAGTCCACGGAGAAGTCCTTCAGATTCCGGTTGTTGACGCCGATGATCCCGGCCCCGGCCGTGACGGCGGAGCGGACCTCCGCCTCGTCGTGGGCCTCCACCAGGGCGGCCAGGCCCAGACTGTCGCAGATGCCCAGAAAAGCCGCCAGGGTCTTGGTGTCCAGCAGGGCGCAGATGAGCAGTACGGCGTTGGCCCCCATGATCTTCGCCTCGTAGATCTGGTAGGGATCCACCGTAAAGTCCTTGCGGAGCATGGGGATGTCCACGCGCCCCCGGATCTCCCGGAAGATCTGATCCGACCCCAAAAACCACTTGGGCTCCGTAAGGCACGATATGGCGTCCGCCCCGGCGTCCTCATACGCCCCGGCGATGTCCAGATAGGGGAAATGGGGGGCGATAAGCCCCTTGGAGGGGGAGGCCCGCTTCACCTCACAGATGAAGCTGAGTCCCGGCCTTTTCAGCGCCTCCCGGAAGGCCTCTCCCCGCGCCGCGCCGCCGCGCAGAGCCATCTCCCGCATCACGTCAACACAGCACTCTTCACTTTTCTCCGCCACGCGAAGCCGGGCGTGAGCGGCAATTTCCTGGAGAATATCCATCATTCCGGCCTGTTGGAGACCTCAATGAGCCTCTCCAGCGTCTTGGCGGCGTCGCCGGAATCGATGATCACGGCGGCCTGCTCCACGCCCTGGGCCCAGGTCTTTGTCACGCCCCCGATGTAGAGCGCCGCCCCGGCGTTGAGCAGTACGGCGTCCCGCTTGGGGCCGCGCTCGCCCGCCAATATGGCCCGGGTGATGGCGGCGTTCTCCTCCGGGGAGCCGCCCACCAGCTGGCTCTTCTGGCACCGGGCAAGGCCGAAGTCCTCCGGGGTGACGACGTAGTTTTTGTACCACCCGTCCTTAAACTCGCACACCGTCGTGGGGGAGGACAGGGAGATCTCGTCCAGCTTATCCTGGCCGTAGACCACCATGCCGCGCCGGACGCCCAGGGAGATCAGCACCTGGGCCAGCGGCTGCACCAGATATTCGTCGTACACGCCCAGAAGCTGCATCCTGGGGCTTCCCGGGTTTGTCAGCGGACCTAAGATGTTGAACACGGTGCGGAAGCCCAGCTCCCGGCGTATGGCCCCCACATATTTCATGGAGGTGTGGTATTTCTGGGCGAAGAAGAAGCACATGCCCACCTCCCGCAGAAGCTCCAGGCACCTGGCGGGACTCTGGTCGATATTCACCCCCAGGGCCTCCAGGCAGTCGGCGGTGCCGCACTTGGAGGAGGCGGCCCGGTTGCCGTGCTTGGCCACCTTCATGCCGCCGGCGGCGGCCACCAGGGCGCTTGTGGTGGAGATGTTGAAGCTGTGGGCGCCGTCCCCGCCGGTCCCCACGATCTCAAAGATATTCATCCCCGTGTTCACCTTCGTGGCGTGATCCCGCATGGCGGCGGCGCACCCGGCGATCTCCTCCGTCGTCTCGGCCCGTGTACTCTTGGTGGACAGGGCCGCCAGGAACGCTGCGTTTTGCGTGGGCGTGGTCTCCCCGCCCATGATCTCGTTCATCACGGCGTATGCCTCGTCATAGGTGAGGTCGCCCTTGTTGGCGATCTTCTCAATGGCCTCTTTTATCATAGTGATTCCTCCTTGTTCGGGATTGATAGACAAAATGGATTTATGCAGGCTCCCCCGGGAGAGGGGAGAGGAAATTCCGGATCATCCGCTTCCCCTCCGGTGTCATGATGGACTCCGGGTGGAACTGGACGCCGAAAACGGGAAAGCTTGTGTGCTGTACGGCCATGATCTCCCCCTCCCGCGCCCTGGCCGTCACACGCAGGCAGGCGGGGATGGTGGCGGGGTCGGCCGCCAGGGAGTGGTACCGGGCCACGGGGGAGACCTGCGGGCACCCGGCGAACAGGGGGCAGTCCGTGTCAAATACGGTCTCGGACTGCTTTCCGTGCATGAGGCGCCTGGCGTAGGTCACTGTGGCCCCGTAGGCCGCGCAGATGGCCTGGTGCCCCAGGCACACCCCCAGGATGGGGATCCTCGCCCCCAGGGCCTGCACCACCTCAATGATGTTCCCCGCGTCCTCCGGCCGCCCGGGGCCGGGGGAGAGGAGGATCCGCGCCGGGGCGAGGGAGGCGATCTCCTCCACCGTCATCTGGTCGTTGCGGATGACCCGGATGTCCGGGTCCACCTCCCCCACAAACTGGTAGAGGTTGTAGGAGAAGCTGTCGTAGTTGTCGATCAGCAGGATCATAACGCCGCCTCCTGCGCCATTTCCAGCGCCTTCAGGGATGCCCTCGCCTTGTTCAGGCACTCTGCGTACTCCTTCTCCGGCACGGAGTCGGCCACGATCCCGGCCCCGGAGCGGACAAAGACCCTGCCGTTTTTCTTGTACGCGATGCGTATGGCGATGCAGGTGTCCATATTCCCGGTAAAGTCGATATATCCGATGGCCCCGCCGTAGATGCCCCTCTTGTTGTTCTCCAGCTCCCCGATGAGCTGGCAGGCCCGGATCTTCGGCGCGCCGGACAGGGTCCCGGCGGGGAGGACGGCCTCGATGGCGTCCAGAGCGTCCCTGTCCTCCCGGATGATCCCCCGGACAGTGGAGCCGATGTGCATCACATGGGAGTATCGCTCAATGGAGTGGAGCTTCTCCACCTCAACGGTGCCGAAGCGGCTCACCTTTCCCAGGTCGTTGCGCCCCAGGTCCACCAGCATGTTGTGTTCGGCAAGCTCCTTCTCGTCGGCCAGAAGCTCCGCCTCCAGCTCCGCGTCCTCCTGCTCCGTGCCGCCCCTGGGGCGCGTCCCGGCCAGGGGGAAGGTGTGGAGGACGCCGTTTTCCAGCTTTACCAGGGTCTCCGGCGACGCGCCGGCCACCTCCACGTCCGTCCCGGAGAAGTAGAACATGTAGGGGGAGGGGTTGATGGTGCGCAGCACCCGGTAGGTGTTCAGAAGGCTTCCCTCGAAGGGGGCGGACAGCCGGTTGGACAGGACGATCTGGAAGATGTCCCCCTCCCGGATGTGTCCCTTGGCCCGCTCCACCATGCCGCAAAACTCCTCCTTCGTAAAAAGGGGCGTGATGGGGCCGGTGAGCTTCCCGCCCGGCTCCGGGCTTCTTTTCCCCTCCCGCAGGAGGGCGGCGAGCCTCTCCAGCTCCCAGACGGCGCTCTCATACCCGGCCTCCGGGTCGTCTAAGGACATATTCACCATCAGGATCAGCTTCTGCCGCAGGTTGTCAAAGGCGATGACCCGGTCAAAGAGCATGAGATCCACATCTTTAAAGTCCTCGGTGTCCCGGCACTCCACCCGGACAGCCGGTTCGCTGTAGCCTAAGTAGTCGTAAGAGAAATACCCCACAAGCCCCCCGGTGAAGGAGGGGAGGTAGTCGAAGCGCGGACTTCTGTGGCGGGAGAGAAGCTGCCGAAGATACGCGGAGGGGTCGTCCGTCCGGATGCGCTCCGCCCCGGCGTGCAGCTCCCCGTTCCGGCAGGTGATCTCCAGCTTGGGATCAAAGCCCATAAAGGTGTACCGGCCCCACCGGTCGTCCGCAAGCGCCGACTCCAGCATATAGCAGTGGGTGGAGACGCCCTTTAAGATCCGCATGGTCTCGATGGGCGTGATAAAATCGGACAGGATCTCACAGCTCACCGGGAGAATGTCGTACCGCCCCTGGGCGGCGATTGCCTTGACCGTCTCAAGGTCAGGTGAGAAGTTCACAAAAATGCCCCCTTTTTCGTTGATTTTCGGGTTTTCCGCTGACAAAGGGACAAAAGAAAAGTCCCCGACAGAACAAAACCCGATCTGTCAAGGACGAAAAGGCGTAAAGCCATCCGCGGTGCCACCTTGTTTTCACGGCAAAGCCGTGCCCTCACAGGGTACTTCCATACCCCAGGGCGTCTAACGTCCGCCCACACGTCGCGGCTAATAGGTGTCCCGTTCACCACGCCCTCCGCGGCCCATTTGACGGCCTGTTTCTCACCCGGATCCCAGCTGCCCGGATTCTCTGTGCAGGCGTGACCGCCGTTATTCCCGCTTCAACGGTTTAACCTTTTAAATTAGTCCCTATTTTATCATCCGCCGCCCCGCCTGTCAAGTTTTTTTCTCCGTTCCCGTGAAAAACCGTGAATAGGGCTTGGACAAGTGGAATAGATTGGAAGCAGAACACCTTGGGAGGCGGTCGAATGGTATACGAGGGGCGCTCCACGTCGCGCAGAAGGAGCAGGCCGGGAAAAAACAGGGGAAAAAGGGGCGGATTCCTGCTGAAGCTCGCCCTTTGGGCGCTGTTTCTCGCCCTGGGCGTGCGGGTATTCTTCCCAAAAACGGCGGAAAATTTCAAGAATAAGCTGGTGGGCCTCTTCGGCGCCGACTACGCCCAGGCCCTGCGCGTCTTCGGACAGGAGCTGGGGGACGGCGCGGGGTTGACGGACGCCGCCCGCCAGGCCGTGGCCGCGGCGTTCAAAACCGACCAAAAAGGGGACATACCCGTGAGCGCGGACGACAAAAACGGCGCACAGGACACCGAAAAGGAGACTGAAAACGGCTCCGAAGGGGCGGAAAAACCCGAAAATCCCGAGGGGGAAGGGGATAATGACAACCCCGGAGGGCCAGGAACCGGCGAAAATGCCGGGGGCGCGGGGACCGGGGATAATACCGATAAAGACCCGCAAACCCTGGACGCGGTGGCCGTTTTTCAGCAGGAACAGGCAAAAATCACCCAGGAAAGTCCTCCCGCCAACGTATCCTTTGAAAAACCGGAGCTGAATTTGACCCTCACCGTCCCCGTGGAGGGGAGTGTCACCTCCGGCTTCGGCTACAGGGACCACCCGGTGGACGGGGAGCTGCGCTTCCACTACGGCGTGGACATCGGCGCCCAGGCCGGGGAGGCGGTGCGCGCCTGCGCCCCGGGCACCGTCACGGCAGTGGGGGAGAGTACCACCTACGGCCTGTATGTCATTCTTCGCCACCAGGGCGGGGCCGAGTCCATCTACGCACACCTCTCTAAGATCTCTGTGACCGGGGGACAGGCGCTGGAGGCCGGGGAGACCCTGGGCCTTGTGGGCGACAGCGGCAACGCCACAAGTCCCTGCCTCCACTGGGAACTGATCGTGGGCGGAAATTATGTCAACCCGGAGTTTTACCTGGACATCTCCAACTGATTAACATAATATCTCAAGTTTACATAACGCAAATTTTCTGATAACCCCACCAAGTTAACATAAATAGCGAACATTATGAACAAATTAGTTAACATAACACAAGAATCCGACGGTTTAGTTACCATAACGCCCGGCTTTCTCCTGCTCTTGACGGCTACGGCGGTGCTGGGCGGCCTGCGGATGACCGCCGCCACGCTCCTGGCCGCGGCGGTTCACGAGGCGGGGCACCTCTTAGCGATCCGCCTTCTGGGCGGGAGGATCGTCTCCGTTGGGCTGTACGCCGGCGGGGCCGGGATCCGCTTTCGCGGGCCGCTGAGCTACACCGGGGACGCTGTGGCCGCGCTGTCCGGGCCGCTGGCGGGGGCCATGCTCACCGGCGCGGCGCTTTTTTTCTACGGCGGCGCGCCGGGTCCCTTTCTCTCCGATCTTGCGGCGGTGAGCGCCCTCTACACCCTGGTGAATCTGATCCCGGCCTCCCCTCTGGACGGCGGCCGGGCGGTTTTCGCCCTGGCGTCGGTGCTGTTTGGCCCCGTGAGGGCCGAGACACTTTCCCGGATCCTGGATATCCTCTGCTGCCTTGCGGCGGACGCCGCCGGGATTTGGGCGATTTTCTGCACCGGAGGCAATTTTTCACCCCTTTTCTTTGCCCTTTTTCTCCACTATAGCTGTTGCAAAGCCGGAATTTTTGGTGTAAAATAGGATTTACGAATTTTATGCTTTTCGGGCGGGAAAACCATGAACATTGAGACGGAGCGCGTTCTATCGCGGGTGCAGAAGCCTGCGCGGTACACAGGCGGGGAATACAACGAGATCGTGAAGGACAAGTCCTCGGTGGACGTCCGGGTGGCCTTCTGCTTTCCGGATACCTACGAGATCGGCATGTCCAACCTGGGCCTCCAGATTTTATACGGCGCCATGAACGCCCAGAGCTGGATCTGGTGCGAGCGGTGCTTCGCCCCCTGGGGGGATATGGAGGAGGAGCTGCGGCGGGCCTCCATCCCGCTTTACGCCCTGGAGAGCGGCGACAGCATCGGGGAATTTGACGCCGTGGCCTTCTCCCTGGGCTATGAGATGGCCTATACCTCCGTCCTCAACATGCTGGATCTGGGGGGAATCCCCGTGAGGAGCGCCGACAGGCCCTCCCTCACGCCCCTGGTCTTTGCCGGGGGGACAAGCTGTATAAACCCTGAGCCGATGGCGGATTTTGTTGACCTCTTCGTCTTGGGAGAGGGGGAGGAGCTGGACATCGAGGTCCTGGCCCTCCTGCGCCGGGCCAAGCGCGAGGGCTGGGACAAGCGCCGCTTTCTTCAGGCTGCGGCGGGGATCCCCGGCGTCTATGTGCCGTCCCTCTATGAGCCGGTATACAACGCCGACGGGACGCTGAAAGAGGTGATAACCGCCCCCGGCGCGCCGGAACGGGTGAAAAAACGGATCATTGAGGATCTGGACACCGCCTTTTATCCCACCCGCGCCATCGTCCCCTCCACCGAGATCGTCCACGACCGGGTGGTGCTGGAGGTGATGCGCGGCTGTGTCCGGGGCTGCCGCTTCTGCCAGGCGGGCTTTGCCTACCGGCCGGTGAGACGCCACAGCACCGAATTTTTGCTGGACACGGCCCGGGCGGCGCTGGAGAATTCCGGCTACGAGGAGATCACCCTCTCCAGCCTCTCCACCAGCGATTTCAAGGGCCTCCCGGAGTTGGCGGACGGCCTGCTGTCCTGGTGTGAGCCGCGAAAGATCAGTCTGTCCCTGCCGTCCCTGCGGGCGGACAACTTCTCCATGTCCCTGATGGAGCGCGTGCAGAAGGTGCGCAAATCCGGCCTGACCTTCGCGCCGGAGGCGGGGAGCCAGAGGCTCCGGGATGTGATTAACAAGAACGTGACGGAGGAGGATCTGCTCCGCTCCTGCCGCGTGGCCTTTGAGGGCGGCTGGAACTCCCTGAAGCTCTACTTCATGCTGGGCCTGCCCACGGAGACGGACGAGGACGTCACCGCCATCGCCCGGCTTGCCGGGAAAGTCCTGGACACCTGGCGGCAGTACGCCGCCAACAAGTCCCGGGGCATCCGGATCACCGTCAGCACCTCCATGTTTGTGCCAAAGCCCCACACGCCCTTCCAGTGGGAGGCCCAGGTGGGCATCGAGGAATATCTGCGCCGGGTGAAGCTTTTGAAGGCCGGCATCACCTCCAAATCCATCACCTATAACTGGCACGAGCCGCACGTCAGCTTTGTGGAGGCGGCCCTCTCCCGGGGGGACCGGCGCATGGGCGCCGTCATCGAGCAGGTCTGGCGGAGCGGCGGGCGGCTGGACTCCTGGAGCGAATATTTTGACTTCCACCGGTGGATGGAGGCCTTCCGCGTGTGCGGGCTTGACCCGGAATTCTACGTCAGCCGCGTCCGGGGGGAGGGGGAGCTTTTCCCCTGGGATGTGGTGGATCTGGGTGTGACAAAGAGCTACCTTGCCCGGGAGCGCCGGGCGGCCTACCAGGGCGCCGTCACCCCGGACTGCCGGGTGAAGTGCATGGGATGCGGGGCCAACTGCCTTTTGGAGAGGAGGGCCTGCGATGAATAGACTCCTATTTGAAAAGGTGGGCCGGGCCAAGTTCATCTCCCACCTGGATCTCATGCGCACCATGCAGAGGATCTTTATCCGGGCCGGAGTGGAGATCCGGCACACGGAGGGCTTCAACCCCCACCCCTATATGAATTTTGCCCTGCCGCTCCCCGTGGGGACGGAGAGCGTCTGCGAGCTTATGGACTTTGACCTGACAGGGCAGGAGCCCCTGCCGGGCATCCCGGAGCGGCTCAACGCCGTCAGCCCCCAGGGCATCCGGGTTCTGGATTGTTACGAGGCGTCCAGAAAATTTAAAGAGATAAAATGGCTTGACATCAGCGCCGTAATGTTTTACGATAAGGAAATTCCGGGGGCCGATCAGGTCCAGGCACTCATCACGGGGCCGGAGCTTATTATGGAGAAGCGAACGAAGCGCTCCTCGGCCGTGGTGGATGTGCGGCCGCTGATCCACTCTGCCGCCGTACTTCCCACGGAGGGCGGCCTTGCCCTTCGGGCCAGGCTCGCCGCGGGGGAGCAGTCCCTGACGCCGGCGCAGCTCATTTCCGCCATCGCCGGCAACGCCCCGGCTTTTGCCCCCGATCACGTCTCCTTCAGGCGCGAGGCGCTTTACGATTCCGATCATGTCCTTTTCAGATAGAGAAATGGAGGTCTTATTATGAATCCAAAGGTACACAGAATAGGTGTTCTCACCTCCGGCGGCGACGCGCCGGGGATGAACTCGGCCATCCGCGCCGTCGTCCGCACCGCCCACAGCATGGGGATCGAGTGCATCGGCGTTCGCCGCGGCTATCACGGGCTGATCACCGGGGATATGGAGCCGCTGTCGCCCCTGGATGTCTCCGGGATCACCAGTCTTGGCGGCACGATCCTGTATACTGCCCGCAGCGCGGAATTCCGCACGCCGGAGGGGGTGCAGAGGGCCGCGGATATCTGCCGTTTCCGGGGCATTGACGGCCTTGTGTGCGTGGGCGGCGACGGCACCTTCAGAGGGGCGCTGGAGCTTTCCAAGTACGGCATCAGCGTGTGCGGCATCCCCGCCACCATCGACAACGACATCGCCTGCACGAGCTACACCATCGGCTTTGACACGGCCTGCAACACGGCTATCGAGTGCATCGACAAGCTCAACGACACCATGAAGTCCCATGAGCGCTGCTCCGTGGTGGAGGTCATGGGCAACCGGGCCGGCTATCTGGCCCTGTATGTGGGCCTGGCCGTTGGCGCCACGGCGGTGCTTGTGCCGGAGAAGCCCATCGACTACAAGCGGGACGTGATACTGCCCATCCGCGAGGGACAGCTCCACGGCCGCACCAATTACGCGGTCATCGTGGCCGAGGGCGCTGCCCACGCCACGGATGTGGCCAAGGTCATCAATCAGGAGACGGGCATGGATACCCGCGCCACCATCATCGGCCACGTCCAAAGGGGCGGGCGGCCCTCGGTGCGCGACCGTGTGCTGGCCGCGGACTTCGGCTACAACGCGGTGCAGGTGCTGGCCGACGGCATGACCAACAAGGTCATCTGCTACGACGGGCAGAAGATGTTCCCGCTGGACATTGTGGAGGCGCTCCAGATGAAGAAGGAGCTGGGCGAACACAATTACAGCATGATGAACACCCTCCGGTCCGGCGTGTAAGAAATTTCGGAAAAATTCCGGAAAAATGAAAAATTCTTCTTGCATTCTCCCGGGAGTTATGATATGATATCAGAGCTTTTGCGGGCATAGCCTGCTCATCGGGACGGTCCTATGCCGTTGATCGCGGTACGAACGTCTATCAAGAGGGGAGGAAAAGCACAATGAATTTAGTCGAGACTCTGAATCAGCAGTACATGAAGCCGGAGCTTCCCACCATGAACGTGGGCGACACCGTCCGTGTTACCGTCCGTGTCAAGGAGGGCAACAGGGAGCGCACGCAGGCTTTTGAAGGTACGATCATCGCGAAAAAGCACGGCGGCATCAACGAGACCATCACCGTCCGCCGCATCTCCTACAACGTGGGCTGTGAGAAGGTCTTCCCGGTACATTCCCCCAGCATCGTGTCCGTGGAGACAGTCCGCCGCGGCAAGGTACGCAGGGCGAAGCTCTATTACCTGAGAGACCGTGTGGGCAAGAACGCCAAGGTCAAGGAGAGAATCTGACACACAAAAAAAGGGGCGTCGGCCCCTTTTTTTGCTATGTTTGCTGTCACTTTCGGAGTAACCGTTGGAAAGGGGATGGGCGGTATGGACGAGAAGCAGGAGAGAGAATATTCCCGGAAAAAGGAGAAGTCCGGCGGCAAAATGGAGCTGTACGACTGGATCCAGTGCGTCGTGGGCGCCCTTGTGCTGGGGATCCTGATCTTTATGTTCGGGATCCGTGTGGTGAATGTCAAGGGCAGCTCCATGTGGCCCACGCTCCACACCGAGGACAAGATTCTGACCACCAACTTTTTCTATAACCCGAAGCCGGGGGACGTGGTGGTGGTTCAGACGGACTCCTACGGCCCGGACCCCCTGGTGAAGCGGGTCATCGCCGTGGAGGGCCAGACGGTGGATATCGACTTTGAAAAGGGCATCGTCTATGTGGACGGCGTGGCCCTGGATGAGCCGTATATCAACGAGGCCACCAACGTCCGGGACGAGTTCCCCGGGGAGGTCACGGTGCCGGAGGGGTGTATGTTCCTCATGGGGGACAACCGCAACCGCTCCACGGACAGCCGCCACGCCTCCATCGGCATGGTGGATGAGCGGTGCGTCATCGGCAAGGTGCTGATGGTGGTGGTGCCCTCGGACAGGGACGAGAACAAGAATCTGATCCCCCGGGATTACTCGCGCATTGGGAGTATTTACTGATGGACGGAGAGCTGACGATCCAGTGGTTTCCCGGCCACATGGCCAAGGCCCGGAGGATGATCCGGGAGGACAGCGCCCTGGTGGACGCCGTCTGTGAGATCATAGACGCCCGCATCCCGGCCTCCAGCCGGAATCCGGAGCTTCCGGAGCTGACGGCGGGGAAGCCGCGGATGGTGATTTTGAACCGGGTGGACGAGGCCGACCCCGCGGCTACGGCCCGCTGGCGGGCCGTCATCGCCCGGGAGGGGTGTCCTGTTTTGGAGACGGACTGCAAGTCCGGCCGGGGCGTCAACGCCTTCACCGGGGCGGTGCGCAGCCTCCTGCGGGAGCGGATCGCTCTGTACGAGTCCCGGGGCCAGGGGGGAAAGCCCCTGCGGGTCATGGTGGCGGGCATCCCCAACGTGGGGAAGTCCTCCTTCATCAACCGGGTGGCCCGGAGACGGGCGGCCGAGGCCGGGGACAGGCCCGGCGTCACCCGGGGAAAGCAGTGGATCAACGCGGGAAACGGCGTGGAGCTGCTGGATACGCCGGGGCTGCTGTGGCCCAGATTTGAGGACAAGGCCGTGGGGGAGAATCTGGCCTTCACCGGCGCCGTCCGGGATGAGATCTTAGATGCCGAGGCCCTGGGGGCCAGGCTGATGACGCGCCTTGCCGCCCTCTATCCGGACAGGCTCCTCCAGCGCTACAAGCTGACGGATGTGGAGACCAAGACCGGGGATCAGATGCTTGCGGAGGCCGCCAGACGCCGGGGATTTCTCGTCTCCGGCGGCGAGGTGGACACGGAGCGGATGGCCAAGGTGTTTTTGGATGAGTTCCGGGGCGGGAAGCTGGGCCGGATCACTCTGGAGACGGCCGGGGAGGCGGAGAATGGATCTTTGGGAGATTGAGCGGGGACTGCTGGCCCGGGGCATCACGCCCATCGCCGGCGTGGACGAGGCGGGGAGAGGCCCCCTGGCGGGGCCTGTGTACGCCGCCGCCGTGATTTTGCCGGAGGGGCTGGAGATCCCGGGGCTGGACGACTCCAAAAAGCTCACCCCCAAAAAGCGGGAGGCCCTTTTCGACGTGATCACCGAGAAGGCCCTGAGCTACGCCGTGGCCTTTGCCGACAACGAGGAGATCGACAGGCTGAACATCTTAAACGCCACGTTCCTGGCGATGAACCGGGCCATCGCGGGCCTCTCCGTGACGCCCGGCATCTCCATCATCGACGGGAACAGGAACGGGGGGATCCTCACTCCCAGTGTCGCCATTGTGGGCGGGGACGGGAAGAGCGCCAACGTGGCCGCCGCCTCCATCCTTGCCAAGGTGACGAGAGACCGGGTGATGACGCGGCTCTCCGAGACTTACCCGGGCTACGGCTTTGAAAAGCACAAGGGCTACGGGACGAAGGAGCATTACGCCGCCATAAGGAGGCTGGGGCCGTCGGAGATCCACCGGCGGACGTTTTTGAGGAAGATGCATTGAACACAAAGCTCCTTGGCCGCTGGGGCGAGGCCGCGGCGGCGGATTATTTGAGAAAGAAGGGCTACTCCGTCACGGCCAGCGGCTACCGCACGAGGCTGGGGGAGATAGACCTGATCTGCGAGAACCGGAAGAGCATCGTTTTCGTGGAGGTCAAGACGAGAAAGGACGACAGCTTTGCCCAGGCAAAGGAATTTGTGACGGGGGCCAAGCAGTCCAGGATCATAGCCGCCGCCAAGATGTATCTGGCGGGGCACGGGACGGCCAAGCAGCCGCGCTTTGACGTGGTGGAGGTGTACGCCCCCCAGGGGACGGACACGGTGTGTCCCCGGATCAATCACATTGAGAGCGCCTTCACCGGCAGGTGAGGGGGCGGAACGGAGAGCTATATGCACTACGAGAGTACAAGAGATTCCGAAAGACGCGTAACGCCCGCCGGGGCCATCCTTATGGGCCTCAGCGAGGACGGGGGCCTCTTTGTGCCGGAGGTCATTCCCACCCTGCCGGAGGGGGCCTTGTCGGAGCTTCGGGAGATGAATTACCGGCAGAGGGCCGTGTATGTGATGCGCCTGTTCCTGCCGGATTACTCCGTGGCGGAGCTGACGGACACCGTCAGCCGCGCCTACAGCCCCGGGGGATTTGACACCCCGGCCATCGCGCCGGTGAAGATGCTGGACCGGAACACCGGCTTTTTGGAGCTGTGGCACGGGCCCACCTGCGCCTTTAAGGACATGGCCCTCCAGGTGTTGCCCAGGCTCCTCACCTCCGCCGCGGCGAAGAACGGGGAGAAGAGGCAGATCTGCATCCTGGTGGCCACATCCGGCGACACGGGCAAGGCGGCGCTGGAGGGATTTGCCAACGTGGAGGGGACGAGGATTTTAGTCTTTTACCCCAGGGACGGCGTGTCCCACATCCAGAAGCTCCAGATGACAAGTCAGGAGGGGCGCAACGTAGGGGTCTGTGCCGTCAACGGGAATTTTGACGACGCCCAGACGACGGTGAAGGAGATCTTCTCCGACCCCGGTCTCCGGGAGGAGCTTTCCCGGAGAGGGTGGATGCTCTCCTCCGCCAACTCCATCAACTGGGGCCGGCTTTTGCCCCAGATCGTCTACTATGTCTCCGCCTACTGCGATCTGTTAAACGCCGGGGACATCCGGGAGGGGGAGAGGGTGAACTTCTGCGTCCCCACCGGGAATTTCGGGGATATCCTGGCCGGGTACTACGCCAGGCGGATGGGCGTCCCCATCAACAGGCTGATCTGCGCCTCCAACAAAAACGACGTCCTCACCGACTTTTTGCATACCGGCGTCTACGATAAGAACAGGGATTTCTACACCACCGTGTCCCCGTCTATGGATATCCTGGTCTCCAGCAACTTAGAGAGGCTCCTGTACGAGCTGTCCGGCCGGAATGACCGGGAGACGGCGGGGTATATGGCCTCGCTGAAGGAGCAGGGGCGCTATCAGGTGTCCCGGGGGATCCGGGAGGGCCTGGACAGCCTCTTCGCCGCGGGGAGCTGCGACGATCAGGAGACCAAGGCCGTCATCGCCAGGACGTACGCCAACGGCGGGTATCTCATCGACACCCACACCGCCGTGGCCTACGGGGTGCTGGAGAAGTACCGGCGCGAGACGGGGGACGACACCCTGGCCGTCGTCGTGTCCACGGCGTCGCCCTATAAATTCTGCGGGGCGGTGCTGGAGGCCCTTGGGGAGAGGCCCGAGACGGCGGGGCCGGAGCTGATCGGCCGGCTGGAGCAGGTCTCCGGCGTGCCGGCGCCCCGGCCGCTGAAGGCCCTTTTGGGCAAGAGCGTCCGGTTTGACCGGAGCTTTGACAGGGAGCAGCTCCCCGGCGTGGTGCGGGACTTCCTGGCCTGAGGGAGGGCTGCTGCCCCTCGCGGGCTTTTCCGCAGGAGGGTGGATTTATGTAAACCGGGCTGACGCCCGGCGCTCAGACCCCTGCGCGGGGTTCAAAGGTTCCGCAGAAGGTCTCTGCCTTTCTCAGGGCACTGCGGTTCTCCACATTGATGGACTGGGCGTGGCAGTAGCCGTCCTTGCCGTGGTAGGCGCAGCCGGTCACGTCACAGCCCACGCAGCTGAGCTTCTGGCCGAGGGATTTATTTTCGTCGCTCATATCCTTGCTCCTTCGCTTTGGTTTGCCCCCTTAGTATGGGCAAAACGGCGGTGATTATTCCGAGAGGAGGCACAAGATGCTCTGGACAATCGGCGATCTGCACCTGGCCTTCGGAACGGACAAGCCTATGGATGTGTTCGGGCCGGAGTGGGCCGGACATGAGGAGAAGCTCCTGCGGGGGTTTTCCCGGGTGGGGCCGGAGGATGTGACGGTCATCTGCGGGGATCTGACCTGGGGAATGGATATGGACGGCTGTGTGGAGGACTTCCGGTTTATCGACGCCCTCCCCGGCAGGAAGATCATTTTGAAGGGCAACCACGATTTTTGGTGGTCCACGGCCTCCGCCGCCAAGCGTTTTTTTGATGAAAACGGGTTTTCCACCATCGACATCCTCCACAACAACTGCTTTTTCTACGGGGACGCGGCCCTCTGCGGCACCAGGGGCTGGATGTGCCCCGGGGAGAACGGCTCGCCCCACGACAAAAAGATCATGGCCCGCGAGGTGGGGCGGTTGGAGGCCAGTTTGAAAGCGGCGGGCGGCGCCGGGCGGAAGATCGTCTTTCTCCACTACCCCCCCATCTACGGGAAATTTTACTCCGGGGAGCTGGTGGACGTCATGGTGCGCTGGGGTGTGGGCGAGTGCTATTACGGCCACCTCCACGGCCCGGGGAGGGCGGCGGCCTTCCAGGGGGAGGACCGGGGGATCCGGTATAAGCTCATTTCCGCCGATAATCTGAACTTTTCCCCCCTGAAAATTATGTGATAGGCCAAAATTTAACGGCAACGCCAAAAAAGGTTTGCAAATCCGGGAATCTCTGTTATAATAAGCGAGATGCCCCGCATTTTAATTCTTTGCCATGACATTTTATGGCATGCAGGAGGAAACAAACGTGAACGTCAAGGAATTTGAGAGAAAAGAGAAGAACGCCGCTGAGCTGTCGGTCTCGGTCACGCCGGAGGAATTTGAGAGTGCCGTGCAGAGGGCCTACATCAAGTACCGCGGCAGCATCCAGATCCCCGGTTTCCGCAAGGGCAAGGCCCCCAGGAAGATCATCGAGAACATCTACGGTTCCGACATCTTCTACGAGGAGGCCGTGGACGACATCGCCCCCAAGGCGCTGGAGGCCGGAAAGCAGGAGAAGGAGCTTTACACCGTGGGAAAGCCCACCGTGCTGGACGTGGACTATGAAGAGGACAAGTCCGTCACCATCAAATTCCTGATATACCTGTATCCCGAGATCACCGTTGAAAATTACAAGGGCCTGACCGCGCCCAAGATGCCCGTCCGCGTCACCAAGAAGGACGTGGAGCGGGAGATCCAGCAGGTGCGCGAGCGCAACGCCCGCCTGGAGTCCGTGGACCGCCCGGCGGAGAACGGGGACATCCTGAACATCGACTTTGAGGGCGTCATCGACGGCGCCGCCTTTGAAGGCGGCAAGGGTGAGGGCCAGGATCTGGAGCTTGGCTCCGGCATGTTCGTCCCCGGCTTTGAGGAGCAGCTTATCGGCGCCAAGGCCGGCGACCAGGTGGACGTGAAGATCACCTTCCCGGAGAACTATACCCCGGATCTGGCCTCCAAGAGCGCCGTCTTCCATGTGAAGGTCAACGAGGTGAAGGAGAAGATCCTTCCGGAGCTGGACGACGAGTTTGCCAAGGACGTGTCCGAGTACGACACGCTGGAGGAGTACACCGCCAGCGTCAGGGAGGAGCTGTCCGAGCATAAGCACATGGAGTCCGACAAGGGCTTCAGCGAGCTGATCTTCAGCCGCCTGGCCGACTCCATCCAGGGGGACATCCCCGACGCGATGTTGGAGGAAGAGGTTGACAAGATGTACAGCGACTTCCGCTACAGGCTCTCCTCCCAGGGCATGGATCCGGACCGGTATATGGAGATGGTGGACATGGACGAGGAGAGCATCCGGGACGAGATGCTGGATGCGGCCGAGCAGCGCATCCGCACGGATCTGGCTCTGGAGTACATCGCCAAGAAGGAAAATCTTCAGGTCACCGAGAAGGATATCGAGGAGGAGTATCAGAGGATGAGCGAGGAGTTCGACCGGGCGATAGACGAAGTGAAGCGGGTCGTTCCCCTGGATGTGGTGAAGACCAATATCAAGATGAACAAGGCGCGGCAGCTTGTTATGATGTACGCCGTTCCCGAGAAGAAGGAGAAGAAATCCGACAAGGGAGAGGACGCGGAGTAAACGGAATATCTCCCGCCGGAAGTGGTTAAAGTTTAGGTATCATGCACGCAGGAGGGTTTTTTATGAGCTTAGTACCGTATGTAGTGGAGCAGACGTCCAGGGGCGAGCGGAGCTATGACATCTTCTCGCGCCTGCTCAACGACCGCATCGTTTTTCTGGGCGAGGAGGTGAACGACACCACGGCCAGTCTCGTGGTGGCCCAGTTCCTCTTCCTGGAGGCCCAGGATCCGGACAAGGACATCCAGTTCTATATCAATTCCCCCGGCGGTTCCATTACCGCGGGAATGGCCATCTATGACACCATGCAGTATATCAAGTGCGACGTTTCCACCATCGCCATCGGCATGGCCGCCAGCATGGCCGCGTTCCTGCTCAGCTCCGGCGCCAAGGGAAAGCGCCTGGCGCTGCCCAACACCGAGATCATGATCCATCAGCCCTCCGCCGGCACCCAGGGGCAGGTCACGGATATGGCCATCCACCTGCGGCGGATCGAGAAGATCAAGGATCGGATGAACGCCATTCTGGCGGAGAACACCGGCAAGAGCGTGGAGGTGGTCCGGGAGGCCTGCGAGCGGGACAACTTCATGTCCGCCCAGGAGGCCCTGGATTTCGGCATCATCGACAAGGTCATCACCAAGCGCTGAGCAAATCGTCTGAAAGGACACCGCAATGGCAAACAAAGAGGAAAGATCATCCCGGTGCGATTTCTGCGGCCGGCCCCAGAGCCAGGTCCACAGACTTTTCACCGGGCAGTACGCCAACATCTGCGACGACTGCGTGGAGCTGTGCGAGCAGCTCCTGCGGGACGAGCGGGACGAGGACAGCTATGAGGAGGAGTACCTCCCCCAGGAGGATGTCTCCCCCTACGAGATGGCCAGGAAGCTGCCAAAGCCCGTGCAGATCAAGGAGTACCTGGACGAGTACATCATCGGCCAGGACAGGGCGAAGACGGCGCTGGCCGTGGCCGTCTACAACCACTATAAGCGGATCTTCTGCGCCACGGGCAACGAGACGGAGATCCAGAAGAGCAACATCCTTCTGGTGGGGCCGACCGGCTCCGGCAAGACCATGTTCGCCCAGACCCTGGCCAGGATCCTGGAGGTCCCCTTCGCCATCGCCGACGCCACCACCCTCACGGAGGCCGGCTATGTGGGCGACGACGTGGAGAACATCCTTCTGCGGCTGCTCCAGGCGGCGGATTTCAACGTGCCGCTGGCGGAGCGGGGGATCATCTACATCGACGAGATCGACAAGATTGCCCGCAAGAGCGAGAACACCTCCATCACCCGGGACGTGTCCGGCGAGGGGGTCCAGCAGGCGCTGCTGAAGATCCTGGAGGGCACCGTTGCCAACGTGCCGCCCCAGGGGGGACGGAAGCACCCCCACCAGGATTTTATCAGCATCGACACCACAAACATCCTGTTCATCTGCGGCGGGGCCTTTGACGGCATCGACAAGATCATCGAACACCGCCTGGATAAGAAGTCTATGGGCTTTGGCGCGGAGATCAAGGCGAAGAGCGAGAAGGACATCGGCGACGCGCTGGAGAATATCCAGTCCCACGACCTTTTGAAGTACGGCATTATCCCGGAGCTGATCGGCCGTATGCCGGTTCTTGTGCCCATGCGTCAGCTCACCCGGGACGACCTGGTGCGCATCCTCAAGGAGCCGAGAAATGCCCTCACCCGCCAGTATAAGGCGCTGATGAGCTACGACAGGGTGAATCTTGAGTTTGACGACGCCGCCCTGGAGGCCATCGCCGACAAGGCCATCGCTATGGAGATCGGCGCCCGCGGCCTGCGCAGCGTTGTGGAGGGGATCCTGACCGACATCATGTTCGAGATACCCTCTGAGGAGCGGGTGGAGAAGGTCATCGTCACCCGGGAGTGCGTCACGGACGGGGCGCGCCCCACCATCCTCCGGCGCCAGCGCCCCCAGATCGACCCCGACGCGGTCAGCGTGTGACGCGCCGGCCATGTAACCAGTAAAATTAAGGCCTGCGACCGCGCTGCGGCGCCCGGAGGGCGCACGGAGAGCGGCAGCGGGCCTTTTCCCGATAAGAGCGGGATTTTTCCCGTGATCCGTCTGTCAAAAAAGACCGCGTGCTTTTTTGACTTTTCCTTAATTGAGGTTTAGAGGTTTATCTATGTCTGAAGAGCTGATTGAAAATTTGATCCCGGAGGAGATGCCCCTGCTGGCGCTCCGGGGCGTGGCCGTTTTTCCGGAGATGTCCGTGAGCTTCGATGTGGAGAGGGACCGGAGCGTTGCGGCTCTTGATCGGGCCTCCGACGGGGACAGGCGGGTCTTCGCCGTCCTCCAGCGCGATCCGCTGAAGGAGTACCCGGAGAGGGAGGATCTCTACAGCGTGGGGGTCGTGTGCCTGGTGAAGCAGCTTTTGCGCACCCAGGGCGGCAGTGTCCGGGTGATGGTGGAGGGGCAGTACAGGGCCAAGCTCATGGGCCTCTCCGACAGGGGGCCGTACCACGAGGCGGCCGTCATGCGCCGGGAGGACGCCCCCCAGCGGGTCAGTGCCAGATCCGAGGCGCTGCTGCGCAGCACCCTGTCCCTCTATGAGAAGTACCTGAGCTTTTACGGGGCGTCCGCCCCGGAGGCGGTGATCTCCCTGGCCGTCCGGGACAGCGTGGGGTACGCCGCGGATTATCTGGCCCAGAACGCCGCCTTCGATTACACCCGCAAGCAGGAGATCCTGGAGCTGCGGGACGGGGTGAAGCGGCTCAACGCCGTGGCGGAGATCTTAAACCACGAGATCTCCGTTTTGGAGGTGGAGCAGGAGATCACCAGGAAGCTCCACGAGCAGCTGGCCGGGACACAGCGGGAGCATATCATGCGGGAGCATCTGCGGGTCCTCCAGGCGGAGCTGGGGGACGACGACGAGTCCGAGATCGAGGAGTACCGCTACCGCATCGAGAAGCTGGCCCTGGACGGGGAGATCACCGAGAAGCTGATGCGGGAGACGGACAGGCTGGCCAAACAGCCCTACGGCTCGGCGGAGGCGTCGGTCATCCGCAATTACCTGGACGCGGTTCTGGAGCTGCCCTGGCACAGATCCACCAGGGAGCGGCTGGATCTGGACGCCGCCAGGCGCGCCCTTGACCGGGACCACTTCGGCCTGGACAAGGTGAAGGAGAGGATCCTGGAGTTTTTAGCCGTCAGGAAGATGACCCCGGATATCCGGGGCGGGATCCTGTGCCTGGTGGGGCCTCCGGGAGTGGGGAAGACGAGCGTGGCGATCTCCATCGCCGGCGCTATGAACCGCAAGCTTGTGCGCATGAGCCTGGGGGGCGTCCACGACGAGGCGGACATCCGCGGCCACAGGAAGACGTATATCGGCGCTATGCCCGGGCGGATCATGGCCGCTATGACCGAGGCGGGCACCAACAACCCCCTGATGCTGTTGGACGAGATCGACAAGCTTGGCTCCGACTACCGGGGCGACCCGGCCAGCGCCCTTTTGGAGGCGCTGGATCCGGAGCAGAACGCCTCCTTCCGCGATCATTTTCTGGAGATTCCCTTTGATCTCAGTAACGTGATGTTTATCACCACGGCCAACACCGTGGACACCATACCCCGGCCGCTGCTGGACCGGATGGAGGTCATCGAGCTGACCAGCTACACCGACGAGGAGAAGCTGCGCATCGCCGCCGACCATCTCCTGCCCAAGCAGCGCAAGAAGCACGGGCTGAACGCCAGGACGCTGAAGATCGGGGACGACGCCATCCGGGACATCATTACCGGCTACACCAGGGAGTCCGGCGTCCGGGAGCTGGAGCGGGAGCTGGCCGCCGTGTGCCGGAAGGCGGATATGCTCATCGCCTCCGGCCGGGGGAAGAGCCTGACCGTCACAAGCGCCAAGCTGCCGGAGCTTTTAGGCCCCAGGAAGTATAAGCCGGAGAATCTGGCCGGACGCGACCGGGTGGGCGTTGTCAACGGCCTTGCCTGGACCCAGGTGGGCGGAGAGATCCTGGAGGTGGAGTGCGCCTGCCTGGAGGGGACGGGAAAGATCGAGCTTACCGGGAACCTGGGGGCCGTTATGAAGGAGTCCGCCCAGGCGGCGGTGAGCTACACCCGCTCCAGATGCGGCGCCCTGGGGATCGATAAGGAGTTTTATAAAAACCGGGACATCCACATCCACTTCCCGGAGGGGGCCGTACCCAAGGACGGGCCCAGCGCCGGGATCACCATCGCCTGTGCCCTGATCTCCGCCCTCACGGGGCTGAGCGTCCGGCGGGACGTGGCGATGACCGGGGAGATCACCATCACCGGGCGCGTCCTGCCCATCGGGGGACTGCGGGAGAAGACGATGGCGGCCCTGCGCTACGGGGCCAAGACCGTCATCATCCCGGAGGACAACAGGCCGGATCTGGAGGAGATCGACCAGACCGTCCGGCGGAGCCTGAACTTTGTGACGGCGTCCTCGGTGGACGACGTACTGGCCGCCGCCCTGATCTTCCCGGAGGGGGAGAGGCCGGAGCTTGCGGCCCGGCCGCCGCTGAGGGCCAGAAAATCCGCCCCGGCGGTGAGAGACGGCAGGTGAGCGTATGGACTTTCGGAAGACGGAGTTTATCAAATCGGCGGTGAAGCCCGGGGATTTCATCCGGGACGGACGGCCCCAGGTGGCCTTCGCCGGCCGGTCTAACGTGGGGAAGTCCTCGGTCATCAACTCCCTTGTCCAGCGGAAAAACTTCGCCCGGGTCGGCTCCCAGCCGGGGAAGACAAGCCAGATCAACTACTTTTTGACGGAGGGGAAGTTCTACATCGTGGATCTCCCCGGCTACGGGTACGCCGCCGTCTCCAAGGCCGAGCGGGACAGGTGGGGACAGCTGATGGAGGCGTATTTCGCCTCGGGGCTTGTGTCCCTTGGCGTGCAGATCGTGGACGCCCGCCACAAGCCCACGGCCGACGACGTCACCATGATGAACTGGTTTAAAAGCGCGGCCTGCGACGTGATCGTGGTGGCCAACAAGACGGACAAGTGCAAAAAAAGCGAGCTGCCCGGCAATATCGCCAGGATCCGGGAGACGCTGGATATCTCCCAGGACACGCCGCTCCTTTACTACTCCGCCGTCACAGGGACGGAGCGAGAGGCGCTGGCGTTGGCTCTTGATTGCGCGCTGGATCTGTGATATACTGGTACTATGCTGAACATATGGAATAATCTGGACTGGTCTATCCTGACGGACGCTTTGATGTCCGCCGTCCCCGTACTCATCTGCATCACCCTGCACGAGTGCGCCCACGGCCTGGCGGCCCTGAAGCTGGGGGACACAACGGCCAGGGATATGGGGCGGCTGAGCCTCAATCCGATCAAGCATTTTGACCTGATGGGGTTCATTATGATGGCGTTTCTGGGCTTTGGGTGGGCCAAGCCCGTGCCCATCGACATGCGCCGCTTCCAAAATCCCAAGCGGGATATGGCAATCTCCGCCGCCGCGGGGCCGCTTTGCAACCTGGCCATCACGGTGGTGTGTTTGTTCCTCTACGGGGCGCTGACGCCCCTGCTCTCCGGGCGGGGGAGCGCGGCCGCGCTCGTCTATGGAACCGTGGTGCGGACGGCGTATCTCAGCCTCGCCTTCGCCGTATTCAACTTCATCCCCATCCCGCCGCTGGACGGCTCCAAGGTGCTTTTTTCCGTGATCTCGGAGCAGGCCTATGAGAAGCTGATGCACTATGAGCGGTACGGTATGCTCCTGCTCGTGGCGCTGGTGGTGACGGGGGTCCTGTCCGGGCCGCTGAATACGGCGGTGAATTTCCTCTTTGACAAGCTGTGGATCGTGGCCCAGTGGGGGCTTGATTTTATCTCTTTCTTTTTCAGGTGACGCATGGAAAATCCCACCTTTCATCTGGAGGGCGTGGTACACGCACGCGAGGACATGGAGGATTTTGAGGGGCCTCTGACCCTGATCCTCCAGCTCCTCTCCAAAAACAAAATTGAGATCCAGGATATTCGCATCGCGGAGCTTCTGGATCAGTACCTGGCCTGGATGGACGAGATGAAGGCTATGGATCTGGAGATCGCCAGCGAGTTTGTCCAGATGGCCTCTTACCTTGTGTACATCAAGGCCCGGATGCTCCTGTCCGCCGGGGAGGAGACAGACGAGCTGGAGGAGCTGATCGGCTCCCTCCAGCGCCTCCAGGGCCGGGAGCTGATGGAGCGGCTCCGGAAGATCACGCCGGAGCTGGCCCAGATGTACACCCGGGGCGCGGGGACGATGGTAAAGCCCCCGGAGACTCTCCCGGTGGACAAGAGCTACCGCTACAGCCACGAAAAGTCGGAGCTGACCGGCGCGATGGTGCGGGTTCTCACCCGGGAGGACGCCGCACAGGTCTATGAGAACGCCTCGGCCTTCCGCTTCCCTGCGCGGATCGTCTATTCGGTGACGGAGAAGTCCTCGGAGCTGGTGGCCCGGCTTCACAAGCTCGGCCCCGTGACGATCCAGCGGATCTTCTCCGAGTGCGAGAGCCGCACGGAGCTGGTGGCCACCTTTATCGCCCTGCTGGAGCTTTGCCGGGAGGGGAACATCACCATTGAGGACAGCGAGGGCGGGACGATGATCGCCCCCTCCGACGGGAAATGAGGCGCTGATGGAATACTCTGAATTGGAACCGGTGATCGAGGGCATACTCTTTGCCTCGGGGGAGGCCGTGAGCGTCCAGCGCCTGTCCGCCGTGCTGGCAAGGCCGGAGGAGGACATTGTGGAGGCCGCGGAGTCCCTGGCGGGGAGGCTCCTCTACGACAAGCGGGGCATACGCCTTGTGAAGCTGGACGGGGCCTTGCAGCTCTGCTCCGCCCCGGAATACGGGGACATCATCCGCATCGCCCTGGAGAGCAGGAAGCCCCCCAAGCTCACCCAGACGGCCCTGGAGGTGCTGGCCATCACGGCGTATTTCCAGCCGGTGACACGGGCATATATCGACCAGCTGCGGGGAACGGACTCCAGCTATACCGTGGGCGTGCTTACGGAGCGGGGCCTCATCGAGCCGTGCGGCACCCTGGACGCCCCGGGGCGGCCCACGCTTTTCAGGACGACCGGCAGCTTTCTCCGGGTCTTTGGGATCTCCTCCCTGGACGAGCTTCCGGAGCTGCCCCCCTCCGACGGGGAGGACCCGGAGCAGCTGCGGATCGAGGGGGCCATCGAGAACCTGAGATCCGCTGATGGGGAGAGCGGGAAAGACACGGACGCCGAAACGGCGCAGTAAAAAAAGAGGGCAGGTGAGACGGTGTTCACGATTTTAGCCTTGATCCCGGTCATAGTCGTGCTGATTTGCGGCAAAATAAAGGCGGCGCTTATTGTCCTGGCCGTCACACTGGCCGTGGATATCGTCATCGCGCTTGTGCGCGTCGGGGCGCACCTGACGCTGGAAAAGGGCGTGTTCGGGCTGAAGATCATCGCAGGGCCGGTGAAGCTGAAGCTGCTCCCGGCGGATAAGGACAAGCCCAAGGAGCCGAAAAAAACCAAGAAAGAGAAGGCGGAGGAGCCGGAGGAGGAAAAGGAGGAGCCGGAGAAGGAAAAATCCGGCATCCATGTGACGCTGGAGCTTGTCACCACCGTGCTGAAGGCGGTGGGGGAGCTTTTGGGCCGGTTCCGGCGGAAGATCACCGTCGATTCCCTGACCATCCACTACACGGCGGCTTCCCCGGATCCCTATAACACCGCCATGACCTTCGCCTACGCCAGCGCCGGAGTCAATGCGCTGATGCCGGTGATCCACAACATTTTTACCGTGAAAAAAAGCGACGTAGGCGCCGCCGTCACCTTCGATGCGCAGGAGGCGGACGTCTATGTGGACGCCAGGCTCACCCTGGCCGTCTGGGAAGTTATTTACATTGTGCTGGCGGTCTGGCCCGTCATCCGGGTCATCCTGGCACAGCTGCTAAAAAAAGGAAAGGTGGACAATCATGGACAAGCATCCGATCAATGACCTCATGGGCACCGTAATGGAAAAGCTCCGCAATATCGCGGACGTGAGTACCGTCATCGGCGAGAGCATCACCACGCCCGACGGCATCACCATCATCCCCGTGTCCCGGGTGAGCATGGGCTTCGGCTCCGGCGGCTCGGACTTTACCGGCAAGCACCAGAAGGACGGCGCGGCCAACCCCTTCGGCGGCGGCTGCGGCGGCGGTGTGAAGATCGACCCCATCGCCTTTGTCATCATCAAGGACGGCTCCGTCAGGGTCATGACCATCGAGCCTCCCGCCTCCAACACCTTTGACCGGCTGGTGGACGGCGCCCCGGAGCTGGTGGACAAGATCTCCGCCATGATGGATAAGAAAAAGGCGGAGAAGGCGGAGAAGTCCGGGGAGGCCCTTCCCGAGACGGACGGGGAATAATCGCTTTTTCGATAAGCATACTATCCTTCACGGGGACTTGTCCCCATGAAGGAGGCTTATCATGCGCAAAAAACAGGTAACGGCCGCCGCCATTATTCTTCTGGCGGCGTTTACCGTTTTCAAGGCCGCCGCCGCGGAACCGGAGGTCTCCGTCTCCGCCGTGTCGGCTGTGGTATACGAGCCGGTGACGAAGACGGTGCTATTTGAGAAGGATGCGGACAGGCAGATGCTCATCGCCAGCACCACAAAGCTGATGACGGCGCTGGTGGCCCTGGAGCGGTGCGGTCTGGAGGACAAGGTGATCATCCCCCCGGAGAGCGTGGGGGTGGAGGGGTCCTCCCTGTACCTGAAGGCCGGGGAGGAGATGACTCTGGAGGAGCTTCTCTACGGCATGATGCTGGAATCCGGCAACGACGCCGCCGTGGCCGTGGCTGTTCACGCCGCGGGTTCGGTGGAGGCTTTTGTGGAGCTGATGAACGACCGTGCGGCCGCCCTGGGGCTGGAGAACACCCATTTTGCCAACCCCCACGGCCTCAACGCCCAGGATCACTACTCCAGCGCCCGGGATCTGGCGGTGATCATGGCCGAGGCGATGGACAACCCCCTCTTTGCCCGGATCGCCTCAACAAAGACCGTGACCTTCGGGGACAGGACGTATAAAAACCACAATAAGCTGATGTGGAGCTACCGGGGGATGGTGGCCGGAAAGACGGGCTACACCAAGAAGGCGGGGCGGACGCTGGTGACGTATGCCAAGAGGGGCTCCACCGGCCTTATCTGCGTCACCCTCAACGCCCCGGACGACTGGGACGACCAGTGCAGGCTCTACGATATGGCTTTTGACCGGTGGGAGCTGATAAAGGCTGTCCACGCCGGGGAGGAGCTGGCCCGTGTGCCGGTGATCGCCGGAACGGCGCCGGACGTGGGCCTTGTGGCCTCGGAGGATATTGACCTGCTGGTGCCCCGGGGGACGCGGGCGCGGACGGTTGCGTCCGCCCCCGCATTTCTCTATGCCCCCGTCACCTACGGGAGCATGGCGGGATCCGCCGTTGTGACGGCGGAGGGCCAGGAGCGGGAGACGCCGCTTTTGTGCGGCGGGGACGCGGCGGTGGACGACGGCGCCCGCCTCCACGGGCTGTCGCGGCTCCGGGCCCTTTTGTCCCTGTGGGCTGACCGGTAACTTTTACCTGTGGGGAAAGCCCTGGAGGGCTTTCCCGTTATCTAATCAAAAGACTGCGATCCGCAAATCCGATTCCGGCGGGGGAGAGACATGACCGAGAGAATCCAAAAAATCATGGCGGCCCGGGCGGGGCTTTCCCGCAGAGCCGCCGAGGAGCTGATCCGGGAGAGGCTTGTCACGGTAAACGGCGCGACGGCCCATTTGGGGGACAGGGCCGACCCGGACAGTGACCTGATCCTCCTGCGCGGCCGGCCCCTGCCGGAGACGGAGCGGAAGGTTTACATCATGCTGAATAAGCCGGTGGGCTACGTCACCACCATGAGCGATGAGCGGGGGCGGAAGACCGTGGCCTCCCTGGTGGAGGACATCCCCGTCAGGGTCTACCCCGTGGGGCGGCTGGATATCAACTCCGACGGGCTGCTGATCATGACAAACGACGGGGAGCTGACGAACCGGCTCACCCACCCGTCCTTTGAGAAGGAGAAGATCTACCGGGTCTATGTGACCGGGGACGCCGAGGCGGGGGTAAAGCGCCTGCTGGAGCCGATGGAGCTGGACGGGGAACCCATCCGGCGGCCAAGGGTGCGCCTTATTGGGGAGAGGGACGGGGTCTCCTGCCTTGAGATCACCATCCACCAGGGGAAGAACCGGCAGGTGCGCCGGATGTGCCGGATCGCCGGGCTGGAGGTTCGCCGCCTCACCCGCGTGGGGGAGGGCCCCCTGCGCCTGGGGGATCTGAAAAAGGGGTGCTGGCGGGAGCTGACACCGGAGGAGGTTCATGCCCTGCGGCAGTGATTTTGCAGGAATTCAGGCAAAAAGCTTCAAAATTTTCAAAAGAACCCTTGCATTTTGTCCGAAATGAAATATAATATTCATTATCTGCGGCCCGGATTGGGGATAGACCGCTTTCCCCATTTCAAAACCGGCGCCGCGTGGAGGAAAAGTCATGGGTAAGGATGTTTTGACGGCGATTCGCGAATTGGAACCCACCTTTTCAAAGGGGCAGAGGCGGATATCCGATTACATCACCGAAAATTATGACAAGGCCGCGTTTATGACGGCGGGCAGGCTGGGGCAGGCGGCCGGCGTGTCCGAGTCCACCGTCGTCCGCTTCGCGGCGGATCTGGGGTACGAGGGTTACCCGGAGATGCGCCAAGCCATGCAGGAGCTGGTGAAGAACCGGCTCACCACCGTACAGCGCATCGAGGTGGCCCGGGACATGCTCTCCGGCCCCAATATCCCCGAGGCGGTGCTGAACGCCGATATGTCCAAGATCCGCCACACCCTGGAGGATCTTGACCGGGAGGAATTCCGGCGGGCCGCCGCGGAGATCAGCAGGGCCAGATCCATCTATATCGTGGGCGTGCGCTCCTCGGCGGTGCTGTCCAGCTTTATGGGGTTTTACTTAAATCAGCTCTTTCCCGATGTGCGGGTCATCTCCCAGAGCGCCTTTTCCGAGATCTACGAGCAGATCCTCCACATCGGCCAGGGGGACGTGCTTGTGGCCATTTCCTTCCCCCGGTACTCCCGGCGCACCATTATGGCGATGGGCTACGCCAGGGACAAGGGGGCCAGGGTCATCGGCATCACGGACTCGGAGTCCAGCCTTGTGGCACAGCTGGCCCACATCAAGCTGTACGCCAGGAGCGACATGATCTCTTTCCTGGACTCCCTGGTGGCGCCCCTGAGCCTGATCAACGCCCTGGTGGTGGCGGTGGCGGAACACTCCGAAAAGGATCTGGAGGGCACCTTCGCCAAGCTTGAGAATATCTGGAACGAGTTTGACGTCTATGAGAAATACGAGCAGTGACCTGATCGTGGTGGGCGCCGGGGCCGCCGGTATGATGGCCGCGGGGACTGCCGCCCGGGCGGGGGCCAGAGTCACCGTCTTGGAGAAAACGGAACACACCGGCCGGAAGCTGGGCATCACCGGCAAGGGCCGGTGCAACGTGACAAACCGCTGCTCCGTCCGGGAGGCCGTGGCAAACATCCCGGGGAACGGGAAGTTCCTCTACAGCGCCCTCACCGCCTTCCCGCCGGAGAGTACGATGGCGTTTTTTGAGTCCCTGGGCGTTCCGCTGAAGGTGGAGCGGGGGAACCGGGTGTTCCCCCAGTCCGACAGGGCGGGGGACATTGTGGACGCGCTCCGGCGCTTCTGCCGGAGGAGCGGCGCCGTCCTCCAACGGGCGCGGGCGGAGAAGCTCCTCACGGAGGGCGGGCGCGTTTCCGGCGTCCGGACGGACAGGGGGGATTATTTCGCCAAATCCGTGATCCTGGCCACGGGAGGGCTGAGCTACCCGGTCACCGGCTCCGACGGGGACGGCTACAGGATGGCCGCCGATGTGGGCCACAACGTGATACCGCCCCGGGGCTCCCTGATCCCGCTGGAATCCCCGGACGAGTTCTGCCGCCAGATGGCCGGCTTCTCCCCCAAGAACGTGGCAGTCCGGGTGGTGGACGGCCGGGGGAAGCGGGTTTTCCAGGACATGGGGGAGATGCTGTTCACCCACTTTGGCGTCTCCGGGCCGCTTGTCCTGTCGGCCTCGGCCCACATGCGGGATTTTGAGAAGAGCCGGTACACCATGTACATTGACCTGAAGCCCGCCCTTGACCGGGAGACCCTGGACAGGCGGATCCTTCGGGACTTTGAGAAATACAAAAACAGAAATTTTGAAAATGCCCTCACCGATCTTGCCGGGAAGAGCATGATCCCCGTGCTTGTCCGGCTCTCCGGCATCGATCCGGAGCGGAAGGTCAACTCCGTCACCCGGGAGGAGCGGCTGGCCCTTGTGGAGCTTTTTAAGGCGTTTCCCGTGAGGATCAGCGGCCCGCGGCCGGTGGAGGAGGCCATTGTCACCTCCGGCGGCGTTGACGTGAAGCAGGTGGATCCCAGGACGATGGAGTCCCAGCTCCTGCCGGGGCTGTATTTCGCCGGGGAGATCCTGGACGCCGACGGCTACACCGGCGGGTTCAACCTCCAGATCGCCTGGTCAACGGCCCATATGGCCGCGTTGAGCGCGGGGGAGCATTTGAAAAAGGAGACCGTATGAACCACATTTCCATTGCCATTGACGGCCCCTCCGGCGCGGGAAAATCCACCCTCGCCCGGATGACGGCCAGGCACTTCGGCTTTCTCTATGTGGATACCGGGGCGCTCTACCGCACGGTGGGGCTTTACGTCCTGCGCCGGGGCGGGGACACAAAGGACCCCCGGGCCGTGGAGCCGCTGCTGCCGGAGATCCGGGTGGAGCTGAAATACGACGGCGCCGGGATCCAGCGGATGATCCTGAACGGGGAGGACGTGTCCGACGATATTCGCCTGCCGGAGGTCTCTATGGCGGCGTCGGATGTGTCCGCCATACCGGCTGTCAGGGCCTTTCTGCTGGAGACACAGCGCTCTCTGGCCCGGCGGTATGACGTGATCATGGACGGGCGGGACATCGGCACCGTTGTCCTGCCGGACGCGCAGGTGAAGATCTTCCTCACCGCCTCGGCGCAGGAGCGGGCCAGGCGCCGGTTCCTGGAGCTTCAGGCCAAGGGGGTGGAGACGGACTACGACAGCGTCCTCCGGGATATTGAGCTGCGGGATAAAAACGACTCCGGGCGGGCCATCGCCCCCCTGCGGCCGGCGGACGACGCCGTGATGCTGGACACCACGGAGCATGATCTGGAGGCCAGCTTCCGCCTTGTGTGCGGTATTATAGAGGAGAGACGGCGCGATGGACGGTAAGTTTTTCCTGTACCGGGTACTTCGTGCCCTTGTGATGGTCTTTTACGGGGTCTTCAAGCCCTTCCGGATCGTGAACCGGGAGAACATCCCGGAGGGGGCCGCCGTGATCTGCGCCAATCACACGGGGTTTACGGATCCCTTTTATATGGCCTTTGCCGTGCCGCCCAAATATCACCTGTGCCTGATGGCCAAGCAGGAGCTGTTTCGCTTCAAGCCCCTGGGGTGGATCTTGCGGGGCATCGGAACCTTCCCGGTGGACCGGGAACACGCGGACGTCAACGCCATGAAAAACGCCCTGACCGTCTTAAAGTCCGGCAAAAAGCTGGGCATCTTCCCGGAGGGAACGCGCACCCACGCCGACGGGGAGGTGAGCCCCAAGGCCGGGGCAGTCCGCTTAGCTGAGAAGACCGGCGCGCCGTTAGTTCCCATGTTCATCCCCCGGAAGAAGCGGCTTTTCCGGCGGAACACCGTGGTGGTGGGCAAGCCCGTCTACCTGGATCGGGCCGTGAAGCGCTCCCGGGAGGAGCTGGAGCGGATCGCCGATGATCTTATGGATAAGATCGCCGCGTTGGGGCATAATACCTTGGTGAAGGGATGAGTCAGGTGGAGATCGAGCTTGCCAAAACAGCCGGCTTCTGCTTCGGCGTGCGCAGGGCCGTGAAAATGGCCGGGGAGGCCGCCAGGCAGTACGGCGGCTGCGCCTGCCTGGGGCCGCTGATCCACAACAACGACGTGGTGCGCCGCCTGGAGGAGCAGGGGGTCAGGACGGTTAAGTCCGTGTCCCAGCTTGTCCCGGGGGAGCCGGTGATCATCCGCAGTCACGGCGTGGGGCCGGAGGTGTACCGGCAGATCCAGGCCCTGGGCTGTCCCGTGATCGACGCCACATGTCCCGAGGTGGCCAGGATCCACGCCCTTGTGGAGGAGAAGTCCCGGCAAGGCAGGGCGATCGTGGTCATCGGCCAGAGGGGCCACCCGGAGATCGAGGCCCTGGCCGGCTGGTGCGACGGCTGTACCGTGCTGGAAAACCCGGAGGAGACGGAAAAATGGCTCCGGGAACACCCGGAAACGGCCGAAATACCCCTTACCGTGGTCTCTCAGACCACCGGCGAACAAAAAAATTTTGAAAATAGTGTTAAACTTATAAAAAAACAGTGTACAAATGGCGAAATATTTGATACAATATGCGGTACGACGTCAAGTCGGCAGCGTGAGGCCCGGGAAATTGCCTCCCGAAGCGATGTGATGATCGTAATAGGCGGACGGCACAGCGCCAACACGGCCAAGCTTGCCCAGGTCTGCGCCGGGGAATGTGACCGGGTGCTTCTCATCGAGAACGCACGGGAGCTTGATCCGGCGGAGCTTGCGGGGGCGAAAACCGTGGGGGTGACAGCCGGCGCCTCCACACCAGAGTGGATAATTAAGGAGGTCAACAGGAAGATGTGTGACGAGAACAAGACTGTGGAGACAGTCGAAGAAAACAACGCGGCGGAGGCCGTAAACGAGACCGTGGAGACCCCGGCGGAGCCGGCTGCGGAGACTAAGACCGAGGCGACTGAGGCGGAAGCCTCTTTCGAGGAGCTGCTTGAGCGTTCCATCAAGACCTTACATACGGGTGAGAAGGTCCGTGGTGTGATCGCGTCCATTACGCCTACCGAGATATCCGTAGATCTTGGCACCAAGCAGTCCGGATATATTCCCCTTTCCGAGTTCACCGATGAGCCGGGTGTCAATGTGGCCGACATCATCAAGGCCGGCGACGAGATCGAGGCGTATGTTATGCGCGTCAACGACGTCGAGGGCACGGTCATGCTGTCCAAGAAGCGTCTTGACAGCGTGAAAAATTGGGACAGCATCGTGGACGCCCGCGCCTCCCACGCCGTGGTGGAGGGCACCGTGGTGGAGGAGAACAAGGGCGGCGTTGTGGTCAACGTGAAGGGCGTGCGGGTGTTCGTCCCCGCCTCCCAGTCCGGCCTTCCCAAGGACGCGCCCATGACCGAGCTGCTCAAGCGCAAGGTGAAGCTGATGATCCGCGAGGTCAACCAGCCCCGCAAGCGCGTGGTTGGCTCCATCCGCGACGTGACCGTCAGCGAGCGCCGCGCCAAGGCCGAGGCCACCTGGAACGAGATCGAGGTGGGCAAGCGGTATCACGGCGTGGTCAAGTCCCTCACCAGCTACGGTGCTTTTGTGGACATCGGCGGCGTGGACGGCATGGTGCATGTGTCCGAGCTTTCCTGGAAGCGCATCCATCAGCCCTCTGAGGTTCTGTCCGTGGGCGACGAGATCGACGTCTACGTCATCTCCTTTGACAAGGAGACGAAGAAGATCTCCCTGGGCTACAAGGATCCCAACGAGAACCCCTGGGTCAAGTTCACCAGCACCTATTCCGTGGGCTCCGTGGCCAGCGTGCGTATCGTGAAGCTCATGACCTTCGGTGCCTTTGCCGAGATCGTCCCCGGTGTTGACGGACTGATCCACATCTCCCAGATCGCTGACCGGCGTATCGGCAAGCCCGAGGACGTCCTCAGCGAGGGCCAGATCGTGGACGCCAAGATCACCAACATCGACAACGAGAACAAGAAGGTCTCCCTGTCCATCCGCGCCCTCAGCGAGCATCCCGCCCCCGCGCCGGAGCCTAAGGCCGTAAAGCCCGTGGAGGACGAGGACGATGGCCCCGTGGTCGTCTACGACACCGAGAATCCCCCCGCGCCCGAGGATCTCCCCGAGGAGTAAAAAATTTGCTGCCGGAAAGCCTCAAGGACTTTTCCCCGCAAACACAAGGAGAGAAAAATCTCTGAATTCTTCTGAATTCAGAGATTTTTCAGTTTATCAAATAACTCAATCAATTTCAATATTTTTTGCGGGGCTTTGCCTCGCAAAAAATCCCTTATGCCGCGCAAACGTGCGCCCTTGGGCGTGCGCTGCAGCGCGGCAGCAGGGAACCCCGGCGTGAATTTCGCAAAATTCACGCCGGAGTTCCCGCACGCATCCCCTTGGCAGGAAAAGGACATTGGGTTCTCGTCTGAGAACCCAATGTCCTTTTCCGCCAGTCTGTGTTTGGAGAGAGCGGGGAAAGGCTTGACAAACGCCTCGGGGGAGAATATGCTAAAAGGCGGCGGGGTGCTGCTCCGCCGTCACACATCAAGGGTCTACTTTCTGATAAAAACGCGTATACTTTGCGGGAGGTGGAAGAATGGGAGTCAAGAGGATCATGGCCAAGGCCGTAAAACGGGCCGTGACGTGGAATGAGCTTCCCTTCGGCACGGCCATTGTGGCCGCCGCCGGTTCGTCCAGCCGTATGGAGGGGGAGGACAAGCTCTTTGCCCAGCTCGGGGGGATCCCGGTGATCGCCAGGACGCTCCGGGAGCTGGAGGCGTCCCCGAACATCCAGGAGATCATTGTCGTCACGCGGGAGGAGTCCATCATCCCCGTGGCCGACCTGTGCGCCGAATTTGAGATCACCAAGGCCACCAAGATCCTTGTGGGCGGGGCGGACAGGACGGAGAGCGTCCTCATCGGCGTCCAGGAGGCCAGCCCCAAGGCCAGGTATATCGCCGTACACGACGGGGCCAGGCCCCTTGTCACCCAGGACGTGATCAAGGACGCCTTTTCCAAGGCCTATAAATTCCACGCCGCCTGTCCCGCTGTGCCCGTGACGGACACGGTCAAGCGCTCCGACAGGGGCTTTGTGGCGGAGACGCCGGACAGGAGGACGCTGTTTGCCGTCCAGACCCCGCAGGTCTTCGAGGCGGACATTTTGAAGGCGGCGCTGTATAACGCCAAGAGCAAGGGGCTGGAGATCACCGACGACTGCGGCGCGGTGGAGGCCCTGGGGGTAAAGCCGGCGCTGAGCCAGGGGTCGTATGAGAATATCAAGATCACGCGCCCGGCTGATCTGACGGTGGCGGAGGCCATTCTGGCCTCAAGGAGCGGCCTATGAGGATCGGGCACGGGTACGATGTGCATGTGCTGACCCCGGGGCGGAGGCTTGTGCTGTGCGGTGTGGAGATCCCCTGTGAGCTGGGGCTTTTGGGACACTCGGACGCCGACGCGGCCACCCACGCCCTGATGGACGCCCTCCTGGGCGCCGCGGGGCTGGGGGATATCGGCAAGCTCTTTCCCGACAGCGACGAGACATACCGGGACATCAGCAGCCTGAAGCTGCTGGACCGGGTCATGGATCTTCTGCATGACGCTATGCTTCAGGTGGGCAACGCGGATATCACGATCGTGGCGCAAAAGCCCCGCCTTTCGGAATACACCCAGTCCATGCGCCAGTGTCTGGCCCAGCACCTGGAGGTGGGGCCGGAGCGGGTAAACGTGAAGGCCACCACGGAGGAGGGGCTGGGGCAGGTCAGTACCCTGGGCATCGCCGCCCACGCCGTGGTGCTTTTGGAGGAGCGCTGAGGCCGCACAAAAAAATAAACATTTCATCACTCCCGGCATAGGATGTGTTGACCGCTTTTCGCGGTCGCCATATGTCCGGGAGTTCTCTTTGTATATGACCACCGGATGGGGAGGAGCTTTATGGAAGTTTATCTCACTTGCCGGTCGCTGACTTACGCCCAGAGCGTGTCCCGCGCTCTCGGCGCGGTGAGTATCCGCAACATGATCGTCCGCACGCCGCAGAATATGTCCCGGGAGGGGTGCGGCTACGCGGTGAGGATAGGAAATTCAAGCCTGGACGCGGCCCTGGAGGCGCTGGACGCCCGATACCTTCCGCCCCGCAGGATCTACAGGGCAAGGCCCGGCGGGGGCTTTGAGGAGGTCGTCAGGTGATCTATCTGGACAGCGCCGCCACCACTTTTTTAAAACCGGCCTGCGTGGAGCAGGCTATGCGCCGCGCCCTCCACACCTGCTCCAGCCCAGGCCGGGGCGGGTACGAGAGCGCCATGACGGCGGCGGAGACCCTCTATACCCTCCGGGAGAGGGCCGCGGATCTCTTTCATGTGCCGGAGCCGGAGCGTGTGACCGTGACCTTCAACGCCACGCACGGGCTGAATATCGCCATCCGCTCCCTGGCCGGGGCGGGATCCCGGGTGGTGGTCACGGGCTATGAGCATAACAGCGTCATCCGGCCGCTTACGGCCGTGGGGGCGGATGTGCGTGTGGCCGCCTCGCCCCTTTTTGACAGAGACGCGGCGGTGCGGGCCTTTAAGCTGGCCCTGGACGCCGGGGCGGACGCGGCGGTGGTGAACCACGTCTCCAACGTCTTCGGCTTTGAGCTGCCGGTATACGAGATCGCCTCCCTGTGCCGGAAGAGGGGCGTGCCGCTGATCGTGGACGCCTCCCAGTCGGCGGGGATACTGCCGGTGGATTACCGGGAGCTGGGGGCGGATTTTGTCGCCATGCCGGGGCACAAGGGGCTGTACGGCCCGCAGGGGACGGGACTGCTCCTCGTCTCCGGCAGGGCCGCGCCGCTTCTGGCCGGGGGCACCGGGTCGGACTCCAGAAGCCCGAGGATGCCGGACTTTCTCCCGGACAGGTTGGAGGCGGGCACCCACAACATGCCGGGGATCGCCGGTCTCTCGGCGGGAGTGGAGTTTGTCCGGAGGCTGGGGACGGAGAAGATCCGGAAAAGGGAGAGCGCCCTGATCTCCCGGCTCATCCGGGGACTCTCCGCCGTGCCGGGGATCCGGGTCTTCGCCCCGCCGGAGGAGGGGAGGGGCGGCGTCGTCTCCTTCCAGCCGGATACGGTAGACCCCGAGGAGATCGGGCAGCGCCTGGGGGAGATGGGCTTTGCCGTGCGGGCGGGGCTTCACTGCTCGCCCCTGGCCCACGCCACGGCCGGGACCGTCCGCCGGGGCACCGTGCGGGTCAGCGTGTGCTATTTTAACGAGCCGGGGGAGATGGACGCCTTCACAGGGGCGGTGCTGAGTCTGTTGGAAAAGCCCTGCGGGCTTTTCCAACAAGGGGGAACGTGCGGGAAATCTCTCTGAATTTTGCGAAATTCAGAGAGATTTCCCTGCCGCCGCGCTGTGCGACCAGTCTGCGGACTGGTCACTTGCGCGGCATAAGGGATTTTTTGCAAGGCTATGTCCTTGCAAAAAATTTTTAAAATGGGGAAAAGACAGCGGGGAGCGCAGGGGAGAGGCTGGGGGGCGGAGGGCAAAAATCGACTTGCAATCATGGGTGAAATATGATATAATATAAGCTTAGGAAAGTGTGGTAATCAACACCTGATCCAAAAGAAGGAGGCGCGGCCTATGGACACGATCAGACAGTTTTTGACCGTACTTCGGAATCTGCTTCAGACAGTGACCGTGTGGGATATTATCGATATCGCCTTTGTCGCCTTTCTGGTGTACAAGCTTATAACCTTCTTTTCCAAGTCCAACTCCATGAACGTCATCAAGGGCATCCTCATCCTCCTGGCACTCATGCTGTTGACCACCGTGGCGCCCCTGCCCGTCACGTCCTTCCTCCTGGGCAACGCCTTTGAGATGGGCATTATCATCATCATCGTCCTGTTCCAGCCGGAGATCCGGCGCATCCTGGAACAGGTGGGCGGAAGCATCAAGGACATCTTCGGCCACCCGGTGAAAACGAAGAACATAGAGAACGCCATCGCCCAGACGGTGCTGGCCTTCACCGATATGTCCAGATCCCGCACCGGCGCGCTGATCGTCTTTGAGCGGGACACGAATCTGGACTCCTACATCAAAACCGGAACCATCGTGGACGCCTCCCCGGCGGCGGAGCTGCTGAAGAACCTCTTCTGGGACAAGGCGCCCCTCCACGACGGGGCCGTCATTATCCGGGACGGGCGCATCGCGGGGGCGGCCTGTATGCTCCCCCTGTCCGGGAATGCCAATATCAGCCGCGAGCTGGGTATGCGCCACAGGGCCGGCATCGGCATGAGCGAGCGCAGCGACGCGGTGGTGGCCATTGTCTCCGAGGAGACGGGGGATATCTCCGTGGCGATGGAGGGCATCATCAAGCGGGGCCTCTCCCCGGACACCTTTGAGCGGCTCCTGTGCATGGAGCTTATGCCCCAGGAGGAAGAGAAGCAGGGCATCGCGGCCACCATCCGCAAAAAGCTGGCCGCGGCCAAGGCCCGCAAGGGCAAGAAGGCAGGTGATAAGTGATGGTGAGCAACAAGAGCGGGAGGAAATTCCGCATTGGGTATATCATCTTCTCCATCGCCGTGTCCATCTCCCTGTGGCTCTACGTCACCAAGGATCTGAACCCCACAAGGGACTGGACCGTCAACCGGGTGCCGGTGGTATTCGTGGGGGAGGATCTGCTGGAGAACAGCAACCTCATCGTCTCGGCCAGGGAGGCGACGGAGATCTCCGTCACCTTCAACGGGCGGTACAACGATGTCTCCAAGCTCAACAACACCAACGTCCGGGCCGTTGTTGACCTGACGGAGATCCTCACCCAGTACACGGCCCCCACCGGGACCCACGCCCTGGAGGCCAAGATCGAGACGGACGTCTCCGGCAACAACGTGTCGGTGTTGAACTCCTCCAAGCACACCATCGAGGTGACGGTGGAGCGGCTTGTCACCCAGTCCTTCCCCTTGACGCCCATCTACAACGGCGGCGTGGCGGACGGATATATGGCGGGGGATCTGACCCTGTCCCGCAACAGCGTGGATATCTCCGGCACGGAGTCGGCCATTTCCCGCATCGCCCGGGCCACGGTGACGCTCAACGGCTTTGAGGATCTGTCCAAGACCACCTCCCGCGAGGAGGCCATAAGACTCCTGGACGAGAACGGCGAGGAGATCGACATGGAGGAGGAGGGGCTGAAATTCACCGGGGACAGCACCGCCGTGATTACCCAGTCCATCCTGCTTGTGAAGGATGTGGCCCTGGTCATCGACATTATTGAGTCACCCACGGCCACGGACGCCAATATCACCATCAACATTGAGCCGCGCACCATCAAGCTTTCCGGCGACCCGGAGGTGCTGGAGGGGATCAATGAGATCAATCTGGGGACCCAGGATCTGGGGAAGATCATCCTGAGTTCCGAGACGACCTACCAGATCCGCATCCCCAACAACACCACGAACCTCAGCAATATCTCCACGGCCAAGGTGAAGATCGAGGTGCTGAACATGGAGACCGGGCGCCTGTCCGCCACGAACATTACCTACCGGAACGCCAGGGACGGCGCGGTGGTGGAGATCATCTCCCAGAGCGTGGATATCACCCTGCGGGGCAACCAGGCCAGCCTTGACCAGGTCAAGGCGGAGAACATCCGCGTGGTGGCGGATTTCACGGAATACGCGGACAGGACGGGCTACTTCACCGTTCCCGCCAAGGTCTATGTGGACGGTTTCCAGGACGTGGAGGCCGTGGGCGATTATGTGGTCACGGTGAACGTAAGCTGATGTTCGGTTATGTGAGACCTTATGTGCCGGAGATGAAGGTTCGGGAGCTGGAGCGGTTCCGCGCCTGCTACTGCGGGCTTTGCCACGAGCTGGGCCGGGAATACGGCCTGGCGGGGCGATCCATTCTCAACTACGACTTCGTCTTTTTAGCTATGCTTCTGTGGGGCGACAGGCCCGACTGCTGCTACGAGTACCGCCGGTGCCTCCCCGGGCTGTGCCGGAAACGGTGCGTGTGCCAGACCTCCCCGTCCCTCACCGTGGCCGCGGGCTACAGCGTGATCCTGGCCTACTGGAAGGCCCGGGACGGGCGGGCCGACGGCAGGGGAGCCAGAAAGCTGGGGGCCGCCGCCGTGTGCGCCTTCCTCCACAGGGCCTACACCGACGCCGCGGGACGATACCCGGAATTTGACGCCCAGGTGCGGCAGCGGCTGGACGCTCTCGCCGCCCTGGAGCGGGCAGGGGAGCCGTCCCTGGACAAGCCCGCCCATGAGTTTGCCTCGCTCCTCTCCTTTGCCGCCAACGCCGCCGGGGAGGAGGAAAAACGGCCGCTGGAACAGCTCCTGTACCATGTGGGGAGGATAATTTACCTGGCGGACGGGTATTTTGATTTAGAGGACGATCTGAAGACCGGAAATTATAACCCGGTGGCCGCCAGATACGCCCTCCGGGAGCCGCATGTACCGGAGAATGTGCGGGAGGAGATCCTGGGGACGCTGATGTCCTCGGCCAGGATGAGCTACGCGGCCTTTCAGCTTATGCCCGTAAGCTACTGGACAAGCGTTACGGAAAACATTATCGGCCTTGGCATACCGGACATGATACGGGCCGTGATCGACGGGACGTATAAGACGGTAAGACGTGGACTTCCGAAGAGTCCGCTTTACGCGGGCGGAGGGGAGATGGAACAATGAGCGACCCTTATAAGGTTTTGGGAATAAACCCCAACGCCTCCGACGAGGAGGTGAAGAAGGCGTACCGGGAGCTGGCCAAGAAGTACCACCCGGACAACTATACCGACAACCCCCTGGCCGATCTGGCCCAGGAGAAGATGAAGGAGATCAACGAGGCCTACGACACCATCACCAGATCCCGCAAGGGGGGATCCGGCGGCGCCGGGAGCTACTCCTCCGGCGGCTCGGCGTATCAGGGGGCCGGGGCGTATCAAAGCGCCTCCAACCCCGCCTATGCCCAGATCCGCCAGGCCCTCGCCTCCGGCAACCTCCAGTACGCCGAACAGCTGCTGGATTCCTCGCCCACCAGGGACGCGGAGTGGAACTTTTTGATGGGGAGCCTCTACTACAGGAAGGGCTGGCTGGACGACGCCAGGAGCTTCTTCCAGAGGGCCGTGAGCATGGAGCCTTACAACGGCGAGTACCGCCAGGCCCTGAACACGGTGAGTCAGGCCAATTCCCCCTACCGGCAGGCGGGCTACGGCTCACCCGCCACGCAGGGAGGATTTGATATGTGCGACATGTGTACCGCTATGATGTGTACACAGATGCTTTGCGGCGGGTGCAGATAAGCTATGAGGAAGAAAAGCTCCCGGTTTATTGCCCTTGCCGCCGTGCTGGCGGCCTTCCAGGTGGCGTTCATGGCCCTGGCCTGCTTTGTCCCCACGGGACAGCTGGGCTTTTTGGGGGTGGCGTCGCTGTTTGGCGTGGCTGCGGTGGTGGAGCTGGGCACGGCCGGCGGGGCGCTGGTCTATGCCGCCTGCGCCATCCTGGGGTTTCTAGTGCTGCCCTCCAAGACCCTGGCCGGGCTGTACGCCGTCTTTTTCGGCCCCTACCCCGTGGTCAAGGCGCTGGCCGAGCCCAGGAAGCGGTGGACGGAGTGGATCATAAAGCTCCTTTTCTTCAACGCTGCCCTCACTGTGGCCATCTTCGCCCTGAAGATGACGGTGTTTGACCTGTTCAACATCAAATTCGGCGTGCCGCTTTACTATCTGGGCGGCAACGTGGTCTTTGTGATCTTCGATATCGCCGTTTCCCGCGCCCTCACCGTTTACATGAGCAGGATCCACACGAAGATCGGGAAAGGCAAGTGAGCGTCGTGTCCAAAAAGCCCTGCGGGCTTTTTTGACAAGGAAGAACGTGCGGGGTATTTTTCTGAATTTTGCGAAATTCAGAAAAATTTCCCTGCCGCCGCGCTGTGCGCGTGCCCTGAGGGCACACACTTGCGCGGCAAAAGGGATTTTTTCCGACGTGCATGCCGCCGGAAAAAATATTGATCTTGAGTTTTTTGATAAGCTGGCGTTTTGTCGGAAAAGCCCTGCGGGCTTTTCCGGCGGGATGAAATGAGGTGATCGTATGATAAAAAGCATGACCGGCTACGGCATGGCCAAGGGGTCCTCAGACAAGCTGGATATCACCGTCGAGGTGCGCAGCGTGAACAACCGGTATCTGGACTGCTCGGTGCGCCTTCCGCGGGTGTACACCTGCCTGGAGGACGGGATCAAGGCCCGGGTCCAGGGGGCCATCTCCCGGGGGAAGGTGGATGTCTACGTCACGGTGGACGCCTCCCGGGCCGACGATGTGGCTGTGGCGGTGAACGAGCCTGTGGCGGACGCCTATATGGCGGCGCTGGAGGAGATCGCCGCGAAATACGGCATCGACAACGACATCACAGCCGTGACGCTGGCCAAGATGCCCGATGTGCTTACCGTGACCAAGACGGAAGCGGATGTGCAGAAGCTGGGGGAGGACATGGACGGCATCCTGGCCCAGGCGCTGGAGGATTTCAACGCCATGAGGCGCCGGGAGGGGGAGAAGCTCCGGGCGGATATCGCCGCCCGCGCCGACGAGGTGGAGCGCCTTGTGGGGTTGGCGGAGGAGCGCTCGCCCCAGACCGTCAACGAGTACCGCCGGCGTCTTGAGGCCAGGCTCCGGGAGGTTCTGGAGAGCAGTACCGTGGACGAGGCCCGCATCGTCACCGAGGCCGCGCTTTTCGCGGATAAGACGGCCGTGGCGGAGGAGACGGTCAGGCTGAGGAGCCACCTGTCACAGCTGCGGGGGATGCTGGACAGCGGCGAACCCGTGGGCCGGAAGCTGGACTTTTTGATCCAGGAATTCAACCGGGAGGCCAATACCATCGGCTCCAAGGGGAACGACGTGCAGATGGCCAGGATCGTGGTGGATCTGAAATCGGAGATCGAGAAGATCCGGGAGCAGATCCAGAATGTGGAATAAGCCGGAGCCCGCAGACAGGGAGGAACGACATGAAATTAGTGAATATCGGCTTCGGGAACATGGTCTCCGTCTCCCGGATCATCGCCGTGGTCAGCCCGGACTCCGCCCCCATCAAGCGGATCATTTCCGACGCACGGGAGCGGGGCAATCTTATCGACGCCACATACGGGCGCAGGACCCGGGCCGTGGTGGTCTGCGACAGCGGGCATGTGATCCTGTCCGCCCTCCAGCCGGAGACGGTTTCGGGGCGCATGACCGGCAGGGCCGACCGGGAGGACGAGCTGATGGAGGAGATGGAAGATGAGTAGGGAAGGACGGCTTTTTATCGTCTCCGGCCCCTCCGGTTCCGGAAAAAGCACGGTGCTGGGGGAGGTCTTCAAGCAAAGGCCGGACATCTATTTCTCCGTTTCCGCCACCACCAGGGCGCCCAGGCCCGGGGAGACGGACGGGGTGGAGTACTTCTTCATCACGGAGGAGCAGTTTGACCGGATGGTGGAGAACGACGAGTTTTTGGAGCATGCCAGGTATGCCAGGTGTTCCTACGGCACGCCCAGGGAGCCTGTGGCCCGGAGACTGAGCCGGGGGACCGACGTGATCCTGGATATCGAGGTGCAGGGCGCCCGGCAGGTGAAATCCAGGATGCCGGAGGCCGTCACCGTGTTTATCGCGCCCCCCAGTCTCCAGGAGCTGGAGCGGCGCCTGCGGGGCCGCGCCACCGACAGCGAGGAGAAGATCGCCCTCCGGCTGGAGACGGCCAAGGGCGAGCTTGAGGAGTCCGCCCGGTACGACCATGTGGTGGTCAACGACGACTATGTCCGTGCCGCCGGGGAGCTTTTGAACATTATTAACAACGCCTGAGGGCGCTATACGAAAGGAAGCAAGTTTTATTATGATGCTCTATCCCACTATGCCTGAACTTTTGAAAAATGTGAGCAACAGCCGGTATCTGCTGGTGAACGTCATCGCTCAGCGGGCCAGGGAGATCTCCCAGGACGCCGAGACTCACGGCACCCCCCTGGACGACAAGCCCGTGTCCATCGCCATCAAGGAGATCGCCGAGGGGAAGATCACCGCGGAGATCTGAGAGAGTAAGGGGGCCGGCTGACGGTGAAAAGAAATATCGCGCTGATCGCCGTGTCGGCCGCTGTCTATTCCATTGACAAGCCATACGCCTATCTGATCCCGGAGGAGCTGGAGGAGAAGGTTCGCCCCGGCGTCCGCGTCACCGTGCCCTTCGGGCGCGGCAACAGGCGCAGCGAGGGGGTCGTCCTGGCGCTCACCGGGGAGTCGGAGCGGCGGGAGCTGAAATGCGTTGAGAGCGTCCTGGATCAGGAGAGCGTCTTCTCCGACGAGCAGCTGCAGCTGGCGCTGTGGATGCGGGAGCGGTTCTTCTGCACCCTCTATGAGGCCGCCAGGGCCATGCTTCCCGCCGGGATGTGGTTCACCGGCGCCAAGCGGCGGATCGGGGACAAGGTGCAGAAGTTCGTGTCCCTTGCCGTCTCCTGTGAGGAGGCGGCGGAGATCGCCCGTCAGCGCCGGATGAGCGCCCCCAGGCAGAGGGAGGTGCTGGAGCTTCTGTGTTCCGTCGGGGAGGCGGCTGTCAGCGACGTGTCCGCCTTTACGGGGGCCACAGGCTCCGTGATCCAGACCTTGGCTCGGCAGGGGCTTGTCACCGTGGAGCCGCGGGAGGTCTACCGCCGCCCCGTGACCGCGGCGGGGGGAGAGGCGGAGCCTATCAGCCTCACCCCGGAACAGGAGGGCGTCTTCCGGGGACTCCGGGAGATGATGCTCTCCGGAAAGGCCGGGGCCGCCCTGCTGTACGGCGTCACCGGCTCCGGCAAGACGAGCGTCTATATCAACCTGTGCAAGGAGGCCGTAGCCAACGGCAAAAGCGCCTTGGTAATGGTGCCGGAGATCGCCCTCACCCCACAGCTGATGGATATTTTCTCCTCCCATTTCGGGGAGGATGTGGCCGTTCTCCACTCCTCACTCACCGCCGGGGAGCGGTGCGACGAGTGGAAACGCATCCGGCAGGGCAGGGCGCATGTGGTCATCGGCACCCGCTCGGCCGTCTTTGCGCCCCTGGAGAACCTGGGGCTTATCGTCATCGACGAGGAGCAGGAACACACCTATAAGTCCGAAAACTCCCCCCGGTATCACGCAAGAGACGTGGCCAAATACCGGTGCGTCCACGCAAACGCCCTTCTGGTGCTTGGCTCCGCCACCCCCAGCGTTGAGAGCATGTACGCGGCCAAGGCCGGCAGATATAAGCTCTTTACCATCAGCAACCGGTACAACAACCACCCCCTTCCGGAGGTTATCATCGCGGATATGCGCCGGGAGCTGAAGGAGGGGAACGGCGGCGCGGTCAGCTCCGTTCTGCGCCGGGAGCTTCAGAGGAATCTGGAGCGGGGGGAGCAGAGCATCCTCTTTTTGAACAGACGCGGGGCGTCCGGCCTTGTTATGTGCGGGGCGTGCGGATACAGCTTCTCCTGCAAAAACTGCTCCGTGTCCATGACCTACCACTCCGTGGGGAGGCGGCTGCGCTGTCACTACTGCGGCTGGTCAGAGGCCGTCCCCGAGACGTGTCCCGTCTGCGGGGGGAAGCTGAAGTTCGTGGGCGTCGGCACCCAGAAGCTGGAGGAGGAGCTGTCGGAGCTTTTCCCGGGCGCCGGCATCATCCGCATGGACACGGACACCGTGGCCCAGGCCGGATCCCACCAGAAGCTGCTGAGCAGGTTCAGAAATCAGCGCGTCCCCATCCTCTTGGGGACGCAGATGGTCACAAAGGGGCTGGATTTTCCCAATGTCACCCTGGCGGCCGTCATCTCCGCCGACCAGTCCCTGTACGCCGGGGATTTTCGCGCCCATGAGCGCACCTTCTCCCTGATCACACAGCTGGTGGGCCGCTCCGGCAGGGGGGACAAGGCGGGGAGGGCCGTTTTGCAGACCTTCACGCCGGAAAACGCCGTGCTGAATATGGCGTCGCGCCAGGACTACATGAGCTTTTACGAACACGAGATCCAGATGCGCCGCCTCCTGAACGTCCCGCCCGTCCGGGATCTGATCTCCGTCACGGTGACGGGTCTTGACGAGGGGGCGGTACTGCGGGGATGTGTGAGACTGGTGGGGAGCTTTAAGCGCGCCCTGGGGCCGGAGGCCAACGTGCTGGGGCCGGCTCCCGCCGGGGTCACCAAGGTGAACAACAGGTTCCGGTACAGGCTTACCGTGGCCGTGGAGAATACAAGACGCGTTCGGGACACCGTCAGGGAGCTGCTCCGGGCCTTCGGGCAGGACAAGGAGAACAGGGATCTGACCGTCTTTGCCGACGCGGATCCGTTGGAATAATTTTTCGCACGAGGAGAAACAAAATCATGGCAATGAGAAATATCCGTGAGGAGGGGGACTCCATCCTTTTAAAGCGGAGCCGCCCCGTTACCGATTATAACGCCCGGCTCCACACCCTGCTGGACGATATGCGCGAGACACTTCTCCACGCGGACGGCGTGGGCCTGGCGGCCCCGCAGGTGGGCGTCCTGCGCCGGGTGGTGATCGTTATGGACACAAACCGGGAGGATCTGACCCCGGAGGAGCAGATCATCGAGCTTGTCAACCCCTGTATCGTCGCCTCCGACGGGGAGCAGGAGGGGCAGGAGGGGTGCCTGTCTCTTCCCGGGGTATACGGGATCGTAAAACGCCCGGAGCATGTGGTCGTCCGGGCAAACGACAGATTCGGCAGCGAATTTCAGGTGGAGGGCACGGGCCTGACGGCCAGGTGCTTTTGCCACGAGATCGACCACCTGGACGGACACCTCTTTACCGAGCGGGCGGAGCGGATCCTCTCCCAGGAGGAGCTGGAGGAGATGAACAGGGATCAGTGAGTATGCGGATCGTTTTCATGGGCACGCCGGATTTTGCCGCAGTGTCTTTGAAGTGTGTTTTGGACGCGGGCTATGAGGTAGCCGGGGTCTTCACCCAGCCGGACAGGCCTGTGGGACGCCGCCAGCGGCTGACGGCGCCGCCGGTGAAGGAGCTGGCGCTGGAGCGGGGCATCCGTGTCTACCAGCCCACGAAGCTCCGGGACGGCACGGCCGCGCAGATCATCCGGTCGCTGGATCCCCAGGTCATCGCCGTGGTGGCCTACGGGCGGCTCCTGCCCCGGGAGATCTTAGAGATTCCGCCCCTGGGGTGTGTCAATATCCACGGCTCGCTTCTCCCCAAATACCGGGGGGCCGCCCCCATCCAGTGGGCCGTGATCAACGGGGAACAGGAGACGGGCGTCACCTGCCAGTTCATGGCCGAGGCGATGGACGCGGGGGATGTGATCGGCGCGGTGAAGACCCCCATCTATCCGGAGGAGACGGCGGGGGAGCTGTTTGAGCGCCTGGCCCCGATGGGCGGCGCGCTTTTGTGTGAGACCCTGTGCGCTCTGGAGGCCGGGACGGTGACGAGGATCCCCCAGGAGGAGTCCCAGGCCACCTTCGCCCCGCCCCTGACAAAGGAGATGGCGGAGCTTGATTTCAACGTCCCCGGCAGGAGCGTCGTTGACCGGATCCGGGGCCTTGACCCCTGGCCCGTGGCCACAGCCGTGATCAACGGGGAGAAATGCAAGATCTTCAAGGCCTTTTCCACGAAAAAGGCTGTGGACGCCCCGCCGGGCAGGGTGATCTCCGCCGGAAAGGCGGGGATCGAGATCTCCGCGGCCGACGGCAGTGTGACGGTGACGGAGATCCAGGCGCCGGGCGGAAAGCGAATGAGCGCCGCGGATTATCTCCGGGGGCACCCCCTATGCCTGTGACAGCCCGCCGCGCCGCGCTGGACGCGCTGACGGCCTGCCGCACCCGGGGGGCGAGACCGGAGCTTTTCCTCAACGCCCACGGGCCTGAGGACAGGCGGGAACACGCCCTGGCCATGACTCTGGTGAACGGCGTACTGCAAAATGAGATCTGCCTGGACGCGGTTTTGGCCGGCTGTGCCAGAGATTACGCCGGTTTCCGGCCGGCAGTGCGGGAGATTTTGCGCCTGTCGGCCTATCAGATCCTCTTTTTAGACCGGGTGCCCCAGAGGGCGGCGGTTTTTGAGGGGGTGAAGCTTGCCCGGGAGACGGCCCCCTACGCCGCAGGGGCGGTAAACGCCATTCTACGGGCCGTGTGCAGGAGCGGACTTCCACCGGTGGACGGGTCGGCCAGATCCCTGTCCGTCCGGTACAGCCACCCGGAGTGGCTCGTCCGGGAGCTTATGGAGCGGTATGGGCCGGAATCCTGCGAGAAGATCCTGATGGCGGACAACTCCGCGCCACACCTGACAGCCCAGGTCAACACGCTGAAGATCACCCCCCGGGAGCTGAGGGTGAAGTTGGAGGACGCCGGTGTCACGGTGGAGAGCTGCCCTGTTCTGGACAGCGCTCTGTATCTCTCCGGTACGGGGCCGCTGGAGGAGCTGGAGGCGTTTCGCGAAGGCGACTTTTACATCCAGGATGCGGCCGCACGTCTTGCGGTGATGTGCGCCGGGGCGAGACCGGGGGAAACGGTGCTGGATATGTGCGCCGCGCCCGGGGGAAAATCCTTCGCCGCCGCGCTGGATATGGAGAACCGGGGACGGATCCTGTCCTTTGACATCCACGAAAAGAAGGCGGCGCTCATCCGCAGCGGCGCCCGGCGCCTGGGGATCCGGGTGATCACCGCCGAGGCCGGGGACGCCCGGGAGAGCCGGCGGGAGCTTTGGGAGACCGGCGACCTGGTGATCGCGGATGTGCCCTGCTCCGGCATGGGCGTCATCCGGGGCAAGCCGGAGATCCGGTATAAGGACCCCCGGGAGCTGGAGGGCCTGCCCGCCGTCCAGCTGGATATTTTGAAAAGCTGCGCAAATCTTGTTCGCCCCGGCGGCAGGCTCCTCTATTCCACCTGTACGATCCTCAGGCGGGAGAATGAGGACGTGGCGGAGCGATTTCTGGCCCTGAGGCCGGATTTCGCCCTGATGCCGTTTACTCTCCCCGCGCCCTTCGGCCCCTGCCCGGGTTATCGAACGATCCTGCCCCACGAGGGCGATACGGACGGTTTTTTCCTATGTCTGATGCAACGGAAAATTTGACAAAAAATACCCCCCTGCAGGATGTAAAATCAATGCTGCCGGAGGAGCTGGAGGAGGCCCTCGTCCAAATGGGCCAGCCGGCCTTTCGGGCAAAGCAGATCTTCCGGTGGTTCCCGGCGGGGGTGCGGTCCTTCGACGAGATGACGAACCTGCCCAAGGATCTGAGGCGGAGCCTGGGGGAGAGATTTGTCCTCACCACGGCCCAGGTGGAGCGAAAACAGGTATCCAAGCTGGACGGCACCATAAAATATCTGTGGCGTCTCACCGACGGGAGCTTTGTGGAGAGCGTGGTCATGCGGTACGAACACGGGAACACCGTGTGCGTATCCAGCCAGGTTGGGTGCGCAATGGGCTGCGCCTTCTGCGCCTCCACCATCGGGGGGAAGGTGCGCAACCTCATGCCGTCGGAGATCTTGGATCAGGTGATCTTCTCCCAGCTGGACTCGGGACTTCGGATCTCCAACATCGTGATGATGGGCATCGGGGAGCCGCTGGACAACTTTGACAACGTGATCCGGTTCCTGAAGCTGGTGAATCACCCAGACGGGATGAACATCGGGATGCGCCATATCTCCCTTTCCACCTGCGGATTGGTAGAAAAGATTGACAAACTGGCCGGTTTGGATTTACAATTGACCTTGTCGGTATCCCTCCACGCGCCGGATGACGCCACGCGCTCCGCCATTATGCCGGTGAACCGGGCCTGCGGCGTGGATCGGCTGCTGGATGCCTGCCGCCGGTATTTTGAGAAGACCGGGCGGCGCATATCCTTTGAGTACGCCATGATCCGGGACGTGAACGACACGCCGGAGCATGCGGCCCTGCTGGGGGACAGGCTGGCCGGGACAAACTGCCACGTCAATTTGATCCCCCTGAACGACGTGCCGGAGAGCAAGCTCCGCCCCTCCACGCCGGAGACGATAAAGAGATTTATCGCCGCCCTGGAGCGGCGCGGCATCAATGTGACGGTACGGCGCAAGCTGGGGCCGGATATCGAGGCCAGCTGCGGACAGCTGCGGCGCGGCCGGATGAAGACACAATGAGAAAGTCAGGAAATGAGGTGAGGCACCGTGGATCTCAGCGCCATTACCGATAAGGGACGTGTGAGAAAAGAGAATCAGGACTCCTGCTATATCTACCGGGAGGAGGAGCATGACCTGGCGCTCTTGCTTGTCTGCGACGGCATGGGCGGACACAACGCCGGGAATGTGGCAAGCTCCCTGGCCGCCACGGTCTTTGCCGGCGAGGTGAAAGAAGGCCTTGCCAACGCCCGGGTCACCGGGGGCTTCTGCAACCTGATGAAGGGCGCCCTGAGGACGGCAAACAGCGCCGTGTATGAGCTGGGCGTTACCGAACCTACCTGCCGCGGCATGGGGACGACCCTTGTCTCCGCCATCGTTCTGGGGGACGACGCCACCGTCCTGAACGTGGGAGACAGCCGCGCCTATCACATTTCAGCGGACACGATCCGCCGGGTGACACGCGACCACTCGGTGGTGGAGGACATGGTGGAGCGGGGCGACATCACCCGTGAGGAGTCCCGCACACATCCCAGCAAAAATCTGATAACCCGGGCCGTAGGAACCTCCCCGGAGGTGATGGCCGATTTCTTCTCTGTCAGGCTCCGTCAGGGCGACACGCTTCTGCTCTGCTCCGACGGGCTGTCCAACACCGTCACGGAGGAGGAGATGCTCTTTACCGTTATGGGTTCGTCAAGTGTGGAGCTTGCGGGAAGGGAGCTTATGAGGCTCGCCCTGGAGAGGGGAGCGCCGGACAACGTGACGGCGGCTCTCTACAGGAGGTAGGACGTATGCGATGGTTGACCGCAAGATCCTCAACGGGAGGTAGATTATGATGGATGAACTGTATATCGGAAAGTACCTGGACGAGAGATACGAGATCATAGAGAAGATCGGCTCCGGCGGCATGGCCGTGGTGTACAAGGCCCTGGATCACCGCCTCAACCGGTTTGTGGCTATTAAGATCTTAAAATCCGATCTGGCCCAGGACCCGGATCTCCGCCGCCGTTTCCACGCGGAGAGCCAGGCTGTAGCTATGCTTTCTCACCCGAATATTGTCTCCGTATACGACGTGAACCACTCCGACAACGTGGACTATATCGTGATGGAGCTGATCGAGGGCATCACCCTGAAGCAGTACATAAACCGCAAGGGGATCCTGAACTGGAAGGAGGCCCTCCACTTCACCACGCAGATCGTGAAGGCCCTGGAACACGCCCACTCCCGCGGCATCATCCACCGGGATATCAAGCCCCACAACATTATGATCCTGAAGGACGGCAACGTGAAGGTGGCTGACTTCGGCATTGCCAGGCTCCTCACCACCCAGAACACCCTGACCCAGCAGGCCCTGGGGTCCGTCCACTATATCTCCCCGGAGCAGGCGAAGGGCGGCGCCGCCGACGCCAGGAGCGACATCTACTCCGTGGGCGTGGTGATGTACGAGATGCTCACCTCCCGTCTGCCCTTTGAGGGGGACAACGCGGTGTCCATCGCTATCCAGCATATAAGCTCCGTCCCCCTTCAGCCCAGGGAGATCAACCCCGACATCCCCGTGGGGCTGGAGGAGATCACCATGCGGGCCATGTCGCCCAATATGTCCTCCCGGTATCAGTCCGCCACGGAGATGCTCACGGATCTGGAGGATTTCCGGAAAAATCCCTCCGTCAGGTTCAATTACTCCGTGATCCCCTCCCTAGCCGACGACATCGGCTCCACCCGGGCCATCCCCACAAGGGCCATTTCGGACGCGGAGCGCGCCAGGAGGAGAGTCAGCGGGAACGGGGCCGTGAGGAACCGCACCACGTCGGAGGAGTACCGGGAGAACCGGAGAAAATCCGGCAGGACCACCATGCTGGTGGGGGTATTCTGTATCGCCCTGCTGCTTGTCATGCTGGTGGTCTTTATGTGGGACTACCAGATCCGGGACTGGATCATGCCCCAGGACGAGCAGAAGATCACCGTCCGCAACTTTGTGGGCGCCATGTATGACGAGGTGGTCAGCAACGCCGAGTATTTGATGTACTACACCTTCACGCCGGCAAAGTACGACGTGGATTCCGATAAGCCGGAGGGGTATATCCTGGAGCAGGATCCCGCGGAGGGCACCACCTACCCCCTGAGTGACAACAAGATTTCCGTGACCCTGACCATCGCGGCGGGGCGGGAGGAGGTCCTGATGCCAGATGTCATCAACATGGACTACCGGGAGGCCAAGAACAAGCTGGAGCTGCTGAAGCTGAATCTGGACATCGTCTGCGACGGCCAGCCCAACGACACCTATACCCCGGACTACGTCTTTGACCAGATGCCCAAGAAAGATCAGCCCCTCGCCCCGGGTATGACCGTGGTGCTGACCTACAGCACCGGCCCCAACATCCCCCTGACGAAGGTGCCCAACCTTCTTGAGCTTACAGAGGCCTCTGCCTTGCAGAAGCTGGAGCAGATGCAGCTGAAGGGCCGGAAGGAGGAGGAATTCAACGACACCGCCCAGAAGGGGAGGGTGTTCCAGCAGAGCATCGATCCGGATACGGAGGTGGAGGTGGATACCGAGATCATCTTCTACATCTCCTTGGGGCCCGATCCCAGCGAGCAGCCGGGTCACACCACGCCTGGCGGCACGCAGACCCCGGGAGGGAGTGAGAATCCCGGAGGGACTGAAAATCCCGGCGGTACAGAGAATCCCGGCGGGAGCGAATCCCCGGGAGGGGAGGAGAACCCGGGCGGCGATGATCCCGGCGGCAGTGAAGTCCCCGACGACGGCGAGCTTGGCGCGCCGGGGGAGGGAGTCCAGCCCAGTGGTTGATGGGGTGATCATCCGGGCCATCAGCGGCTACTACGACGTTGATACGCCCGACGGGGAGATCCGCTGCCGCGCCAGGGGAAGGATGCGCTATGACAAAATATCGCCCTTGGTGGGCGACAGGGTGCGGATCACTGTCTCCCCCTCCGGGGAGGGGACGGTCGAGGAGATTTGCCCGCGCAGGAACTTCTTTACCCGGCCGGCCGTGGCCAATATGGATCTGGTCGTCATGATTGCCGCGCAGGTGGTGCCGGTGACGGATCCGTTCCTCATTGACCGGATGACGGCCATCGCCGCCGGCGCCGGGGCGGATATCCTCATTGCGCTGAATAAATGTGACCTGGATCCGGCCGATAAGCTCTATGAGATTTACACCAAGGCCGGATACCCCGTGCTGCGGGTCAGCGCCGTGACGGGGCAGGGGATCTTGCAGCTGCGGCAGGCCCTACGGGGCAGGACGTGCGTCTTTACCGGGAACTCCGGCGTGGGGAAGTCCAGTCTTCTCAACGCGCTGGATCCGGCCTTTGCCCTCCCCGTGGGGGAGATAAGCGAAAAGCTGGGCCGCGGCCGCCACACAACGCGCCATGTGGAGCTTTTCCCCACGGCGGACGGGGCGCTTATCGCCGACACGCCGGGCTTTTCGGCCTTTGACGTGGATCGGATGGAGCTGACGGACCCCGAGAAGCTCCAGTACACCTTCCGGGAGTTTGCGCCGTACCTTGACCGGTGCCGATTTGTGGGCTGTTCCCACACCAGGGAGTCCGGCTGCGCCGTTTTGGAGGCCGTGAAGGACGGGGCGATCCCCGCCTCCCGCCACAAAAGCTATGTGCGCCTGTATGACCAGCTCAAGTCCGTCAACGAGTGGGAGCGCAGGCCCGTCACCAAATGACGGTATGCGGGGGAATCATGCGAATATGACTTATCAGAAATTGACAGAAAACGATCATTTCATGCAATACAAGCTGTAACTTCCCGCCTTTTGGGAAGTGAATCGGGGCGAAAAATCTGAATTTGCGGAGGGTGTAATTGATTGCTTCACCCTTCAATCCGGAAGCCCTCTATTTCAAGCCTTTTTTGGCACTTCTGCACCGGAGAAGGCTTTTTCTGTTTGTATCAAAACCGGCAGGAACATTGAGATCATCTTGCAGTTTTTGATACAAGGCCGAGAAAAAATTGAAAAGTGCGCCTTTGCGGTGTATGCTGCCGCTTGGGGTGTAAAATGAGTGCTGGAAGTGGATTTATTCACAATTTTTTGATGAGATGATTTGGAAATCGGAGCGCGTCCGTTCCACAAGCAGTTATTTGGAGGGATAGAATGGTAATAAAGACATTTGATGAATACTATCGAGATGATTTGATTTTCATGGTTTTACAGGCAAAAGATGCATTGGGAAGAAAGCCGACA
>CANQFV010000002.1 GCA_947599875.1 uncultured Oscillospiraceae bacterium
TTTTTGTTTGCCCCAATCCAGCCTGACAGATGCCGTAATTATAATTTTGGCCTCAAAACTTTCTTACGGGCACCCGTCATTGTCCGCGGGGGCTTTGGCTTATTTTAGCTGCTCTATCACTTTTCCGGTCTTACGGTGAAGGCGAAGGCGATCTCCTCCTCGTCGATCCTGTGGGCGGGGTCCAGCTCCGGCCCGCAGGAGTTGGATCCCAGGCCGCTAACCCGGTAGTCCACCCGCAGGTGGATATTACCGTCCCGGTGAAGCTCGTCGGTGTGGGCGGCGGCAAACAGATCCTGGGCCGTGTACTCCGACACATTGGCGCAGAAGGTGTCCCGTCCGGAGAAGCTCAGGCCCGCCGCCGTCAGCTCCCGGACGCCCATGTGGTTCCCGTGTTCCTGGGGCCGGACGTAGGGGACGTACTCCCCTGCGGCGGTGCTGTCATAGCGGCCGGTGAGGGCGCAATGGCTCATGTCGGAGTAGTTCTCCCCCGGCCCCTTCCCGTAGTAGGAGAAGGCCCCGTCCCCGGTCAGCGTCCACTCAAAGCCCAGGCGCGGAAGCCAGAAGGCCCCCTCCCGGCGGCGCCCGTTCAGCTCCACATCCACCGATCCGTCCGTGTAGAAGCGGTAGGTGGCCGTGAACCGGAGGGCCGGCAGTCTGGACACGCCGCCGATGGCCCCGGCCACGGTGACGGTGTTCCCCTGGGTCTCCACCCGGTAGGTCTTGTTAAAGGCCCGGTTCCAGTTCTCCCCGCGCCACTCCTCGTCGTCCACCCACAGGTGGCGGATGTTCCGGTCGTTGTCCGTGGGGGCGCGGAAGGCCGTGAGCCTGACGGGGCCGGCCAGGCGCTGCCGCCCGCCGGTCTCCATACCGATGAAGGTTCCCAAAAGCCGGGAGAAGGTGTAAGCAAACCCATCTCCCCGGGCGTAGATGTTCTTCTCATCTCCGGAGAGGGCCAACGGCTGCCTCGCCGGCTCCGGGAGGCGGGGGCAGGGGATCTCATGCTCCGTGGCGGCGGTCTCCACCCCGTCCCGCTCCAGGCGGCACCGGATGTGCGTCCCCAGGCGGCAGGCCTCGGGGAGGCGGGGCAGCTCCACCCGGGTCACAGCGTGGGGCGGAAGCTCCAGCCGGCGGCGGACGGAGTCCACGATCTCCCCGTCCCGCTCCGTCTCGATAATCAGCTCATACTCCCGCAGATCCGTAAAGTCCAGCCTGTTGCGGACGGAGAGGACCCCGTCCTGAAACGACGTCTCGATGGGCTGGTAGGCCGCCTTGATCTCCAGCGATCCGGCCTTCAGGCTCCTGTCGGCGAAGACCATGCCGTCACAGCAGAAGTTTCCGGAGCTGGCAAGCTCCCCCGGAAAGTCCCCGCCGTAGCACTGCACGCCGCCGCGCATGGCGACGTGATCCGCCCACTCCCACACGCATCCCCCGGCGAGCTTGGGGTATTTGTCAAAGAGCCGGTTGTAGTCCCACACATCCCCGGGGCCGTTGCCCATCGCGTGGGCGTACTCGCAGAGAAAGACCGGCTTTTTCATGGTGCTGTCCAGCGCCGCCTGCTCCACCCGCTGGCGGGTGGGGTACATCCAGGAGATCACGTCCGGCGTCTCGTAGTCCCCGCCGGCGCTGGCCCCCTCGTAGTGGGCCAGGCGTGAGGGATCCCGCTCCTTCAGGTATTCCAGCATGGCCCGGTGGTTATCCCCGTAGCCGCTCTCGTTCCCGGCCGACCACATAAGGACGCTGGGGGAGTTTTTGAAGCACTCCACAGCCCGTTCCATGCGGGAGAGGAATTCCCCGCGCCACTCCGGGCTTGTGCAGGGCCACTCCCCGGGGGCGTTGTCATACCCGTTGGAGGCTGCGGCCTTCCGGAAGACAAAGCCGTGGGTCTCCAGATCCGTCTCCAGCACCACATAGAGGCCCAGCTCGTCGCACAGCCCCACAAAGGCCGGGGACGGCGGATAGTGGGAGGTGCGCACGCAGTTGATGTTCAGGGACTTCATCAGGGTCAGGTCGGCGCGAAGCTCCTCCTCGCTCTGGCACCAGCCCCTGAATTTGCTGGTGTCGTGGTGGTTCACCCCGTGGAGCTTCACCGGGACGCCGTTGACGCACAGCTCATACCGGTCGGAGACGGTGATCTCCCGAAGGCCGCCCCTCAGGGCGATGATCTCCCCCGCCCTGGACAGCTCCACGGTGTAGAGATAGGGCTTCTCCGCGTTCCAGAGGACGGGACAGGGCGGGGCGTAGTCAAACTCGTCCTGAAAATCCGCCTCCGTCAGCACCGTCTCCCCATCCAGCACCCGGACATGGGCCTTGCCCCGGAGCTTGATGTGGAAGCTCCTGGCGTTGGGGATCATCTCCACGTCCCCGATATGTCCCTCCGGGCGCTGGAGCAGGTAGGTGTCCCGGAAGATGCCGTTGTAGCGGAAGGCGTCCTGATCCTCCAGGTAGCTGCCGCAGCACCACTTCAGCACATAGACGCGCAGGGTGTTCTCCCCCTCCCGGACAAATCCGGTGATGTCAAACTCCGCCCCCAGGCGGCTCCCCTGGGTGAAGCCCACATATTGGCCGTTCACCGTCACAAAGGCGCAGGAGCTGACGCCCTCCATCACATAGTACACCCGCCCCCACAGGCGAGAGAGGGTAAACTCCCGTTCATACACCCCGCAGGGGTTGATGTCCGGCACATAGGGCATGTCCACCGGGAAGGGGTAGTTGAGGTTGGTGTAATTGGGCCACTCGTACCCCCGGTTCTGCCAGCAGGAGGGGACGGGGATCTCCTCCCAGCCGTCTATTGTCTCCGGAATCTCCGCGTCGCTGGCAAAATACCGGAACCGCCACACGCCGTTCAGCGATGTGCGGGTGCTGACGCCCCCGGGGATGTACCGGCTCCTGGCCGGAAGCCGGTTCTCGTTTGTGCGCTCAGGGTTTTCATAGATCCTCATATCGGTTTCCTCCCAAATCCCGTTATCTCTTGTCCCTCACCATCGTGAGGGCGATCTTTTTTCTCTCCGGGTCGGTCTCCACCACCCAGACCTTCACCACGTCCCCCACCTTCACCACGTCGGAGGGGTGGCGGATATACCTGTCCGCCATACGGGAGATGTGGACCAGCCCGTCCTGGTGGACGCCGATATCCACAAAGGCCCCGAAGTCGATGACATTCCGCACCGTGCCGGTCAGCTCCATCCCGGGTTTTAAATCCTTCAGCTCCAGCACGTCCCTGCGCAAAAGGGGCTTGGGTAGCTCCTCCCTGGGGTCGCGCCCCGGCTTTTTCAGCTCCGACAAAATGTCCGTCAGGGTGGGCAGGCCGATGCCCAGCTCCCCGGCCAGGCGCTCAAGGCCGTATTCCCCGGCGCGGGCGGGGATCTCCGGGATCCCGCCCCGGCGCAGGCTGTCCGGCGAAAAGCCCAGCTTCTTTAAAAGCTCCCGGGCATGTCCGTAGCTCTCCGGGTGGACGCCCGTGGCGTCCAGCGGCTCGGGACTCTCCCGGACGCGCAGAAACCCGGCGCACTGCTCAAAGGCCCTGGGCCCCAGCTTGGGCACCTTCTTCAGGGCGGCGCGGGAGCGGATCCCGTTCTCCTCCCGGTAGGCCACGATGTTCTCCGCCAGCGCGGGGCCAATGCCCGCCACCTGCGCCAGCAGCTGCGCCGAGGCGGTGGAGACCTCCACCCCCACGTCGTTGACGCACTGCTCCACCACCCCGTTCAGGGCGTCGGTCAGCCGGTTCTGCTTCAGGTCGTGCTGATACTGTCCCACACCGATGGCTTTGGGGTCGATCTTCACCAGCTCCGCCAGGGGATCCTGGAGCCGCCGCGCAATGGATACGGCACTGCGCAGGGACACGTCAAAGTCGGGAAACTCCCTGGCCGCCAGGGGGGACGCGGAGTAGACGGAGGCCCCGGCCTCGCTGACAATAGCGTAGGCCACCCCAGGAAGCTTCGGCAGGAGGGAGGCGATAAATTCCTCGCTCTCCCGGGAGGCCGTGCCGTTTCCGATGGCCACAGCCGTGACGCCGTGGCGCTGTACCATCCCCCGGATGAGCCGTGCCGCCGCATCCCTCTGCCGCTCCTGGCCCGGGAGGGTGAAATGTCCGACACCCGTCTCCAGGACTTTTCCCGTCTCGTCCACCACCGCCAGCTTACAGCCCGTGCGGAAGCCGGGATCCACCCCCAGGATCACCCGCCCCTTCACCGGCGGCTGCATCAGAAGCTCCCGGAGGTTCCGGGAGAAGACCTGGATGGCCCCCTCATTGGCGGCGTCCGTCAGCTCGGCGCGCTTCTCCCGCTCCAGGGACGGGAAGAGAAGCCTCTCCCAGGCGTCCTGACAGGCGGCGGAGACCTGGGACGCGCCGCCGCTTTGCGGGTGGACGAAGGCCCGCCTGATCCGGACAAGGGCCCTGTCCTCCGGGACATGGAGAGTCACCTTTAGATAGCCCTCCCGCTCCCCCCGGTTCACTGCCAGCACCCGGTGGGCCGCTATGTCGGATACCTTTTGGGAAAAGCCGTAGTACATCCGGTAAACGCTGTCCTTGTCCACGGCGGCGCGGGTCTCCAAAACCCCCTCCCGGTGGATCAGCTCCCGCAGGGCGCGTCTCAGGGCGGCGTCGTCGCTCACCGTCTCCGCCACGATGTCCCTGGCCCCGGCCAGGGCGCTGTCCGCATCCGGCACGTCGTCCGTCAGGTATTTTTCCGCCTCCCTGACCGGGTCGCCCCCGGTTCTGTCCAGGAGCAGCCACCGGGCCAGCGGCTCCAGCCCCCGCTCTTTGGCCACGGAGGCCCGCGTGCGCCGCTTGGGCCTGTAGGGGCGGTAGATGTCCTCCAGCTCCGCCAGAGTCCCGGCCCCGGCCAGGGCGGCGCCAAGAGCGTCGTCCAGGACGCCAAGTCCCGCCAGGGCGCCGGCTATCTCCTCCCGCCGCTTGTCCAGGCCGCGCAGATGGTCCAGCCTCTCCGCCAGTGCCCGCAGCGTCTGGTCGTCCACCGACCCGTGGGCCTCCTTCCGGTATCGGGCGATAAAGGGGATGGTGTTCCCCGCGTCAAGAAGCTCCACAACGGCCCGCGTCTGCCAGGTCTTCAGGTGGAACTCGGAAGAAAGTATCTCAACAGGATCCATAGGCGGCATTTCCCCCCAAAAATGATCTTTGTCCCATTATACTTCCTTTGGCCCCCGTAGGCAAGGGGCAATTCCCGCCCCGGGCGAAAGTCCTGCCCCGGGCGAAAGTCCCGGCTCAGCCCGGGAACTGCCGCCCCGTGTGATCGATGGTGTACGGCTCCGGCAGGATCAGCCTGGAGATGGGCACGATCTCATACCCCTGGGCCAGCAGGTACTTGATGATGTCCTCCAGCGCCTCCGGCGTGTGGAGCGCCGCGTTGTGGAAGAGGATGATGGATCCCGGCCTCACCTTGGACGTGACCCTGTCGTAGATCTCCCCGGCGGAAAGCTCCTTCCAGTCCAGAGAGTCCACATCCCACTGGATCGGCTCCATGCCCATCCCCCGGACGGCGGCCACCACCCGGTCGTTGTATTCCCCGTAGGGCGGGCGGAAAAGCGTGGGCCGCACACCCGTCACCGCCTGGATCTTGTCGGAGCAGGCGTTGATGTTGGCGGCGATCTCATCCGCCGACAGGGTGTTGAAGTGGGCGTGGTCGTTGGAGTGGTTCATCACTTCGTGTCCCGCGTCGCTGAGGGCCTTTACCGACTCCGGATACTTGTCCACCCAGGCCCCCACCACAAAGAAGGTGACCTTCACGTCATACTTGCCCAGGATGTCAATGAGAGTCTGGGTGTCCTCATTCCCCCAGGCCGCGTCAAAGGACAGCGACACCATCTTCTGATCCCGCTCCACGCTGTAGATGGGCAGAAGCTTCGTCCCCGCCGCCGCCACCGCCCCGCCGCCGGCCATCAGCAGGACAATTGCCCCGGCCAGAATTGCCGCCGAGGCCGCAATCATCAGCCGCCTGCGGCGTTTGGGCATATTCCTCAGTTCCTCCGTAAGCTTATTTAGCATGTACATCACCTCAGGAAAACGTATGTGAGGGAGGGATGGGATATGCCCGCAGGAAAATTTGTCTGTCTGAAAGGCGGACAGGAATTTTCCGGAGGAAAAAAGGTGTCCGCCCGAAGGGCCGTACCCCAGAGCATTCTCTTCGGTCACGGCCCCCTACCGGAAAAACCCCCGGGGAGTCCCCCGGGGGTTTCTGGACGAATCGGTTGTTGCTGCCACACAGCTGTGTGGCGCGCTCTTTAGACTGAGCGGGGGGATGTTTGGGACGTTTTTTCTCACATCTTCCTTGGCAGCTCCACCGGCACGGCGAAGGTACCGGCGGCGCCGCTGGCCACCTCGTATTTATCAAAGAGGATGGTCACCAGCCCGTCGATGATGGCGAAGTCATAGTCGTCCAGGGTGTAGTACAGAAGGCCGCTCAGGAACAGATCCTCCCCGCTCCCGCCTGTCTGCCGGAGGAGGCCCTCCGTCACGGCATAGCGCAGTCTCCTGGCGTCCACGTCCAGCACATCGGAGAGCTTCAGCCGCTCCCCGGTCTCCGCGTCAAAGACGTACCCCGTCTGGCCGGAGTCCGTATTGCCACCGCTCCACCAGGACTGGCTCACGCAGACGCTGACGATCCTGTCCTCCAGCTCCACGGCGTCCACGTTCAATTCGCTGAAAAACGCCTCTCCGGTGGTGTTCTCCCCGGCGTACTCGAAGATGCCCTCCTCCCTGAGGAGATTTTCCTCGTTCTCCCGGAAGAAGTCGTTGATCTTCCGGATCCCCGGCAGGTCAGATTGGAATTCCGGGCGCTGATAATAGGCCGTGGCGTCGGCGTCGCTGCGGGGATCGGTGGTGCTGACGATCTCATAGTCCACATCCCGCACGCTGAAATCATCCTGCTTATCCTCCGTCTCCTGGCACCGGATAAGGAAGGCCAGCAGCTTCTCCGCCTCCACAAGACCCGTGTGGGGGATGCTCACGTCGGAGGCGTGGCCCACGGACGCCGCGGCGGTGAAGTCCCACTCCTCCGTCCACGCGGTGAAGGCCTCCTCATCCGCCTCAGCCCCGTCGATCTTGTATGTCTCCCCGTCCATAAAGTCCGCCCATGCCTGGGTGATCACCTGGTCTGTGATCTCACCGTCCTTCAGAGCCACGACCTTTCCGTCATAGCCCGTTCCGTCCGGGGCGTAGCCGCCCACAAGCGCCCAGCCGTCCCCCACCGCAAAGGCGGGGTCAAAATCCTCGTACTGCGTCAAGACGCCCTGGGGGAAGTGCCACACGCTGTATCCCCCGGGGAAGCACATCTCCTCCACGGGATCCTCCTGATCGGAGATCATCTGGAGAAGGGTGGTCTGTCCCCCGGCGAAGAGCATACCCGGCACGCCGTCCCCGGCGTCAAACAAAGCGGCCTGGCAGTCCATGTACCAGATCTCCCCGGTCCCCTGCTCCAGCTCGTCCTCCTTGGCGTAGACCTGCTCCATCAGCTCCAACAGCTTCCCGGCCAGCTCCCCGGCGTAGCGGTCATAGAGGCGGGATTTTTCGCTGTCCCCGATATAGCCCAGCGCCGCCAGCTCCCGGGCAAGCTCCGGGCGCAGGGTCTCCGGCGTCTCCGGATCATCCCCCTGCTGATCCCCGTCTTCCTGGCCCTGGGTGAGCTTTTCCAGCCTGCTCCTGATCCGGGCGCTGCCCGTGATCTCCAGCCCCTCCCTCAGCGCCTCCACGGCGGCGTCAATGTCCCCGGCGCCCTCCAGGGCGTCGGCCAGCCCCAGCCAGGCGCTGACGCTGGTCTCGTCCTCCTCCAGAGCGTCCCGGTAGGCCCTTTCGGCGCCGGCAAAATCCTGCTCCTCTAAGAGCGCGTCCCCCTCCTCCAGAAGCTCCCGGAGCCTGTCCGGCCCCTTCTCCCTCTCGCAGGAGGCAAGCGCCAGCACAAGCGTCAGGGCCAGCGCGATGGATATCAACCTTTTCATTTTAACCCCTCCCATAATTTTCGGTTTCCTCTTTTTCCCGTCACTCCCCGGCGGGACACGGCGTCCTGCCGGGACGTTCTTCATTCTATGATGCCAAGGCCGCGCTTCAGCTCCAGGATGCGCCGGACGGATTCGTCGATCCGCTCCACGGAGAGTCTGCCGCTGTCCACCGCGTCCCTGAGGGCCGAGACGGCCTTGTAGGGCGACGCCGGCATCAGCAGCATGTCGCAGCCGGCCTCCACGCACCGGACGGCCAGCTCCCCGGTCTCATAAAGTCCGGTGACGGCGGCCATCTTCAGGCTGTCCGTGATGATCACGCCCTGAAAGCCCAGCTCCTCCCGCAAAAGGCCCGTCACGATCTGCCGGGAGACCGTCGCGGTCTGTTGAGACAGGGCCGGAACGGTGAGGTGCCCCACCATCACCAGATCTGCCCCCGCCCGGATCCCGGCGGAGAAGGGCGGCAGCTGGACTGCGCGGATCTCCGCCTCCGTCAGCTCCACCACGGCCTGGCCCGTGTGGGAGTCCGCCGCCGTGTCCCCGTGGCCGGGGAAGTGCTTCAGGCAGCACAGAACGCCCGCGCTGTGGAAGCCCTCCACCGCCGCGGCCACAAGCTCCGACGCCTCCTCCGGGTCGCCGCTGTAGGCCCTGCGCCCGATGACCGTGTTCTCCGGGTTAGACCACACATCCGCCACCGGGGCGAAATCCAGGTTGAAGCCCAGGCTCCGGATATCCTCCCCGATAACGGCGGCGTTGCGCCGCGCCCCGTCCGGCCCCTGGTCCCGATAGTCGTACATGGGGCCGAAGCGCATGACGTCCGGGAGGCCGGAGATCCGGGAGACGCTGCCCCCCTCCTCGTCCACGCAGGTGAAAAGCGGGATCTTCGCCGCCTCCTGCGCCCCGGCCAGGAGCGCCGTCACCTGCTGCCGGGAGACCACGTTCTTCCGGAACAGCACAAGTCCGCCCACGGTGTTTTCCGAGAGGACGCCGGCGATGTCACCGGGCGATGTCACCGTCCCGCCGCCTGCCAGATCCTCCGGCGCCGCCACGATGAGCTGCCAGAGCTTATCCTCCAGGCTCATGGCCGCCATCAGCTCCCCCACCCTGTCCGGCTCCTCCGGTACATCCGGCGTCTCCGGACTGTCCGGCGTCTCCGGTTCCTCCGGGATCTCCGGAATTTCCGGCACGTTGGGGGCGTCCGTTATCTGGGGCGGCGCCGGCGGGGTCTCCGGCGGAAGCTCCGCCGCAGGCCGTCCCGCCGGGGCACAGCCGGTCAAAAGCAGGGAAAGCAGGGCCAAAAGCGCCAGGTTTCTCCGCATAATCTCACCTCTACAAAATGATTATATCCCCGAATCGGGAATTTTGCAAGTATCCCTCCGGTCTGTGAGTCTTTTTTTGGTCTGTGAGTCTTTTTTTGGAAGAATGATTCGTCTTTCGTATGTGATATTGCGTAAAATGGTTTTTTGTGGTATAGTTTGTAGGAAATTGGACAGGATTCAAGGGCATTTACGGGCATTTCGGCCCTATCGATAAGAAAAAGGGATGAAAAAGCGTGAAAATTCAAAATATGCGGGAGTTTTTGACTCTCTCAGATGTTAAAAATTTCAATCTGGCGGCGGAAAAGCTCTTCTTGTCCCAGCCCACCCTCTCCCGCCACATCAAGGAGCTTGAGGAGGAGCTGGGGGTTCAGCTTTTTGAGCGCTCCACAAGGCGCGTGGAGCTTACGGAGTGCGGACAGTACTTCCTCCCCTTTGCAAAAAAGATCGTAAATGCCGAGAACGAGTACCTCAAGGGCTTTGCGGCCTATCGCCACGCAAACGGCCTGGAGTAGATCGTCGCCGGTTCGGCGCGGCCCAGCGGCGGGCCGCGCCTTTTTGGACGAAAATACGGGTCTCCCCACTCGCCCAGGTGGGAAGACCCGTATTTTTTGTATGAAGAGGCGTCCTGAAGAGGTCAGGTCCCCTCTTCCCCGGGCAAAAAGGACAAGATCTTCCATCCGTCCTCGTCATATTCGATCGTCACCACATCGCCGGTATAATTTGGCTTACTGTACAGACATAGTTTTGCGTAACCGGGTACGATCTTATAGTCTTCTATCTTTGTGTATTCATACCACTGGCCTGAGAGTGGAAGAAAGCCAATTCCTACGTCACTCACCTGAACAATGAAGCGGTCCTTTTCCGCATCATACTTGAATTCTTCCGCGCCCTTCACCTGATCCCAGGTAATTCTCAGGCACTTGGTGAGGATCCTGTTCACCTCCGAGGCGTCAACGGAGAAATAGGGCTGCATCGCCCACTGCAAAAACTCCTGCACGGTCATCCCGCGGCTCTCCGCCATAGCGGCGATCTCGTCATCCCCCAACGGCTCGCTGGGGAAATAGGCGAGGAACTCCGCCAGACTGATCTCCGTTGGGTCAGACCAGTATTCGCCAAACAGGCCGCACAGATAGTCCGCCGGGTCGTTCCGCGTCCAGGGGCAGCCTTCCGTCTCCGAATACAGGGTAGCCGCCCATTTCGCCAATTCCCTATCGCTCAAACCCGTCTTCTTGAGGCCATACCAGTGAATATCATCACCCTCCGGCTCCTGCGTATCCTGCGGCTCCTCGTCCTGTTTGCCGTCCTCAGGCTCCTCGCCCTGTTTGCCGTCCTCAGGTTCCTCGCCCTGCCCGTTGCCGTCCTGCTCCTGAGGATCTTGATCCTCCTGCGTCTGCTGGTCCTCCTGCGTCTGCTGATCCTCCTGCGTCTGCTGACCCTCCCCGGTCTGATCCTCACTCCCGGGGGTTCCCTGCTGGCACCCGCCAAGCGCGGCGCCCAGTACCATCGCCACCGCTAAAAGCAGCGATATCCACGCGGTCTTTTTCATTTAATTTTTCCTCCTTTTTCAATTTGCATAACGATAAAAGCGGACAATTTTAAATCCTCTGTCAGTACGCTAAAACATAGTAAATCAGGTACGCCCCCGAATCCGCGTAGCAATTTATTTTATATAAGCCGGCCTTTTCAAACTTGTAGGCGATGCTGCAAGTATTTGTAGAATAAGCTGTATGGCTTGTCACCTTACCGGTATTCGGGTCGGTGATCTCAATCCCCATGACGGTCACATTATTTGGCACTGAGGCGCTGATCGTTTTTGTCGATCCGGCAGAGAAGGGACGAAGCATATCGGAGTAGATCATACCTCCCGTCTGGCTTGTTCCACAACGCATAGTGCGGGGGATTATGATTTTAAATGGGTCAGCGTACCGATCCGCTATCTTTGCGTTCTTCACGTTGGATGTGTGGCCGCAATAATAAATACCCTTCCCGCTGCTGCCCGTGACATCGGTGATCACGATCGCGTGTCCATACAGAACTGGATTACCGTCATCATCTCTCCCTGTAGTGTGCGCAATGGCGCCAACCAGACCGTCCAAATCCATACCGCTGATTTGGGAACCCGCCGGAACATGAATGATCGTCGCCTGCATTCCTTTGTCCTTCAGCGCATTTGATCCGCCCGTCCCTGTTCCGTCCAAGGCGCCAGTGAGGTAATATCTGAAATATTTGCAGCTTCTCCAGGATAAAGTATCTGTCCCGTCCCCTTTTTTAGCGCCATACCATTTAAATGTCTCGCCCTCCGTCTTTCCATTATTGTCATCATCCATTGGAAGACTATGCAAAAGTATCGATTTAGGCTCTTGGCTGCCATTGAACCCCGCCCAGATACACTGGGAAGCAAAATTCATACAGTCTGAACCATAGCTCTTAAAAAGTTGATTGTAAAATGAGTCTTTATCAAGTGATGAATCATTTCTCGTGTAGGTATAGGCGTAGGCGGCCGCATTTTTACCATTGTATGCCCTGGTGGTATCATCCACAACTATTGGACTGACCTCCGGTCCCGATATAACACAGGGTTCATTTGCCATGATGTTGGCCTCCAGCTCATGAAGAGCGGCCTGGGGGTCAAAACTTTCCGTGTCCTTGTTTTCAGCGTCAAACCAGTCGTTGCCCGTGACATCCGCGATCAGCCACCGCCCTGCCAAATCAACCAGATCCACAGTATACTCCGTTTCTATGTATGTAGGTTCCGTGCAGTCGGTGTATGTAAATTGAGAAATTTCCCGCACCTCTGCTCTGGCCGTACTGCCGTAGACGTTGACGCTGTCAAATGCGTATGTAAGCTCCAGGTTCTTTCTGTAAATGTCCTGCATAAGGCGCATACCCTTCCAGTATTCCGCTTTGGCCTGAAGATAAGATATATTATCTTTAAGCTGAGCGACTGTAGCGACACCGGAGGGAAGGGCGTAGCTCCGGGTCAGTACGTTGATGGGTAAGGCGATTGTCCCATCCGAAACCGTATTTTTGGTCAGGTCCCGGTCGTCGTAGAGCAGCGTCTGTACGGCGTAATCTCGGAGAAAAGCCTCGACGGTGTCCATGATTTCCGACTTTGTGTTCCTCTCCTCCACAGCTAAAACGGAGGTGCAGGCGACAGCGGCAATCAGCGCCACTGTCAGGAAAAGGGATACTGTTTTTTTCATTTGTTTTATCCTCCTTTTAAATAATTGACATCTCACCTCTTGGATTCATTACTATAGTCATATAGTACCATACAGGATAAATATCTGTCAACTATTAAATTAAGATATTTATCTTTTATATTTGGCTACTTCGGGAGGCGCGTCCTGCTTTCGCTGGATAAATGTCTAAAGCCATTTGTGCTGTAAGAATCAGAGAAAATCGTACTTACGTCGGCACAGTCGAGAGGAACATATCGTTTTATGTTCGGGGAAAATAACACAAAACGACGGGTTCTTTATTGTGATAAAGAAAGAGACTGTGGAGAGCGGGGCCGGAGCGGCCCGTTCTTCACAGTCTCTTTCGTCACATTATGGTGCTATTTTGTTACTTTTTCACGCTCTCCACGATGCCCTGGGCAAGGCCGGCGAGGCCCTGGATCTCAGAGGGGATGATGATCTTTGTGGCCTGGCCGTTGGCGGCGGCGGCGAAGGCCTCCAGGGCGCGGATGCGGATGACGGCGTCGTTGGGGTTGGCGTCGTTCAAGAGCTTCAGGCCCTCGGCCGTGGCCTGCTGAACCTTCAAAATCGCCTCGGCGCGGCCCTCGGCCTCCAGGATGGCGGCCTGCTTCTTGGCGTCGGCCCGGAGGATGGCGGACTCCTTCTCGCCCTCGGCGGAGAGGATGGCGGCCCGCTTCTCGCCCTCGGCCTTCAGGATGGCCTCCCGGCGCTCACGCTCGGCCTTCATCTGCTTCTCCATCGCGGACTGGATCTCCTTGGGCGGCAGGATGTTCTTCAGCTCCACACGGTTGACCTTGATGCCCCAGGGGTCGGTGGCCACGTCCAGGATGGAGCGCATCTTGGAGTTGATGATGTCGCGGCTGGTCAGGCACTGGTCAAGCTCCAGGTCGCCAATGATGTTACGCAGCGTTGTGGCGCTGAGGTTCTCGATGGCGGTCATGGGGTTCTCGATGCCGTAGGTGTACAGCTTGGGGTCGGTGATCTCAAAGTACACCACCGTGTCGATCTGCATGGTGACGTTATCCTTTGTGATCACGGGCTGGGGCGGGAAGTCCGCCACCTGCTCCTTCAGGGAGACGACCTTCGCCACCCGCTCAATGAAGGGGATCTTGAAATGGAGTCCCACGCCCCAGGTGGTGGAATAGGCGCCCAGGCGCTCGATAACGTAGGCCCTGGCCTGCTGTACCACCCGGATACTGCGGGCGACAATGACGATGATCAGGAGTACGAGAAGGATGAGTACAAATTCAAGTGGTCCCGGCATGGAAATTTACCTCCGTTTTGCATTTATTTTTTACCGCACGGCGCGGTGGGATCACGCATCAGTTTGCGCGGGCGTCTTTACCTCCTCCACAAGGAGCTTTACGCCCTGGATGGAGGCGACGCGCACATATTGGCCCACGGGGATAACGGCGCCGCTCATGCTCCGGGCGGTCCATTCCTTTCCCCCGGCGCTGACGGCCCCGGAGCCGTGGATATTGTCGATCTCCTCCGTCACGGGGCAGATGATGCCCAGCACCCGGTCGGCGTTTGTGGGCTTTTGCCGGACGTGCAGGCATCTCCTGGCCAGGGGCCTCAGCGCCGCCAGCGCGATGCCCGAAACGGCCAGAAACACCACGATCTGAACCCAGAAATTCGCCCTCAGGGCCGCGGCGATAAGCGCCGCCGCCGAGCCGATGGCGAACCACACGGACACAAGTCCCACCGTGGCGGCCTCCATCGCCAGGAACGCGACTGTCACAACGATCCAAAAGGTGATCACAGCAGTTTTCCCCCTTTCTCAGGATAAAATCAGTATATCACAGATCCGTGTAAATTGACAGAGTTTTTTTATGAATTTTTTCCCTCGAAAAATCTCCCTCTCCCCCGGGGTGACGCGCAGGCGCGCTTCGACACGGTTTGCACGGCATGTCCTGTATAATTGCCCTGCGCAAAGGGGGTGAGGCGGTGGTCGTTCTCTACGCCGATCAGCTGTTTTTGGAAAATCTCATCGTGGATTACATACTCCTTCTGGCCACGGCCAAGCTCACCGGCATCACCGCCAGGAGGACAAGGATGGGCCTGGCCGCCGGGCTGGGGGCCTTGTACGGGGTGTTCGCTCTGATCGCCGGCGGGTTTTTCACCTCCTGGGCGGTGAAGATCACCGTGGGGGTGGTGATGGTGATGATCGTCTTCGGCTCCTCCTCCCGGCTTCTCCGGCTGATTCTCATCTTCTTCGGCGTGTCCGCCGCCTTCGCCGGGGCGGTGATGGCCTCCGCCTTTATCCGGGGGGAGGACCCCTCCCCCCTAAACGCCGGGGACGTGAGCTTCGGCACGCTGCTCCTGGCCTTTGCCGCCGCCTTCGCCCTGTTCTCCGGCGCCTTCCGGGCCGTCACCCGCCACCGGCTGCGGGGGGAGATCGACCGGCTCACCGTGACGTTCAACGGGGTGAGCGTGCGCGTGCCGGCCCTGACGGACACCGGGAACGACCTGGCCGAACCCGTCTCCGGCCTGCCCGTGGCGGTCTGCTCCCTGGAGGCCCTGGCGCCCCTGTTCAGCGATGAGGTGCTGGAGATCCTGCGCTCCGCCCCGGACGCCCCGGCGGCCCTGGAGCGCCTGTACGACCGGGGGATCTTCTCCTTCCGCCTCGTCCCCTACCGGGCCGTGGGGAAAAAAGAGGGGATGCTCCCCGCCTTCCGCCCGGACTCCCTGCGCCGGGGCGGCCGGGAGCTGACGGCCTTTGTGGCCGTGGACCGGGCCGGCATGGAGTCCGCCGCCGGATATTCCGCCATTGTGGGCGTATGAGCCTTGCTTTGAAAGGAACCGTTATGAAAAAACTGTTGTTTCGCATCCGTCTTTTTCTGGCCCGGGCCGCGGGCCGTCTCTTTCCGCCGGAGGGCATCTACTATGTGGGGGGCAGCGACACCCTCCCCCCGCCCCTGAGCCGTGAGGAGGAGCAGGAGGTTCTCTCCGCCCTGATGGCCGGGGATCCCTCCGCCAGAGCCACGCTTATCGAGCGGAACCTGCGCCTGGTGGTCTACATCGCCAGGCGCTTTGAGAACACCGGCATCGGCCTGGAGGATCTCACCTCCATCGGGGCCATCGGCCTCATCAAGGCCATCAGCACCTTCGACACCGGGAAGAACATCAAGCTGGCGACCTACGCCTCCCGCTGTATCGAGAACGAGATCCTCATGTACCTGCGGAAGGTGAACCAGCAGAAGTCCGAGGTCTCCCTGTCCGAGCCGCTGAACACCGACTGGGACGGCAACGAGCTGCTGCTCTCCGACATCCTGGGCACGGACAACGACATGGTGATGCGCCCCCTGGAGGACGACGTGGACCGGGAGCTGCTCCGCCAGGCCCTGGAGAGGCTCAGCCAGCGGGAGAAGACCATCATCTCCCTGCGCTTCGGCCTGGGCGGCGGCCGGGAGTTGACACAAAAGGAGGTGGCCGACCGGCTGGGCATCTCCCAGTCCTACATCTCGCGCCTGGAAAAAAGGATCATCTCCCGCCTGAGGCGGGAGATGATCCGGAAAATGTGACGTTCTTCGCAAAGGGGTAAAAGCCGGTTCAATTTTACGTCATATTTTTATGTAAACCTATTTTCGCCCCGTTTCGCCTGTCAGGTGTTGTACAATACTCCCGCGTGTCCCCGGATTCCGGGGAAAATCCCGCCGGGGACGCGCCAAACACTTGAAAGGATGATGGAAAATGCGAAAATGTCTGCTCCTGTTTACCGCCGCGCTGCTGATCCTCACGGCGGCGGGGAGCGCGTCGGCGGAATTCCTGGCCGAGCCGTCCTCCCCGGTCTCCGGGCCGCTCCAGGTCTACTTAGACGGCAAGCCGGTGGACACCTACGGCCTTGCGCAGGTCACGGAGGACGGGATCTTAGTTCCGCTCCGCCCCGTGTCCAACGCCCTGGGGGCCACGGAGGTGAAGTACGACTCCAAGGACGTGTCCGCCAGGGTGACGGCCCCGGGGCTGTCCCTGTACGTCCCCTTTGGGAAGCCGTATTTCCAGGCCAACGGCCGGTATCTCTACACCAAAAACCCCATAACCAGCGTAAATCAGCGGTGTCTCGTCCCCTTAGAGGAGCTGGCGGCGGCCTTCGGGGCCGGCGTGGTCTATGACGCCCACCGGAACCGGGCGACCCTGATCCCCGGCGATAGCCCCATCGAGCCGGGGGATACGTTTTACAACAGCGACGACGTGTACTGGCTCTCCCACATCATCCAGGCGGAGGCGGGGGGCGAGCCCTTCGCCGGAAAGATCGCCGTGGGCAACGTGGTGCTGAACCGGGTGGCGGATGAGGAGTTTCCCGACACGGTGAAGGAGGTGATCTTTGACCGCAGGGGCGGCGTCCAGTTCACCCCGGCCTACTCCGGCTCCGTCTACCGGGATCCGTCGGAGGATTCCGTCATCGCCGCCAAGATCGCCCTGGAGGGGGTGATGATCGTCCGGGACGGTCTGTACTTCGCCTCCACCCGTGCGGCCAAAACCTGCTGGGCCTCAAGGCATTACCCGGTGGTGGCCGAGATCGGCGGTCATGTGTTCTTCGGGTGATGCCACAGGGCGTTCCCCCGGAGCTTCCAGGCCGTGTCCATTGTGAAGGCGGCGCACCTCTCCGCGTCCTCCCGCTTCAGCGAACCCTCCCGCAGGGCCTTGAGGGCCGCCTTCCAGTCCGGGGCGGAGCCGGGCATGAACACGTTCCCGGCGGCCACGGAGGGGGCGGAGAGGGCCATGCGGTATTTGGACTTCCCTCCGCCGGGGCCAACCACCCAGTCGGTCATGATGAGTCCGTCCCAGCCCCACTCCCACCGGAGAAGGCCCTCGCTGAGGTCGGGCCGCTCCGAGGTGTGGACGCCGTTCAGCAGGTTGTAGGAGGTCATCACCGCCGCGGGGGCGGCGGCGCGGATGCAGATCTCAAAGCCCTTGACGTAGATCTCCCGCAGGGCGCGCTCGCTCACAAGGCTGTTGGACATGAGGCGGTTCGTCTCCTGGTTGTTGCAGCAAAAATGCTTGACGGTCACGCCGCGGCCCGGCTTTGACTGGACGCCCAGGGTGACGGCGGCGGCGGTGAGTCCGGTGAGCAGGGGGTCCTCGGAATAGTACTCAAAATTCCGGCCGCACAGGGGGGAGCGCTGGATATTCATGGCGGGGGCAAGCCACAGGTGGACGCCGAAGCGGTCCATCTCCTCCCCCACGATCTCCCCCACCCGGCGGCAAAGCTCCGGATCCCAGCTCTGTGCCAGGGCCGTGGCGATGGGGACGGCCGTACAGTACTGGTAGAGGATCTCCCCCCGGGGCTTCTTCATCCCAAGCCTGAGCAGGAATTTTTCCGCCCGGCCGATAAATTCCTCCAGCCCCGCGGGCATGGTGGAGTCCAGGGACACGGCGTCCCCGTTCTTGTCCCGGAAATATCTCTTGGTGAGCCGCAGGCCCGCGGGGCCGTCGGCCATCACCAGGGGCGGGACATCCCGCACCCCGCCGTATGTCTCCCCCGCCGCGCCGGCCACGCTGACGGAGGACGCGCCGATGACGTTCTCCAGCGGCCCGCCGGAAAATCTGCCGCAGCACAGGAAGATAAGCTCCTCGTCCGTGAGCTTTTTGGCGCGCTTTACCGCCCGCTCCGACGGCTGGGCCGGCTTGGGACTCTCCAGCCCCGAGAAGGCCCCGGCATCCGCCCTCAGTACGGGGACGGAGCGATCCGTCCGCACCTCCCCCCTCTCCGGGGGAGTCCAATCCTCAAAATCCGGCTCCCCGCCCACATGGGCCACCGTGCGGGTGGTCACGTCCCGGTCAAGCTCCACCACGGCGGCGGGCCTGGCCCCGGCGCTGTCTGTGCCCACATACACGATGTACCGGCCCTTTTCCAGAATGTACGACCCCGACGGCCCGTGGAAGGAGGCAAGGCCCGCCAGATCAAAGGCGGCGGTGACTCTGCCGGCCTCACCGGGGGCCAGCTTCTCCGTCTTGGCGTAGGCGGCCAGGACCTTCACGGGCTGGCTCAGCTTCCCCTGGGGCTTTCCCACATAGACCTGCACCGTCTCCCGGCCGGGGAATCTCCCGGCGTTGAAGACCGGGGTCTCAACGGTGACGGTTCTGCCGTCCAGAGACGCCCGTGAGGCGCCCAGGGCAAAATCCGTGTACCCCAGGCCGAAGCCGAAGGGGAACAGGGGCTTGACGCCGGCGGCCTCATAATACCGGTAGCCCACAAAGATGCCCTCCCGGTAGCGGGTCTCGTCACAGGTGCCGAAGTCCCCCACGCTCATCCGGGAGTCCAGGGATGTCCAGGTGGCGGACAGCTTGCCGGAGGGCTGGGAGTAGCCCAGGAGAATGTCCGCCAGCACGGTGCCCGTCACCACCCCAAGCTGGGACAGGAGCAGGATGTTCTCCACCTCCATGACGGGACTCAGATCCACCGGCGCGCCGGTGTTCAGCACAAGTATGAACCGATCGTAGCGCTCCCGGGCGGCCAGGATGTCCTGGATCTCCGACTCCGTCAGGGTGAAGTCCCCGGCGTCGTCCGTCCTGTCGCCCCCCTCCCCGGCGCAGCGGGAGAGGACGTAGACGGCGGTGTCCCCCTCCCCGTCCAGCTCCAGGTCATACTCCGGCGCGGCCATGACCGCGCCCATGCCCACCACGGCGGCGTGCCGGTGTTCCCGCCTGGCCCGGGCCTTCACGCCGTTGATAAATTCCTCGTGGGCCTTGTCGTGAGCGGCGTCGTAGGCGTCCAGCCAACGGGTGGTGGTGATCGTGAAGCCCGCGTCGGACAGGCCCTTCTCCGCCGTCACATAGTACCGGGAATTCACATCCCCGGAGCCTGTGCCGCCCTTCACGGTGTGCCTGGCTCCGCCGCCGTACAGGGCCAGCTTCCCCGGGGCGGACAGGGGAAAGTCCCCGTTTCGTCTGAGGAAGAGGGCGCACTCCGGCGCCAGAGACCGCAGGGCCGCGATATGCTCCTGTTCGTACTTCTCCGTTTTTTCCATCATATGGCACCCTCCTGTGCGAAATTGTGGTAAGGTATCCCGTTTGATCAAAAGCCCGAATTTGCTGTTTTCCCGGCGGCGTGCGCGCCGGGAAAATCCACGCTTCGTTTACTGACAGGCACAATTATACCATCATTTGAGGCGTCCGTCCACCGATTTTGGGGGGATTTCCATCTTTTTTCTTTACTTTCCGGGTCGTTTTTGGTAGAATGGGGAAAAGCTCTGCGGAAAGGGGGCGAGGGAATGAACGGGAAGTTTTACAAAAAATGGTGGTTCTGGCTCCTGGCCGTGCTGTTGGCGGTCTCCGTCCCCTTCGCCATAAGGGAGGCCCGCGCCCCGGCGAAGCCGGACTCTCCCCCGTCGGACGGGGCGGTCTCCCAGCCGGAGGACGGCGCGGGGGAGGACTCCCAGTCCCCGGCACAAACCGGCCCGGAGCAGGAGCAGGAGCCGGACGAGGGGTCTCAGCCGGAGGAGAAGCCGGAAGCGGAGACAAAACCGGAGGCCGATCCCGAGCCTGGAGCGGAACAGGAGCCGGGGAGCGATCCCGAGCCTGGAGCGGAACAGGAGCCAGGGAACGATCCGCAAGCCGATCCGGAGGATAAACCGGAGCCTGATCCGGAGCCGGAGGAACCCGGGCCAGAGCCGGGCGACGGTGCGGTCACATACGTCCTCAACAAGAATACGAAGAAATTTCACTATCCCACCTGCCGGAGCGTGGCGGAAATTTTGGAGAAGAACCGCCAGGACTTCACCGGAACACGGGAGGAGGCCATCGCCCTTGGCTACGCCCCCTGCGGGATCTGCAAGCCGTGACCGGCCCACACTTTGAAGAGTTGTACGGATCCCCCCGGGCTTTCCCCCTCCTCCCCAGGGGATCCGGCCGGATAAAAAAATCGAAGAAAAAAAATAAATTTAGGCTTGCAAACCCGGGGGAAGTGTGTTATGATAACGGAGCGCCAAAAGTCCGGGTGTGGCGAAGTTTGGTATCGCGCTTGAATGGGGTTCAAGAGGCCGCTGGTTCGAATCCAGTCACTCGGACCAAGAAAAAGCCTTAGAGTCGCAACGACTCTAAGGCTTTTTTGTTGTTTTGGGCGGGGTGTTTTTCCTATGATATCTCGATTTTAATATCTCCGGTGGATGTTTTGATCTCACATCTACCGCCCGTTACGGTTTTCGGCACGGAAATTCTTCCGGTGGAGGTCTCGGTCAGGAAGACCTTATCGGAAAGCAGTGTGCCTGTGACGTCTCCCGTGTCCGTTTTGACGGATATCCCGGCGGCGTCGCTGCGGTCGAAGGTTATGTCGCCGGTGTCGCTTTCAACGGTAAAGCTCCCTGCCCCGATCACATTCTTTAATGTGATGGAACCGGTGTCGCTCTCCGCATAGAGGTCGGTGCAGGCGGTATCCGTAAGCTGTACCCGTCCCGTATCCGTTTTGATCCTGATGTTTGCGCCCACATCCGCCGTATTTACCTGGATCCGGCCTGTGTCCGTTGTCAGCTTCAGCTCTTGTGCCGCGATCCCTTCCAATCGGATATCGCCGGTACTCAATTTGATCTCCATGCCGTGTGCAGCGGACGCGGAGCAATTCACACTGGAGGTGTTGCCGTCAATTCTCAGCGTATCAAAGGAAAAATCCTCTGGGATCGCGATGTCGCCCGTATCCGTCTCTATGGATAGGGAGCCGTACTCCCTGGGCGGCAGATATACGGTCATCTTCGGTTGGCTGAAAGAGAGGGAGAAATGTTCGTACCACTTGCGGGTATCGACCGTATCGATCACCAGCGTGCCGTTTTGCACGGAGGCGGAGTGTCTTACCTTTTCATCCTCAAAGAAAACGATCTTGCACTGTCCGTTTCCGGCGGGGACAAATTCGATCTTGGTCGTATGGACGTCGATGGATATGTTAGTGAAGCCCTCTTCCACCTCACAGGTGTTGGTTGTATAAGTGACCGTACCGACCTTGTTAAAATCCCAACCGTTTTGGATCATCGTGCCCACAAAGGCAATTGCGCCAAGCGCGATCAGGGCCAGCGCGACGGCCAGCCATATTTTTACCGCATTGCTCATCATGCCGCCTCCTTTCCGACGAACAGAGATTTAAACCATAAAGCCGCTCTCCTCGTCAGCCGCAGGATCCCTTTTGTCACCGCCTTGCACCCGAAGAAGAGGAGAATGGAAAGGCCTGCGCAGCAAAGGCCGGCCGAGAGCATCACGACGCCCCCGGGGCCATGAGCGGTGAAGACCACAACCGCTCCGCTGAGTGCCACGGCCCAGAGGGACACCTCTGCCGCCCAAAGGGAAAGGACAACCGACCACAGGACAATGTAGACCGCGAGAAGGACGGCAAAGGCGGCGATCAGGAGAGGAAACCACACCGGAAACCCCAAGACAAGGAGGGTGATCTCCCACGGCCTCATGGATCTTCCCGGCTTGTTTTTCTCCTCCACCGGCCCTGTGGGCGGTGCGTCCGTCAGAATTTGTGAGACGACATCGTCCACTGTTCCGATCGATCCCACCGCCTCCGTCTCCGAATGCCCCTCCTCCATGCGGTCATCGATCATCTCACTGTAAAAAATCAGCCGCTCCTCTATGTCGTCCTGCGGCAGGCCGGACAGGCCCAGGCGCAGCCGGGCAAGAAACTCCCGCTTATTCATCTCCGTCATCCCCCTTGGTTACAAACCGGTATATGGACAGGATCTCCTCCCATTCGCCCTTGAAATCCTCAATGCGCTTCAGCCCCGCGCCGGTGATATGATAATATTTCCTCAGGCGGCCGCCGTGTTCTACCGTGCGAACGGTCAGCAGATTTGCCGTCTCCAGGCGTTTCAGAATGGTATACAGGGTCGATTCGGAAAGCTCAAGATACGGCTTCATATCTTTTATGATCTGGTAACCGTATGAGTCCTTGCTTTTGATCGCCGCTAAAACACACACGTCCAGCAGACCGCGTTTCAACTGAATATCCACATCATACCTCCTGTCACGCTATACATCATATCACGAAGTATTTATCTTGTCAATACCCAATAAAAAAGGCGGCAGGTTTATTTCCTGCCGCTTTTTTAGTCTGCCAAAAAACCTAACATCTTTTTACGATTCCTGCCGGTCGATCTCCCGGATCCGGCGGGAGTAGCGGGCCGCCAGCTCCCCGGCCTGCTGGGGGGTGGCGGACTCGGAGCGGAGGACAAGGCAGTTGGAGGCGGCGTCGGGCGTCAGGTGGACGACTCCGGAGCCGGTGCGGGCGGTGAGGCCGGCGGACAGCTCGGTGGAGAACTCCGCACAGGCGGAGGCCATAAGGCGCATCAGCTCTGCGCGGGAGGCCCTGACGGGGACGCGCTCCTTCTTCACGGCGAAGGGCGGAAGGTCGTCCAAAAGCCGGGCGAGCTGGGCGTTGTCCCGGGCCATCGCCCGGATCACCAGGGCCGCGGCATAGACGCCGTCCCGGAAATACCGCTGGGCGGCGTAGAGGGACCGGCCGCGGCTGTCGGACATGGGCAGCAGCTTGCAGCCGTAGCGGGAGGAGACCCGGAGAGCGGCGTCAGGCAGCCACTCCGGGACGGCCAGGGTCTCCGCGCCCATGCGCATGGCGGCCTGGGCGGTGACGGCGGCGGTGTGCAGGCGGTCAAGCTCCCTGCCCCGCTCGTCCACGGCCGTGAAGTCGAAGCCCCCCGGCGTCACGGAAAAGCACGGGATCCCCGGGGCGGGTTCCTTGACGCTCACCCCCAGGTCGGCCAGCACACGGCGAAGCGCCCGGTTCTCCGCGCCGCCGCCTGTGACGGCCACGGCGGGGGTTTTCCAGGCCTCCGGACGGCGCAGCTCCCCCACGATGCCGGAGGTATACGCCCAGGGGGCGCCCTCCAGCCGGGAGACGCCGCCGATCTTCCGGCTGTCCCAATGGCCCTGGGGGGTCAGGGCGGACTCCAGCTTCCGCCGCGTGGCCGAACCGATGGCCAGGCCCGCGCCGTCAAAGAAGGTCACCTCCGCCCTCTCCACCGTCACCCGGACGAACACCGTGTGATTTAGGGAGAAGACCCTGGCGCAGTAGGAAAGCTCCGCCTCAAAGCGGCAGTCCAGGCGCACGCCCTCCCCGCCGGAGGCGGTGACGCCACACAGTATGGCGTCGGCCAGGAGCCTGGCCCCCTCGCCGCCGCAGCAGGCCGCGCCAACCCGGCCGGCCCTGCCCAGGACGCCGCCCAGGGCCAGGGCCGTCTCCGGGGTCAGGGAGACATTCAATGTCCCCACAAGGCGCCAGTCCTTCTGAAATTCCGGTTTCGTCTCCTGGCCGTCGGTGAGGATGTTTCTTGTGACCGTGCGGCCAGCCGGGACGCTTTTGCCGCCGGAGATGTGGACGCCGGGGGCGATAAAGCTCCCCCGCCCTATCCCGGCGCCGTCGCCGATGACGCAGCCCTCGCCTGTCCGCACGTTCCGCTCCAGGACGGCGTCCCGGCCCACAACAGTGCCGTCCACGTCGCACTCCGAGCCGATCCGGCCGCCGTTTATGACGCTCCGCCGGATGACAGCGCCGGAGGAGACGGCGCTTTTGGAGGAGATCACCGTCTCCGGGCCGATGACGGCCCCGGGTTCCACGGTGCAGTCCCTCCCCACATAGACCGGGGGATTCACGGTGACGCCCTCCAGACTCGTGCCGCTCCAGACGCCCTTGTTGATCTCCGGGACGTCCAGCTCCACCCCGGTCCTGCCGGTCAGGGCGTCGAGACAGCACCGGCGGTAAGCCTCCGGCGAGCCGATATCGCACCAGTAGCCTGTACCGGGGAAGGCGTAGACGCCCCTGCCCTCCCGCACCAGGCGCGGGAACAGGTCTTTTCCAAAGTCGTACTCCCGGTTTTCGGGGATGAGGTCCACGATGGCCGGCGAGAGGATATAGATGCCGGTATTGATCCTGTCGGTGACCACCCGCTCCCAGCCGGGCTTTTCGGAAAAGCCGGTGATCCTCCCCTCCCCGTCCGTCAGCACAAGGCCGAAGGCCGTAGGCTCCGGGTGGGCGCAGGTCACGACGGTGGCCTGCGCCCCGCGGCTTTTGTGGAAGTCCAGGGCGGCCGTCAGGTCATAATTGCACACGGCGTCCCCGGAGAGGATGAGGATGTCCTCGTCCCCGATAAAGTCCCGGCAGGCCCTGACGGATCCCGCCGTGCCAAGGGAGGCGTCCTCCACAAGGTAGGAGATCTCCGCGTCCTGGGCGCTGCCGTCCCCAAAATATTCCTGTATGACCTCCGGCATATACCGGAGCGTAAAGCGGATGTCCCGGATGCCGTGGCGCTTTAAATGCTCCACGGCCCGTTCCAGCACGGGCCTGCCGAGAAACTCCACCATCGGCTTGGGCCGGCCCTCGGTGAGAGGCCGGAGCCGCACTCCCTCGCCCCCGGCCATAACGATTGCTTTCATTCTTTATCCCCCTGATTGTTTTTCCCGATTAGCTTTTCCGGGGAGACAAAAAATAATTTGCAGATTGCACTTGTTAACCTCGGAATCATTTGGTATAATGTAAGGGAATGTACGCATTTATCCGTCAAGGAGGGAGCGCATGAACAGAAAAATCAAAAGCCTCCTCAGCTCCAATATACATCTCTATGTGGTGACGCTGATCCTCTTTGCCATCGCCACCTTTTTCTTCGGTAAATATTCCCTCCAGCTCACGGTGGGCGAGATCGTGATCATCGCCATGCTCATGGTCTACACCCGCGTCACCAGCCGCCGCCGCAGCCGGGAGATGCTGGGGTATATCGAGTCCGTCACCGCGAACATTGACAACGCCACCAGGAACACTCTTCAGAATTTCCCCTTCCCGATGGCCACCTTCACCCTGGATGAGAACGACATCATCTACGCCAACGAGCCGTTCCTGGCCGTCACCGGCGGGGAGAGGCTTTTGGCCACGAAGATCTCCACGCTTGTGCCCGGCTTCTCCGCCAGATGGCTGATGGAGGGCAAGTCGGAGTATCCGGAGCTTGTCACCCTGAACGACAGGCGCTACCGGGTGTTCGGGAACCTGGTGCGCGGCTCCGACGCCCCCGGGGTGAAAAACTATGTGGCCACCACCTACTGGGTGGACGAGACGGAGTACGCCCTGATCCGGGACGAGTTCGCCAGCTCCCGCCCGGTGTTCTCCATCATCCTGCTGGACAACTACGACGAGATCATCTCCGGCATGAGCGAGAAGGACAAGTCCATGCTCATCTCCTCCATCGACGACAAGCTCACGGCCTGGAGCCGGGACAAGGGGGGCTATATCACCCGCTCAGACCGGGACCGGTACATCTTCATCTTTGAGGAGCGGTACATGTCCGATTATGTGGACTCCAAGTTCGCCATCTTGGACTCCGTCCGGGAGCTGACCACCCCCAAGGGGATGCGCCCCACCGTCAGCATCGGCATGGGCGTGGACGGCAAAAACCTGGCGGAGAGCTACCAGTTCGCGGCCCTGGCCCTGGAGATGGCCCTGAGCCGCGGCGGGGACCAGGCGGTGATCAAAAACCGGTACAACTTTGAGTTCTACGGTGGGAAGACAAGCGGCGCGGAGAAGCGCACCAAGGTGAAAAGCCGCGTGATGGCCAGCTCCCTGGGGGAGCTGATGCGCTCCGCCTCCCGGATCTTTATCATGGGCCACAAGTTCGCGGATTTGGACTCCGTTGGCTCGGCGGTGGGCCTCTGCTGTGCCGCCAGGAGCTTAGGCCGGCAGGCGAACATCGTCATCGACATGGAGACCCAGGTCAGCCAGCCCCTGATCAACCGGGTCCTGACGCTGCCGGAGTACCGGGAGGTGTTTGTCAACCCCCAGGAGGCGCTGCTCCAGATGGACGGCTCCACCCTGCTGATCATTGTGGACACAAACAGGCCCGACCAGGTGGAGAGCCTGCCGCTGCTCCAGTCCTGCAACCGGGTGGCGGTGATCGACCACCACAGGCGGGCGGCGGATTACATCCAGAACGTGGCCCTCTCCTTCCACGAGCCTTACGCCTCCTCCGCGTCGGAGCTGGTGACGGAGCTTTTGCAGTACATGGTGGAGCAGTCGGATATCCTGCGCATTGAGGCGGAGGCGCTTCTGGCCGGGATCGTGCTGGACACCAAGAATTTCACCCTGCGCACCGGCGGGCGGACGTTTGACGCCGCCGCGTTTCTGCGCAGAGCCGGGGCGGACACCACGGATGTGAAACACCTGCTCCAGTCCGACTTCAAATCCGCCGTCGCCAAATACTCCATCGTCCAGAAGGCGCGGATCTACAAGTCCGGCATCGCCATTGCCGCCGCGGAAAATGTGGACAGCAAGGTCACGGCCGCTCAGGCCTCCGACGAGCTTTTGAATATCTCCGGCATCCAGGCGTCCTTTGTGGTGTTCCCCCTGGGGGACACGGTGAATATCTCCGCCAGGAGCCTGGGCGATATCAACGTCCAGGTGATCCTGGAGCGCCTGGGCGGGGGCGGGAACAAGTCCACCGCCGGCGCCCAGATCTCCGGCAAGAGCCTGAAGGACGTGGTGACGGAGCTTCTCACGGCCATCGACAAATATTTGGAGGACTACTCCATCGGGGAGGAATGAGCCTCCCCCCAAATCCCGTCCCGGTCTGCCGGACAATCCCCGGCGGGGACGGAAACAGAAAGGATCACAGCTATGAAAGTCATTTTACAGCAGGATGTGCGGGATCACGGGAAGAAGGGGCAGCTGGTGGACGTCTCCGACGGATACGCCCGGAATTATCTGTTCCCCAGGAAGCTGGCCGTCCCCGCCACGGCCGACGCCATGAACACCATGAAGCTCAAGGAGAAGGCCCGCATCCGCCAGATGGAGGAGGAGAAGGCCCAGGCGCTGGAGAACGTCAAGCGGCTTGACTCCTGCGTGGTGAAGATCTCCGCCCGCGCCGGGGAGAACGGAAAGCTCTTCGGCGCCATCACCAACAAGGACATATCCGACGCCCTGGCCGCCCAGTACGGCATCAACGTGGAAAAGGGGCGGATCGTTATCGCCGACCCCATCAAGTCCTACGGCCCCTACGATATCAAGTGCAAGTTCGGGTACGAGATCTCCGGGACCATTCATCTGCTTGTCACCGAGTGAGGATCCCCCTCTCGGCGAAACTGTAAGGAGGGCCTGATATGCCCGATCTGCTCACGGCGCGGCAGCTCCCCCACAGCGTGGAGGCGGAGCAGGCCGTCCTTGGCTCCATGATCATAGATTCCCGTTGCGTCGCCGACGTGGTGGGCGCCCTTCGCGGGGAGGATTTTTACTCCGACGTGAACCGGAATATCTATGAGGCCATCTACACCATGTTCAACTACTCCATGACCATCGACCCCGTTACGGTCATCGAGCAGCTGCGCAAATCCGGCACATACACGGAGGGTTCCGGGGACTACATCCTGAAGCTGATGGAGATCACCCCCACCGCCGCCAATGTCACGGAATATGTGAATATCGTCCGGGACAAGTCCCTCCTCCGGCGCATCTCCGACGCGGGGAGCGAGATCAACGCCCTGGCTATGGAATCCCAGGGCACGGCGGACGGCATCCTGGAGCTGGCGGAGCAGCGCATCTACGCCATTCGCCAGGGGCGGGGCATCACCGGACTGGAGCCGGTGTCCAAGGTTCTGGTGGACGTATACACCCAGCTGCAGGAGGCCTCGAAGAGCGGCAGCCGGATCCCGGGCCTCTCCACGGGGCTTTACGATCTGGACAGCGCCATTATGGGGCTGAACAAGTCCGATCTCATCCTCATCGCCGCCCGTCCAGGTATGGGCAAGACGAGTATCGCTTTGAATATCGCCCTGAATGTGGCCAAGGACTCCGGCAAGACGGTGGCCATCTTCTCCCTGGAGATGAGCCGGGAGCAGCTGTGCTTCAGCCTCCTCTCCTCCGAAAGCCAGGTGGACAGGAAGAAGCTCCAGTCCGGGGCCCTGACGGACGAGGACTGGCGCCGGGTCTCCGACGCCTCCGTGGCTATCGGGGGCATGGACATCCGCCTGGACGACAACCCCATGCTCACCGTGGCGGACATCAACGCCGCCTGCCGGAGGGTGAAGGATCTGGGCCTTGTGGTCATCGACTATTTACAACTGATGACCTCCGCCGGGGGCACGCCCAAATACGGGGAGAACCGCACAACCATTGTCTCGGACATTAGCCGGATGCTGAAGATCATGGCCAAGGAGCTGAACGTGCCGGTGATCTGCGCCTCCCAGCTCAGCCGCGCCAATGAAAAGCGGGAGGAGAAGCGGCCCATGCTCTCCGACCTCAGGGAGTCCGGCGCCATTGAGCAGGACGCGGACATCGTGCTGGCCCTGTACCGCGACGATTACTACAACAAGGACACGGAGCGGCCCAACATCGCCGAGTGTATCATTTTGAAAAACCGCCGGGGCGAGACCGGCACCGTGGAGCTGCAGTGGCAGCCGGAATTCACCTCCTTCCGCTCCCTGGAGAGAAGGCACGGTGAGTGAGCATGACCCTCCGGGAAAAAATTTCGGATTTTTGTCTACAATATAATATGTTGGAGCCGGGAGTTCCCGTCATCGCCTGCGTCTCCGGGGGGATGGACTCCATGTTCCTGCTGCACTGTCTCTGTGAGGCGGCGCGGGAGCGCGGGTTCCCCCTTTTTGCCGCCCACTTCAACCACCGGCTGCGGGGGGCGGAGTCCGACGGGGACGAGGCCTTTGTCCGGGAGCGGTGCGCGGCGCTGAATGTCCCGCTTCGTGTGGGGTCCGGTGACGTGGCCGGCCAGGCCAAAAGGCGCGGCGCCGGCATCGAGGAGACGGCAAGGCAGATGCGCTACGCCTTCTTCCGGGAGCTGTCCCGGGAGCTTGGGGACGCCAAGATCGCCACGGCACACAACGCCGACGACAACCTGGAGACGGTGCTGATGCGCATCGCCCGGGGATCCGGTCTGCGGGGCCTGGGGGGGATCCCCCCGGTAAACGGCCCGGTGATCCGGCCCATTCTGTGCCTGACGCGGGGGGAGATCCAGGAATACTGCCGGGAGAGGGGCATACCCCACCGGGAGGACTCCTCCAACGCCTGTGAGGACTACACCAGGAATCTGGTGCGCCACAAGATCCTGCCGGTGATGCGCAGGATCAATCCCTCTCTCAATGTGACGGAGCTGACCGGGCTTCTCCGGGAGGACGAGGCGTATCTGGACAGCCTGGCCAGGGATTTCCTGGCGCAGCGGGAGGAGCCGGGAGGCGCACTTCCGGTGAGGGAGCTTTTGGCACTCCCCAGGCCCGTCTCCTCCCGGGTGATCCGGCACTTTTGCGGCACACAGCTCACCGCCGCCCATGTGGACAGCGTCTTTGCCCTGCTGGAAAGCCCCGATCCCGGGGGAAGTCTCGACCTGCCGGGCCTGACCCTCCGGCGGGAGTACGGATCTCTCCTCCGTGGAAAGCCGCGGTTTGCCTCCTTCAGCCCAAAGAGGCTTGGGGTTGACAGCCCTGTTATAATTGAGGAGGCAAATATCGGTATTTTCTGCCGGGAGACGGTGTGGGACGGAGAGTTTAACAATTCCTTAACTTCTTACCCCATAAAACAGGATAAAATCAAAGGCGAGCTTACGGTTCGCCCCCGTGCGCCGGGGGATGTGATACGCCTGGCGGCGGGATCCCGCACGCTGAAGAAGCTCTTTATTGACCGGCACATCCCCAGAGACATACGGGGACTTGTCCCGGTGATCGCCGACAGCCGCGGCGTTGTGGCGGTGTGCGGCGTGGGCGCGGACAGAGACCTGCTGGCGCGTTTGGGGGAACGGGCCATTGTGATCGAGGCAAGGCCCCTACCGTCCGGGGAGAGCAGACCCTCTGCGCGGGATATTCAGACCCACAACTCCCCTGACTTTTGGCGGGGATAACGGAGGAAGAGAGACATGCTGGAAAGAGATATTGACCGGGTTTTTTTCTCAGCCCAGGAGCTTCAGGACAGGGTCGCGGAGCTGGGGCGTCAGATCACTGCCGACTATGACGGCAAAAGCCCCCTGTTCGTGGGGGTTTTGAAGGGCTCCTTCGTCTTTATGGCGGATCTGATGCGCTGCGTGGACACATACTGCGACATCGACTTCATGGCGGTGTCCTCCTACGGCTCCGGAACCACCACCACGGGCGCGGTAAAGATCAACAAGGATCTGTCCTACGACGTGGAGGGGCGGCATGTCCTCCTGATCGAGGACATCCTGGACTCCGGCGTGACCCTCTCCTATCTCAAGAAATTTATTGAGGGCAGGAAACCGGCCTCCGTGTCCATCTGCACCCTGCTTGACAAGCCCGCCCGCAGGAAGGCGGACATCCGAGCCGACTATGTGGGCTTTGAGTGCCCCGACGCCTTTATCGTGGGCTACGGGCTGGATTACGCCGAGCGCTACCGCAATCTCCCCTACATCGGCGTGCTGAAGCCTCAGATCTATCAGTAGTTTTTCTCCCCTCCCCCGGAGGGGAAATCAAGCCGGGCGCCGTCCCCGTACCATCCGTGAGGACAGCGCCGCGGCACCCATGACGACGAAGAAAGAAGTGATCCATTTTTGAACAAGAAGCCTACCCGCCGGCCGGATATCGGTTTTTATTTCTTCATCCTGATCATACTGGTGGCGGCCATCTATCTGCTCAGCTCTCCGGAGGACACGTCCAGAGGTCTGGAGTATTCCGAGATGCGTCAGCAGTTTGTAGACGAGAACGTCCAGTACTTCACCATCGAGGACGGCGTCGTCTACATGGAGCTGAAAAAGCCCATCGACGAGGATTCCGGCACCAGCGTCTATCACGAGCTGAGGAACGAGTCCATCTTCTACAACGATCTGAACGAGGTGATCACCGACCAGTGGGAGCGTGGGATCCTGAAGTATGATCTGAAGCGGGACTATGCCACTCCCTGGTGGGTCACCATCATCCCCTATGTGATCATTATGATCGTCATGGTCATCGTCTGGTATGTGATGATGAACCGGATGGGCGCCGGAAACGGCGGCAATGCGGCGGGGCGCTTCGGTCACGCCCGCACCCGTCTGGCCTCCGAGGACAAGAAGAGGGTCACCTTCAACGATGTAGCCGGTGCCGACGAGGAGAAGGCGGAGCTTGAGGAGATCGTGGACTTTTTAAAGGATCCCCACAAGTACACGGCTCTGGGCGCCCGTATCCCCAAGGGCGTGCTGCTTGTCGGCCCTCCGGGCACAGGAAAGACGCTGCTGGCCAAGGCCGTGGCGGGGGAGGCAAACGTCCAGTTCCTCTCCATCTCCGGCTCGGACTTTGTGGAGCTTTATGTCGGCGTGGGCGCGTCCCGTGTGCGCGATCTTTTTGATCAGGCCAAGAAGCTGGCCCCCGCCATCATTTTCATTGACGAGATCGACGCGGTAGGCCGCCAGCGCGGCTCCGGTCTTGGCGGCGGTCACGACGAGCGGGAGCAGACCCTGAACCAGCTCCTGGTGGAGATGGACGGCTTTAACACAAACGAGGGCGTTATCGTCATGGCGGCCACGAACCGGGCCGATATCCTGGACTCCGCCCTTCTCCGCTCAGGCCGCTTTGACAGGCAGGTCTTTGTGGGGATGCCTGACGTCAAGGGCCGTGAGGCCATTTTGAGGATCCACTCCCGCGGCAAATCCCTGGGGGACGACGTGGACCTGGGGAGCATCGCCCGGGGCACCCCCGGCTTCTCCGGGGCGGATCTGGAGAACCTGATGAACGAGGCGGCGCTTCTGGCCGCACGGGAGAACAAACCCTTTATCACCATGCCGGATGTGGACGAGGCCATTTTGAAGGTTCAGATGGGGCCGGAGAAGAAGTCCCGGAAGATGTCCGACAAGGCCCGGCGGCTCACGGCCTATCACGAGTCCGGCCACGCCATCACCGGCCTGTTCCTGAAGCATGTGGATCCGGTCCACTTCATCACCATCATCCCCCGCGGCCAGGCGGGCGGGTACACCCTGTTCAGGCCGGAGGAGGATCTGGAGAATTACCAGTCCCGTTCCGAGATGTTTGAAGACATCGTGGTGGATCTGGGCGGCAGGACGGCGGAGCGGCTGTTTTTGGACGATATCTCCACCGGAGCATCCGGGGATATCCAGGCCGCCACCAACGTGGCGCGCTCTATGGTCACCCGCTACGGCATGAGCGACCGTCTGGGGCCCATCAGCTACGACAGCTCCGACCACTCCATCTTTATCGGCCGGGACTTCGGAACCACCAAGTCCTACTCCGAGGAGACGGCGGCCATGATCGATGAGGAGGTCAAGCACATCTTCGACGACGCCGCCAAGAAGTGCGAGGAGATCCTGACCGAGCATAAGGACGCCCTGATCCGCTGCGCCGAGTACCTTCTGGAGCATGAGTCCATGACCGGCGAGGAGTTTAAGGCGCTGGCCCTGGACGGGGTCTATCCCCAGGCCGGCCAGGGCGAGGAGCAGACCCCTGCGCCTGCCGCCCCGGAGGAGGACAGCCAGATCATGCGCGAGATCCGGGCCGAGGCCCTGGAGGACGCCCGCCGCACAGAGATGGAAGAAAAACAAAAATAAATGTCTGGCGAAAAAGGTGTGCGGTTTCTCCGAGGAGAAACCGCACACCTTTTCCTGCCAAGGGGGGACGGAGGCTGGCTTGGAAGGCCTGAAGGCCTTCCAATGCCAAGGGGATGCGTGCGAGAAAATGCCCATGAATTCTGCGGAATTCATGGGCATTTTCCCTGCTGCCGCGCTGTGCGACCAGTCTGCGGACTGGACACTTGCGCGGCAAGAGGAATTTTTTCCAAGGCGCATGTCCTTGGAAAAAATATTTGAAATGGGGGGACGAGGGACGGGGCAGTTTCCGTTATACGGAAGCTTTCACCCGGCGTTACAGAGGGACGGTTCTTTAGTCCCACCTGCGGTGGTACAAAAAAACCGTCCCTCAAGTCCCGCCTTTTACGGGGGCCTGGAGACGGCATACCGGGGCCCCACGCAATCGTGATTGCGTGGGGAGAGGAGGAGCGAAGTCTGCGAGTGAGCCGCGCCGCCTGCGGCGCGGGGAGCTATCGCGACTTCCGCGACGACGAAAGGAACCGTCCCCGTCGTGAGGCAATGGAGGCGCTCAGTTATCGCGGCACGGGCCGATGAGGTCATCGGCCCCTACAAGGGGGTCCCTTACAGACTGTAGGGGCCGCCTCTCGATTTTGCACCATTGTCCGAATCACGGCATTTGGACTATGTAGGGGCCGACGACCTCGTCGGCCCGTGTTTCGATATCCACCGAGCATCGATTCAACGCAGCTCAAACAGCACGGGCCTCCGTAGGCGGAGGCCCGTACAGATTGGATTTACGGTAACGTTCTTTTTTCGTTCCTCTGAGGAGGTGTACAGCGGGGAGGATTCTTCGTAGGGCGCCGGGGAATTTACCTTATTTGCAGGCCGAGTCTTGTTCCCAGGCCGCTGAGGAGGTCGTTTGTGATCGTCCCGGCCAGCTTGGCAAGCTCCGGGGCGGTGATCTCCTCCTGGCCGTCCCGTCCGATGAGGGTTGCCGTATCGCCGGGGGCCACGTCCGGAATGTCCGTGACATCCACGGCCATCTGATCCATGCACACGGCTCCCGCCACCGGGGCCTTGCGGCCGTGGAGCAGGACATAGCCCACGCCGCCGGACAGCTCCCGGAGATACCCGTCGCCGTAGCCGATGGGGAGGATGGCGATCCGCCGGGGGCCAGGCTGCCGGAAGGGGCCGCCGTAGCCCACCCCCTCCCCCTCCGGGATCCGGCGCACAAGCGCCACCCGGGCGTAAAGGGACAGGGCGGGACGGAGGGCCGGCGTGAGGATCGTCTGATCCTCCGGGTCGGACAGGACGCCGTAGATCCCCAGGCCCACCCGGACATACCCCGCGGTAAGCTCCGGGTAATTCAGCATCCCGTATGTACTCTGGATATGGACGGCGGGGGGCGTTATGCCCCGCTCACGAAGCGCCCGGGCCACAGCGGCAAACCGTCTGCCCTGCTCCACGGTGAAGGCGGCGTCCGCCGCCTCCCGGCTCTCCGAGCAGGCCAGGTGGGTGAACATGCCCGTAATACGCAGGTTCTTTAAACCGAAGACCCCGGCAATATCCTCTGTGTCGTCCCAGGGGATCCCCAGGCGGTGCATCCCGGTGTCGATCTTCAGGTGGACGCGAAGGGGCACACCCCGCCGGTTCAGGGCATCCGCGTGTTCCCGGCTCACCACCGTCTGGGTCAGGCGATACTTTTTCAGCTCCCCGGCCCGGCCGGGGTCGGTATAGCCCAAAACCAAAATTTCCCCGTGGATGCCGTATCTGCGCAGGGCGATCCCCTCGTCGGCTGTGGCCACGGCCCAAGCCCGGACGCCGTCCCGCTCCAGAAGGCGGGCCAGCTCCAGATCCCCGTGGCCGTAGGCGTTGGCCTTCACCACCGCCATGAGAGAGCTTCCCTCCGGCAGGAGCTTGCGAAGCTCCGCCACGTTGGAGGTGACGGCCCCGGCGTCAACCACCCGCCAGGCCCGGCAGGTCTCCCGATCCGGCCCGGGGCGTCTCATCCGCTCCAGCAGCACGGCCGCCGGGAGGGATACGGCCGCCGTGGCGGCACAGACAGCCAGGAAGTGTATGAGGTTGTTCTCCACCAGAAGTTCCCACAGCCCCAGGGGCCTTGCCACGAGGCGGATCCCCAGGATCGCCAGGGGGTGGAGGATATAGACCAGGGTGGCGAAGGAGCGGGCGGTCTTGTGCCGCGGGCCGCGGAATGAGCGGAGAAGGTCAAAGAGGAAGAAGGCGCAGGCCGGGAGCGTCAGGTACATGGTGTAGTATCTGGCCCAATCCAGGCGCCTTAAAAGCAGGGCCTCCGCCCCCATGAGGACAAGGCTGACGGCCAGCCCCGCCCCAGAGGCAAGGGGCCTGGGCATCTTTCCCCCGTCCCGGGCACGGGCGCCCAGCACGAAGAACAGCGGCGCGAAAAAGAGGCCGTTTCTCGTCCTGTCCATGCACTGGAACAGGAGGGAATAAAAGCCGGAGAGGCCGGGGACGGAGCGGACGGCCCCGTACCAGCTGTCCCCAAAGACGCCGACGAGGTAGAGCAGCCCCGTCACGGCGAAGGCGGCGGGATAGTCATACCGCCGAATCAGATACCAGGCGATCACCGCCCCCAGCGCCGCGGCGGGCATGTACCACAGGTGATACATAGTCCCGTCAACCGCCAGATCCCGCAGAAGGCCCGGGAGGGTGAAGGAGTCCGTGAAATAGCCGTTATAGATGTTCACCGGCAGGTACAAAACCACTGCCAGCAGGTAAACGCTCACCGTGCGGCCCACAAACTTCCACAGCCGCCGACTGTCGGCGGCGTACCGTGTGACGGTGAAGAAGCCGCTTGTCATAAAGAAGAAGGGCACCGCCACCCTGGCGGCCACGCTGACCAGGAGGAAATCCCCGTCGGCGGTGAGCTTTGCCAGGGGCGAGACGTGGATGGCCGCCACAAGGAAGGCCGCCGCCACGCGGAAAATGTCGATCCCGGGGTATCCTCTCCCCCGCTCCTCCCCGCTCACAGAACCGTCTCCAAGATCCTGGAGACGACCTGGCGGAAGTCCAGGCCGATCCCGCGCATCATGCCCGGGAAACGGCTGTGGCCGGTGAAGCCGGGGATGGTGTTCACCTCGTTAAACACGATCTCCCCCTCCGGCGTCAGGAACATGTCCACACGGGCAAAGCAGGCGCAGTCCAGCGCCCGATAGATAGTCCGGGCCGCCTGGGTGATCCGCTCCTCCGTCTCCGGGGAGATGCGGGCGGGCATCAGGATCTCCGCCGTGTCGGTGTTGTACTTCTCCTGGAAGTCAAAGAACCCGCCGTGAAGCAGGATCTCGTCCACGCGGCCGACGGTCAGCTCCTCCGTACCCATGACGGCGCAGCCTACCTCAAAGCCCTCCACGGCCTTTTCGGCCAGGGCGCGGGTGTCGTAGCGCAGGGCCTCGTCCATCGCGGCTTCCAGCTCCGCCGGATCCTCCACCCGGGTGACGCCGAAGGAGGAGCCGGCCCGGACGGGCTTGACAAACAGGGGGAAGCCGATCTCATCCGGGATGCGCACCAGGGCAGCCGCCTTGCTGCGGGCGTCAAACTCCACCGACTCCGGCACGGCGATCCCGGCGGCCTGGACCAGGGTGTGGGCGCGGGACTTGTCCATGCACAGGGCGGAGGACAGCGCGCCGCAGCCGACAACGGGGATCCCCGCCAGCTCCAGCATTCCCTGGACGGTGCCGTCCTCCCCGTTGCGGCCGTGGAGAACCGGGAACACCGCGTCCACCTCCACACGGCGGACGCCCTGCCCGATCAGCTCCACAAGGCCCCGCTGGGAGCGGCTGACGCAGACGGTCACCGGGGTGAGCAGGGCGGGATCCTGATGCCACTTGTCCTCCGGGATCAGCTCCAGGGGGCCGGAATAGCGATACCAGTCCCCCTCCCGGGTGATGCCCACGGGGATCACGTCGTATTTTTCCGTGTCAATGGCGCAGATGACGGCGTGTCCGGACTGAAGGGACACCCCATATTCACTGGACATTCCGCCGAAAAGGACGGCGACAGTCTTTTTCTTCATTGGTAAAAATCGCCTCCGGCTAAATTTTTGCCGCGGGCGGGCTTTTTTCGGCAAAGGGCCGGTTCGGAAGCCGCGCCACGGCGTTTTTTGTCTCAAAAACCCCCGGACGGCGGACCCGTCCGGGGCGTGCTGATGGTTTGCTCAGAAAATCACGGTGGCAAAGTAATCGTCAGGTGTCTCCGCACGGCGGATCAGCTCGCTTGAGCCGTCCTCCTTCAGAAGCACCTCCGCGGAGCGGAGCTTGCCGTTGTAGTTGTAGCCCATAGCGTGGCCGTGGGCGCCGGTGTCGTGGATGACAAGCAGGTCGCCGGTGTCGATCTCCGGAAGCTCCCGGTCGATGGCGAACTTGTCGTTGTTCTCGCAAAGCCCGCCCACCACGTCGTAAAGGTGGTCGTGGGGCGCGTCCTCCTTGCCCAGAACGGTTATGTGGTGATAGGCCCCGTACATGGCCGGGCGCATCAGGTTGCAGGCGCATGCGTCAACGCCGATGTACTCCTTGTAGATGTGCTTTTCGTGGATGGCGCGGGTCAGCAGGCAGCCGTAAGGCCCCAGCATGTAGCGGCCCAGCTCCGTGAAGATCTTCACGTCCCCCATGCCGGCGGGGACGAGGATCTCGTTGTACGCCTCCCGGACGCCGTTGGCGATGACCTGGATGTTGGGGGCGATCTGGTCGGGATAATAGGGGATCCCGATGCCGCCGGACAGGTTCACAAAGCTGATGTGGGCGCCGGTGGCCTTGTGAAGCTCCACCGCCAGGGTGAAAAGCTGCCGGGCCATCATGGGGTAATACTCATTGAAGATGGCGTTGGACACAAGAAAGGCGTGGATGCCGAAGTTCTTGGCGCCCAGGGCCATCAGATCCCGGTAGGCGCTTTTCATCTGGCCGCGGGTCATGCCGTATTTGGCGTCCCGGGGGTTATCCATGATCTGGTTGGCCACGGAGAAGACCCCGCCGGGGTTGAAGCGGCAGCAGACGGTGGAGGGGATCCCGCACAGGTCGCTGAGGAACTTCACATGGGTGTAGTCGTCCAGGTTGATCAGGGCCCCCAGCTCCTTTGCCTTGCACATATCGGCCTGGGGCGTCTCATTGGAGGAGAACATGATGTCCTCCCCGCTAAAACCGCACCTCTCGCTCATCATAAGCTCGGTGAGGCTGGAGCAGTCCACGCCGCAGCCCTCCTCCTTCAAGATCCTGAGGATCTTGGGGGTGGGGGTGGCCTTCACCGCGAAATATTCCTTATAGCCGGGATTCCAGGAAAACGCCTGGTAGAGGCGGCGGGCATTTTCCCGGATGCCCTTCTCGTCGTAGACGTACAGAGGGGTGCCGTAACGGGCGGCCAGCTCCTCAAACTTTTCCTTAGAGGCAAAGGTTTTCTTCATCGCGATAACCCTCCAAAGTGAGAATACATATTCATTTTAAACCATTTTCCAGGTCATTGCAACTGTTTCGCGCAAAGAATATTACACCTAATTTTATGGGCCCGGCAGGGCTTTTTTATCCTTTTCGACAAAAAATCCGTTCTTCCCCGTTTCCCCTTGACGGTTTGCCATTTTCAGTGCTATATTTTCCCCAGCAAATGTCGAAAAACATACCGGAGAGGATGGAAACAAGCATGAATCTTACTTACAACATCAAAGACAAACCCGGATTCGGCAAAACCGTAGTCTTCGCCCTCCAGCAGCTGCTGGCCATCATGGCCGCCACCATCGCAGTGCCGGGCGCCGTGGGCAACGGCATGAGCCAGACCGCCGCCCTGTTCGGGGCCGGCGTGGGCACCCTTGTGTATCTCCTTTTCACCCGCTTCAAAAGCCCCGTGTTCCTGGGCAGCTCCTTCGCGTTCCTTGGCTCCATGAACGCCGCCTTCGCGGGGGCCGTCTCCGTGCAGATCGGCTACGCCGGGCTGATCATCGGCGCGCTGTTCGCCGGCCTTGTCTATGTGTTCCTGGCGGTCATCGTAAAGCTGGTGGGCGTCAAGTGGATCGACAAGCTCATGCCCCCTGTGATCATCGGGCCCACCGTGGCTATCATCGGGCTCTCCCTGGCCGGGAACGCCGTCCGTGACATGCTGGGCACCTCCGGGGCCGTGGCCGCCGGGACCTCCACCTATGTGTGCATCGTCTGCGGCCTTGTGACTCTGGCCGTCACGATGATCTGCTCCGTCTACGGCAAGAAGATGCTGCGGATGATCCCCTTCATCATCGGCATCCTGGCCGGGTATCTTGTGGCGCTGTGCTTCACCCTGATCGGCAGGGCCACCGACAGCGCCGCCCTGACGGTCATTGACTTTGGCAAGTTCTCCTCCATGACCTGGATCCCCGATTTCACCTTCCTCACCGCCGCCAAGGGCCTCTCCGGTGTGACCGGGTCGTATCTGGCCACTCTGGCCGTGGCGTATGTGCCTGTGGCCTTCGTGGTCTTTGCCGAACACATCGCCGACCACAAGAACCTCTCCTCCATCATCGGCATCGAGCTGCTGAAGGACCCCGGCCTTGACCACACCCTGCTGGGCGACGGCGTGGGCTCCATCGCCGGCGCACTCTTCGGCGGCTGCCCCAACACCACCTACGGCGAGAGCGTGGGCTGCGTGGCCATCTCCGGCAACGCCTCCGTCGTCACCATCCTGTACACCGCCATTCTGGCTATGCTCATCAGCTTCTTCGGCCCCTTCGCCACCTTCCTGGCCACCATCCCCAGCTGCGTCATGGGCGGCGTCTGCGTGGCGCTCTACGGCTTCATCGCCGTCTCCGGACTGAAGATGATCCAGGCCGTGGATCTCAACGACAACCACAACCTGTTTGTGGTCTCCGTGATCCTCATCGCCGGCGTGGGCGGGATGACCCTCTCCTTCGGCAAGGTCACCATCACCGAGGTCGCCTGCGCCCTGATCCTGGGCATCCTGGCCAACACCCTGCTGTCCCGGAAAAAGGCCGATCGGTAAACCCCTGTAAACCGGCTTTCCCCTCCCCGCCCGGGGAGGGGAAATTTTTTTATTCGATTTGGGCGGATTGGGAAATTTATCCTTGACAGTTAAGTTGTATTATGATATAATAAAGATAATTTAAATATGTCGATTCATATTTACAGGGAACGTCACTCCCCTGATACTTTCATTCCGCTTATTGCTCCCCGGGGCCTCCGGGGTGTAATAAAATATTTTTTAAAGGAGAAATTCCCATGAAAAAAAGTGTCAAGCTTCTCACCTGCGTGTCCGTTGCGGTCGTTCTGGTATGTCTGTTGGCCGTATCCGCCTTTGCGCTTAACAAGAAGGGGCATTTCACCGTAAACATTCTCGGAGCGGATTTTACAGGGGACTATAGCGCATCGCTGCTTGTTCACTCAGCCTACACGGACGCCTCCTTTGAGGTCACAAATTACACCGGTTTTTATGATGACGGGGGTGACGCTGTGATCGACGGCCATCTGTATGGTGTATATGAAGATGGATCCACTAATGAAATTGCCCCGATTTATAACAGAGGCGCATTTAGTTGCAGTAGAAGCCTTATTTACACCTTAAGTTCGGGAACATATACCAGTGTAAAAGCTACCTGTAATTATAATTTCTTTGCTACAATTTGCACCTTGGAAGACAGCGCCTCACTTTAACAGGTTTAAAGTGAAACCAAAAAGCATGTCAACTGTCCTATTGGAGGTGCGGTATGAAAAAAACAATAGCTCTACTCTTGGCGGCCATTCTGCTGGCCGGCTCACTGACCTCCTGTGAGCTTTTTATCTCCGGAGAACAGGACAGGCTTTCTCCTCAGTCCCCCACCGGGGGGCCTGAGGAGGAGCCGCCAGACGACACGGACGACACGGGCGAAACGGACCCCACCGTGGACGAATACGGATTCACGCTGTTCCCGGAGGGGAATTATCTGGCAGACCCCCGGTTTGACACAGAGGAATTTTTGCCAGACTACGACGCGGATCCCTCCTTCATCCATTATTTATCAACAGCGATTAATTATTTATGCGTCACCGACACCACGATCTACACCTACATCAAGCCCTCCTCCCAGTCCGACCAGTCCGATCAAATAAGCAGGATCCTCTACACGGACAAGGGGACCGGCATCACCCTGCCCCTGTGCGGGAAGCCGGAGTGCCGCCATAACGACGAAAACTGCAATGCGTACATAGCTAATCCACACGGTATGTTCGGCATGTCCATATATGACGGAAAGCTGTGTTGGTTCAATGCGAGCGCCAATTCGATTTACAGCGCCACCCTGGACGGAGCAAACAGGGAAACGCTCTGCAAAACCCCCACTGACTTTGTCACCTATGCATCATCTCCGTGCTGTCTGTTTCACCGGGGATATTATTATTTTTCAACTCCAGTCAATATAGTCAGCGACGGCATCCCCGCCGTCAGCTTAGAGATAAAGGTTCAGGCACTGGACGGGAGCGAGTCGTTCTCCCTCCTGAAAAAGACAGCCCCCGCCGACACGAATGCGGACATGATGCTCTATCCCTACGGGAACGATCTCTATATTCTCATTCTCTACACCCTTGCCGACGAAAGCGCTCCAACGTACAGTTATGTTCTTGAGCTTTACCGCTGGGACAGCAAGACGAGGAAGGGCGAACAGTTGCTCTCCACCACGGTGGGCGAAGACGACGAGGAGTACCTATCCAACAGAAGCTTTAAATGCGTGCCGGGCGACGGGCTGTATTACACCATTTTCCAGGAGCTGTCCCACACGGACAGCGGAAATTATCTCTGGAGAACGATGGTCATGAAATACTCCCTGGAGACAGGCGAGACGCAGGTCGTTTTCCAGCTTGACGACGATGAAGAGACACAAGTCAGTGGTGATAATATCTATTACGTCCGGGATCGGATCATTGTGGAGATCAACAGGCGTGAGGCAGACGGAAGTTTAAAACGCAGCGTAAACCTCTATTCCTATGACGGGGAGCTGCAGGGCAGTCTGGATATGGGGGATCTGTCCTTCAGCTGCTTTTTAGGCGCTGACCAGGAGTATCTTTACAGCTGGTATTCGGGCAACACAGGTGATTTTTACTTTGCCCTGCCCCTGGACGGCGGCGACCCCATTATCATTAACGCCATCGAGCAAGAATAATTGGAGGTGCGGTATGAAAAAAACAATGACTCTACTCCTGGCGGCCATTCTGCTGGCAGGCTCACTGACCTCCTGTGAGCTTTTTATCTCCGGAGAACAGGACAGGCTTTCTCCTCAGCCCCCCACCGGGGGGCCTGGGGAGGAGCCGCCAGACGATTCAGACGACGCGGACCCCACCGTGGACGAATACGGATTCACGCTGTTCCCGGAGGGGAATTATCTGGCAGATCCCCGGTTTGACACAGAGGAATTTTTGCCAGACTACGACGCGGATCCCTCCTTCATCCATTTTTTATCAACAGCGATTAATTATTTATGCGTCACCGACACCACGATCTACAGCTACATCAAGCCCTCCGCCTCCCAGCCCATAAGCAGGATCCTCTACACGGACAAGGAGACCGGCATCACCCTGCCCCTGTGCGGGAAGCCGGAGTGCCGCCATAACGACGAAAACTGCAATGCGTACATAGCTAATCCACACGGTATGTTCGGCATGTCCATATATGACGGAAAGCTGTGTTGGTTCAATGCGAGCGCCAATTCGATTTACAGCGCCACCCTGGACGGAGCAAACAGGGAAACGCTCTGCAAAACCCCCACTGACTTTGTCACCTATGCATCATCTCCGTGCTGTCTTTTTCACCGGGGATATTATTATTTTTCAACTCCAGTCAATATAGTCAGCGACGGCATCCCCTCCGTCAGCTTAGAGATAAAGGTTCAGGCACTGGATGGGAGCGAGTCGTTCTCCCTCCTGAAAAAGACAGCCCCCGCCGGTACGAATGCGGACATGATGCTCTATCCCTATGGGAACGATCTCTATATTCTCATTCTCTACACCCTTGCCGACGGAAGCGCTCCAACGTACAGTTATGTTCTTGAGCTTTACCGCTGGGACAGCAAGACGAGAAAGGGCGAACAGCTGCTCTCCACCACGGCGGGCGAAGACGACGGGGAGTACCTATCCAACAAAAGCTTTAAGTGCGTGCCGGGCGACGGGCTGTATTACACCGTTTTCCAGGAGCTGTCCCACACGGACAGCGGCAATTACCTCTGGAGAACGATGGTCATGAAATACTCCCTGGAGACGGGCGAGACGCAGGTCGTTTTTCAGCTTGACGACGATGAAGAGACGCAGATCGATGATATCTATTATGTCCGGGATCGAATCATTGCGGAGATCAACAGTCGTGAGGCAGACGGAAGCCCAAAGCGCAGTGTAAACCTCTACTCCTACGACGGGGAGCTGCGGGGCAGTCTGGATATGGGGGATCTGTACCTCGGTACCTTTTTGGGTGCTGACCAGGAGTATCTTTACAGCTGGTATTTGGGCAACACAGGTGATTCTTACTTTGCCCTGCCCCTGGACGGCGGCGACCCCATTATCATCACCCTGGAACAGGAGTAAACTGAGCAAGGGTAACTTGTAAAAAATAAAAGCTCATGGATCGGGAGGCACATGATGAAAAAAATAACAGCGCTTATTCTTCTGCTGACGATGCTGACGGGGGTGTTGGCGTCGTGCGATCAGCCGAATTCTCCTGGCGGGGAGAAGGATAATCCCCCCTCCTATGTGGGGGACGGGGAACAGGGATCCGGGGATGAGTACGGCCCCTCCGGCCAGGATCAGCCCGATGAGCCTGAAATGCCGGTGGATCCCTCCCTGGATGAGAACGGCTTTAAGCTGTTCCCCCAGGGGAATTATCTGACGGACCCCACGTTTGACACGGAGGAATACCTGCCGGACTACGACGCGGACCCGTCCTTTATCTTCGGTTCCTCAAATTCCGTGCGGGACTTCAGCGTTTGCAGCACCGACACGGCGATCTACTCGAGCCTGGCCGGGAGCGGCAATTCGCGGTATCTGTACCGCACGGACAAGGAGACCGGCGTCAGCGAACCCCTGTGCGCGGATCCGGAGTGCAACCACTTCTTCGTGCAGGACTGCAGCGCCATCGTATCGCGCAACATCACGGGACTGCAGGTTTACGACGGGAAGCTGTACTGGGTGGATCAGTCAAAATATCAGCTCCGGCGGATCAATCTTGACGGGACGGATCCGGAGACGGTATCGACCCTATCACGGGATATCGCCCTCCTCAGGGGCGGCGGCGACTCGGCTTTCATCCACCGGGGCTATCTGTACATGAGTTCCGCGACTCAGGAGGAGGTAAACGGGCGAAACCTGGCGCGTATCCGCATCGCCGCCCAGTCCCTGGACGGGAAGGACTCCTTCCTCCTGTTGGATAAATACCTGAATTTGTTCTACTTATACTTCGCGGTGAGGCCCGTGGGCAACAGCCTGTACATCCTGCTGACCAACTCCAACTCCGGCGAACAGGTCTATTTTGAGCTGTTCCGCTGGGACATCGCCACAAGGGAGGGCCAGCGGCTCTACTCCAACGACGGAGAGGATCCGAACAAGATCCTCTCTTACGGGAGCTGGAGCTTCCAGGTGGTTCCCGGCGACGGCATCTACTTTACACAGCTTGAGCGGCTTTCCAATCCGGACAACATTGACGGGCGCTTCGTCCAGACGAATATCATGAAGTACGCCTTTGACACCGGGGAGGTCACGGAGGTCTTTCACCTGTACGACGGGCCGTCTTTCAATTACAGCGAGCCGATTTACACCCCGGACTATTTGGCCGTCCGGTGCGGGGAATCGGGCAAAAACGATGAGCAGTATATCAATCTGTACTCGTATGACGGGACGCTTATCCGGCAGCTGGATCTGAAGGGATACGGCTTCTCCAGCTACTTAGGGATCGACGGCGAGAACATTTACGCACAGTACTTCCCCCCTGCCGAAAACGAAAGCCGGCTCAACTCGCTCCTGGCCATACCCCTGGACGGCAGCGATCCCTTTGTGGTGCGGGGGGAGGTCGCAGGATAAAGGCGGTTATTCCCCATAAATATCAAGCCGGAACGGCTCCGGCAAAAACAAGTAAAGGAGCGGTGCAAAATGGAACTTGAACTGAAAAATTTAACGAAAACCTATGGCAAGCTCACGGCGCTGAACAACTTCTCCGCTGTTTTTACCCCGGGCATCTACGGGATCCTGGGCGCCAACGGAGCGGGAAAAAGCACCATGATGAACCTGATCACGGACAATATCAAGCGGGACAGCGGCTCCATCATCTTCGACGGCGAGGAGATCCTGCAGATGGGCGACCGTTTCCGCTCCGTGTTGGGGTACATGCCTCAGCAGCAGGGGATCTATGAACACATGACGGCGGAGAGCTTCGTCACATACATCGGCAGGCTGAAGGGCCTGCGGGGCAAGGCCCTTAGCAGTGAGGTGAACAGCGTCCTGGAGCTGACGAATCTGGACAACGTGCGGCACAAAAAGGTGGGCGGCTTCTCCGGCGGTATGAAGCAGCGGGTTCTGCTGGCCCAGGCGCTTTTGGGGGATCCCAAGGTGCTGATCCTGGACGAGCCGACGGCGGGTCTGGATCCCAGGGAGCGGGTGCGCATCCGCAATTTTATCAAGGAGCTGGCCAAAAACAGGATCGTACTGCTGGCAACGCATATCGTCAGCGACATCGAGTCCATCGCGGATGAGGTGCTGCTGATGAAAAAGGGACAGCTGCTGCGGATGGATCCTCCGGCGGAGCTGATCGCCGCCATTCCGGATACCTGGACACCGGTGGCGTTCCGGCTGAACCTGGAGGACGTGTATCTTTACTTTTTAGGTGAATGATATGGGCGAGTGGAAACGTGTATTTACAGATCCCCGCAGGATCGGGGCTGTGGTGCTGATCCTTCTGCTGTCGGCCGCTTTCTTCCTGGTGGGAAAAATGGATTTCTTCGGCCGCGGCTCCATTACGTCCCTTACGGACGGGGAGGCCTACTATTCCCACCTGACGGAAAGGTTCCGGGGGAAGGATCTTGATGAGATCGGCACCATTCTGAATGACGAAGCTGAGCTGTTGAACAGCTATCATATGCAGCTTATGGGCGTGGAGGATCTGATGACTTTCCCCCCGGAGGAGGTGGCGGCGTGGATCGCGGAGGATCCCCTTCTCTCCTCCGTCTCCGACCTTGACGATGAGCTGAAGCTGAATATCGTCAGAACGCTGGAGAACCGCGTCGCGGAGCTGACGGAGGAGCTGGAGTACATCCAGGGGTACGACGCGTACATTGAGGGCGTCCAGGAGCAGGCGAGGCTCCAGTCCCAGACGGCGCTGTTCAAGGACGAGAACACCTTTGTACATAGGAACCTGGTGAAAACGGCGGAGGAATTCGCCACGATGCGGGGCATCCAGGTGGAATTTGGCGCCAACCGGGGCATCCAGCAGTGGGTGGAATTTGAGCTGGCGGATTACCTGTATCTGCTGTTGATCATACTCTTTGTCTTCTCCTTCCTCCAGGAGCGGAAGGCGGGACTCTGGGGAATCATCCGGGACACCAGGGGCGGACGGTGGCGTATGGGCGTCCACCGGGCGGCTATATTGGCCGTTGTATCCGTCGGAGGGGTGGCGCTGATCTTCGGCTCCAACCTTCTGATCTCCCTGTCCCTCTCCGGAGGTTGGGAGGACATGGGCAGGAGCGTCCAATCCCTGGAGATCTTCCGGACGCTGACCTACCACATCACCGTGGGCGAGTGGATCGCCCAGTACCTGCTGCTGAAGGCGGCGTCGGGCTTTATGGTGGGGCTTTTCCTGTGGTGCCTGCTGGGGTCTATTTCCAGTGTGCAGTTCTCCCTGTCTGTGCTGTGCGTGACGCTGGCGGCGGAGTACGCCCTCTTTGCCTTCCTGCCCGTGCAGAGCATCCTCAACCCGTTGAAGTATTTCAACATTTTCTCCTACATCCGCACATCCAAGCTCTATACTGAGTATCTGAACATTGACCTGTTCGGCTATCCCTTTGGGAGCAGGCGGCTGGCCCTGATCTGGCTGCCCATCTTCGCGGGGTGCTTCCTGACCTGGGCCATTTTGCTCCAGCATTTCAGACGGCCCGAGGGAAACAGGAGCCTCCTCCCCTTCCTGGCAAACATGTGGAACAAGTTCCTGGACTTCTTCCGGCGGCATTTCACCATAGGCGGGTGGGAGCTGTACAAGACCTTGTTCTATCAGAAGGTGCTGATCATCCTCCTGGTCATCCTGGTGGCCAGCGGGTCGTTGAACTTTATCCGATACAGCAGGACCCTGAGCAATGACAGCTGGTACGACGCGTACATGACGGATCTTCAGGGGCCGCTTGACGACGAGTACACCGATGCCTACCTCACCCTGGCGCGCTCCAAGGCTGAGGAAAACCCTGAGCTTCTCTCGGCCATTGACCGGGTGGAGGCTCGGGTGGAGACCCTGCGTGACCGGGCGGAGCAGGGCGGATACCAACCGTGGATCGTGTCGTCCACAGATCCCTATGACAGCATCATGGGGGATCCCAGTCAGGATCTCCAGCACCTTAATGCGGCCTTCTCAATGGTCTTTATCGCCCTCTGCTGCGCCGCCATGTGGGCCTATGAGCAGCAGTCGGGCGTGGTGTACATGCTCCGCTCCCTCAAGGGTGGACGCGGGGGCGTCCTCCGCCGGAAGCTGCTGTGCGCTCTGGTCATGACGGCGCTGGTTTGGGCGGCGGTGTATGTGCGGGAGTTTCAGGCCTTCGCCAAGTTCTTCCACCCCACCGATATTGCCTCGCCCTTAGGGAATTTCGACAAATTCCAGCGCGCCCCCTTCCCCGGGATGACGATGGGACAACTCATGGCGGTGGTCTATACGGCCAGATTTGTTATGCTGTTCCTGGTGGCGATGATGGTCATGTTCATCAGTGAACACTCCCCCACGGTGGAGGCATCCTACATCCTGAATCTGGTGATCCTCGGCCTGCCGGCTATCCTCTACGCGCTGGGGATCGAATTCCTGGGCTATCTCTCACCGGTGGAGGCCGTCTCCGCCGCCGAGGGCTTCTGGACGCTGGCCACCTCTGGCCAGTACAAGGGGCTGATCCCCCTGGCTGTCTGGGCTGTGGTTGGGATCGCGGCGCTGATCCTGAACTGCCGGAAATGGGTGAAAACAGGCTCCGGTGTCCGGGCCTGAGCTTCCGTCATCTGAAACAACCCCCCGCAGGCTTCGCCTGCGGGGGGTTGTCAGCCTGTCGAAAAAGCCCTGCGGGCTTTTCCGGCAAAGGGGAACGTGCGGGAAATTTCTCTGAATTTTGCGAAATTCAGAGAATTTTCCCTGCCGTCACGCTGCGCGCACGGCCCGGAGGGCCGTACACTTGCGTGACAAAAGGGATTTTTTCCGACGCACATGTCGCCGGAAAAAAGTTTGAACTTGCGTTTTTTGACAAACTGAACAAACACCCGCAGGCTTCGCCTGCGGGTGTTTGTTATTGGATTTTGTTATCGGGGTTTGCCATTATTGATACGGCTTGTTTTTTATTCGTACTTTGCCGCGAGTCTGGCGGGAGGCAGGCGGAGGACGGACATCAGCGGCAGGACGGAGGCGATCAGGAAGAAGACCACGATCCCCAGTACCGTCAGCGCCGCGGCATACCAGGGCAGCAGGATCTGATCGGCCACGGTGGTGAGCAGATGGAGCGCCTCCACCGAACCCCAGGTGAGGAGGGCGGCGGGAATGACGGCGGTGAGGGAGGAGAAAAACGCCTCCATCATAAAGATGAAGTACAGCTTCCTGCCGGGGATGCCCAGCAGACGGTACACGGCCACCAGACCCAGCCGGTCACGAACCTGCGTCCGGCACAAAAGGTAGAGCATGACCATGCACAGAGCCATCACCGTGGCGGTGACGATGCTGCGGGCATTCAGGCGGACGGAGGCGGCCTCCTCAAACTGCATACGCTGCTCCCCGTACCTGTCCGTCACCTCAACGATGATGGAATTGTCCGGATAATCCCTGGCGAACTTCTGAGCAAAGGCCATCGTGGCGGGCTTATCCTGGCAATAGATCTGGAAGTTGTCAAACAGGACGGTGAGATAGCGGTAATCGATGCCCTCGTCGCTGAGGATCACCGCGTAGTGGGGGTCGTCGATATGGATCACATCCTTGATGAGATACCGAGGGCCGCTTCCGCCGGGCCGGTACAGTCCGCCACGGCTGGTCTCCCAGGAGGAGCCGGCGACGGTGGCGTTCAGCAGGCACTCGTCCCTCCCCAGGGTCACGTCGTCGTACTCCCCGGGGTAGAGGGCCTGCAGCTCTTTCAGGGACAGGATCCTGGCGTTGCCGTTGCACAGGGCCAGCAGGGCGCTCTTGGAGATGTACGCCGTTCTGGCGCCGCTGTCCGCGACGCCGCAAATGGTCACGGAGTAGGAGCGGTTCATGATCTGGACCTCCGCGCCCACGAAATCCTGAAGCGTCACGACGCCGTTCAGGGCGATGCTGTCGGATTCCAGCATGATTTCCAGCACCTGACGGTCAACTACCATCTCGTAGTTTTTCTCCGGCATCCGGCCATAGATGAGGGTGGCGGGATCCAGACGGTCCGCCGACGCCCAGCACATGGCGGAGGGGAACTCCAGGGTGAAATCCTCCAGCTGGAAGAAGAGGTTGGAGGTGTACAGGCATCTTCCGGTGATGTGGGGGATGAAGTCCACCTCAAGCCCCTCTTCCTTCAGGGCCTGATCAAAATCCACGGCGAATTGCAGCTCCTGCTCGGTTATCTCCCCGCGTAAGCTCCCCCCGCGTCTGATGTCCACCATGAGCATGTGGGGGTCGGAGGTGAGGAAGTCCCGGGGATCGATGTTGGCCAGCTTGATATAATCCCCCGCCGTCAACAGGATCAGGACGGTGAGCAGGACAAGGAACGCGGCCGTACCCACGCGGCGGATCTTTCCGTCCTTTCTCAGGCGCCAGGCCTCCCGCACCATCATGGGCAGGGTGATGCCCTTTCCGGGGCGGGCGGGGGCGGCGGGGGCCTCCCGGAACATCTCCATCGTGTCACCCTCCCCGGCCTTGTCCACGTCGGCAAGGTCCACGGTGGGTCTCTTCCCCTCCACGAGGGTGGGGACTTCCTCCGGTTTTCCCACGGTGACGGCGCGTTTGTCCGAGATCTTCAGCACGATGCGGTCCCGCAGCACCGCCACCGTGAGTTCGGTGGGCGGGGCGCCAGGCTCCCGCAGGACTCTCAGCGTGGCAAGGCCGTTCTCCGGCCGCTCCTCCTCCAGCTCCCCGGTGTAAATGGTGGATCCGGTGGAGGCCGTAAGGCCGCCCCGCTCCCAGCTGTCCCGGTCGGAGGTGACATACCCGTCGGACAGGGTGATGATCCGGTCGGCAAAGAACCGGGCGATGCTCTCCTCATGCGTCACCATGACGACCAGGCTCTCCCTGGAGGCGCGGCGCAGAAGGGTGCAGACGGCGCGGGTGTTCTCCTCGTCCAAGTTCCCCGTTGGCTCGTCGGCGAAGATCACCCGGGGCCTCCTGGCCAGGGCGCGGGCGATAGCCACGCGCTGCTGCTGGCCGCCGGAAAGCTCCTCCACCTTGCGGTGGATGTACCGCTCCATATCCACGGCCCGGAGGGCGGTCCTGACCCGCTGGATCTTCTGGGCGTGGGAGAGGCCCAGGCAGTGGAGACCCATATACACGTTGTAGGCCACGCTGTGATCCGGCAGGAGGTAGTAGTTCTGAAAAATGTACCCGAAATTCCGGTCCCGGGCAAGCTCAAAGGCCTTGACGCCGTACTTTGTCACCGACACGCCGTCCACCGTCAGCCTGCCGCTGTCAAAGGTGTCCAGTCCGCCGATGGCGTTGAGAAGGCTGGTCTTTCCGCAGCCGGAGGGGCCGAGGATGCACACAAAGCCCCGATCCGGCAGGGTGATCGTCACGTCATGCAGAACGGTATTGGCCGTGCGGGTGCGGCGATCGTAGGTTTTGGTGAGTTTGTTTACTTCGATCATGCTTCCGTCGCCTCCTTTTCATCGCCTAAATCAATATCGTGTTCCGCCGTGCCCTGGGGGAAAACCTGCTTGCCCAGAGAATCCGCGACCCACACCGCCGCCAGGATCGACAGGGCCATATGGACCGCCACAAGCAGCAGCAGGTACTTAGGCGGCATGAAGCGCATCATCTCCACGATCTTCTGCACGCCCAGGCTGTGGCATACGGCGATCCCCACGGCGCCAATGATCTCCCCCAAAATGGCGAAGACGCCGATCTGGATGCAGACGGAGCGCTTGGCCGTGGCGCCGGTGAGACCGATGTTGCTGAGGAGCCGGAAGCTCTCGTTCTCCGTGGTAAACAGGGCCTTCAGGATGACCACCTGGAGGACTGCCACGGCCAGCAGGACGAGGAGGCAGACCCACAGCGTCTGGATCCGCTCCCGGGCCAGCTCGGGATCCTGCTCCGCCGCGCCCTGACGGTACACGGAGGCGGCGGTATAGCCCATCCTGGCCAGGGCGTTCAGCACCTGATCGGTGTAGGCGTAGTGGTCGATGGTCACGCTGGCCTGATCCCGCGTCTTCCAGGTGAGGATATCAAAGGTGGGGTAGTCCACCGGCATCTCCCTGGAAAATATCGTAGACTTTGCGAAGATGGCTACGATATGTCCATCATCGTCCAACTCAACCTCATCATATGCGGGCAAAAGCTGAACCGTCCGGTAATTCCCGTTCTCGTCCGCGTCGTCGCTGCGGAAGGTATAGACCGCCCGCTCCTCCGGCAGTACATCCACTTGCCGGGCCAGTCGGCTTTCCTTCGGGAACCAGAAGGTCCCCTCCTCCCACACGGGGGTGACGGTCAGGACACCTCTGTGGAACTCGGTTTTGTCCTCGTCTTTCCACCACTTTTCAAAGGCCTCTTCAGGGAATTTCTCTTCGGGGATGGGGTTGTTGGGTATGTAGACGTAGCCGTGATCCGTGACGGACTGGGTGCCCATTTCAAACAGCTGGCGGCAGAACCGGCCCACATCCTGGTGGAAGAAGAGGCCCGAGCCGTAATCGGTACGGCCCACCACCTGGAAGACCATATCGTAATGGGTAAACTGAAGGGCGCTCATCTTCTTCACGTCCCGGATGTAGACCAGGATCACATCCCCGATCTTCAGATCCGGGTCACTGGCGACGACCTCGTAGAAGTTCTCCGGAAGGCGTCCATCCGTCAAAAATTCCTGTCCCTCCGGCAGACAGGGGATCGTCTGGAGATAGGGGGCGTCCGTCCTCACGTTAGTCCGGATCTCAAGCCACTCTTTTGCAACGTCCCCCCCGGGACCGACCTCGTATTTCCTGTCATAGCCGATATCGAAGTCCACCCCCTCCCGGTAGGCGTACTGGACATCCTGCACGCACGCCCAAGGCTCCACCGCCTTGGTGTGGGAAATGGACAGGACCCTGGCCATATCCTCATCCGTCAGGCTCTTGCCGTCCCCTCTCCGAAAGACAATGCGGGTGGGGTCGCCGTTCAGAAAGGCCGACGAGTCATATCTGCGCGTGGTGGTGTCGTCCGTAAAGGCGATGAAAACCCCCAAAAAGGCGAAGACCGCAAAGGCCGTGGCGGCAAAGAAGACCGCCAGCAGCGCCGTCCACACAGGGCGGCTGACGCACTGAAGCCGCGCCACATAGGGGCTGAGGAAGCGGCGCTTCTTCTCCCCCACCGTGGGGGCCGGCCCCGGCTCCGGCGTGGGGCGCAGGGCGGTGTCCGCCGCGATGCGCCCATCCTGGATGACCACATGGCGGGTGGCGTAGTCCTTGGCCTCATCAAACTCGTGGGTGATGAGGATGACAAGCCTCTCCCGGGCCGCGTCGGCAAGGAGCTGTATGATCTTCCCGCTGTTCTCCGCGTCCAGGTTGCCCGTCGGCTCGTCGGCGATCAGGATGGAGGCGGGCTTGGCCAGGGCGCGGGCGATGGACAGGCGCTGCTTCTGCCCGCTGGACAGCTTGGCCGCCCGGCGGTTGCGAAGCTCCCACAGATCCACCCGGCGCAGGATGTCCCCGGCGCTCTTCCTGGCCGAGGCCTTGTCCATGCCCACCAGGATCAGGGCGCTCATCACATTGCGCATCACCGTGGCCCCCGGGAGGATCCCGTAGCTCTGGGAGATGAAGCTCACGTTGTCCCGGCGGTAGCGCTCCCAGTCCATCCCGCCGTAGTGGGAGGTGGGATGGCCCTTGTAGCTCATCTCCCCGCTCTCATAGGGCAGGATCCCGCCCAGGATGTGGGCCAGGGTGGATTTGCCGCTCCCACTCTCACCGGTGATGGCCACAAACTCCCCCCGCGCAAAGGACAGCGACACGGAGTTGAGGCCCATCACTACCGACTGGGAGCTTGTGTAGTACTTGCTCACATTTGTCAGTTCCAACAAAACTTCTGCCATATTCAACCCTCCTTGTGGGAATTATTCCTAATTAAATCGTTAAATTAAAAGCGTGTAGAAAAAAGGGCGGGCTTTCTCACCCAAAAGTGGAAGCCCGCGCCGCATGGGATCTATTTTCCGCACCGCTACCGGGTTACCAGGTATTTTACCACATTTTCCATGGCCTGTCAATCCCCGATTTTCCCTGATTTGGCCTTTTTTCCGTTTTTTCTGGAAATTCTCCTCCGGGGGCGGTCAATGCCCCCTGCCCAGCTCCACCGTGCGGTCAAAGGAGGCGCGGACGGCCTTCCTCACCTCCTGGGCAAAGGGGCCGCGGTTCAAGCTGTTGACGCCCTCGATGGTGGAGCCGCCGGGAGAGCAGACCTGGTCGCGGAGCGTCCCCGGGTCCTCCTCGGACTCCACCGCCAGCCTGGCGGCGCCCAGCACCGTCTGGGCGGCCAGCTTCAGCGCCGTGTCCGGGGCGAGGCCCACGTCCTTTCCGGCGTCGGCCAGGGCCAGGATGAACTGGTACACAAAGGCCGGGCCGCAGCCGGACACGGCGCAGCCGGCGTCTATCAGCCTCTCCGGCGTCTCCACCAAAAGGCCGGTGGGGGCCAGGGCCTTTAAGATCTCCTCCCGGCGGGAGGGGTCCAGGGCCGCGTTGGAGGCGTAGAGCATACAGCCCGCGCCAACGGCGGCGGGGGTGTTGGGCATGATCCGCAAAATCGGCGGGGTGAAGCCCAGCATACGGCACAACGTCTGGGTGGTAACACCGGCGGCCATCGTCACCAGGGCGCACTCGGGGCGCTGTCTCAGGATCGGGCCGATGTCCGCCGCCAGCTCCTCCATATTCTGGGGCTTCACCCCCAGGAAGATGGTGCGGCAGCTCTCCGCCAGCTCCCGGACGCCCAGGGCCGCGCAGCCCTTTCCCGCCGCGTACAGCTTGGCCTTCCCCGGCTCGGCGTCGCAGGCGGCGCACCGGGAGCCGCCCACGGAGGCGATGACAGCGTTGGCCAGCGTGGCGCCCATGTGGCCCACGCCGATGAATCCGTAATCGTACATGTTAACTCTCCTTCTCCTCCGCGGCCGGGTCATCTCACCTGGCCGTCGCCGCGGATCACATATTTGTAGGTGGTCAGCTCCGCCAGGCCCACGGGGCCGCGGGCGTGAAGCTTCTGGGTGGAGATGCCCATCTCGCACCCCAGGCCGAACTCTCCCCCATCGGTGAAGCGGGTGGAGGCGTTGACGTACACCGCCGCGCTGTCCACGCCGCGGACGAAAAGCTCCTGATTCTCCCGGCTCTCCGAGACGATGGCCTCCGAGTGGCGGGTGGAGTGGGCCGCGATGTGGGCGACGGCCTGCTTCACGCTGTCCACCACCTTCACAGCCAGGATGTAGTCCAGAAACTCCGTGTCAAAGTCCCGCTCCCCCGCCGGCGTGCCGGGGATGACCGCCGCCGCCCGGGGATCCAGCCTCAGCTCCACGGGGGTGAGGCCGTCTCGGATCCTGTCGTCCACCAGGGCCTTTTTCAGCATTGGCAGGAACTGCCCCGCCGCCTTTTCGTGGACGAGGCAGACCTCCTCCGCGTTGCACACCGATGGGCGGCTGGTCTTGGCGTTGACGATGATCTTCACCGCCTTGTCAAGGTCGGCAAATTCGTCCACATAGACGTGGCAGATGCCCGTCCCCGTCTCCAGGCACGGCACCGTGGCGTTCTCCACGCAGGCGCGGATCAGCCCCGCGCCGCCCCGGGGGATGAGCAGGTCTACATAACCCGATGCGGTCATCAGCTCATTCGCGGAATTCCTGGTCGTGTCCTCAATTAAGTTTACATAATTCTCATTCAGTTCCAGGCGGGACAGGCCGCGCCGCAGCGCCTGCACAATGGCGTTGGCGCTGTTCCACGCCTCCTTCCCGGAGCGGAGGACGCACACGTTGCCGGACTTGAAGGCCAGGACGGCGGCGTCGGAGGTGACGTTGGGGCGGGACTCGTAGATGATGGCGATGACCCCCAGGGGCACCGCCACCTTGGCAAGCTCCAGCCCGTTGGGGAGGCGGGTTTGGGACAGTGTGGCCCACACGGGGTCAGGGAGCCTGGCCACGCTGCGCATCCCCTCTGCCATCGCCGCGACGCGCTTTTCGTCCAGCCGGAGCCTGTCCAGCATGACCTCGCTGATGCGGCCGCGGGCGGCCTCCATGTCCTTTGCGTTGGCCTCCAGGATGCTGGGGGTACTGTTCTCCAGCTCCCCCGCCATCTCCAGGATCGCCTGATTTTTCCGCTCCGTGGACAGCTCCGCCAGAGACGGCGCCGCCGCCTTGGCGCGCTTTAAGATGTCAAGTGTGGTCATAATACTCTCCCCAATCGTCCATGCAGTCAGTTGACATAATTCCGTATCGCTCTCCACCGTTACCGGCCGATGAACCGGGTGCCCACGCTGCGGCCCTCCACCACGTCGTAGAGGCGCTCAGGCTTTTTCCCGTTCATAATGATCAGATCCACGCCGGCTTCCGTGGCGATCTGGGCCGCGTGGAGCTTTGTTTTCATGCCGCCGGTGCCCAGGGCCGTGCCGCTGTCCCCCGCCAGCTCCAGGATCGCCGGGGTCAGCTCCGCCACGGTCTCGATGATCTCCGCCCTGTCGTCCCTCCGGGGATCGGCGGTGTACAGGCCGTCAATATCACTCATCAGCACAAGCACATCGGCGCTCACGGAGACGGCCACCACGGCGGCCAGGGTGTCGTTGTCGCCGATGACGATCTCCTCCGTGGCCACGGTGTCGTTCTCATTCACCACGGGGATCGCCCCGATCTCCAAAAGCCGCAGGATGGTGTTTTTAAAGTTCTCGTGCCGGCGCTCGTCCTCGATATCCGCCGCCGTCAGGAGGATCTGGGCCACGGTGTGGCTGTACTCGGAGAAGAGCTTGTCGTAGGTGTACATCAGCTCACACTGGCCCACCGCCGCGGCGGCCTGCTTGCCGGGGATGTCCTCCGGGCGCTTTGTCAGTCCCAGCTTCCCCACGCCCATCGCGATGGCCCCGGAGGAGACGAAGATCACCTCGTGCCCGGCGTTTTTCAGGTCGCTGAGGACCCGGACAAGGCTCTCCACGCGCCTGATGTTCATTCTCCCCGTGGGGTAGCTCAGCGTGGAGGAACCCACTTTTATGACGATCCGCATTGTTTACCCTCCGATCTTCAGCCCAGCAGCCACTTCTCGCCGTTGGGTATGAGCTGTATGTCCCCCGGTTGGCAGGAGAGCTGGTCCCCGTCTAAGTTCCGTACTACGATCTCCTCCCAGCAGCGGTAAGAATCCCCTTCGCCCTCCTCGTTCCAGCGGCTCATCCAAAGCTCGTCGCCGTCCCGGAAGCGGAAGGTCTCCCGCTCCTGAAGCCTGACGCGCCGCCGCTCCGGCCAGAGAATCTCCAGAATGTCCGCCTGGCGGGTCAGCATCAGGGGCGCCGTTTTCAGGGACAGGTTATAGCAGTCCTCGACCTCCGTCAGCGGAAATGTGGCGTGGACGTGGGCATTCTCCAGGGGGCCGTCCAGCTTCAAGATTTATATCTCCCCCGCCGGGAAATCCGCCAGCAGGGCGTAGACGCCCCCGTCAAAATAAACAGGCCGGCCGAAATACTGCCCCGGCGCGGCCTTCATAGGCTCCGTGACCTGGCCGGAGGGGTACTTCACAAGGATGAGCCTGTCCGGTTTCAGGCTCCCGCCGTCCCGAAAAAGCTCCTCGGCCTCGTAAAGGTCGCCGTGGGGCGCCCCCGTGCCGAAAAACAGGTCATCTGTGCCCTCAAGGGGCGTCAAGCCGGATATCCCGCCGGTTGGGATGTACTTCATCGGTTTACCTCTTTAAACAGAGCGATTTCAAAAGGGGGCCGGCGCTTGACCGGCCCGGTTTATTATGTTCTCGGTACGATGTGGTCCCTATCCTTCCAGATGTGGTTTTCCGGCACGACGCCCCGGACACAGCTGGTGGGATAGACGCTCACGCCCCGGCCCAGAACCGTTCCGGGGTTCAGGACGCTGTTGCACCCCACCTCCACCAGATCCCCCAGCATGGCGCCGAATTTTTTAAGGCCGGTCTGGATCGTCTCCCCGCCGTCCCTCACCGCCACCGGGGTCTTGTCGGACTTGACGTTGGAGGTGATGGAGCCGGCGCCCATGTGGGACTTATAGCCTAAAATGGAGTCCCCCACATAGTTGTAGTGGGGCACCTGGACGTTGTCGAAGAGGATCACGTTTTTCAGCTCCGTGGAGTTGCCCACCACGCAGTCATCGCCCACGATGGCGGCGCCGCGGATAAAGGCGCAGTGGCGAACCTGCGTCCTGTGGCCGATGATGCAGGGGCCGTCGATCCAGGCGCTGGGGCAGACCAGGGCGTCCCGGGCGACCCAGATGTTCTCCCCCCGCTTTTCGTACTCCTCCGGGGGGAGGGTCTCCCCGATCCTGACACACCACTGGGCGATCTCCTTCAGGGCCTGCCAGGGGTACTCACACCCGGAGAGCAGCTGCCCCGCCAGGGAGCGGTCAAGGGAAAAAAGCTCCGCCGTCTTAATCATGCTTTGCGTACCCCTTTCCCTCTAAAACGTCCACGATATGGCCCACGGCCCGGCCGCACTCCTCCTGAGTGGGGGCCTCGGCCATCACGCGGATGAGGGGTTCCGTGCCGCTCTTGCGCAGGAGGATCCGGCCGTTGGAGCCAAGGGCCTCCTTGGCCTCCCCCTCGGCGCGGCGCACATCCGGGTCGTTCAGAGCCGCCTCCATGTCCTCCACCCGCACGTTCCGGAGAACCTGGGGGTAGATGGTCACAGGCTCGGCCAGCTTGGACAGGGGCAGCTTCCGGTCCAGCATGGCCTGCATAAGCTTGATGGCCGTGAGGACGCCGTCGCCGGTGGTGGCGTATTTGCCGAAGATGATGTGCCCGGACTGCTCGCCGCCCAGCCGGTTGCCGGTGCGGCGCATGTTCTCCCACACATACTTATCGCCCACGTCCGTGATCTCGTAGCCGATGCCGATGGCGTCAAAGGCCTTGTACAGGCCGATGTTGGACATCACCGTGGTGACCACCTTGGTGCCCTCCAGCTTGCCCCGCTCGTGCATGTGGCGGCCGTAGATGTACAAAATCTTGTCCCCGTCCACGATCTGCCCCTTCTCGTCCACGGCCAGGCACCTGTCCGCGTCCCCGTCAAAGGCGAAGCCCACGTCCAGGCCGTTGCCCACCACCAGGCGCTGAAGGCCCTCGATGTGGGTGGAGCCGCAATTTTGGTTGATGTTCAGACCGTTGGGGTTGGAGTTGATCACATAGGTGTCCGCCCCCAGGGCGTCAAAAACGCTCTTGGCGATCATCCAGGTGGAGCCGTTGGCGCAGTCCAGGCCCACCTTTTTCCCGCTGTAGGAGTGGGTGGCCAGGGAGATGAGATAGCCGATGTACCGGTTGCGCCCGGCGGAGTAGTCGATCGTCCGGCCGATCTCCGACCGCTGGGCGTAGGGAAGCTGGGCGGGGTCGCCGTCCAGGTACTTCTCGATCTGGGCAAGGACGGACTCCTCCATCTTCTCCCCGCCGCCGTTTAAGAGCTTGATGCCGTTGTCGTAATAGGGGTTGTGGCTGGCGGAGATCATGATCCCGCAGTCAAAATCGTCGATCCGGGTGATGTAGCTCACCGACGGCGTGGTGGTCACATGGAGCAGATACACGTCCGTCCCCGACGCCGTAAGCCCGGCGGTGAGGGCCGCCTCGTACATATAACTGGAACGGCGGGTGTCCTTTCCAATGACGACCCGGCAGCGGTGATCCCTGCCGAAATACCAGCCGATGAATCTGCCGATCTTAAAGGCGTGATCCACCGTGAGTCCCACGTTGGCTTCGCCCCGAAATCCGTCCGTACCGAAATACTTTCCCATACATGCCCTCCAGAAAATCCGCAAGATGATAACCTGACCCTCAAAGGGAACCAAAACCATAATTATCTTATGTAGTTTATCCTTTTTCGTGCCTTCTGTCAAGGCGTACCCGGCCAAATCCGGCGGCGGAGGCGGGTTTTCTTTTGTATAATCGGCCCGCTCCGGGCAATACTGATGAAAAAAGGGGGACTTGCCGTGGGCGTCAGCTTTGTCAGGACAGTGATCGTATTTTTCCTTCTCATCGGTTCCATCCGCATCATGGGCAAACGCCAGCTGGGGGAGCTGGAGCCGTTGGAGCTGGTAGTCGCGGTGCTTATCTCAAATCTGGCCTCCCAGCCCCTCCAGGACACGGGGACGCCCCTGATCTACGGGATCGTGCCGGTGCTGACGCTCCTGGCCTGTCAGCTTCTCATCTCCGCCCTCAGCGTCCGGAGCCCCGATTTCCGCCGGGTCGTCTCCGGGAAGCCCAGTATCCTCATTGACAACGGGGTCATCGTCCAGTCGGAGATGAAAAAGTGCCGCCTGTCCGTGGATGAGCTGTATGTGGAGCTGCGCATCAACGGCGTGACGGACATCTCCCAGGTCAGGCACGCCATTTTGGAGACGGACGGCACCCTCTCCGTCCTCCCCTACGCCAAATTCTCCCCCGCCACGCCGGAGGAGCTGAATATCAGCGCCCCCGACGGGGGTCTGCCCGTGTCCGTGATCAACGAGGGGCGGGTGATGAGGGAGAACCTGGATCTTTTAGGGAAGACGGAGAAGTGGCTGATGGGAGAGATCCGGAAAAGGGGCGCCTCCTCCCCCAAGGAGGTCTACACCATGACGGTGGACAGCCAGGGCCGGATCTACTACGCCATGAAGGAGGGAAAGCGGTGAAAAAGGAGATCTTTGCCGCCCTGCTTTTGGCGCTGCTGCTGTCGCTCTCCGTGGTGAACACCCATGTCATCGACTCCCTGTGCAATCAGCTCTCCCAGGGCGTCGCCAGCGCGGGGCAGGCCGCCCAGCGTGGGGACTGGGAGGGGAGTGTCCAGGCGCTGCGGGAGACCATGTCCTGGTGGGAGGAGCGGGAGACTTACGCCCGGATCGTCCTGCGCCACACGGATATCGAGACCCTGACCGATGATTTTTATGAGCTGGCCGAACACATCTACACCAGGGACGCCGGCGCGGTGAAGAGCGCCGTGGAGCTTGTGACGGAGCATCTGCGCGGCATCGCCCAGATGGAGGCCATCAACCTGGGCAGCATTTTCTGATAAAAAAAGGACGGACGGGTTCGACCCGTCCGTCCGGAAGCGTCACCGCTCCAGAAGAAGCTTGTTCAGTTCCTCCATAAAGGTGTTGATGTCCTTAAATTGCCGGTAGACGGAGGCGAAGCGCACATACGCCACCTCGTCCAGCTGCTTTAGGTGGCGCATGACCAGCTCCCCGATGTAGCTGGAGGGGATTTCCCGCTCCGGGTAGCTCTGGGCCTCCTGCTCGATCTCGTTGGCCACTGCCTCGATCTCCGACAGGCCCACCGTCCGCTTTTCGCAGGCGTGAAGCATGGAGTTGATGATCTTCACCCGGTCAAAGGCCTGGCGGCTGCCGTCCTTCTTGATGACCACAATGGGCATCCTCTCCACGGACTCATAGGTGGTGAAGCGGCGCTGGCAGGACATGCACTCACGGCGTCGGCGGATATTGTCGTCCGTGGGACGGGAGTCTACAACTTTGCTCTCTGTAAAACCGCAGTATGGACATTTCATCGGTCGGCACCCCCAGGTATCCAGCGATATAAATCAAGATATAAATCGATTATAGCAAAAGGCATTGAAAATGTACACCATAAAATGAAAAAAATCTGGAAGAATTTTTGCGTTGCGTTCTCCCCGCCCGGCCTTTAAAATAGGGGCAGGGGGTGGGAGAGATGAGATCCGGAAAAAAGCGGGGCTTCATCCCGTCACGAGAGAGGCTCACGAAGCCCGCGTATCTTCTGATCCGGCTGGGGATGGTGCTGTCCTGCCTCATTCTGGCCGGGTGTCTGCTCTACGGGGTGTACATAGGGGAGCTGAACGCTCACAGCGTGGCGCTCCACCGGCTCCTGGCCGACATCTACCGGCTGCCCCTGGGGATCCTGCCCGTCACGGCCCTGGGGGCGCTGATCGCGGAGGACGCGGTCAGATGAGCTTCTCCAGCTCCTCCCGGGTGTAGAGGCCGGACAGCACCTGAAAAAGCCCCTGGCCGCTGAGGCGCTGGGGCAGGCCGAGCCTGCGCTTCAGCTCCTCCCGGCGTGCCCCGCTGTCCGGGGCGCCGGTGAGGCCCAGCTCATAGTAGTCCGCTCTCGTTATCCCTCCGGGCGCCTGCCCGGGGGGATCTTCGTCTTCAAAGGTGGCTCCGGCGGCCCGGACGGCCTTTAGAATGACGGACGGCCCCACGCCCTCCACCCCCAGCTTCCCCTCCCGGGAGGGGGCGGATTTCCGCCGCTCCTTCCCCGGGATGTCCGGGATGTAGGCGTGCTTCACCGTGCCGTCGGGGACGGCCCCCCGGATCCGGTTCCGGATGAGAAAGCCCGCGGAATCGGAGTCGGTGAGGACGATGACCCCGCGTTTTACCGCCGCCGCCCGGATGAGCCGGAGCTTCTCCCTGTCCGAGAAGAGGCCAAAGCCCTCCGTCTCAAGGATCAGGGTGTCCAGCACCTGGCTCACGGCGTTTTTGTCGTAGCGGCCCTCCACCACCACGGCCTCCTTGATCCTGTACTTCATGCCGCCAGGATCCTCACCGCCAGGTCCGCAAGCAGCTCCCCCTCGTCCCGGGAGGAGCTGTTGAGCCTGTAGGCCGTATCCGCCGCCATCCGGCAGAAGGCGGCACACTTCTCCCCCGTCAGCCGGGCCGCGGCGTCCAGAAGCGCCCGGGCCTGAAAATCAAAGCGCAGGCCGGCCAGCTCCATAAATTCCTTCCGGGAGGCCCGGGCATCCAGACAGATCCTGGCGATCAGCAGCTGGCGGAGCTTCAGGGACACGCCGTAAAGCAGCTTGTGCGCCGCCTCGTTCATTTTCAAAAGCTCCGACAGCCTCTCCAGGGCCGTGTCGCTCTTCCCGGCGATCAGGGCATCCGTCAGCTCCCAGGCGGCCGCCTCCGGGACGGGGACGACGACGGCCTCCACATCGGCCACGTCCACCGCGTCCCCCCCGGTGTAGGAGATGAGCTTCTCCAGCTCCGCCCGGAGTCCGGTCATCAGCCCGCCGGTCATGGCGATAAGGCGCTGGACGGCGGGGCGGGTGATCCGCTTCCCGGCGGAGGCCAGGATCTTCACCGTCCAGCTTGTCAGCACTCTCTCGCTCTGGGGGGTGAATTCCACGGCGGTGAACAGCTTCTTCAGCTCCTGGTTGGCCTTTGTCCGGCCGTCCAGCTTATACTCCACGGTGTCAAAGATAAACACCACCGTGGCGTAATCCGGCACGTCGGACAGCATCGCCGTGAGCCGTCCCCGGTCCCCCTCCCCAAGGCGGCCAAGGTCACAGTCCGTGACCTCCGTCAGCGTCCGCTCCGAAAAGGCCGGGAGGGCGTCGATGGCGTCGGCCAGGTCGTTAAGGTCAAGATCCTTCCCCTCCAGCCGGTGGTGGTTAAATTCCCCCGTTCCCTCGGGGATCATGGTCCGGAGACGCCGGACGGCGTCCTCCAAAAGATACCGCTCCTCCCCGTAAAAGACGTACACCCGGCGGGGGGCGCCGTTTTTCAGGTCGTCCCGGAGCTGATCGTACTCCGGATTCCCCTCCCTGTCCCGGTTTTTGCCGTAGCCGGCCATATGCTCACCTCGATGTAATGGTTATATTTCCGTTTTGATCCGTGCGCAGGATCTCGATCCCCCTGGCCGTCAGCCTGTCCAGCACCTCCTGCGTGGGATGGCCGTAGCTGTTCTCCCCCACGGAGATGACGGCGACCTCCGGCGTCACCGCGTCCAGCAGGTTGTCCGTGGTGCTGGTTCTGGAGCCGTGGTGGGCGGCGACAAGGCACTCGATATCCGGAAGGTCATACCTGGCCGCCAGCTGCCGTTCGATATACCCCGGCATGTCGCCCAGGACAAGGGTCTCAAACTCCCCGTCGTCCACAAGGGCGGCTATTCCCCGCTCGTTCTCCGTCTCCATGCCCATCGGCGGGTAGAGGGTGATTTGGGTCTCCCCCAGGGCAAGGCCGGTGACCTCCGTCACAAAAAGCACCTGGCATCCGGCCCTGTCGGCGGCGGCCAGAACCGCCTCGTCAAGGCCGCTCTCCTCAAACCGCGGCTCCGGCACGATGAGGGCGGAGACATCCAGGGCGGCCAGGAGCCGCTCCGCCCCGTTGGCGTGGTCGGCGTGGTAGTGGGTGAGGATCAGGGCGTCCACATGGCCCCGCCCCAGCGCCCGGATATACCGCTCCGCCAGCTCCCCCGCATCCTCCCAGCCGGAGGTGCCACAGTCGATGACGGCCGTGCCGTCCCCGGAGGAGACGACGATGCACTCCCCCTGCCCCACATCCAGCACCGTCATAGTGTATCCCGGGGCGGCGCTGAGATTCCGGATAAGGAAGATGCCGCACAGGGAGATGACGGCCAGGGATCCCACATAGAGGAGCCGCCGGGCGGGCATTTTCAAAAGGAAGACGGCCGCCGTGGCCACATAGACGGCCACAAACCACCAGAGGGCCGCCCCGTCAAGGGTGACGCAGGCCAGAAACGGGCTCGCCAGCCTGTCCGCGGCGAAGAGGATGAACCGGGCGCACCAGGAGGCGTAGACGGCGAGGAACCTCCCCAGGGGGAGCCACAAAAACGCCGTCCCCACCGAAAGTGCCCCCAGCACAAAGGCAGGGGTCACGGCCCAGAGGATCAGCAGGTTGGACAGGGGCGCGATGAGGGAGACGCATCCGAAGTAGAAGGCCGAGATGGGCAGGGTAAAGGCCAGCGCCCCCAAGGTCGTGGAGAGACTGCCCGCCACGAACCTCACCGCCCGGGCGGGGAGATCCTTCCCCTTTCTTTTCCCGCCCAGGGCGCCGTTGAGCCTGGGCGTCAGCAAGATGATGCCCAATGTGGCGGCAAAGGAGAGCTGGAGGCTCACCCCCGCCGCGGCGTAGGGGTTGAAAAGGAGCAGCACCAGAAGGGCGAAGGCCAGGGCGGTAAGGCTGTCCGCCTCCCGGTAGATCAGCGGCGCCAACAGGATAAAGGTCTGCATGATCACCGCCCGCACCACCGAGGCGGAGAAGCCGGAGACGGCCATAAACACCGCCAGCACCGGCAGAGTGGTCAGCACCGCCCACCGTCTCTTGCCAAAGAGCGTCAGCAAAAAGCCGGCCAGGATGGACACATGCATCCCGGAGACGGCGATAATGTGGCTGATGCCCGCCCGCTCCAGATCGGATGCGGTCTTCACATCCTCGTTGATCTCCGTCCGATCCCCGGTGAGCAGCGCCCGCATAAAGGGGGCCGTGTCCTCCGGGTAGGCGGCGTGGATCCTGTCCTGAATGGCCCGGCGCAGATACCGGTGGAAGTTGGTGAAGGTCATCCCCGGGGAGGAGAGCAGCTGCAGATCCCCGGCGTTCCGGGCAAAGAGCAGGTAGCCCTTTGAGGTGTAGGAGGTGATCCGCCGCTCCTCCACGCTGTCGGCCCTGCCGAAGGAGGCGGAGAAGGTGATCTTGTCCCCCGGGCGCAGATCCTCCGTGGGGTCGTCAAAGAAGTACGCCCTTGTGAGGACGGAAAACGGCCCGCCGGCGTCCACCTTCACATCCACCCAGGAGCCGTAATCCGTCTCCACCGGGAAATCCCACACCACGGCGGAGACCTGCCGCTCCCCGCCCTCCAGGCCCCTGGCCTGGGAGAAGAGGACGGCGTCGTACCCGAAAAACCACGCAAAGCCCGCCGCCAGGCCCAAGCCCGTCAGCAGGGCGGCCCGCCGGATCCTCTCCGGCAGGGCGGCGTACAGGATAAGTCCCAGCCCCAGGGCCGCCGTCCCGCACAGAAGCGTGAACCGAACGGGCAGCAGATAGATGCAGAAAAGCGCGGCGAGGGCGAAGGAGAAGGAAAACCAACACAGCTTTCTCACTCTCCCCGCCCCCTTTTTTGTAAGTTCAGCCGATCCTCTGGATAACGCGGCTGTATGTCTCCTCCGCCAGGGGGAGCGCCTCCCCCTCCAGGCGGTCAAGCCGCTCCCTGAGGGCCGCGGCATAGGCCCTGTCCGTCATGGACTTGATGTTGATCCTCACGTTAAGCCCCGCGCCCAGAAGGGCCGCTCTGGCCAGCTGGACGCCCACGCCCACGTCGGATACGGCCAGGGCGCTGCTCTTTTGGGACAGCTCCCACAACAGCCGGATGACCTGGGCGCAGTTCTCCGCCGCGCGCATGGGGGGCCGGCTGGCCTCCCGGAGGGCATTTTCCATGATCTCCCCCCGCTCCGGCGCGTCCTTGGGGATGGCGTAGGCCTGCGACAGCGGCCGGAAGGCCTCCGCGTCGGCGTCGATGTCGGCCAGAAGCGCCAGGCGCAGCTCCCCGGCCCTCTGAACGATGCGCCGGAGGTCGTCCTCGTAGAGGGCGTATTTCTTCTTCCCGGAGGTAAGCTCACAGACCATGCCCGCCAGGGCCGAGGCCAGCGCCCCCGCCAGGGCCGAGGCCCCTCCCCCGCCGGGAACCGGGGCCTTGGAGGCCAGGACGGCGGTGAAATCATCAAGTGGAAGCTTGTAAAAACTGTTTTCCATTTTCTACTCCTTGATCAGGCGAGCCATTTCACCTTCATCACAAAGTTCGCGGCGTTTCTGTACCCGGCCTTTCCGTAATATCGCTCATGGAGCTGGTCGTTGACCGCCTGCAGCTCCACGCAGGACGCACCCTTTTCCCGAACTCTGTTCTCCACCTCCGCGAGCAGGGCGCTGCCCAGGCCCCTGTGCTGGCGGCCGGCGGCGATGACGATCTCCTCCAGGGTATAGCCCACGATGTCGTCATACTGCTTGAAATAGCCCATGACAAACCCGACAGGCTCGCCCTCATCGTCCCGCATCAGGAGCGAATAGGAGTCGGCAACGGTCAAAACCTGGCGGATCCTTTTCCCCGCCGTCTCCTCCGTCCAGCAGCCGCCCTCGTGGCCGTTGTACCAGTCGAGATAGAGCGGCAGGACAGCGCAGACATCTTCCAGGGTCATTTCAGAGATGTTCATGACATCCATTTTTCCATATTGTCAAAGGATCAAAAGAGGCCGGAGATGACGCCGTTTTCGTCCACGTCGATCTTCTCCGCCGCCGGCGCCTTGGGAAGGCCGGGCATGGTCATGATATCCCCGGTGAGGGCCACGATAAAGCCCGCCCCGGCGGAGACCTTCAGGTTCCGGACAGTCACGTCAAAGCCGCTGGGCGCGCCCAGGAGCTTGGGGTTGTCGGAGAAGCTGTACTGGGTCTTGGCCATGCAGATGGGCAGGTCCCCAAAGCCCAGGTCGATAAGCTGTTTGGCCTGCTTCTTCGCCGCGGGGGTGAGGACGGCCTTCCCGCCGTGGTAGATCCAGCTCACAATGGCGTCCAGCTTGTCCTGGATGGAGGTGCCGTCGGGATAGGCGTAGGTGAATTCCTCCTCCCGGGGCGTCTGGCAAAGGCGCACCACCTCCTGGGCCAGGGCGATGCCGCCCTCGCCGCCCTGGCCCCAGACCTGGGACAGGGCCACGTTGACGCCCAGCTTCCTGCACTCGTCCTCCACCAGCTTCAGCTCGCCTTCCGTGTCCGTGGGGAAGCGGTTGACCGCCACCACGCAGGGCAGGTGGAACACGTTCCTGATGTTGTCCACATGCTGTAAAAGGTTGGGAAGTCCGGCTCTCAGAGCCACCAGATCCTCCTCACCCAGCTGCTTCTTGTCAAGCCCGCCGTGCATCTTCAGCGCCCGGACGGTGGCGACGACCACCACGGCGTCTGGCTTCAGGCCCGCCATGCGGCACTTGATATCCAGGAATTTCTCCGCACCCAGATCCGCGCCGAAGCCGGCCTCCGTGACGCAGTAATCCCCCAGCTTCAGGGCGAGCCTGGTGGCCACGATGGAGTTGCACCCGTGGGCGATGTTGGCGAAGGGGCCGCCGTGGACAAAGGCCGGGGTGTGTTCCAGCGTCTGGACGAGGTTGGGCTTCAGGGCGTCCTTCAAAAGGGCCGTCATGGCCCCGGCGGCCTTCAGATCCCCGGCTGTGACGGGTCTTCCGTCGTAGGTGTAGGCCACGATGATGGAGGCCAGGCGCCGCTTCAGATCCGCAAGATCCGCGGCCAGGCAGAAGACAGCCATGATCTCGCTTGCCACGGTGATGTCATACCCGTCCTCCCGGGGCCGGCCGTTCACTCTGCCGCCCAGGCCGTCCACCACAAAGCGCAGCTGCCGGTCGTTCATATCCACGCACCGGCGCCAGGTGATGGTGGAGGGATCGATGCCCAGGGCGTTCCCCTGGTAGATGTGGTTGTCCAGCATGGCCGCCAGCAGGTTGTTGGCCGCGCCGATGGCGTGGAAGTCCCCGGTGAAGTGGAGATTGATATCCTCCATAGGCACCACCTGGGCGTACCCGCCGCCGGCCGCACCGCCCTTCACGCCGAAGACGGGGCCGAGGGACGGCTCCCGCAGGGCGATGACGGACTTCTTCCCGATCTTCCGGAGGGCGTCCCCCAGCCCCACGGTGGTGGTGGTCTTCCCCTCCCCCGCCGGAGTGGGGGTGATGGCCGTGACGAGGATCAGCTTGCCGTTTGGCTCCGCCGCCCGGTCTGTGAGGAGCTTCAGGTCGATCTTCGCCTTATAATTTCCGTACTGCTCCACATACTCCGGCCCGATGCCGCACTTCTCCGCGATGGCGGAGATATGCTCCATCGGTGTGGCCTGGGCGATCTCAATGTCGGTTTTGTACTCCATTTTTATCCTCCCCGTAGAGTTTTTTCTGTTTTGTCCGTATTATAGCATACATCCCGGAATTTTTCTACTGGCAAGGACAATAAATCTTTGCGGGATTGGCGATGCCCGGAGTGTCATTTCCGTGAGAAACCTCTTGAGCGGTTGATTATGGGTTATTTGCTAAACTGAAAGCCTGCGGATTCTCGTCGGAGAAGCCGCAGGCTTTTTTCATAATGGGGAGAGATCAGTCCATATACCCCTGGGCGCAGAGAAGCTCCGCCAGGAGGATGGCGCCGCCCGCCGCGCCGCGAAGGGTGTTGTGGGAGAGGCACACAAATTTGTAGTCGTACTGGGTGTCCTCCCGCAGACGGCCAACGCTGACGGCCATGCCGTTTTCCAGGTTGCGGTCGAGCTTCGTCTGGGGGCGATTGTCCTCCGCAAAGTAGTGGATGAACTGCCGGGGCGCGGAGGGAAGGCCCAGCTTCTGGGGCAGGGCGCTGAATCCGGCCCAGCGATCCAGGATCTCCTCCACGGTAGGCTTTTTGGCAAAGCTGGCGAAGACGGCGGCCATATGTCCGTCGGAGCAGGCCACCCGGAAGCACTGGGCGGTGATGGAGGGGGACTGGGCCTTGACGATGCGGCCGTCCTCCACCTTGCCCCAGAGCTTCAGCGGCTCCTGCTCGCTCTTCTCCTCCTCGCCGCCGATGTAGGGGATCACGTTGTCCACAATGTCGGGGAAGGTGGCGAAGGTCTTACCCGCGCCGGAGATGGCCTGATAGGTGCAGACCAGCGCCCGGGTCAGGCCGAACTCGTCCTTCAGGGGGTGAAGGGCGGGGACGTAGCTCTGGAGGGAGCAGTTGGACTTGACGGCGATAAAGCCCCGTTTTGTGCCAAGGCGGGCGCGCTGGAAGGGGATGACCTCCAGATGCTCCGGATTGATCTCCGGCACCACCATAGGCACGTCGGCCGTCCAGCGGTGGGCGGAGTTGTTGGAGACAACCGGGCACTCGCGCCTGGCGTAAGCTTCCTCCAGGGCCTGGATCTCCTCCTTCTTCATATCCACGGCGGAGAAAACAAAGTCCACACTGGACGCGATCTCATCAATATCCGTCTCGGCGCACCGGACGGTCAGGTTCTTCGCGCACTCCGGAACAGGGGCCTCCATGAGCCAGCGCCCCCGGACAGCCTCCTCATACGTCATCCCGGCGCTGCGGGCGCTGGCGGCGACCTGGCAAAGCTCAAACCAGGGGTGCGCCGCGATCAGCGTCACAAAGCGCTGGCCCACCATGCCGGTGGCGCCGATGACGCCCACCTTATATTTCCTCATACAACTTCCTCCCTTGACGGTTTTTTGCCGAAAAATAAAAATCTCTGAAAAAATCTGCGGAAATGGGTAGCCAAAACGAAAAATGTGGTGTATAATGTAGTTTACATAAATACATGGAGCCGCCCTTTTTCGGTTTCCCTGTATGTTATCACAACACGCTTGGCCGTGTCAACGGCGAATTATACGAACTTACGGCGGAAATTTTCGGTTTTAACGTGATAAACCACGGGATTTTTCCGGATGTTTCGCCCCTATGGAGGAAACGATGAGATCAAAGCTGAAAATTGCAGTCACCTCGGTGCTGACCCTCGTCCTGCTGCTCTTGACCGCGCCGGTGGCGCCCAAGGTGCGGGCCGACTACGTCCCGCCCTTCAATACGGTGCGGCTGGGGCTTTATACGTTCAAAAGCGACGGGAACGTGGATCAGAAGAGCTTCCCCTCCAACAACCTGGAGAATGTGAGCGGCCTGGGCTACGGCTACGAGATCGGCTATTATGACGGCAGCCGGGAATTTGTGCCCATCGGCCCCCGGGTGGAGAGTACAAACACCGTCACGGCCATGATTGACAAGAACATGACCTATGACCGGGCCGCCAACGCCTATACGGAGGGCACCGGGGGCGACGTGGTGGTCGGGTGCTACCACCTCCGGCTCAACGAGACGTTTGCCGATTACGACAGCGCCCTTGCGGCGGCGGCCGCCCTGCCGGACAGCTTTGTCCGCTATCAGAACGGCTCCTTTCTTGTTCTCTCCGGGCAGTACATCTCCCTGGAGCAGGCCAGCGCGGCCAGCGTGGACGCGGGGTTTGACTGCTCCATCGACAGCGGCACGGCCTATACCGTCGTCCTGGTGGAGACCGGGACGAACCGGATCCTGTTTGAGTACGACTGCGGCACGGCCTCCAGCCTCGCCCTGCGGCCCCTTGCCCCGGAGGGGGTGAAGGCCCAGACCTGGCACAGGAAGTACCGGTATTACGGGGGCTTCTCCTTCCTGCGGAAGACGGGCGGGGACATCACCGTGGTCAACTATGTGGATATCGAGGACTATGTAAAGGGCGTCGTCCCCTGGGAGATGAGCGCCGGGTGGCCCAAGGAGGCCCTGAAGGCCCAGGCCATCGCCGCCCGTACATACCTGATGTCCAACATCTACCGGCACAACTCCGAGGGCTTTGACATCTGCAACACCATCCACTGCCAGGCCTACCACGGCACATCCCGGGCGGACGCCCGTTCGGACCTGGCCGTGGACGAGACGAGGAGCCAGTACCTTGTCTATGAGGGGACGCTGTGCCAGATCTACTACTCCTCCTCCAACGGCGGGGCCTCGGAGAACGTGGAGAACGTGTGGAATGAGAACCTGCCCTACCTGCGCGGAGTGGTGGACCCCTATGAAAAGGACGTGGCCGGGACGAAGGCCACCGATTACTACTGGAAAAAGACATATACCCCCTCCTCCCTGGCCTCCCTTCTGCGCAGCAAGGTGTCCGGCCTCAACATCTCGGACATCACCAACGTGTCCGTAACCTATACGGAGCTGGGCAACGTGTACTCCATCACCTTCTCCGACGCCAACGGCCGGAAATATACCGCCTCCAAGTCCAGCACCCGCACCATCATCGGCGGCCAGAGCATCCGCTACACCGTAAACGGCCTTGTCCCGGGCACCACCCAGGGCGGCAGCTACTTTGTGAACGGCGGCGCCGTGCTGGAGAGCCTTGACGGCGCCTGGGTACAAGGCTCCGCCGGGACGGAGACCCTTCCGTCCGGGGATGTGTACGCCATCAGCGGCCGGGGGGAGATCACAAAGCTGGAGGCCACGGGCGGCACCGTCATCGGCGGCGTGGTCAACACGGGGGTCAACTCCGACGGGTACTATGTATTCTCCGGCACGGGACACGGACATAATGTGGGTATGAGCCAGTGGGGCGCCTACTCGATGGCCATGTATTACGGCAAGACCTGCCAGGAGATCCTGGAATTCTACTACACCGGCGTGGAGGTGGTCACCGCCCCCAGGGTCGGCGAGTGACGGTGTACCGGGGGAGAAATGAAGACATCGGATTTTTACTATGACCTTCCGGAGGAGCTGATCGCCCAGACGCCTCTGGAAAAACGGGACGCCTCCAGGCTCATGCTTTTGGACAAGGTCACGGGGGCAACGGAAAACCGGCATTTTTATGAGCTGCCGGAGCTTTTGCGGGAGGGGGACTGTCTCGTCCTCAACGACTCCCGGGTGCTGCCGGCCCGGCTGTTCGGACGCCGCCCCACCGGCGGCGCGGTGGAGGTTCTGCTCCTCACGGACAAGGGGGAGCGGTGCTGGGAGTGCCTTGTCCGCCCCGGCCGGAAGGCCCGCCCCGGCGACCGCCTGATTTTTGGCGAGGGGGAGCTGGAGGCCGAGATCGTAGACGTCCTGGACGGCGGGAACAGGCTGATCCGCTTTGACTACCAGGGCATTTTCATGGAGACGCTGGAGCGGCTGGGCCGGATGCCCCTGCCTCCCTATATCCACCAGGAGCTTCAGGACACGGAGAGATACCAGACGGTCTACTCCCGGCAGTTAGGCTCCGCCGCCGCGCCCACCGCCGGCCTCCACTTCACCCGGGAGCTTTTGGACAGGGTGCGGGCCAGGGGCGTGGAGACGGCCTTTATCACCCTCCATGTGGGGCTGGGCACCTTCCGCCCGGTGAAGGAGGAGGAGATCGAGCGCCACGACATGCACGCGGAATTTTGCGTCATCGGGGACGAGGCCGCCCGGATCGTGAACGGCACAAAGGCCCGGGGCGGACGGGTGATCTCCGTGGGCACCACCTCCTGCCGGACGCTGGAGTCCTTTGCCGCTCGGGACGGCACGTTAAAGCCCACCTCCGGGTGGACGGATATTTTCATCTATCCCGGCTACACCTTCAAATGCGTGGACGCGCTGATCACAAACTTCCACCTGCCGGAGAGTACCCTCGTCATGCTGGTCTCCGCCCTGGCCGGGAGGGAACACGTCCTGGCCGCCTACGCCCAGGCCGTGCGGGAGCGCTACCGCTTCTTCTCCTTTGGCGACGCGATGTTTATCTCCTGACAAAAAAGCAGGCCCCAAGAGGGGGCTTGCTTTTTGGAGCCTGTGTGATAAATCGGGATTTAAGCAGGGGGAATAATGGGAGAATTTTTCTCTACGAGAATGATAACAGGTGAGATTTATGCTAAGAGAATGTTTGTGGATTCCTGAACTTGAAACAGAACGGCTCTTTTTGCGCAAACTAACACCAGATGATATTGACGATTTACGCGAATGATTGGGGTTGGACATTGTTTATCAATATTGGGGACGCTCTGCAAACAAAGACGAGAAAAATCCGGAGCTTCTGTTTTTTGACCCAAGACCACATGTTAAGCGCAAACCGTCCCATGATTTCATATGGGGGATTGAAAGTAAAGAGAATCATAGAGTAATTGGAATTATAGAAGTATTTGATGTAGAAAATGACAGACTGGGTAAGATCGCATATAGAATAAATCCTGCCTGCTGGAACCAAGGCGTTTGTACCGAGGCATTAACCAAAGTTGTGAATTTTATCTTTTCAGAAACGACATTGGACAGATTGCATGCAGAAGCAGACGTAGAAAACATGGCGTCAAATGCAGTTTTAAAGAAATGCGGATTTACACTTGAAGGCTGTATCAGAAACGGAAAGATGGTCAACAACTACTGCACTTACAATATTTACGGATATATCCGGGATGATTTTCATCAGCGTGTGAACAGGCAACTCACTTAGGATTCTGATTTATCTGTGAGATGAATTTAATATGCGCACTTCTATACGCAAAAAGCAGGCGGTTTTACGTCTGCTTTTGTTGTTCTATGCGGAGCTGCCCGAGGGCCTGCTTTTTTGTGTCTTCCGACTTCCTATCCCTATTCTCGGCCCGGAGACAGCTTCGGCCTGATCGTCTGCCCCGTGATATGCAAGATAATATTTTATATATATTTTTTGTGAAATAGGTGTCAGATTTCCGAAAAAAAGTTGTATATATAGGTGAAAGGGGGATTTGTATGGAGGATAGGGAAATCATCCGGCTCTACTGGGACAGGAATGACCAGGCCGTAAAAGCAACATCCGATAAATACGGCCATTACTGCAAGGCCATAGCGAGGAACATATTAAATTGTGAAGAAGACGCAGAAGAATGTGTTAACGATACTTATTGGAAGGCGTGGAACTCCATGCCAACGCAATGGCCCACGCAGTTGGCGTCATTCCTCGGCAAAATTACGCGGAACCTGTCCTTCAACCGGTATAAGCACCGGCACGTTGAAAAACGGGGCGGCGGACAGATCTCCCTTGTCTTAGATGAATTGACCGACTGCGTTTCAGACGTTGACGATGTGGAGGAAACGATCGACAGGCAAGCGCTGATAGAGGCAATCGATTCCTTTGTTGGAGATCTTCCGGAAAGCAAAAGGCGTATCTTTGTACGCCGCTATTGGTATGCGGACTCGATAGCAGAAATTGCGAAGGACAGCGGTATGCTGCAGGGAACCGTGTCAAAGGCACTGGAGCGAACAAGAAAACAGTTAAAGGAATATCTGACAGAAAGGGGCTTTGAGATATGAAAAAGGAAGACTTCTTTGAAGTCCTGGGCGAACTTGATGATGACATTGTAAAAGAAGCAAAATCAACTATAAAAGAAAATAAGAAAAGAAAGCCGGCCTGGGTCAAATGGGGATCTGTCGCGGCGTGCCTGTGTCTTGCCGTGATGCTTGGTGTTGGCATTTGGCATTTTAGCAGCTCAACAGCGGGTACTGGTGAATCAGGGCTGTATTATGAAAAAGGGAAATATACGATTGTTGGGGGAAGCTGCGGCGGCAACAGGGATATTCCGTCGTCCTTTGATGAGCTTGAAGCACGCGCCCGGTACTCGATCAACGGAGAAGAAAACAAAAACGGTGTTATTATTCAATGCTCTGTTGATGGCCCCAGCGTGAATCGCATCATTGAACCGTCTGAAGGAGAACGCGATACCTCAAAAATATATGGAGTTAATCATGTTTTGACGCCGATTAAAGTTGAGAAAATCTTTTACGCCGGATCGAATGTCAATATTGAGGAGGGCGGGGTATACCTTGTAAAGGAGCCCTTCTTCTACATTACTGATGAATCATGTGAGCCCTATTTCAGGTTGTATGGGCCGGGGACGGTATACGCCCAGGAATACACGCCCTTACAGAGAGGGAATCAGTACATCGCGTATATGACCCTCTTGGATGATGAGATTTATAACTATAACGGTGAACCCATTCTAAGCCTGATTGGGCTGCAGGAAGCCGTTTACTGTGTAGCTTCTGAAGTGGACGCAAAAGCTGTTACAGCGGGAGCTGACAGGAATTACTGGACATTGTGGGAAGCTGTAATGGAGAATTATGCAAAGTGATCCATATCACCGGAGAGGGTCGTCGTAAGGCATCGTTTACTCCTTCCAAAAGAGATCCTTTAGCGTTACATGAAGAGCCTGTTTTGAAGAGCGCAAGGGAAACTGCCGGTCATATCCCCGCCAGCATCTTGAAACAGGTTCCTTTGCGTGCTATTATTTCAACATGACCTGACCGGGCGGCAGCTCGGGAGTTGAAATGGAGTTTTACTATGCTACAGATCGTTTTTTCCGACAGTGAGTGTGGATCGTTGAAGCTGGCCGCGCATTGTGGGCCATCCGATGGGGACGATGGGCCAATTGCTTTTATTTTCGGTGATGGGAAACATGAACCCAACCTGGAAGAAAAAGAGAAAGCTATGGCCCAGTTAAAAGCCCGGCGAGAGAAGGAGAACCGCCGGGCGCGGCCTGTAGGCGGGAATCCCGGAGACGTGCTGTGTCCATGTGTCGGGCTTGACATCGGCCAGCTCAGCGGCCCTGACGCGGAAAAGGCCAGGTTTGACCTGCTCACCGCCTGGCTGGGGGGAGACTTTCCGCTCCCAGGCCAAGACCGAGACGACCATACACAGCGGGATCGTCTATGGGAAGAACACCAGCGAGACAGAAAACGGCTTTTGGAGGGTAGTAAACACGGTGAAGCTGTGCGCATTTGGTACAGCAATGCCCCCTATTCCCTGTGCGGTTTTTATGAAGTGCTTTGGCTGCTGCGGGATTGCGGCTGTCCTGTGACTTCTGTGGAGATGCCCCGGTGGATGCCATTGGAAGATGGGACGGCACAGTCCTGTTTAAACTGGGGAGAGCTGTCTCCGGGAGACTGGGCGGCATATCTGCCATTGGAGCGGGAAATCCCCAAAAGTCTCCGCAGGGCTGTCGCCGCGGAGTGGTCCCGGCTCCGGGCTGAAAACGCCCCCTTACGCGCCGTCATCAACGGGCGTCTGCACAGCGTAGGAGAGGACTTCTACGACCCGTTTATCCGTGCCCACATCCCGGATGGAACTTTCCGGGTGGCTCAGCTTATCGCCGAAGTGTTAGGGCGGTGTCAACTGGGTATCAGCGACTGGTGGATCGCCAGGCGTATCCAGGTCATGGAAAACCGAGGGGAACTGATTACTGTGTCCAAGGGTGACTGTTTCTATCAAAACGAAGTGCGTCGGGCGCGGTGAACGGCAGCTTCCGGTTTGACGGGCTGAAAAAAGGGATTTTTTTGGCGAGATGTGGCCGGAAAAAATTGATGTTAGGTCTTTTGACAAACAAAAAAGCAGGCCCCGCATGGGGCCTGCTTTTTTTGTTTTGTTACGCCTGATGCTCTTTCATCTTAGCGAAGCACTCGCTGCAGTAAACGGGCCGGTCGGACTTGGGCTCAAAGGGAACCTTCGCCTCGCCGCCGCAGTTGGCGCAGACGGCGGTGAAATACTCACGGGGGCCGCGCACCGCGTTCTTGCGGGCGTCACGGCAGGCCTTGCAGCGCTGCGGCTCATTCTGGAAGCCGCGCTCAGCGTAGAATTCCTGCTCACCGGCGGTAAAGACGAATTCCTTGCCGCACTCTTTGCATACCAGTGTCTTGTCTTCGTACATTTTTTGTTGGACCTCACTTTTGACAAATCTCGCCCTTTGGGCTTTTTATTTGCGCCGGCTTTTGCCGGAAACGCCTGGTTAATGGCGCCGCTGCACCGTCAGCTTATGCCTGACGCGCTGTACGGCATTATCAACGGATTTTTCGCTCCTTCCCACCCTCTCGGCGATGTCCCGGTAGGACATCCCCTCAAGGTACAGCTGAAGGATCTGCCTCTCCAGTCCGGAGAGCTTTTCACTCCACACAAGGTGAAGCTCATCCGTCAATTCCTTCGTGATTACCAGTTCCTCAGGATCTCGCAAATTGCCCGTGGACATGATCTGTCTTTCGTCAAACTGCGGGGATTCAAATGAGATGGAATCGTTCAGGGGTCTGTGCTTGGATCGGGAGGCCGTGCGCACGGCGGACAAAAGCCGCGTCACGACACACCGCTGCGCAAAAGTCTTGAAGGTCACGTCCCGATTGGGGTCAAACCGCCGGACTGCCGTGAGAAGGCCGATCATGCCCTCCTGCAGCAGATCCTCGCTGTCGCCCCCCGCCAGGAAATAGGGCCTGGCGCACATCCGAACCGTGACGGCGTATCTCTCTATCAGCTGCTCCTCCGCCTCGGCGTCCCCCGCCTTGGCGGCTCTCCACAGCTCCTCATCGGTGACGGGTTCTGGTTCTTGCATAGGAATACCATTTTTTCACTGTCAGAATATACACATTATACGAATTGATGCACTTATTGTCAAGCTAATTTGATAAAAAATTTAAAATTTTTGTGAATTTCTTTGTTATTTTACAAATCAATGGCGGTTTGGCCCGTCAAATCCGTCTCGGGACCCGTAAACTTCAGCCCCAGATGCTCATAAGCCCGCCTTGTGACGCATCTCCCCCGGGGGGTGCGGGTCAAAAATCCCTGCTGGAGCAGGAACGGCTCATACACATCCTCGATGGTGACGGACTCCTCATTGATCGTGGCGGCGATGGTGTCAAGCCCCACCGGGCCGCCGCCGTAGTTGTCGATGATGCTCTTTAAAAGCCGCCTGTCGATGGTGTCCAGCCCCAGCGGGTCGATATCCAGCATCCGCAGCGCCCTGTCGGCCAGCTCCTTTGTGATGACGCCGTCGCCGTACACCTCCGCGAAATCCCGGACGCGTCGGAGAAGGCGGTTGGCGATCCGGGGCGTGCCCCGGCTGCGGGAGGCCACCTCCAGGGCGCCCTCCGGCTCGATCTCCACATTTAAGATTTGGGCGGAGCGCTCAATAATGGTCTTCAGCTCCTGGGGCTTATAAAGCTCCAGCTTCAGGTCGATGCCGAACCTGTCGCGCAAAGGCGAGGACAGCTGACCGGATCTGGTGGTCGCCCCCACCAGCGTGAAGTTGTTCAGGGTGATGGTGATGCTGCTGGCCGCAGGCCCCTGGCCCACGATGATGTCGATCTGCCGGTCCTCCATAGCGGGGTACAGGATCTCCTCCACGGAGCGGTTGAGCCGGTGGATCTCGTCGATGAACAGAACGTCGTTCTCCTCCAGATTCGTCAGCAGCGCCGCCAGATCCCGGGGCTTCTCAATGGCGGGGCCGGAGGTCTTGCGCAGGGTCGATCCCATCTCGTTGGCGATAATGGCGGCCAGGGTCGTCTTCCCCAGTCCCGGAGGGCCGTGGAGAATCACATGATCCAGCGGCTCGCCCCGGCGCTTGGCGCTCTCAATGAACACCGCCAGGTTCTGCTTGGCCTTCTCCTGCCCGATGTACTCCCGGAGGGTCCGCGGGCGCAGAGAGCCCTCCACGTCGTCCCCGGGGACGAACTCGGTTGACATAATGTTATCCGTGCTGGAATCCAGCGTATCCTTGGAATAGTCGATCATCCGCTGACACCCCCCTTATTTCAATGAGCTTTTCAGCACCAGCTTGACGGCCTCCTCCACGCTCATGCTCTCCAGATCCACGCCGTGGAGGGCGGCGGTGATCTCCTGGGGGGTATAGCCCAGGACGGCCAGCGCGCCGGTGACTTCGTTCAGCTTCTGCCCCGGCATACCGGGGACGCCGGCGGGAGCGCCGGAGCCGGAGAGGCCCGCGGCCGGCATGTCCTTGGCTATCTTGTCCCGAAGTTCCAAAATTATCCTCTGGGCGCCGCGTTTTCCCACGCCCGGGGCGGCGGTGAGCATCTTCTCGTTCTCCGTGACCACGGCCGTGGCCAGGGACTCCGGTGTGCAGACGGAGAGGACGGACACGGCGGCCTTGGGCCCCACGCCGGAGACGGACAGCAGCAGCTCAAAGCAGCGCTTCTCCGACAGATCCCGGAAGCCGTACAGATCCAGGGCATTCTCCCCCACGTTCAGGTAGGTGTAGAGCCTGGCCCTCTCCCCCACCCGCAGGTGGGAGAGGGTGTTGGCCGTGGTGTTCACGGCGAAGCCCACCCCCCCGGCGTCGATGACGGCCAGGTTTTTGTCCAAAAGGGCGACCTCGCCCTCTATATAGTAGAACATTCGTTTCGTCCTCCCTCGGTATTCAGCAGTGAGCCGGAGAATCTGGCGTGGGTGATGGCCAGGGCCAGGGCGTCAGAGGCGTCGTCGGGTCTGGCCGGGCTTTTCAGGTTCAGCAGCCGCCTGACCATCTCCATCATCTGCCGCTTGTCGGCGCGCCCGTAGCCGGTGATGGCCTGCTTGACCTGGAGCGGGGTGTACTCGTACATGGGGACCTGTCTCTCAAATCCCGCCAGGAGTACCACCCCCCTGCCGTGGGCCACGGCGATGCCCGTGGTGATGTTGGTGTTGAAGAAAAGCTCCTCTATGGCGATGGACTCCGGCTTGAATGTGTCGATCAGCTCCAGCATATCATGGTATATCCGGTCAAGGCGGGAGGAGAGCTTCGTATGGGCCGGGGTGGTTATGGCCCCGCAGTTGATAAAACGGCTGCGGCCCCCGGCTGATTCGATGACGCCGAAACCCACCGTGGCCACGCCCGGGTCGATCCCCAAGATGACGGACATGTCCTACCCCCTCTCTCCGGTCACGGAACATACTACCCATCATTGTACCACAGGCGCCGAAAATCCGCAAGTTGTTCACACATTATTTCTCATGGCATAGACTGTATTGAAAAACAAAGCGTTTATAACGCGATTTAAGGAGGAATTCAAGATGCCGTCAAGGCTCGCCCCCGGCCCCGTAAACAGCGATGTCTCCATCCGCGAGGCCGTATGCGTACATACGAGTAAGATCTACGACTCCTGCAAGGATAAGGACTGTCTGGAGAACATGCGGGTGTATCTCACCGAGACTTCCCAGGCAAATCTGGACAACGGCCTGAACGTCCGCGCCCGTTCCGCCGAGCTTCTGTGGGCCAGCCCTATGGTGGAGCCGGTGAGCTTCAACCGGGGGTACTACACCGTGGATATCCGCTTCTATTACAAGATCCGGGCTGACGTGTGCATGTCCAGCGGGCTTGTGGCCCCCATCGAGGGTCTGGCCAGCTTCACAAAACGCGTCCTCCTGTTCGGCAGCGAGGGCAGCGCCAAGATCTTCACCTCCGACATCGGCGCCTCCTGCGTGGACAGGAACGTGATCGACAGCACAAACCTTCCCAGGGCAGTTGTGGAAATAACTGTCCGCTAATAGGCAGGCGATTCTGTATTTTTTCCTCCGATACATTTATAATATAGATAACCGGCGGGAGACAAGCTGGCGTCTCCCGCCGGTCATGAAGGCAGGGATGCGCCCGGAGGACGGGAGGCATCCCTTCTGCGCTGACAGTGAAACATTTTTTAAAAGGAGGAACACAAATGACAGCACGGATCATCACGCCGGAGACGGTGACGGAGTTTCAGGACAGCCTTCTCCGCCTGGAGCGAAGCCCCCACACCATCGGACGGTATATGCACGACGTGAAGAGCTACTACGCCTTTTTAGGCGGCCAGGAGGTCACGTCGGAGACCACCTGCGCCTACAAGCAGAAGCTGGTGGACCGGAAGTACGCCCCATCCAGCATCAACACGATCTTGGCATCCCTCTTCGCCTTCTTCAAATTCATGGAGTGGCCGGGGTGCGGCACGCAGCGGATGGTCATCCAGCGGGACGCCTTCTGCCCGGAGGAGAAGGAGCTTTCCCTGCGGGAGTACAAGGCCATCGTGAAGGCCGCCCCCAAGGGGCGGGACAAGCTGATCGTGCAGACCCTCTGCGCCACGGGGATCCGGGTGTCGGAGCTTCAGTATTTCACCGTGGAGGCGGTGCGCCGGCGGGAGGTAGTCGTCATCTGCAAGCGGAAGATCCGGCGGATCATGGTGCCGGACGACCTGGGGGCGCAGCTGGAGGCCTACGCCAAGGAGCGGAAGATCACCTCCGGGCCGATCTTCCGGGGCTGGAAGGGAAAGCCCCTGAGCCGCAGGCGTGTCTGGGCGGTGACGAAGTCGGCGGGGCACCGGGCCGGGGTCCGGGAGTCCAAGGTCTACCCCCACAACCTGCGCAAGCTGTTCGCCCGCACCTTCTGTGCCGCGGGCGGGGACGTGGTGAAGCTCTCCGACGTTTTAGGCCACAGCAGCATTGAGACCACCAGAATTTACACCCGATCCAGCGGGGCGGAGCATCGGCGGCTGGTCAACGCCCTGGGACTGGTGCCGGCCCTGGAGGAGACGCCGGAAAAAGAAAAACCTCCCCGTTCCCGGAGGAACAGGAGAGGGAAAAAGAGTAGAAGGTAGAAAGCTCTAAACCTGCGTCGCGGCCGCCCTTCCCCGCCGGGATATTTGAAACATTATTGATATAATGTTTCCTTTTATCAGATCCGGACACGCGGCTGTGCCCCTAAAAATGGAAATACATACCAGGGAATGGCCTTTTTGGGCACGGCAAAGCGCGCCCTCAGGGTCTTTCCAAACTTTGGGGGCGCTAACGGGGCGTCGCGGCGTGGGCATTTATGTCAACTAAGCACGCTTTTTCAAAATTTTCTCCCTCTTTGCTTGACAATTTGGGCAAATCGTCTATAATGATAGAGAAGAATTTTGTGTTGCTTGCTCCTTCCTGCCGTGATTGAGGAAACATTATATCAATAATGTCTCGAAAAGATGGCTGCCATTCGTCTCGCATGGGGCGGGAGGCGGGCCTTTTGTTCAATTTAACGGAAAACAACAAGGGTGTGGCGTCCGGTCACGACCCTGCTTGTGCTTTAAAAACTCTGACGACCAGGGAAGTGTTGGAAAATTAAGGAAATCGCTCCCCTCTTCCAGCATCCTCCACGAAAAAACCGGATAAAAAATCGTAGAAATACATCATTTGGGACTTGAATTATTCGTCTGACTATTGTATAATAACGCATCATAGGGTGACTGAACGGTCACGGAAAGGTGGTTCTTCGACAGAGCGTTCACGAAGAAAACCATTCAAACTGAATTTGTGCCATACAGCGCTGTTGCAAGCGGGACGCTGTATATATAAACGGAGCCGGTAACGGTTCCGGGGCAAACAACAATTTTAAGGAGTGGTTTTATCATGAGAGGAAATGAGACAGGCGGAAAAGCCGGATTTATCCGGGAGGCCCGGGGCTTCACTCTGGTGGAGCTGATCGTGGTCATCGCCATTCTCGCAGTTTTGGCCGGTGTGGCGTACCCCGTGTACACGGGTTACATACAAAAGGCCAATGAGGCCGCGGATCAGGTTCTTCTGGGCGCTGTGAACGAGGCTTTCGCCTCAGCCCTGATCGACGCGGGGTATACGGACGGACTTCCCGCAGATGTGGAGGTCGGAAGTTATGGAGTGATCAAACTGGTAGAGGGGGTTCTCCCCTTGGACAAGGATGTAATTGAAAATCTTGATGTTACCAGCGATTCATCCGTAGACAGCGCCTTTACAAGATATTACAAAGGAAACGCGGAAAAGGGGTTTAAGGTCTTTCAGACTTTAGTCTATAACCCGGAGACAAGAGGTTTCAGCGGTCTTTACGACAACAAGATCGTCACAGAAAAGTACACGATCACGAAGAAAGTTGATAAGAACGGCAATGTAAAGCTTGAGGTCGAGACCAAAGACGGTAAAAAGGTTGAGTTTACGCTTCAAGCGGAAGATCAGGAGACATTTGGAAATTCTGCCTTTGGCGAGAACATGACGATGGGCGAGCTTATGGGCGAGGTCAACAACGTGGTCAGCTCCGCCGGAGCTTTGCTGGGCGGACTTGGCGGCCCCTCGATGGTTGAGCAGCTCCTGACGCCCGAACTGAATGAGCTTCTGAAAGCGAGCGGCTACACTATTCCCGATCCCTCCGATTACCCTCAGGGCGAGGATGATCCGGAATATCAGGCGGCCCTCGAGAGGTACATGAACGCCGGAATGAGCGCCGTAGTCATGGGCGTGGCCCAGAAATCCAAGGATCTCACGGCGGCAAAGGTTCTCGACGCACTTCAAAACGGCGGCGATCTTGGGCTGGGAAGCGACACATCCGCTGTGGTCGCTCAGGCCGCGATGGTTTACGGTGTCCTCACCGGTTATGCAAATTCCGACAGGGGAACCGATATTATTACTGTTGACGGCGAAGAGATGACCGTGTATGATTATTTCAAGCAGATTTCCGACGGCGTTGCCGGAACCGATCCCTCTACTCCCCCGATGATGGCGCTGCTCCAGGTTATTGGCGCCAGCGATGTTCTGATGAATCAGAATTCCGAAGTTTTCAATGACTACATGATGAACGGCGGAGGCATGGATGATCTGGACGGCTACTTTGCCGCCATGCGCGCCATCGACCAGAATACCAGCCAGCTGACAGAAAGCGGCGTGCTGGATGACGGCTTTGGCGATGCTGATCTGAGCGTTCTTCTTGATGCCCTGTTTGGGGCGAACTGATCCTGCGGGGCGGGAAACAATCCAATCGATACGGTGCCGATTAGTACCATGACAAATTCCTGCCTGGCGCGCTGTTCGGCGGCGATTCCTGACCCCCGGCCACTTAGTGAGTAATATATTATATTCTTATATAATGTATTTTCAATTCATCAAAAGGAGTGACTGATTTGAAAAAGCGTATGACCAGTTTGCTGGTCGTCCTGTGCCTGGTGTTCGCACTGATACCCACGGCACTGGCCGCCAGCGCATCGGATTTCCCCGATGTGAAGAAAGGCACATGGTACTATGATGCCGTCGATGAGGTGGTCAGCAATGGCTACTTCCTCGGACAGGGCGACGGGACATTTGCCCCCCATAAGGCGATGACCCGCGCTATGTTCGTCACGGTTCTGTCCCGGGTGGACGGCGCTGTGGTGGACAACAGCAAGTCGTCCTTCAGCGACGTGCCCGCCGGCGCCTGGTACACCGGAGCGGTGACCTGGGCTGCTCAGAACAGCATCGTTCTGGGCGTGGGCGGGGACAAGTTTGACCCCAACCGGAACATCAACCGTGTGGATATGTGCCTCATCATGAGCCGTTACATATCCTACTACGCGGCCAAGACCGGCAGGGTCCCCGCCGTGTCCGGCGTTGTCAAGACCTTTGGCGACACCGCCAGCCTGAGCGCCTCCAATAAGGAAGCCGTGGAGAAGTGCGTCTCCTACGGCCTGATCGTGGGCGACGACTACGGCAACTTCAAGCCCGCCAGCAACGCTACCCGTGCTGAGGTGGCGGTCATCATCTCCCGTCTGGCGTGGATCACCACCGGCGGCGGCGGTACCGGCGTCTACAACCGGTACTACAGGAACTACCCCGGCGGCGGCGACTCTGAGTGGACTCAGATGTACCTCGGCACTGTTCAGGGCTGGGCCGCTGTCAGCGCCAACGCCGGCTGGACGAAGCCTGACGGATACGACTTCGTCGGCTGGAACACTAAGCCTGACGGCTCCGGTACTGACTATGCGGTCGGCCAGGCTGCCAGTCGCCTGTTCCTCTACGCTCAGTGGAAGCCCGAGAAGCCCAAGGCCGATGACCACATCAACAAGGCCATGACGGAAGCTGTGAGTCGCGGTAACCAGGAGGCCCAGGATCTGTACACGGCCGCTTATAATGAGCTGGCTGAGCTGCTGGCGGGTTCCTCCGTCCTTGAGCAGGTACAGAAGGCCAAGGAGGCCACCACCTTCAGCATCGTTCTCAAAGACCACAACATCACTGTTACCTTCGAGACTAACGCCAACGACGAGAATCTCAGGAAGCTGGCTGTCTTCGCCAAGGATTACGCGCTGGATATGTTCCGGGGCAACGGCACCTCCGCCAAGGAAGATGTGAATGATCTTACTGCGAAGGTTAAGGAAAGCCTGAAGAAGCTGCTTGAGGATTTGGGCGTTAAGTATGAAGGCGCTACCATGAAGCAGAAGCTGGACACCGCCGCCAAGAACCTGGCTAAGCTGGGCAAGGACAAGGCTGTTCAGTATAAGGACACCCTGAAGGACATCTTCAAGAACGTGGATGCCAGCAATCTTGCCGAGGCTGTGAAGAACGGCACTACTTCTGTTGATGGTGTTACCGTCAGCGCCAACGAGACCGAGCTGCTGACGGCCGACAAGAACACCACCCTCACCAGGGCTGACCTTGAGGCTGCCGCTCAGAAGGCCCACGAGGCCGTTCAGAAGGCCACCGGCAACGCCTATGCCTCCATCGATGAGATCGCTGGTTATGTCACCGGCAAGATCGTGTTTGAGCCTGCTGAGACCATCGCGAAGAACTACAAGGCCGCTGGCGGCGACTATGACGCCGAGTACACGGTAACATTCTCCGTCACCACCGGCACTGAGGACTATCTGGCTTATAAGTTTGACGGCCATTATGACCACTTCCGCTTTGCCCCCACGCAGGTTATGTGGGATGAGTATGTTAAGAGCCTGGAAACTCTCAGGAGCAAGGTTGTTGCGAGGCTGAGGCCTGGTACTCCTGCCGCAGCTAACGTGTTCGCTCCCTTCGCCGCCAATACCGCCAGGTTCATTGGCTTCACCGCTCCTATCGCCGGTACGCCCGTGCCCACTTCTGCTGAGGACGGCGGTCAGATGACTATGGTCGAGCTGATCCACCTGCTGGATGACATGTTCAAGCAGGTGACCGACAACGAGAACGACGATCACGTTGACAAGGCCATTGATAAGTGGAAGGAAGCCAACAAGGATAATTTCACCGAGGATGATATGATTGACATCCTTCTCGGTGAGAAGAGCCTGGATACCGAAGGCCTTGACAACTCGGCCATCGATGAGCTGGTTGACCAGCTGGTCACGGAAGCCGTGGATAAGGCCCAGGATGAGATCAAGGGCCACAAGGCTTACGATTACGGGAGGATTGAGGATCTGCTTGACACCAAGGGCGGTGCCCAGGAGTTCCTGGGTTCCTCCGCGGACTCCTTCTTTGAAGCAGACGGCACTACACCGAAGGCCGGTTACGAGGGCATCGTCGATCATCTGTTCAACTCTATGGCCGATAAGATCAATGATCAGCGTGCGGCAGAAATCACCGATCCCGCTGAGAAGGAAAAGGCTGCGGACGTGAAGAAAAAGGCGGAGGATAAGACCGAGCTGCACACCTTCGTCGATAACTCCATTCAGGCGCAGATGGACAACACCGATCAGATTTTCGAGTTCGCCGGTGAGCTGGGTTACACCGAAAAGATCGAGGATAAGATCAAGGATAAGTTCGGCGATAATGTTTCGATCAACGACGTGAAGAAAGCCCTTGAGTTCTTTGACGATGCCAGAACTCGCTCTAAGCTGGTGAAGAAGACTCTCGGCGGCGCCGTTGACAGCATGAAGTCCGATGCCATCAAGAGTCTTGTCGAGGATCGTTGGACGAACTACTCCGCCAGGATTCAGCGCGTCCTGACCCGGGCCAACAACGCCCTGAACCGTGTGCTGAACTCTCGGTTCGGTGACACTGCCGAAACTGCTACCATCCAGATTGGCACCAATGGCAACAAGGTTGGCGTGGCTGCCCTCCGGGAGATTCTCACGGGCACTTATACGACCTATAACGATTTTGTCAATGCTGTTGAGAAGTTCGTGAAGACCACCGCTAACATCGGTGACCTCAGCATCGAGAAGCTGGCAACCACCCCGATCACCATCGAAGCCGGCAAGTATTCTTACACCTTCTTCGTTGAGATCGACCTTGAGGCCAACATCACCCACGACTAATCATCGCACTACCCTACCCTACGCGTAACTACCATCCCCTTGGGGCCGCTTTTGCGGCCCCAAGGGGGAGCGTTGAATCCGGAACCGGAGCTTCCGCTTCGATTTCGGCTTGAGCGCTCCACCGGGTAAGACCCAGGCCGCGCCTTATTTGGAGGAACTAACCTTGAACGAAAAGCTTCTCAACTATCTGCTCGGGAAGGGCTACATCACCAAGGAACAGGCGGACAGCCTGCGGGAGGAATACCGCTCGGCCAGAAAATCCGTCCGTGACCTGCTGATGGAGAAGGGGCTTGTGCCGGAGGAGGCCATTGTGGACGCTCTGTCGGAGCTTTCACGGCTGCCCAGGGTCAAGCTCTATGAGATCACCATCCCCCCGGAGGTTCGCCGGCTTGTGCCGCCGGATCTGCTGCGGGCGAATATGGTCATCCCCTTCGATTTTGACGGCGATGACACCGGCACACTGCGCGTGGCCCTGTGCGACCCCATGAACCTGAAGGGCCGGGACGTGGTGGCTATCACCAGTAAGCTCCGGGTGCGGCCGTATCTGGCCACATCCGCGGATATCATGCGCACCATCGACCGGTACTACGGTACGCAGGAGATGCAGGCGGCCGTGGAGCAGTTCTCCGTGGCGCAGATGGGCGACACCCCCCGTTCCCTGGAGGACGAGCTGGCCCAGGCGGACGTAAACTCCTCCCCTGTCGTTATGCTGGTCAACTCCCTGGTGGAGCAGGCCGTCCGGCAGAGGGCCTCGGACATCCACATCGAGCCGGAGGCGGATCAGATCCGCGTGCGGTTCCGGGTGGACGGCGTGCTGTACAGGCGCGCCACCTACGAGCTGAATCTGCTGGGCGCCATCATCACCCGAGTGAAGATCATAAGCTCTATGGACATCTCCGAAAAGCGCAAGCCCCAGGACGGCAGCTTCTCCATCACCGTTGACCGGATGGAATACGACGTGCGTGTCTCCACCGTCCCCACGGCGTATGGGGAGAAGTGCGTCATGCGTCTCACCCAGAAGCGGGCGCTGAACCGGGACAAGGAGAGTCTGGGACTTTCCGGTTCCGATCTTGTGATTTTTGACAAGCTGTTGGAGAAGCCCAACGGGATCGTCCTGGTGACGGGGCCCACTGGCTCGGGCAAATCCACCACGCTATACACGGCCCTCAGCGGACTGAACCAGGAGACGGTGAACATCGTCACCGTGGAAGACCCGGTGGAGGCGCATATTGACGGCATCAACCAGATCCAGGTCAACCCCAGGGCGGACATGACCTTCGCCACGGTGCTGCGCTCCATCCTCCGCCAGGACCCGGACATCATCATGATCGGCGAGATCCGTGACACGGAGACGGCGGCCATCGCCGTCCAGGCCTCCATCACGGGGCATCTGGTTCTCAGCACCCTGCACACCAACGACACGGCCAGCAGCGTCACCCGTCTGCTGGACATGGGGGTGGAGAGCTACCTGATCGCCGACGCCACCGTGGGCATCATCGCCCAGCGCCTTGTGCGGCGGCTGTGCCCCAACTGCAAGCACGCCCGGCACCCCCACCCACACGAGGCGGACTATTTGGACATCCCGGAGGATCAGATCGAGAACACCAACATCTGGGAGCCGGTTGGCTGCCCCAGGTGCAGCGGAACGGGGTATTTTGACCGGATCGCCGTGTACGAGATCATGGATATCACCCCTCCCCTGCGCTCCCTCATCTCCCGAAAGGCCTCCGCCGACGAGATCCGCGCCCTGGCGGTGCGGGAGGGGATGCACACCTTAAAGGCCAGCGCCAGGGAGCTTGTCCTGGCCGGCACCACCACCATCAGCGAGATGCAGCGCATCAGCATGGAGGACGACATGCCGGAGGCCATCCACAGCGGGGAGAGCATGGCATGACAAAGCTTGATACGATCATCGCGAAGGCCCAGCAAAAGCGGGCCTCCGATATACACCTGACCGTGGGGCTTCCACCTGTCCTGCGCATCGACGGCGTCCTCACCAACGACGACACGCCGCCCTTCACCGCGGAGGAGATGGAGGAGGCCGCCAAGGATCTGGCGGGCGCATCCCACATGGAGGAGCTGAACCGGGACGGGGAGACGGACTTCGCCGTGACGGTTCTCGGGTCCATGCGGATGCGCTGCAACATCTTCCACCAGCAGGGGGAGACGGCAATGGCCCTGCGGCTTTTGCCCCTGGCCGTACCCACCACCAAGGATCTGCTCCTGCCCCGGATCATCATCGAGCAGGCGGAAAAGCCCCGGGGAATGGTGCTGATCACCGGCCCCACCGGCTCCGGAAAAAGCTCCACGCTGGCGGCGCTGCTGGACCACATCAACCGCACGTCCCACCGGCACATCATCACCCTGGAAAACCCCATCGAGTACGTCCACCGGCCTATGGGCTGCGTCATCCACCAGCGGGAGATCGGCCCGGACACCGGGAGCTTCGCCGCGGGACTCCGCGCCGCCCTCCGTCAGGACCCGGACGTGATCTTAGTGGGTGAGATGCGGGATCTGGAGACCATCTCCACCGCCATCACCGCCGCCGAGACCGGACACCTTGTGTTCGGCACCCTGCACACCAAGGGGGCAGCCAACACGGTGGATCGTATCATAGACGTGTTCCCCGCCGAGCAGCAGGAGCAGATCCGCATCCAGCTGGCGGACGTTCTGGAGTGCGTCATCGGCCAGACGCTGCTGCCCAAGATCGGCGGCGGACGCCGGGCCGTGTTTGAGATCATGGTGGGCACCCCCGCCGTGAAGAGCCTTATCCGGCAGAACAAGTCCTTCCAGATCCCCAACGCCATGCAGACGGGGAAAAAGCAGGGCATGGCCCCGCTGGACGACGCCCTGGCGGCGCTGATCCGCTCCGGCGAGGTGACGGCCAAGGACGCCGCCGCCGCGGCCAACGACCCGGACATTGTGGGCGCTGTAGAGCGCGTTAAGCTATAGGAGGCGTAAACCTTGCCCGCATATACCTACACCGCAATCAATACCACCGGCAAGCGCGTCACCGGCTCCTTGGAGGCCGCCACGCTGGACGCCGCCAAGGGGTCCCTGCGGGGCGTGGGCTACACCATCGTGGAGATCAAGCCCCCCAGCCTCTTTGAGCGGGAATTCAACGTCCCCTTCCTGGGGCGGCCCAAGCCAAAGGATATGGCTATCTTCTGCCGCCAGTTCGTGTCCATCCTCCGGGCCGGCGAGTCGCTGTCCTTAGTTCTCTCCATGCTGAGCCAGCAGACGGAGAACAAGCAGCTGGCCGACGCCATCCGGGAGATCCAGACGGACGTGGAGAAGGGCGAGACCCTGGCCGGGGCCATGCGCAAGCACCCCAAGGAATTCCCCCCCATGCTCACCAACATGGTGGCCGCCGGCGAGGACTCCGGTAATTTGGAGGAGTCCTTCCGCCAGATGGAGATCTACTACGAGAAGGCCCACCACACCCGGGGCGCCGTGAAAAAGGCCATGATCTACCCCTGCATCCTGCTTGTGGTGATGCTGGCCGTCTTAGTTTTGATGATGACGAAGATCATCCCCTCCTTTTTGGAGACGTTTGAGCAGCTGGACGCGGAGCTGCCCGCCCTGACCCTGGCGGTCATGGCCGTGAGCCACTGGTTTACCAAGTGGTGGTACGTCCTCTTCGGCGGGATCGCCGTGGTGATCATGCTGGGGGTCCTCTTCGGCCGCACGCCGGAGGGCAAGCACTTCTTCGGGTACATCGCCCGGAAGGCCCCGGTTTTCGGGCGCCTGACCGTGCGTTCCGCCTGCGCCACCATGACGCGCACCATGTCGCTGCTGTTGGGTTCCGGCCTCACCCTTTTGGAGAGCCTGGATCTGACGGCGGGGAACATGTCCAATATCTGGTTTGCCGACGCTTTGCACACCGTGAGCAGCCTGGTGTCCCAGGGCTGGCCCCTGGCCGTGAGCCTGCGGGACACGGGCCTGTTCCCGCCTATGGTGTCGAACCTCGTGCGGGTGGGCGAAGAGGCCGGCGACCTACAGGGGTCCCTGAGCAAGATCGCGGACTTCTACGACGAGGAGGTCAACGACGCCACCGCCAAGCTCCTGTCCCTGATGGAGCCGGCGATCATCCTGCTGATGGCCGGGTTCGTGGTGATCATCGTTCTGTCCATCTTCCTGCCCATGCTGAGCATGACGCAGGCGTATGACCAATATTTATAACTGGCTTTGAAGGCCGTGAACGGCCTTCAAATGCCAAGGGGATGCGTGCGGATCCCCGGTGCGAAATTAGAATTTCGCCCCGAGGATCCTGCTGCCGCGCCGCAGCGCACGCCCAAGGGCGCACGTTTGCGCGGCGAGAGGGATTTTTTGCGAGGCGAAGCCCCGCAAAAAATAATTTGAATTTTGATTTTTTTCGGTGCAGTCCGAAACCGACATTTTCACTTCTCTTTGGTATCCTGCCGGGGGCGGGTAGGCGCTCCTGTCCGGCTTTTGATACAAACCTTTTCAAAAAAATGCAACACAAAATCATCAAATCAAAAGGAAAGGATCGATCATGATGAAAACTCTTGAAAAGAGGATGGCCGCCCGGGAGGGCTTCACACTGGTGGAGCTGATTGTGGTCATCGCCATCCTCGCCATTTTGGCCGCCGTCGCTTATCCTGTGTACACGGGGTACATCAGCAGGGCTCATGACGCCTCCGCTCTTGAGCAGCTGGGCAGCATTGCTACCGCCGTTCAGGGCCTTGCCGCTGGCGAAGGCAAGACGGTGAAAGTGATATTAGTTGAAACCCAGGACGATGGTTCGATTAAGAGTATCCATGCTTATAGTGCTTCCCCTGCTACAGCAGATAATGAAATAAAACTTAAAGATGCCGATTTGCAGCAGCTTCTGGGGGTTACTGCCGTGACGAGCATCACGCTGGATGCCCAATCCGATTATGCCAAGGGTGCCACTTGGAACGGTTCTTCGTGGGAAGCTGGGGCAGTCACCATTCCCCAAGCTGCTGCTGGTGGCTAATCCCTGACCCTCTCTCCCCTCCCCTGATCCCGGCTCCTATCGACCGGGGGGATGGAGGGGGCTTTACACAAAACTCAATGGCGGGTTTCCCGCCGGTGCGCGGACCGCGGTCCCGGGGAGACCCGGCGCGGGCCGCGCCGCATTTTTTTGCGGGATGACCGCCTTGAACTGCGAAAAAGTGGTTCTTGACAAACGAAACTTTTTCGGGCATAATCTAATGGATGTAAAAGAGTAAAGGTACCGGTCGAAAAAAGGCCCTTTTGGCCTTATTTGTCCGGCCGGTTATAGGGTTTCCCCGTTTTGGGGTTTTACACATGGGCACGGCAGAACCCGCCGGTCCCACGGCAGGCTGTGCCGTTTCCGCGTGTATCAGGAGGAAAGATATGGACAACAAAAAAGCTTTTTCCGGCCGCGCCCTGGTGATCCAGGTGCGCAGCCGTGAGATCCGGGTGGCCGCCGCCACGCTGGGCGCCGCGCCCCGGCTGAAAACCTGCGTCACCATGCCCCTGCCCGAGGGGGCCGTGGCGGACGGGACCCTGGTGGACCCGGACGCCGTCCGGGACGCGCTGAAATCCGCCGTCTCCCAGCCGGGACTCCGGGGGATCAAGCGGGCGGTGATCACCGTGTGTACCTCTCAGATCCTGTCCGAGGCCGTGGCCGTCCGAGCCATGAAGAGCCGGGGTCTGGGCGGCTCCCCCGACAAGCTGATGCAGAAGACCCTGGAGACGAACCGGGACATGTATTTCCCGGTGGACACCAAGAACTGCCGCCTTGTCTGGACGCCCATCGGGGACATCGACGACGAGGACGGCTCCCCCGCCAAGTCCGTGCAGCTGTGGGCGGTGCCGAACCCCATGCTGGAGGAGTACTACAAGCTGGCCAACTCCTGCGGGCTGAAGGTCTTGGCCGTGGACTACTGCGGGAACAGCTTCACAAGCCTCATCCGGGCCGGTTACGCCGCGCCCCAGCCCAAGAAGAAGCAGAAGGTCGCCGCCGGGAGGCACACGAAAAAGGCCGCGGCCGCCGGGGAGGGCGCCCCGGAGCCGGATACGGTGCTGTATCTGCTGCCGGAGGAGGACTTTTTGCTGATGACCTTTGTCCGGGACCGGCAGGTGACCCGCCAGCGCATCCTGGCCCGCGGCGACGTCTATGTGGACGAGCTGGAGGACGCCCGGATGGTGCTGGAGCTGTACGAGACGGAGCATGCCGGCGCCGGTCAGATCGTGGCCGTGGTCTGCGGCCCGGAGGGGACGGATCCGGACTATCTGGGCCGGGTGGAGGAAACTCTGGGGCTTCAGACGGTCCAGCGGGGCGGCTCCCTCACCGGGGATTGGTGCCTGTGCCTGGGCGCCGCCGCCACAAGGACGGATTTCGGCGACCCGGCCCTGAATTTCCCCGGGCGGCCCAACCTGCTGCAGAAGTTCTGGCAGCTGGGGCTGGTGATCATCGGCGGCGCCGTGCTGCTGATGACGCTGACCCAGTTTATCGGGGACTCCACCGTGTGGTCCAGCGCCATCCACGGCAAGGAGAACGAGCGCAACGCCCTGCAAAATCAGCTGGCGCCCATCAGCGGGTACAAGCAGAATTGGCAGGATTATGTTAACTACTACACCAAGTACGACTTCGACTGGAAGACGCTGCTGGGCACCGACAGCACCGAGGAGGAGAGCGGCGACCCCGGCATCCTCCGGACGTACAACGACAACCTGTCCCTGATTTTGGAGGAGCTGGAGAAGCTCCTGCCGGAGGGGGTCAGCGTCACGGAGATCGGCATCGCCCCGGAGGGGCTGGGCCTGCAGATCGCCTGCGAGAGCAAGCAGCAGGTGGCGTATATGATCCAGGTCCTGCGGCACATGAAGTATGCCGGGGAGCCGGCGTATATCTCGGATATGACCGTGGGCCCCGGGGTGTCGGCCTTCTCCGTGCTGTCCTCCCTGGCCCAGGCCATCGGCGCCCCCGAGGCGCCCCCCACGGAGGGAAGCTCCGAGGATGTGACGCTGAAGTATGCCGGCGTGTTTGACCGGAGCAAGTATTTGTACTACGCGTACAGCACCCAGGACGAGCAGACGCTTATCGGCTACGCCGAGATTTTGTCCAACGGCGGCGCGCTGCTCTCCAGCGAGAAGAACACGGTGAAGAATACCCTGATGCGCGACCCGCGCAACAGCGCCTCGGTGGCCCGGGGCATCTGCTCCGTGGCTACGAGCCTGGACGGGCTGGATGAGCGGCACGCCCTCTACGGGACGAAGCCCGGGCAGGTGTGGCTCACCTCCACCAAGGCGGTGCAGCAGAGGGCCTTTGACCGGATGCTCAGCAACCCCTACGCGCTGTACGTCCTGAGCAATGTGATCCAGGCGGATATCGACGCGGAGGGATCCGTATTCCGCGGGCCGATGGAGGACTTCGCCTGGGACAACGTCGGCGAGGACTGGTTTTCCAGCATGTTCTCCCGGGACGACCTGACCAGGCTCCAGAGCGGGGACTACAGCGTCCTCATGGACAAGGACGAGGCCCAGCTGGAGCAGATGTTCCGGCTCTTCGCCAACTACAACGTCACATACAACGGTCTGAGCGTGTACGACCTGTGCATACTGGCCTGTCAGGGCGACCCCACCCTGTACAGCGTGATGGCCTACTACGCCGCTGTGGAGCGGAGCCTCATTATCCCCGGCAAGGAAGTGACCGATGAGGACGAGCGGCCTGTGGATGAGCAGACCGGGTTCTATATCGACCCCCTCACCGGGCTGCTGGTTGACCCGGAGAACGGGGATCTGCTGTTCGACAAGGCCACGGGCTACTATGTGGACCGGGACACCAACGAGTTCATTAACAAGGACACGGGGATCCTGTTTGACCTGAACACCGGGATGAACATCGACCGCGTCACCAAGAAGCTGTACGATCCCAGCACGGGGAAGGATCTGGACCCCGTCACGGATATGCGCCTTGCCAAGTACACCTGGCAGCTCACCACGCAGCTTGAGGCGGAGAACCTGGATATCTCCCAGCTGGACTGGGGCAAGGTCTCCTGGACCTCCATCATCTGGCGCATCATGAGCGTTGATGACGTGGTGGACGCCCTGCGGATACAGGCGGAGCTGCAGCTGACGCCGGAGACCACCGTTGACCCCGACACGGGGCTGGCGGTGGATCCCAGCACCGGGCTTCTGTACGAGCCGAACACCGGGCTGTACTTCGACCCCGAGACCGGGCACCTGGTGGACAAAAACGGCAAGGAGATCGACCCCCTCACCGATCCCAGACTCTCTCAGTTCATGGGCATATTCCTGAAATTCGCGCCCAGTCTCGGGATCGACAGCGAGGTTCTGAACAGCTTTGACTGGACGTCCGTGAACTGGCTGGCTCTGGATCTGGATTGGAAGAATCTGGCCTCCTTCGACAATATGACCAAGCTGATCGACCTGATCCAGAAGGGCTCCTCCGGGCTGCCCGGCGACCTGCCGGGGGGACTGCCCGACCTGCCGGGACTGCCCGGCGGCGCCGAATTGCCGGAGGGTCTGGAAAACTTCTATGTGGATCAGGAGACCGGTCAGCTGAAGGACAAGACCACCGGGCAGGTGGTGGATCCCAGCACCAACGAGACCCTCGCTCCCCTGCTGAAGGCGGCGGAGCAGTATATGGCCATGCAGGGCGTGAATATCTCCGGCTTTGACTGGGGGACCATCGACTGGCGGAAGTTCGACTGGAGCGAGCCTGCCTCTATGGGCAACCTGCAGGAGCTGATGAACCAGATCATCACCAACATGTCCGGCGGCAGCGGCGGCACGGGCGGCCTGCCCGGCCTGCCGGGAGGGCTTCCCGGCACCGACACGCCGCAGGTTGACACGCGGCTCTATATCACCGTGTCCATCCCCTACAAGGAGACGCTGGTCCAGGCCGAGATGAACCGCAGGGGCCTCTCCCGCAAGGCGGAGCGCGAGGAGCTTGATTTGGAGGACTTCCAATGAAAAAATTTCTGTCGAAATACTGGATCTCCCTTTTCGCGCTGTGCCTGTTCGGCCTGTCGGCGTACATCGTCTTTATGGTCTACAAGCCCGAGAAGGCGGAGTACGAGAACAACGAGCAGATGCTGGAGCGGCAGATCAGCTCCCTGCAGGATCAGATCCAGGATAACAAGCAGTATGAGGGCGTCCAGGCCGTGCTGGAGGGCGAGATCCAGGCCCTGGACGACAGCCGCAGCGCCCTGTATGAGAAATTCCCCGGGGAGATGAAGGAGGAGGATCAGATCCTCTACATCATCTACCTGGAGGAGCTGTTCGGCACGGAGATCAACTTCAGCTTCGGCGACGCCGTTGAGGTCACACAGCTTCAGGACGGGACGAAGCTGAAGCTCCTGACCCTGACCGTGAACTACGAGACCACCTATCAGGGGTTTAAGGACATGATCGACAAGCTGGCCACCGACGACGAGCATGTCACCTCCGTCCAGTACTGCACCCTGAGCTACGACACGGCATCGGACACGGCCACCGGCACCGTCACCCTGGTGCGCTACCTGCTGGATCACGGCCAGGAGTACCAGGAGCCGGTTCTGGATGACCCCGGCGGAGAAGGAGGAGGGTCTATCTTTGACTAAGGGGACGAAAACAAGAGCCAACGGCGGCTTCACCCTGGTGGAGGTTCTTGTGGCCATCGCCATTTTGGGCGTGGTGGCCACCTCGATGGGCGGGTGCCTGGTTGTGTCCCAGCGCGTCAACGCCCGCAGTCAGAATGTGATCGAGGAGCGCGCCGCCGTCACAAATGTGGTGGAGCAGCTGATGGCGGAGGGGATAGATATCACTAATGGTATACCCTATACATTTGAGTCAAATAGTGCAGTTGACCCTACTGAATATACCGCGCACGATATTACTGATAGTAGTTTCCCCGTCACAATCAAAGCTACTGAAACCCCCGAAAAAGTTAAAGTAAAGGTAAACCCGTTTGTAGAGTTTGGAGACCGGTTGTGGAAGGTCTGGGTCACCTGCGGCGATGTGGAGGTCGTCACCTACATCCACGGTAGGTCGTCCTGAGGAGGCGGTGAATATGAAACCTAAGAGAAGCCGCGGCGGATATGTGATGATCTACGTTATGGTGGTCATCGCCATCATCTCCGCCATGTCCCTGTCGGTCAGCTCCATCTCCCTGCGGAATCTCCAGGCCCAGGAGGCGTCGATCCGGCAGATGAAGGACACCTACGCCGCCGAGGGCATGGTGGAGATGTTCTGCGTGTGGCTAAAGGAGTTTTATGTACAGTTTGGATACAACGATTTTTCAGAGACATCGTTAAAAGATGCGTGGGATATTTCCAAAGGAGAACTGGAGAACAGTAGAAACGGAACCGTCGAAATATCCAACTTTTCTGTCTCGGGAAACTCCTACACAGTTACGATTACCGCGAAGTCAAATAACGGCGCGATGCAGGTTGTCGCAGTGCTGGAGGTCACGACTGGAACTTCTTCTAATGGATTTACCACGGTCAAAGAGGTCAAGTACACTTCCTACACCGTCTCCCCTGCCGAGAAGACGGAAGGCGGCGGATCGGGAGGAGGGTCAGAATGAAACGAAGAAACGGCGGCTTCACCCTGGTGGAGATGCTGGCCACCCTGACATGCACCACCCTCGTCACGATGGCGGCCTTCTCGTTTCTGCTGGTGTGCTTCCGGATGTGCGCCTCCGCCACCGGCACCGCCAGGGACCAGGACACCTCCAGGATCGTCCTCACCCTGATGGACAACATCGCCACGCAGGGGCAGCTGACGCCGAAATCCGCAGGCACGGCTGGTGGCGACATTGTGATGTACAATGACGACACGGGTGCCGGCGGCACCAAAACGGTCATGTTCTATTATTCCAAGAGCGCAAAAACCATCTACACCGGCGGAAACTACAATGAGGCCGAAAAAAAATACACCGGCGGAACCGCACTCATGGATGGTGTGGAGGACTTTGAGGCTAAACTTGATCCCGACACCAAGCTGCTGACGGTAACGGTCACAACGGCCAGCGGCACCTTCAAGTCCTGCAAATACTGCCGGACGGCAAAGGTGGAATCTACTGGCGGCAGTGGTGAACCCTCCTCCCAGTCCCTGAACCCCGCGCTTTTGGGGGGCATGACGGCCACCTTCAGCACCAAGGCCGCTGCCCTGCCCCAGATCGGCAACGCGGAGTGGGCGGGACGGCTCTCGCTGATCACGAACCTGAGCCTGCAGGACGGCAGTACCGGTGAGATCATCGGCGATAAGCAGGGCCGGTATTTTTCCGAGTGGTACATAGGCGGGTACTCCCAGGCAAACGGGTGGAACAAGAACACCCCCTGGTGCGCCTGCTTCGCCTCCTGGGGGATCGCCCAGGTGCGGGATTCCCTGGTGAAGGTGGTGTCCTTCGCCGACGTGGACTCCGGCGTCATGCGGTTCCGTGACGGGACCTTCGGCTCCTGGGTGGAGCGGGACGGCCTGCCCATCCCGGGGGATCTGATCTTCTTTGACTGGGACGCCGACCCCACCCCGGATTACAAGGACGCCGCCGAGCATGTGGGCGTCGTTTGCCGGATCGAGAACGGCCGGGTGTACACCATCGAGGGGAACAGCAACGGCCGCGTGGCCCAGCGCAGCTACCCGCTGGACGACCCCTGCATTTTGGGCTACGGCCGCTTGGAGTGGAAGTCGTCTGCAAAGAAAGCGTAAAGAACATCTCTGAATTGCAAAAAATCTCTGAATTCCCCGGAATTCAGAGATTTTTTTCGTCTGCCGAAAAATCCCTCCGGACTTTTGCGGCGAAGGGGGACGTGCGCACCTTTTTGCATCTTCCCGCCCTCAGCAAAATATACTTGGGTTGAAATGAGGTGATTTCCATTCCATCCCAAAAACGAAAAACCCGGACGGTCATCATTGACCCCAACAGCCCCAAGGCCCTGGAGCGGGCGCTGCTGCGCCTCATCGTGGAGAAGCTGCTCCGCCAGGAGCGGGAGGCGGGAGATTGAGGATCGCCGCCTATTGCCGGGTCTCCACGGAAAAGGAGGAGCAGCAGGACAGCTTAAAGCATCAGAAGCAGTTTTTTCAGGAGTACGCCCAAAAATACGGCCACACCCTGGTGCGCCTCTACGCCGACGAGGGCATCTCCGGGACAAGCCTGAAAAAGCGGGACCAGTTTCTCCGGCTGATGGAGGACGCCAGGAAGGGGCTGTTTGAAACGGTGGTGGTGAAGGATGTCTCCCGCCTTGCCAGGAACACCGTGGACTTCCTCCAGAGCATCCGCACCCTGAAATCCTGCGGTGTGAACACCCTGTTCATCACCGCCAACATGGACACCCTGGGGGAGTCGGAATTCGTCCTCACCCTCTTTGGGGCGATGGCCCAGGAGGAGAGCGCGAACCTGAGCCGCCGCGTGAAATTCGGCAAAAAGCTCAACGCCCAGAAGGGCCGCGTCCCGCAGCGCATCTTCGGCTACGACCGGGTGGACAACTTCAACCTGGCGGTGAATCCGGAGGAGGCCCAGACCGTCCGGCAGATCTTCCGCCTCTATCTGGAGGAGGGGCTGGGGTGCCGGGCCATCAGCCTCCAGCTCAACGCCCAGGGGGCGAAGACAAAATTCGGCTGTGACTGGGACCCCCGGGGCGTGCGGCGGATCCTCACAAACTCCATCTACTGCGGGCGGTATGTGAACAACAAGTACGAGATCCAGGACTACCTGACGGGAAAGCAGATCCGCATCCCGGAGGAGCAGCACTACCACCACCCGCGGCCCCAGTGGGCCATCGTCACCCCGGAGGAGTTTGACGCGGCCCAGGAGCTTATGGCGCGGCGGCGGACCCAGTACGGCCCCGGGGAATCCTTTCAGCAGGCCCGCTACAGCACAAGGCACGTTTTCAGCACCCTGATCCGGTGCGAGAGCTGCGGCCAGTCCTTCTGCCGGAAGCAGTATACATACGCCAACACCCGGGTCTACTGGAAGTGCCGCACCAACGACCAGTACACGTCCCGGCGGTGCGGCAACGGCGTGACGGTGGACGAGCGGGAGCTGTTGGATCAGCTGGGCGCCTACCTCGCCTCCCGGATCGGCGACAGGGACGTATTTGTCGAAAACGCTCTCACAGCCCTTGAGAGGCGCTGTACAGCACGGGAGGGTCAGGGGGATGTTACTACCCTTGCCAGGGAGAAAAAGCGTCTCCTGGGCAAAAGAGAGCGGTTACAGGAGATGTACGTCAACGATGTGATCACGCTGGAGGAGCTGAAGGAGAAAACGGCCGCCCTGACAGCTCAGCTGTCGAAGCTCGAGGCCCGCGCATCCCCTCCCCCCGCCCGGCGGGACGCCGCGGCGCTGCGGGAGACATACACCCGCCGGATCCTGGCCTTTCTGGTGATGGAGGATGTGACGAATCTCGATCTGCGGCAGATCGTGGAGCGCGTCAGCGTAAGCCAGGAGGGCGTCGTCACGGTGTTTCTCCGGGATGTGGGGGCCTCGCCTGCCTATTAAGGGACAGCTGTGGAGGCGGTGGATCCCATTGTGCTGAGCCTGGACGTGGCGGAGACCTGCTCCGACGAGACGCCGGAGCCGCTGGAGCTGCCCCAGTACATCCTGGATATGTTCGACTCCCCCATCGTCTCCGGCGGCGCGGGCCGGATGATCATCGTGACGCTGGGTCAGTTCACCATCGTCCGCCTGGAGCGGGACTCCCAGCTGCTGATCCCGGTGTACGACTACTGCGTGCCGGAGAAGGACTGCTGCGGCGCCGGCGGAGACGACCCCTGCGCCCTGTTCAACCGGATCGACTTCCCCGTGAACGAATTCTTCCCGCCCGACACACTCAGCGAGCCGGAGGAATACCACGACTTTATCCAGGAATAAAGGGCTGGCGAAAAAGGCCTGATGGTTCTCTAACGAGAACCATCAGGCCTTTTTCTGCCAAGGGGGACGCGTGCGGAAGAGGGGGTGTGAATTCTGCGGAATTCACACCCCCTCTTCCTGCTGCCGCGCTGTGCGACCAGTCTGCGGACTGGTCACTTGCGCGGCATAAGGGATTTTTTCCAAGGCACATGTCCTTGGAAAAAATATTTGGATTGGGGGTGCGGGACGGGGGTGTTTCGTTGTTCGGAGGCTTACTCCCGGCGTTACAGAGGGACGGTTCTTTAGTCCCACCTGCGGTGTGACAAAAAAACCGTCCCTCAGTCCCGCCTTTGACGGAGGAACTGCCCGTCTTTTGAGGAGGTGGGACAGCGGGGACGGTTCTTTCGTCACATCGGAGCAAAGCGGAGATGGGACTAAAGAACCGTCCCCGTGTCACACCGGCTGCCCGGGGACGTACCCTTCCCCGTGAGGCAATGGAGACGCTCAATCATCGCGACACGGGCCGCCGTGGGCGGCGGCCCCTACGGCAAATATTAAAGTTTTCCGTCTTAACGCAACCGCTCTGTCACCCAACCCACCCGGGCCGATGAGGTCATCGGCCCCTACAGGGGACTCTTACGGACAGTAGGAACCGCTGCTGTCGATAACTCCCTGGAAGGAGGCCATTATCGTTGGACGAGACTCCTGACCCGGCGTTACAGAGGGACGGTTCTTTAGTCCCACCTGCGGTGTGACAAAAAAACCGTCCCTCAAGTCCCGCCTTTGTCGGAGGAACTACCCGCCTTTTGAGGAGGTGGGACAAAGGGGACGGTTCTTTCGTCACATCGGAGCAAAGCGGAGATGGGACTAAAGAACCGTCCCCGTGTCACACCGGCTGCCCTCAGAACGCCTACCCGGCAGGGGGCAAAAAAGGGGAGCAACTATAGATTGCGGCCTGGCAATCTATAATTGCTCCCTCTTTTTTGCTGTTGTCACACCGGCGTTACAGAGGGACGGTTCTTTTGTCACACCTCCGCTGACGCTGCGGTGTGGCAAAAAAACCGTCCCTCCGTCCCGCCTTTTACAGGCGTCTGGCAAATCGGACACTCCCCTTTGGGGGACTTCTGCCCTCCCCTCTCCTTGGCGACGATGGAAAAAAACTCCTTGGGCGAGGGGCTTTTTTCGTTGAATCCGATCACTTGACTTTTCCTTTTTACCGCGGTAAAATAGGAGCCGTATTGAATTTTGGGAGTGATCAACTTGGACGCTTACATACCATCCGGCTACCGTCCGCTGCTGGGGATCTACGACACACAGCGGGCCATCGCTGTTTTAAAGCACACCTTTGAGGACGCCCTCAGCCGGCGCCTCAATCTCCTTCGCGTCTCCGCGCCGCTTTTTGTGGAGGCCAGCACGGGCCTTAACGACGATCTGAACGGCGTGGAGCGGCCCGTCTCCTTCGACATCCCCGACGGGGGCAAGGAGGGGCAGGTGGTCCATTCCCTGGCCAAGTGGAAGCGCATGGCCCTGCACCGCTACGGCTTCAAGCCCGGCGAGGGGATCTACACCGACATGAACGCCATCCGCCGGGACGAGACGATGGACAATCTCCACTCCATCTATGTTGACCAGTGGGACTGGGAGAAGGTCATCACCCGGGAGGATCGCAACCAGGCGTACCTGAAGGCCACCGTCCGGGACATCGTGGCCGCCATCGCGGAGACCAACGAGGCGCTGAAGCAGGCCTTCCCCAAGCTTGACTGCGCCATCGACACGGACGTGGCCTTTGTCACCAGCCAGGAGCTGGAGGACCGCTGGCCGGAGCTGACGCCCCGGGAGCGGGAAAACGCCTTTGTCCGGGAGCATCACACCGCCTTTATCATGCAGATCGGGAAGAAGCTGAAATCCGGCCAGATCCACGACGGCCGCGCCCCGGACTACGACGACTGGGAGCTGAACGGCGACATCATGTTCTGGAACGAGCTTTTGGGCTGCGCCTTTGAGGTCAGCTCTATGGGCATCCGGGTGGATCCGGAGTCCCTGGACCGGCAGCTGACGGAGCGCGGCTGCGACGCCCGGCGGAGCCTCACCTTCCACCGGATGCTTCTGGAGGGCCGCCTGCCCCTGACCATCGGCGGCGGCATCGGCCAGTCCAGGCTGTGCATGCTCCTGCTGAAAAAGGCCCATGTGGGCGAGGTCCAGGCCAGCATCTGGGACGACAACACCATCCGGGAGTGCGCCTACTCCGGCGTGACGCTCCTGTGACCCAAATCATGACGGATTCAGCCCCCGGCCGCAGGCCGGGGGCTGAATCCGTCATGAAAAAAATCCCATATTTTTATCCGGCCCCAGACGGATCTCAGGCCTCCGCGGTGCTTTCCGCAGGGGCCTGGAACACGAGCATGTGGGCATAACCCGCCACATCGTTGGAGCTGGCGCGGATACCGTAATTCGCCCCCGGGATTATGTGACGGAAGAGTACAATCTCCCCTGCCTGCAGATGGGTCTTGCTGCCGATCTCCGTCTCGGTATCCATGTTGGTGATGGCCGCGTTCCAGGAGTCGCCCGGTATAGTCTCCGCCCGGACGAAAATCGGGTCGTTGCTGCCGGGCCGAATGACCGTAAACGGCTCCGCCTTCACCGTGGTGGAGGATTTGGGGATGTATGTCATCTTGTCATAATAGACGGTGATATCCCCGGCGGCATGAGGCTCCTGACCAATGGCCTCGGCCTCCGGCCGCGGTAAATTCTCAAAGGTGTCTTTCATTTTTAACATCCTTTCTTTTCATAAATAATATTCATCACTGACATAACAGCTTTGTATGACATCGGCAACAGCCTCTATATCAGGCTCGTCTCCGGCGGCTCCTCGGCCGGATCTGTCTCCGCAAGCTCCTCGTAGCGTTGTAGCGCTGCCTCCAAAGCCTCCATGAAAGCGTCCATGTCAATCCGAACACCGGGGACGATCTCATTTGTCCTCCCGTCGATTAATTCGCCGGTGGGTTCAAGTATACATACGGTAGAACGATGGCCTCCTGAGGGAAGCTCAGGCTTCTCCTGTTCCTGCGTATCCTCGGCCGGACTCTCCACGTCCCCATCCACGTCCGGCATATCCGCCTTTGCCGGCGAGGTGGCCAGCGTGACGGTGCCCAGGAACAGCAGGAGGGCCGCGAGCAGGCTCAGGGCGGTGGTTCTCTTACCGTCCATCACCGCATGGATCCGCTCCTCCACCGTCCTCTTGGGGCTGAAGCAGTGGATGAACAGGGGGCGGCGCTCCCTGACGGACAGATTGATCAGGGCGTAGGCATACGCTGCGCGCTGGTCCGCGCCCAGCAGCTTCAGCGCCGCCCGGTCGCAGGAAAGCTCCACATCCCGGCGCAAAAGCCCGGCCATAAGCCAGACCAGGGGGTTGAACCAGTGGACAAGCAGCGCCGCGGTCATCACATAGTGCCACAGGTTGTCCCGGCGCATGGCGTGGACCCCCTCGTGCGTCAGCACGAAGCGCTCCTCCGCCTCCCCCAGCCCCGGGGTCACCACCACCTGGGGCCGCGTGACGCCGAAGGTCAGGGGCGCGCCCCGCATGTTCCCCTCCCGAAGGGTCGTCCCCCGGGGGAGCAGGGGGTAGCGCCGGTCGTCCCGTCCGACCTTCCGCACGTTCCAGACCCGGCGGCGGGTGGAGCGCCAGGAGATCAGGCACAAGGCCCCCAGGACGGCGGCCACAAGCAGATACGCGGCCAACACAAAAACAGGCCCCTGGGTCTGCCCGGGCGCCGCCGCGCTATAAGAAGGATTCGCGGGGATGATCCCGCGGTTGTACCCGGGCGGCACATACAAAGACAGGCCGCTGCGCCACCGGAAGGGGGTCAGCAGCCTGCCAAGACATACGGCCCAGCATATCAGCGTCACATTGGGATTGAGCCTCCCGCGGAACGCCCACCGCATCAGGGCGGTCAGCAGGATCAGAAGCCCGCCAAGGACGGTGTTCTCCAAGAGAAGGGGCGCCATACCGTTACCCCAGCTTCTCTACCATCTCCCGGAGGGCCTTGGCCTCCTCATCGCTGATGCCGCCGGAGAGGAAAGCGGACAGGAACTGGATCCTGGAGCCGTTGAACATGCGGGAGATCAGGTTCTCCGTCTCCTGGCGCTGCGCCTCCTCGCGGGTCACCAAAGCCCTACAGAGGAATCCCGGATCCTCACGCTCCACCAGGCCCTTGCGCACAAGCTTGGTGACGACGGTGTAGGTGGTGTTCCTGTTCCACCCGTAGAAAACGGCCAGCTTCTTGGCCAGAGCGCCGGCGGACATCTCGCCCTTATCCCACAGAACCTCCAGAACTCTCAACTCGGACTCAAAAAACTTATCCATGTTTTTCCTCCTCCGCCCTGTTGTGCAGGGCGATGTACTATAGTTATAGTTTTCCTATAAATAGATTAACATTTTACTGCCGTGTTGTCAAGACTATTTTCGCAAAAAACTTCATTTTTTTCAAAAAAACGTAAAAACACCCGGCAAAAACGCAGGTGGGGCTTATTTGGCGTCCTCCGCCCGGTCAAAAAAGCAGAACATATCCGGATCCTTCACGGTGCTGGCGCAGTAGATCACCAGGACGCAGTCCGGGTGCATCCCGGCAAGCTCCCCTATCAGATCCCCCGAGTAGGCCCGCAGGTCTATGGTGTGCAGGCGTCCGAACTGGAGGGACAAAAAGGGCGTCAGGGCGCAGGAGTAGGAGTCCCGGATCAGCACCACCGTGGGGCCGTCGGGGTTATTCCGGTTGACGATGTCGCTCCAGCCCCAGTCGCCGCCGGAGTAGTAGACGTAGGGGTTCCCGTCAAAGTACCCCTTCTCCAGCTCCTCCGGAAAGCAGACGGACTGGGCAAACGGCCCCTGGCGGGGCTGCCGGGCGCCGTCGTAGGTGTAGAGGAGATCGGTATCAAATTTTGGCGTCAGGACGGTGAAGTCGTCCACCCCGGCGTAGTAGAGGCCCACGCGCTTGCCCTGGCTGCCCAGGAAGATGTCTCGGTACGTCTCCCGGTCATAGGAGTCCGGGTCAAGGGCCTGCCGGTCCACGGCAAAGCCGTAGGAGGCGGAGAGCTTCTCCATCAGCGCGCCGCAGGCGAACAGCGCCCCCTCCGGCCGCCAGTGGTGATCCGTCCGGAAGAACCAGCTGTTGTCCGGGTCGGCCTGGAGAAAGGCGGGGCGCAGATCCAGCGTGTCCGCCCGGCCCTCCAAAAGCTTTAGGAGACTGTCGGCCATCGCGTTGCCGTAATCCGCCACGCCCTCCGGCATGGCCGCCGCGGGGTTGGAGAGCTTGGACGGCTCGATCACCGTCATCACCGGGATGCCGTAGGGGGCCAGGGCCTCCTGGAGCTTCACCAGGTTTTCCGCGTTCTCGGTCTGATCCACATTCTCCGTCACCCCGGCGAAGGTGAGCTGGCCGTTGGAGAGCCGGGCCACCGGGTATCCGGCGGAGTCCTCCACAAAGCGGCGCCCCATCCCCCGCTGGATGGCCCCGAACAGGTTGATGAAGAGGTGATCCCGGTCCAGATCCTCGTTTACCCGGGTCTCCCAGTCGGCCACGTCGGCCTTTTGAAAGCCCGCGGCCATCTCCCGGACAACGCCGCCCAGGCCCAAGTCCTTCACCGCGTTGACAGCCAGACTCACGGATATGACCAGGATAAGGAGGCTGAAAAGCACGGGGAAACCGGTTTTTTTCACGCTTCTTCCCCTCCTCAGAAGTTAAAGTAGATGAAGGGGTTGTATGTCCCCTTCACCAGGTAGGTGACGGAAATGACGAAAAGCACCAGGAGCGCGGAGGATCGCACCGTCTCCAGGGCGGCCCCGGCCCTCCCCCTCACCCACCGGCGGGCAAGCTCGTCCACCGGGGCGCAGAAGATCACCCCCAGGATGAGATAGAGCCAGTTCTCCCGGAGGTAGAAAAGCGCCGTCGCGTCCGCCAGGCCGTTGGCCCCGAACAGGGACATGTAGTACCGCCCCGCGTCGGAGACGGAGCCGGCCCGGAACATCACAAGCGCCAGCAGCACCACCGTCATGGTGTAGAGCCACCGGAGGCCCTTTTTGGCACGCCGGTTCAGGTTCACCAGCTTTTCAAAGGCCTGGAACACATAGTGGATCAGGCCGAAGAGGACGAAGTTCCAGTTGGCCCCGTGCCAGATGCCGATAAGGAGCCACACGATGAACAGGGCCACATAGGAGGGGATCTTCTGGGCGCCCCTGCCCCATTTGGCCTTCAGACGCCTGGAGGCGGTCAGAAAGGCCCTGGAGCGGGAAATGGGGAACATCACATAGTCCCGGAACCAGGCGCCCAGGGAGATATGCCACCTGTCCCAATACTCCGTGATGCTGGTGGACATGTAGGGGTGGAGGAAGTTCTCCGGGAATTCAAAGCCGAAGATCCGGGCAAGGCCGATGGCCATATCGGAATAGCCGGAGAAGTCGTAGTAGAGCTGCAGGGCGTAGGCGAACAGCCCCAACAGGGCCAGGGCCGCCCCGGGGGAGCCGGCGTCGAAGGCCCCGTCGGACACACTGGCCAGGGTGTTGGCCAAAAGCACCTTTTTGCACAGGCCGATGACAAACCGCTCTGTGCCCTGGGAGAATTTTTCCCAGGTGTGCGTCCTGTCCCTCACCTGCCCGGCGAAGGTGGAGTATTTGATGATCGGCCCCGCGATGAGCTGGGGGAAGAAGGCGATGTAAAGCCCCACGTTCAGGGGGTTGCGCTCCCTCTCCACCTCCCCGCCGGCCACGTCGAACACATAGCTCATGGCCTGGAAGGTGTAAAAGGAGATGCCGATGGGCAGGGCGATGTCCAGAACTGCCACGCCGCTGAAAAGCCCGTGGAGCTGGCGCGTCACAAAGCTCAGGTACTTGAATACGAACAGGATCGCCAAATTGGCCGCCACCGTCACCGTCACAGCCGGGCGGACGCTCCAGCCCCGCGCCCGGGCGGCCCCGGCCCACAGGCCAAGAAGCCAGTTGAGGCAGATGGACGCCAGCATGATGAGGACGAGCCGCGGCTCCCCGCACCAGTAGAAAAGCACGGAGGCCAAAAAGAGAAGGCCGTTCCTCACCCGCCAGAGCCTCCGGGGCAGGAGGAAATACGCCGCCGTCACGGCGGGCAAAAAAATAAAGAGGAATACAGAACTTGAAAACAGCATCCACATCCCCCCTTAGCGGTCGATTTGATCAAATTATACTCCCCCGCCCCGATTTTGTCAATTATCGTTAGTCTGTCGAAAAAAGCCCTGCGGGCTTTTTTCGACAGAGGGGAACGTGCGGAACAATTTTCTGAATTTTGCGAAATTCAGAGAATTGTTCCTGCTGTCGCCCTGCGCGCACGGCCCCGTGGGCCGCAATTTCCCCAGGCTCCCGAAAAAGGCGGGTAATCTCCCGTCCCGCGCCCCAATCCAAATATTTTTTGCGGGGCTTTGCCTCGCAAAAAATCCCTCTTGCCGCGCAAACGTGCGCCCTTGGGCGTGCGCTGCAGCGCGGCAGCAGGAAATATGCCCATGAATTCCGCAGAATTCATGGGCATATTCCCGCACGTCCCCCCTGGCATTGAAAGCCCAAAGGGCTTTCAAGCCAGTACTTCTACCGCCAGGGAGTTGGTGGGCGATATGGTGATGTAGGTCACACCGGGGGACAGGACGATCTCGGCGCCCGTCTCATCCGTGAAGACGAATTGGGAGGTGGAGGTCTTTCGTGACCAGGTAATCTTCCGGGCCACGCCGTCGGAGATCAGCACACCCTCCCCCGTCCCGCTGAGCGTGGCCTGCATACGGCCGGCGTCATCCCCGGCGATGCGGCTCATCTTCGCCCGGAGGGCCAGGATGTTCCGAACCTTCACCTGCCCGCCGGTGAGGGAGTCCTTCATCTCCGCGCCGTACTGGCTGACGCCGTACAGCTTCGTCTCCGGGTCATACCGGAAGGCGGTACTCTTGGAGCTTTGGGAGGAGCCGAACCACACCCTGGCGTAGGTCGCCGGATCCCCGGTGGGGTTCTCCGGCTCAGCAAAGGTAAAGCCCGTTTCAAAGCCGTCCTTGTGGGTGGTGCGGATGTTGTTCTTGGTGAGGAAATCCGCCACCTTCGTCACGTCCAGCATCAGGCTGTGGGCGTAGCCCATGTTCTGCCTGCGCCAGCTGTCCCGGTAGAAGAGGGCCGCGGAGCCTTTCACGGAGTTCACCCCGTCGGCCCGGTCGATGCCCAGGCTCTTCATCTTGGCGTAGGCGTCGTTACTGCCGCCGGCGTGGATGTAAAAGGCGTCAAAGCCCATCGCCAGCTCCACATAGTAGGGCCGGGCGCTGCGCACGGAGCCTATGGTCTCCAGCCCCTTGAAATCCTGATAGATGCCCATGAGGCGGGTAATGCCGCCCTCCGCCAGCGTCTCAATGATCATGTCCGCCGAGCCGACCCCGGCCTGGGGGGTAGCCACGCGGATGTTGTTGAGCATCACGGCAAAGGGCCTGTTGGCACTGATGTCTGTCTCCACCGGAAGACCCGTCAGGGGGTTCACAGGCCCTGTGTAAACCGGCTCCTCCGGCGGGTTCTCCTCCGGGGGTTCCTCCTCCGGCGGGGTCTCCTCCTCGGGGGGATCCTGATCCTCCTCGGGGTTCTCCTCCGGGGGTTCCTCCTCCCCGGGGTTCTCCTCCGGCGGGTTTTGCTCCTCCGGAGGATCCTGCTGACCGGGGTCCTTGTCCCGTCCCCCGGTCACGCTCTTGATCACAAATACCAGGCACGCGGCCGCCACGGCCACAGCCAAAACGGCCGTCACCACCACAAGAACAGTTTTCTTCTTATCGGCCACGGCCGTGGATTGATGCTTTCCTCTGGCCATTTTTGCGCCTCCTGTCCAAAAAGCGTCTCTTTTACCGGTTATTTTACAACTTTTTCCCCTTTTCGTCAACCTGAAACGGAAAATACTTGTTAAATCCGTATTGCCGGTGTATAATAAACGGCAGGAAATGAAAGCGGGGAGGTGTCCCATATGGAGGGGCGTCGCGGGTTTATCCAGACAGAGATGGAGCTGAAGGTTCTGATTTTGTTTATTCTCCGCCGTCTCCCGGAGGCCGCCGCCTGGGATGAGCTTACCGATATGACCCTGCTGTGCGACAGCGCCATCGGCTACTTCGATTTTACGGAGTGCCTGGCGGATCTGGTGTCCACCGAACATGTGGAGAAGACGGACGAGGGCTACCGGGCCACGAAGAAGGGGCGCGTCAACGGCGAGACGATGGAGTCCAGCCTCCCCTACTCCGTGCGGGTGCGGGCGGAGAAGGCCGCCGCGGCGTTGTCCAACCTCCAGCGGCGCCGGAGCATGATCCGGGCCAGCCACGAAATGCGCTCCCGGGGCGGTTTTACGGTGCATCTGTCCATGTCCGACGGCATCGGCCCCGTGATGGAGCTGGAGCTGCTCACCGGCGACGATAAGCAGTCGGAGCTGATCGAGGAGAACTTTAAGAAAAACGCGGAAAAGCTCTACGGCAAGATCGTAGAGCTGCTGATGGAGGAGCAGTAGGGATCCACCCGCCGAAAAAGCCCTGGCTTTTCCGGCAAAGGGAAACGTGCGGATTATTTCCAACGCGCATGTCGCCGGAAATAATGTTGAAATTGAGTCTTTTGATAAGCTGAGGGCCGCCCCGGAGGGGCGGCCCTTCGTATTTTGCTGTGCGTTTCGTAAAGCACACCCTGTGGGGGACTTAAACAAACTTCACCGCCGTGCCGTAGGCGATGACCTCGGCGGCGCCCTGCATGACGGCGGAGGAGGCGTAGCGGATGTTGACAATCGCGTCCGCGCCCAGGGCCTCGGCCTCCATCACCATGCGCTTGGTAGCCAGGGCGCGGGCCTCGTTCATCATCTCGGTGTACGCCTTCAGCTCCCCGCCCACAAGGGTCTTGAAGCTCTGGGAGATGTCCCTCCCGATGTTCTTTGTCTGGATGGTACTCCCCTTGACAAGAGACAGCATCTCCAGATTTTTGCCGCTGATATAATCAGTATTGACTAAGATCATCTTCTTCACCGCTCCTTATCTCTTTGATCCTCTCCACGCACACCCAAATCGTCAGCGCCGCGAAGGCCAGAGGCACTACACACAGCACCACCCGCCAGACGCCCTCCAAGAGGGTGAACAGGAGGCCAAAATATAAGACATAGTACAGTACCAGCAGGATCGCCACCACGACGGGGGCGATCATTTTTCCACCGTGTGATCTCATAATTCTCCCCTCTCCCAAGAGAACCGGCTTCCCTACATCCTTTTACAGTATGCCCCGACAAGCTTCCATATGCCAAGCGCCAGGATCGTCTCAACGAGGGATTCCATTTCACCCTCTCCCCTTCCTCTTTTTTACTGCCTCCGTCAGGATATACTCGATCTGGCCGTTGACGCTGCGGAAGTCCTCCTCCGCCCAGGCGGCGATCTCGTTCCACAGGGTGCCGGAGAGCCGCAGCGGCACCTGCTTTTTGGCCGATTCCTTGGCCTTCAGCTCCCGCTCCAGGGCCTCGATGCGCTCAATCCTCTCCCGCAGGGCTTGTTCGCGCTGTTCCGGGGTCATTAGTAGATGCTCCCGGAGTTGACGATGGGCTGGGCGTCCTTATTGCCGCACAGGACCACCAGGAGGTTGGACACCATCGCCGCCTTGCGCTCCTCGTCCAGGTTCACTACCTCGTCCTCATTGAGGCGGTCAATGGCCATCTTCACCATCCCCACGGCGCCGTCCACGATCTTCTGCCGGGCGGCGATAATAGCCACGGCCTGCTGGCGCTGGAGCATGGCGGCGGCGATCTCCTCGGCGTAGGCCAGGTGGGTGATGCGCACCTCCTCGATGGAGAGGCCGGCGGGAAGGACGCGCTTTTGCAGCTCGTCGCGCATCATGTCCGCGATCTCGATGGCGGAGGAGCGCAGGGTCTTCTCCTTCACGCCGTCGTCGTCATCGTCGTCGTCAAAGACATCGTAGGGGTACAGCCGGGCGATGTTCCGGATGGTGGAGTCGGTCTGGATATTTAAAAACTCCTGGTAGTTCTCCACGGCGAAGGCCGCGAGGGTGGGGTTCTCCACATGCCAAATCACCACCGCGCCGATGATGATGGGGTTGCCCAGCACGTCGTTGACCTTCTGGCGGCGGTTATCCAGGGTCTGGGTCTTGAGGCTGATGCCCTTGCCCACGCCCACAGACACCACGGCCGTCTTGCCCTCCGCCTGCATCTCCTTAGTTTTGGCCTGAGCGGCGCTGAGGGCCGCGTTGTAGGTGGGGCTGAAGGAGGTGACAAAGGGGTTTACATAATAAAACCCGCTCTTTTTCACCGTGCCGTAGTACTTGCCGAACAGGGTGAAGACCCGGGCCTCGTTGGGCTTGACGATCTTCAGCCCCGCCAACATGGCGCTGCAGGCGATCAGGCACAGCAGGCCGGCGATGACCGCAAGAAACATGATCTCTTCGCCCCAGCCCACAAAAATCAGCCCTACCACGAACAGCGCCGCCCCCGCAAGGATGCCCAAAATGAGCAACAGCAGCACAAGACCGCCGGACTTGGGATGGAGTTCTTTTTCCTGGATATCTGTCTTCATGAATTTTCCTCCCTTGGCAATTTTTTCTGATATCAATATGATATCATGCTAATATGATTTTGTCAAGGAAGATTTTGTTTTTTTGCCAACCCCCAATGCAATATTTTTTGCGGGGCTTTGCCTCGCAAAAAATCCCTTATGCCGCGCAAGCGTGCGGCCCTCCGGGCCGTGCGCACAGCGCGGCAGCAGGGAATATGCCCATGAATTCCGCAGAATTCATGGGCATATTCCCGCACGTCCCCCTTGGCAAAAAAAGGCTGAGGGGGGTCTCGTCAGAGAACCCCCTCAGCCTTTTTCGCCAGCTTAGTTTAACATACTTTCATGGTCCAGCCGCGGGTATCCGGGCAGGTGCCCCACTGGATGCCGGTAAGCTCGTCGTAGAAGCGCTGGGTAAGCTCGCCGATGCCGCCGTCGCCGATGGGCAGATCCTTGCCCTCATAGTAGATGTGGCCCACCGGGGAGACGACGGCCGCCGTGCCGGTGCCCCACATCTCCTCCATGTGTCCGTTTGCGGCGGTCTCCAGAACCTCGTCCACGGAAATCAGGCGCTCCTCCACCTCATAGCCCCAGTCCCGGGCCACCTCCAGAATGGACTTGCGGGTGATGCCGGGCAGAACGCTCCCCTGGAGCATGGGGGTCACTACCTTGCCGTCGATCTTGAACATGATGTTCATGGAGCCAACTTCCTCGATGTACTTGCGGTGGACGCCGTCCAGCCACAGCACCTGGGAGTAGCCCATCTTCTCCGCCCGCTCGCTGGCGCGGATGGAACCGGCGTAGTTGCCGCCGCACTTGGTGAAGCCGGTGCCGCCCCGGACAGCCCGGACGTCCTCGTCCTCGATGGCGATATGTACCGGGTCAAGCCCCTCGGGGTAGTAGTTGCCGGAGGGGGACAGGATGATGCAGAAGATATACGTCTTGCTGGCGTGGACGCCCACGGTGCAGTCCGTGGCGATGATGAAGGGGCGGATATAGAGGCTGGCGCCCTTCTGGTCGGGGACCCAGTCCCGCTCCAGGGCCACAAGCTGCTTCACGGCGTCAACGCAGAAGTCCACGTCGATCTCCGGGATGCTCATACGGACGGCGGAGTTGTTCATCCGCTTGAAGTTCTCCTCGGGCCTGAAGAGCCAGATGGAGCCGTCGGCGCGGCGGTAGGCCTTCAGCCCCTCAAAAATCTCCTGGGCGTAGTGGAACACCATGCAGCTGGGATCCAGGGTGAAGGGGCCGTAGGGGACGATCCGGGGGTCGTGCCAGCCCTGGCCGGCCGTATAGTTCATCAGGAACATGTGGTCGGAGAAAAATTTGCCGAAGGGCAGGGGATCCAGATGGGGCTTTTCCTTAGGGTTCTTTGTCAGTTCAACGCGGATCTTTTCCATATCGTAAGCTCTCCTTTTGCGAAAATACAACAATTTATTGTGTTAAAGCAATATTAACGCCTATTTTACCACCGTTTTCAGGAAAACGCAAGGATTATATCGCATATTTCACGGCGCATTTTGCGGGGAGTTTAGGTCAGTTCCATTAAAAACGCGTTTCTTTTCCCCCATCCCTTGCAATTTTTGACGGGGGGCGATAAAATATGGAAGTGCAATCTGATGACAAGAAAGGAGTCTGCCTATGAATATGAAAAAGATACTTTGCCTGCTTCTCGCCCTCACGCTCCTTGTCGCCCTCGTCTCCTGCGGAAAGAGCCAGGGCGGTGAGAACCACACGCACGTCTGGGTGGAGGCAACCTGCACCGCTCCCAAAACCTGCTCCATCTGCGGAGAAACGGAGGGCAAGGCCCTCGGCCACGACATGCAGCCCGCCACCGGCGATCAGCCCGCCGTGTGTTCCCGCTGCGGCTATGTGGACGTTGGCTCCGCTGAGAACGCCAACGTGGCCGCCTCCGGCACCTGTGGGGAGAATTTGACGTGGAGCCTCACGGACACCGGCCTTCTCACCGTCAGCGGCACCGGCCCGATGGAGGATTACCGCGACATCTTGGACATGGACAACACCAACACCAAGGATCCCCCCTGGGCCAACGGGATCTCCGTGCCTGTCCGGGCAGCGGTGATCGAGGACGGCGTCACCTCCGTCGGCGTCGGCGCGTTCTCCGGCTGCACGGAGCTATACAGCGTCTCCCTCCCGGCCAGCGTCACCGAGATCAGATCCTCGGCCTTCATGGGCTGCTCTTATCTCCATGATGTCTCCCTCTCTGAGGGCCTGACGGCCATCGGTGATTACGCCTTTTATGAATGTTCCACACTTCAGGTGGTCACTCTCCCCGATAGCGTCACCTTCATCGGCTTTGATCCGTTCTGCCGCTGCTCGGCCCTGGAGGGCGTGGCTGTGAAGAGCGGGAACCGGAAGTACACCAGCGTTGACGGCGTACTTTTCACGGCGGATATGTCCACGCTCATCGCTTACCCCGGTGGGAAGGACGCCGCGGAATACGCCATTCCCCAGGGCGTTCAGGTCATCGGCGACGGGGCCTTCGACAGCGTGGCAAACCTTCAGAGCGTCACGATCCCCGAGGGCGTCACCACCATCGGGGAGACTGCGTTCCTCTGGTCCCAGATCCAGAGCGTCACCCTCCCCGCCAGCGTCACCACCATTGCTGACGGCGCGTTCTCGTACTGCGTGAACCTTCAAAGCGTCACCCTCCCCGAGGGCGTAGAGAGTCTTGGCGATACCGCCTTCTGCGGCTCCGGTATTCAGAGCATCGTCCTTCCCGCCAGCGTCTCTTCCGTCGGCAGCAGTGCGTTTACGTCCTGCTCCGCCTTGGAGAAGATCGAGACGGCCGACGGGAACCAGCATTTCACCAGCGTTGACGGCGTACTCTTCAGCGCGGATATGACCGCGCTCCTCGCCTACCCCGCCAGGAGGCCCGGCACGGACTACACTGTCCCCGACGGCGTCACCTCCATCGGCGAGATGGCGTTCTTCGGCAGCGCGGGCCTTGAAAACCTCACCATCCCCGCCAGTGTCACCTCCGTTGGCTTGGCGGCGCTGGAATTCTGCGGCAGCCTCGGTGACATCTATTTCGGCGGTTCCGAAACACAGTGGGCGGACATGGACGTCGAGATCACGAATTCCCCCAACGTCCACTACGGCGCGTAAGCCTGTCGAAAAAGCCCTGCGGGCTTTTCCGACAAAGGAGAACGTGCGGAAAGGCCCCCTGGAATTCTGCGGAATTCCAGGGGCCTTTCCTGCTGCCGCGCTGTGCGACCAGTCTGCGGACTGGTCACTTGCGCGGCATAAGGGACTTTTTCAAGGCACATGTCCTTGGAAAAAATATTCATTTTGAGTTTTTTGACAAACTGCAAGGGCGGGTCCGGAAGAACCCGCCCTTGTTTCTTTATAAGTTCTTTTTGATCTGATTGATGGCGTTCTTCTCCAGCCGGGAGACCTGGGCCTGGCTGATGCCCACCTCGGCGGCCACCTGCATCTGGGTCTTTCCCTCGTAAAACCGCAGGCTCAGGATCCTCCGCTCCCGCTCCGTCAGACGGCCCACCGCCTCGTTCAGGGCGATCTGATCCAGCCAGGCCTCGTCGGTGTTCCTGGTATCGCCGATCTGATCCATGCCGCAGACGGCGTCGCCGGATTCGGAGTAGATTGGCTCGTAGAGGCTGACGGGGTCGGCCACGGCGTCCATTGCCACGACCACATCCTCCCGCCGGATCCCCAGGGCGGCGGCGATCTCGTCCACCGTAGGCTCCCGCTGGCTCTCCAGCATCAGCTGCTCCTTGGCCTTCAGGATCTTGTAGGCCGTGTCCCGGATGCTTCGGCTCACCCGCAGGGGGGAGTTGTCCCTTAAAAATCTCCTGATCTCCCCCACGATCATGGGCACGCCGTATGTGCTGAACATGACGCCCATATTCATGTCAAAGTGGTCGATGGCCTTGATGAGGCCGATGCACCCCACCTGGAAGATGTCGTCGGCGTTCTCCCCCCGGCCCATGAACTTCTGGATCACCGACAGCACAAGCCGCAGATTGCCGTTGATCAGCTCCTCCCTGGCCCCCATGTCCCCCGCTCTGGAGCGGCGAAGAAGCTCCATCGTCTCCTCATTTTTCAGCGTGGGCAGCTTTGACGTGTTGATGCCGCAGATCTCAACCTTACCCTGCAAGCTCCCGTCCCCCTCGTCTGTTTCTTCCAGGGTAGTATTTCCGCAGGGTGCATTTTTCATACAAAATCAAAATCCGCCGCAACATTCCGCGGGAGTTTTGCGTTATAATGGCAGAGGAGGTGATAGGGTGTCAACTACTTCCAACCGGTTGGAGCTGTGGATTAAGCAATACCAAAATGCCCTCTATCGTGCCGCCCTGTCGGTGACAGGCAATGTCCAGGACGCGGAGGACTGCGTCCAGGAGGCGTATCTGAAGCTGATAGAGCGTCCCCCCAGGCTGGACGGGGACGGCTCTCCCCGGGCGTGGCTCCTGCGGGTGACGGTCAACGCCGCCTTGGATCTGACACGGGAGCGAAAGCGCCACCCCACCCAGGAGCTTCTGGACATCTATCCCGCCCCGGACAGGCCCACGGGCCGGATCCTGGCGGCCATATGGGAGCTGCCGGCCAAGGAGCGGGCGGCCGTCCACCTATTTTATTACGAGGGCTACCAGACAGACGAGATCGCAAGCATTATGAAATGCCGCCCGGGCACGGCCCGATCCTACCTGAGCCGGGCCCGGGAGCATTTGCGGGAAAAACTGAAAGGAGAAGTTGAGCTGTGAAGCGTTATGTAAACTACATGGACGGCATCCAGGCCCCGGAAGGTCTGGCGGAGAAGCTGGCGGAGCCGAGGGCCAGGAAAAAAACCGTCCCCCTGTGCCGCTGGGCCGCCGCGGCGGCGTGCCTGGCGCTGATTCTGGGCGCGGGCATTTTCTGGCATCGGGCACAGCCCGGGGCGGAGCTTGAAGACCCCTCCGTGCAGGGGGAGGAGACAGGCCGGCGGGAGCCGGATGAGGAGCTGCCCCTGGACACCGATGACAACCACATGACCACCCCCGTGGGGGGATGGTACGACCTGCAGGACGGGGAGACGGTGACGCGGTACCTGCTTCCGATTCTGAATTTCCAGCCCGCCGGGGAGCGGGTGGCCCTGGACTACACCCTGGGGGACACCGCCCGGGAGGCGTCAGAGGAGGAGATCGAGAGCCTCCTGGGAGCGCGCTGGCGGGAGCATCTGGGCATCCCGGCGGAGGCGGAGACAAGCATTGACGTGTTTTTCTCCAAAGACGGTGAGTTCAGCGGCTTATGCCTGTGGGCCATGTGGGACGGCGGGGAGGTCGTCATCGAACAGTGCGTGGGCCATGACGTCCCCAGCTGCTGCGTCTACCAGGACGACGCCTACGGCCACACGGATGTGGACGGCGTGGACGTGGTCGCTCTGACCTGGGATGAGTTCTGTGAGGTGAAATTCTTCACCCGGAACACCGGCTGGAAGGCCACCGTCAGAGGCCAGGACTACCCGGAGCTGGCCGCCCGGTTCGTCCGGCTGGTGCTGGCTTCCGGGGCGGAGCCGGAGGGACTTTCGTAACACAAAAAGCATAAGAATCAAAAAACCGGGCCTCCCCAAAAGGGGGGTCCGGTTTCCAATGTCCTATCTATTATTTCTTTATTGATCCATCTTAATGAGCTTCTTCACCCGCTTGTACAGGGGCAGGGTGACGGCGGAGACAACCACGGCCTTGATGAGGTTAAAGGGCGCCACGCACAGGGCGGCCATGCCGTAGACGGAGTTGACGTGGGGGTTGACCTTCTGGGCCATGCCCAAAATAGCGTCGATGGGGGCGCCGTAGAGCTTGGCGAAGGCGGGGATGAGGTAGACGGCGTTGAACAGGCTGCCGAACACCGTCATGGTGAGGCCGCCGGCAACAAGGCTGATCACTGCCCGCTTAAAGGTTCGCCTGGTGTTGTAGATGACGGAGGCCGGCAGGACGAAGGAGCATCCCACCACAAAGTTGGCAAAGTCCCCCACAAAAGCGGTACTGGTGCCCTTCAGGAGGAGCTTCAGCACCACCTTCAGGAACTCGCACACCACTCCCGCCGTCGGCCCCATAGAGAAGGTGCAGATCAGTACGGGGATCTCCGACAGATCAAGCTCGTAAAAATCCGGGGCCACGAAGACCAGGGGGATCTCGATGAGCATCAGCACCCCCGCCAGGGCCGTGAACATGGCCATATAGGCCACATACCTGGCCGGCTCCAGCTTCCGCTTCTCCCGGATCAGCGTCTTCTCCGCCAGCATGGCCAGAAGCACAAGCCCGGCGAACACCGCCAGCGTCACAAAAATGAACGTCAAATTTTCCTTGATGGTTTGAAGCACGGTAAAAACCCCTTTACAGAAAAAATACTCCTGAACGGCCCGTTCAGGAGTATGACCCATGCGCAAAAAAGGTCCGCAGCAAGCTGCACATCTTCTCCCATCCAGACTTTCACTGTCGGTACCGGAATCGCACCGGTTCAGCGCTCTCGCGCTCGCGGACTGTACCGCCGGTCGGGGATCTCACCCTGCCCTGAAGACAAACCGTATCAAGTTGCAAGGGCATTATATGCCCTGCCGCGTTAAATTGCAAGATGTTTTTCAGATTTTTTTCGCTCCTCCCCAATATGACGGATTTCTCCAGGGGCGCCGGTGTAATATTATGGTAAACCTCGTGAGGTTAAAAACCCGGTTACGAAAGGGAGTTTACTGTGAAGGCATCGGAAAATGTAAAGTTGGGGCTGGCTGTAAAACCGCTGGACAGAGGGAAGCTTGCGGAGCTTGGCGTCCGGTTTGCGATGGGCGTGGCGTTGGGGCGTGTGAGGATCTTCGGCTCCTTCGCGCCCTTCGGCCCCGCCCTGGTGGGGGCCGCTCCGGCCGGCGCGGCGGGGATCGTCACCCTGGCCGGGGCGTGTTTGGGGGCGTTGACGGCGGGAAGCCTGAGCTGGTCGCTGAAATACATAGCCATTGACATCCTGATCTGGACGGCTCTCCACTTCTTCGCCGACGCCGCGCCGGGATATTTCCCGATGGCCCTGACCTTCGGCCTCAGCCTCGTCATCGGCTTTGTCTACGCTTGGGACTCCGGGTTTGAGATCCGCGCCACGGCCATGTGGGTGGTGGAGTCGTTTGCGGCGGGGGGATTTGTGTTCTTCTACACTGCGGCCCTCTCCCCCTGGTCGAACTCCCAAGGCCGGAACGTCCAGGCCGCTCACGCCGCCGGGGAGGTGTTGCTGCTGGCCACGCTCCTCATGTCCGTAAGCGTCCCGCAGCTCTTCGGCGTGCTGTCTTTGGGCAGGTGCGCCTGCGTGGCGGCCACACTGTTCATCGCCTACCGGGGCGGCGTGGGCATGGGGTGCGTGGCGGCGGCCGTCCTGGGCGCGGCGATGGATCTGGCCCAGGGCGGGATGCCGTTTTTCACCCTGAGTTATGTGTTCTCCGCCCTGATTGCCGGGGTCTTCTCCCGGTCGGGCCGGCTCACCTTCTGCCTGGCCTGGATCGGCGCCACGGCCCTGTCGGTGCTGTGGTTCTGGGCGTGGCGGCGGTGGCTCCCGGCGCTCTACGAGACGTTTGCCGCCACGGTGATCTTCACCCTCCTCCCCGATCACCTGCTGGCCCGCGCCGCCGTCTTTCTGCCCACGGAGCCTCGGGGCTTCGGGTTCATGAAGGCCCGGGAGTACGCCCTTGACCGGGTGGAGCAGTGCGCCGACGCCTTCTCCGCCCTCTATGACGCCGTACACGTCCGGGCGGGGGACGGGGTGTCAGACGATCTGTCGGAGGTCTTTGACCGGGCCAGCGACGCCGTGTGCCGCTCCTGCCCCCACTCGGCAAGGTGCTGGCAGGAGAAGTACAGCGACACCGTGGATGTGATGAACCACCTGTCCCCCGTCCTGCTGTCCGGCGGCGGCGCGGGGATCGGCGACCTGCCGGAGTGGTTTTTAAAGTCCTGCGACCGGGCGGACAAGCTCATCGGGGCCGTGAACACGGAGACCCGCTCCTTCCTCACCCGCCGCCAGTACAGGGCGCGGCTGGACGAGAACCGCCTCACCGCCTTCCGGCAGTACAGCGACGTGTCCGCGGTGCTGCGCTCCCTGGCCCGGGAGCTGGGCAGCGAGATCACCGTGGAGCCGGGACTTGAGCGGAAGCTCCAGAAGTACCTGCGCGGCCTGGCCATTGACGGCTCCGTGGCCGTCTTCCGGGTTCGGGGCGGCCGTCTCCGGGCGGAGCTGCGCTCTGCGCACCTGCACACGCTCAAGCGGGACGACAAGTGGCTGGACAAGCTCTCCGCCGTCCTGGGGACGCGTCTTTGCACAAGCGAGAACGGCGCCGACCCCGACAGACTCATCCTCCTTGAGGCGGAGCCTTACGCCATCCGCGTAGGGGCGGCCTGGGCCAAGAAGGCCGGGGAGACCGTCTCCGGCGACAAATACGTCTCCTTCCGCACGGACGAGGGGTTCCTGTACGTCCTCCTGTCCGACGGCATGGGCTCGGGCCAGGCCGCGGCCAAGACCTCCGCCGAGGCGTCGGGGATCATCGAGAGCTTCCTCCGGGCCGGGATCCGCCCGGAGCTGGCCCTGCGGATCCTGTCCGACCTGATGCTTTTGAAAAGCGACTCCTCCCTGGAGAGCGCCACCGTGGATCTCCTCGCCCTGGACATGTTCTCCGGTCAGGCGGTGCTGTACAAGTACGGGGCGTCGCCGTCCTACCTCCACCGCGGTCCGGGGGTACGGCGCATCGCCGGTTCGGCCCTGCCCGTGGGGCTGGACAACACCAGGAGGGCCGGCACGAAGCTGACCATGTCCCCCGGCTCCCTGCTGGTCATGGCCACCGACGGGGTGACCGCCGGAGGCGAGGACAAGTGGCTCCGCCGCACCATCGGCGAAAGCTCCCCCGGGGATGTGAAGACCCTGGCGAAGACCATTCTGGACGAGGCCTCCAAGCGCACCGGATGCGAGGACGACATCACGGTGATCGCCGTCCTCTGCGAGGAGCGGGCCTGAGGAAAGGGCCTGCCGGAAAAGCTCTGCGGGCTTTTCCGGCAAAGGGGACGCGTGCGGGAAAAGCTTTACTGGCTTTTCCCACATACACGCAAATGTTGCTGTGTGGGCTTTTGGCAAGCCGGAAAAGGCCGCCCATCTTTTCCCAGGGCATGTATATCCTTCCACAAATCGGGCAAGCTAAGGGTAAACGGTTTGTGAGGTGTTCGTATGGTGAAAGGTATCGCCCGGCGGGTCGTGGTCATCAAATCTCCGGATCCCAAGATCTTTGACGAGGCCATCTTCCTTGTCCGGGACGAGTCGTCCCGCGGCCCCGGGGTGACAAGCGATGAGCTTCTCCGGGAGGCCCAGGGCGTGGCGGAGGACTTCGTCCGCAGCAAAGCCCGCCGGCGGCGCGTCCTGTCCCTCCCGGCCTGGGCCTGGTCTCTGGCCGGAGGGGCGGCCGTGGGCGCCGCGTGGCTCGCATCGGCGCTGTTTTTCTAAAAACTTCAGGGGTTGTGGACCGTTTCCGTCCGCAACCCCTTGTCTTTTGGCCGAAATTCTGGTACAATATCCGTAGAATGTTCCATCATCTACATACGGTCATCAGGTGAAATTATGAAAAAGATACTGTTGGTTTTCGGTACCCGCCCGGAGGCCATCAAAATGTGTCCCCTGGTCAATGAGCTGAAGAGCCGCCACGGGATCGAGACGCTGGTCTGCGTCACCGGACAGCACCGGGAGATGCTCCGGCAGGTGCTGGACGCCTTCGGCGTGGAGCCGGACTACGATCTTGAGGTGATGACGCCGGGCCAGACGCTCTTCGATCTGACGGGGAGGGTGCTGGAGGGGATGAAGAAGGTCTTGGAGGAGGTTCGCCCCGACGTGGTTCTCGTTCACGGGGACACCACCACTACCTTCGCCTCCGCGCTGGCGGCCTTTTATCTGGGTATCTCCGTGGGCCATGTGGAGGCGGGGCTGCGCACCTACAATGTGCGCTCCCCCTATCCGGAGGAGTTCAACCGCCAGGCCGTGGGGTCCATCGCGGACTACAACTTTGCCCCCACCGCCCTGGCCAGGGACAACCTGCTGCGGGAGGGCAAGCCCCCCCAGTCCATCTACGTCACCGGCAACACCGCCATTGACGCCCTGGGCACCACGGTGATCAACGACTTTGAGCATCCGGAGCTTGCCTGGGCGCAGGGATCCCGGCTTGTGATCCTCACTGCCCACCGGCGGGAAAACTGGGGCCAGCCGCTCCACAATATCTTCCGGGCAGTCCGCCGCGTTGTGGAGGAGTTTCCCGATGTGAAGGTCCTCTACCCCATCCACTTAAATCCCCTTGTGCGCCAGGCGGCGCAGGAGGAGCTTTCAGGCTGTGACCGGGTGCGGATCATCCCGCCGCTGGACGTGATCGCCTTCCACAACTTCCTGGCCCGCTCCTATATGATCCTCACCGACTCCGGCGGGATCCAGGAGGAGGCGCCAAGTCTGGGCAAGCCCGTCCTCGTCCTCCGGGACGTGACGGAGCGCCCGGAGGGGGTCAAGGCCGGGACGCTCCGGGTCATCGGCACCCGGGAGGACGTGATCTACCGGGAGTTCAAGACCCTGCTGACGGACGAGACCCTGTACAACAACATGTCCCGGGCGCAGAACCCCTACGGCGACGGCCTGGCCTCCCACCGGATCGCCGATATCCTCACAAAGGGCCGCACCACGGTGTGACCAGGTGAAAAAGCCCTGCGGGCTTTTTGCAAGAAAAAACTCCCTCTGGATTTGTTCCAGAGGGAGTTTTCGCATGTTTCCTGACGAGGGGAGAAGCTTTTTACTTGATCGCGGCCTCCTGATTGTCGAAGTTGATCCGTTTCTCCTCCACCACAAGGGGCCGGTTCATGATCCTGGTGTTCATCGCCATAATGTATTCCCCCAAAAAGCCCAAAAAGGCCAGCTGGACGCCGCCCATGAAGAACACGGCGATCATGGTGGGGGCATATCCGGCGGCGAAGCTGTTCCACGCCACGAGCTTGGCAATGAGGTACACAAGTCCCATGATAAAGCTGATCAGCGCCACGCCGAATCCCATAAACTCCGCCACGCGCATCCCCACCTTCGTATAGCTGGTGAAGCTGAGCATAGCCGCGTCAAACAGCGTGTAGAAGTTGTTGTGGGTCTTCCCCGCCCGGCGCTTGGGCTGTTCGTACTCGATCTCGCACCTGTCCGGCCCCAGCTCCGCCACAATGCCGCGGATGAAGGGCGTGGGGTCGTGGAGCTGACGCAGCGTCTCAATAAAGCTCCTGTCATACAGGCCGAAGCCCGTAAACTGCTCGATTATCTCCACCGTACTCATCCTGCGGATGAGCTTGTAGTAGCACCCGCGCAGGAAATAGAGGACGGGATTCTCGCGGCTGCGGGTCTTCTTGCCGATGACGATCTTGTAGCCGTCCTCCCACGCCCTCACAAACCGGGGAATCAACTCCACCGGATCCTGAAAATCCGCGCAGATGGTGATGGTGCAGTCCCCCGTGGTCTGGAGAAGCCCGTAATAGGGGCTGTTGAACTGCCCGAAGTTTTTGCAGTTGAAGATGGCCTTCACCCGCCTGTCCTGGGCGCAAATCTCCTCAATGATGTCCCGCGTCCCGTCCACGGACTTGTTGTCGATGAACAAAATCTCGTAGGCATACCCGGGGCAATGGCTCTCCAGCTCCCCTATCACGGCCTCATAGATCGCCCGTGCGTTCTCCGCCTCGTTGTAGCAGGGAATCATCACGGAGATGGTCTTTCTCTCTGTTTCCACTTTATCAAACACCGCCTTATAATGGTGATCTAAGTTTAATTCAGGTGGAAGAACCACCGTATCCTTCAAGCATCAGTTTTTTCAGTCTTCCCGGAATATTCATTTTCCGTATTATACGCGCAATGAGCATTAAAACAAAGGTATACATGACTGCCAGGACCACATACAAGATAAGCTCTATGTAAAATCCTGCATGGGGAACAAGCAGGAGTGCCGCCCTGAACATAATTATATGTCCAACATACATCGCCAGCGTAAATTCGGCACATTTGCTGAATCTTGGGGAGAACAATTTGTGTATAGAGGTCTTTTCCGCCATGACTATACTCACGAAAACAGCCAGAAATCCAATGCAGATGAAGTCATTCCGGTTTTTCCCTTCAAAGTACATAATTGTCAATCCCAGCGTCAAACTGACTATCTCAAAGGCTGAGAGGAGTCTCGTGCCGGCCTTAGAAAAGTCGACCTTCTTCAGTCTGTGGGCGACACACCACGCCAATGCCCCCATACTCAGGCCAGCCCAGGCACGGATCAGCTTAATTGATGTGATGCCAGCCCATTTGTTGTCTATATATCCAAACTTTAGGGAAAACCACCCGTAAATCAGCACCGTCAGCACCGGGCATACCGTATATAGAAATGTCTCTTTCCCTTTCAGAACAGCCATGTAAAAAAGAGGCGAAAGGATCAGCACAGACGATAAATACCACAGATGGCCCAGAACCGTATTCTCCTCCAGCCCTGAGGAGGACAGCAGCAATACATCAAAAATATTATATTTGATAAAATTAACAGTTTCCGCAATGTTCAGTTTGTATACGAGTACCCGGACCGGATAACACATCGCGACAAACGGGATAACGTATATGGCAAAACGCTTGTACTTCTCCCAGGTCCACTTCAACGCATCAACGGCCCCGGCATTCGGATTGTTCATAACTTTTTCTACGCAAAAATACCCCGTCAACATAAAGAAGAACTCGACAGCCAGATATCCCCCTGAAAATGGCAAGTGGAAATCCACCGTTTTTCCGTCAACTAACTGGGAAGAATGATACAGGACGATCACAAACGAAAACACGATCCGGAAGAAATCAATCTCACTGTTTCTATGTACCCCCCCCCAGATGGGATTTTATGGATTCTGTTTTGGCGTTTTCACATATTTTTTCTGTACTTTTCATTCTCTAATTCTCCTTGTTATCTATTTCGTTGAGCTGTTTCACCCACTCCACGGTTTTTCTGATGCCCTCCTCAAAGCGGACGCACGGCTCGAACCCCGTGTCCGCACGGAGGGCGGAGATATCCGCCGCCAGGTACATGACCTGCCCCTCCCGGTAGGGGATCTCCCCTAAGCCCAGAGGCAGCCGGGGATTGACGGCGTCCCCCAGCGCCCGGATATACTCCCTGAGCGGCCTGGCCTCGCCGCTGCCCAGCGGGTAAACCGCCCCGCGGGCGCCGCGCTCCGCCATCAGGACAAGCGCCCTGGCCGCGTCGGCAGAGTATAAGTAATCCCATATCTGCTCCCCGCCTGTCAGCACCGGGCGCTCCCCGGCCAGGAGCTTTCGGATGGTGGAGACGATCATTGTCCCCGCCCCGTCATAGGGGCCATACACGGAGAGGATCCTGGCCCACACATGGTCAATGCCCAGCTTTTTCGCCTCGGCGCGGCTCATCTGCCCCGCGCAAAGCTTGGCCATGCCGTATCCGGTCTCCGGGCGGGCCGGCGTGTCGGGACGGAGGGGGCCGTCAACCCAGCCGTACTCCGCCTGGCTCCCCGCGCCCACGAAAACCCGGCAGCTCAGGGCCGCCGCGGCGCGGACAGCGTCCACCGTGGAGCGGATGTTGCGGATCTGGGCGTCCATGTCGTCCCGCCCAGGCCCCACGGTATCCGTCCAGCCCAGGTGGAAAAAGGCGTCATACCGCCCCGGCACAAGCTCCGGAAGCCGGTGAAGCTCCGAAAGGTCGCAGAAAATGACCTTCACGCCCTCCGGCAGCGCCGCCGCCCGGGGACTTTCCCGCCGGCACACGGCGCAAACGTCCCACCCGCGGCCCAAAAGCTCCTGACACAGCGCCATCCCGATTGCCCCGGTGGCCCCGGTGATCACCGCCTTATGCAGCTGCCGTGGTTCCATAGGCAGCCCCCATAAGACGGAAGTTTTTACGTTGTATTCTTATCTTCCAGATTTCGTTAGATTCTGGAAAATAATACCCCCCCCCGGCATATTTTTCGATGTGGGATGTGCGCAATACAGATATTTCCACATCTTCTCCATATTCGGATCTGATCAAGCCCGCGATCTCATCGGTGTACCCGGGGGCGACAATCAAAATACAGTCCACCGGATCCTCAAAAAAGTGTTTGGGCGGAACGATGGGGAGGTGGGAAATAGGTGAAAATCTGCCCTGCTTGAAGGGCGCGGAGTCTATAATATAAGAAACTCCCTGGCACACTCCGGCAACTGCTGCAACGGTGAAGCCTTGATGGCTGGCGCCCCACAGGGCTACCTTCTTCCCGCTGGCTTGGCGGCTTTGTGTATATTCGCGCATCTGTTCCGACATCTCTTCATAATTACGCTGAAGCCCGGACACATCCACCACGGGGCGCTTTTTTACCATAAACTCTATTGTGTCCCTGTTGACGCGCCGCCGTTGGATAACGACAAAGCCGTTTCGGTTGACCAGGTGTTCTAATGTCTCCTCCGTATAATTGGCTATATGATCCCGCACAAGCTCATAAAATCCGTCATTTTCCAGAATGTAGTTGAAATCCGGAACCGTAATAAGCCCGTATCCCTCATCCGTCAGGTTGTGGTAAATGCACCTGAGCATCGTGTTTGGATCCGGCTGGTGTTCAAGGAAGTTGAAGGATAAGAAGGCGTCAAACGGCCCGCCAGGCATGATATAGTCCTCTCTCTCAGTAAATGCCTTTGCCACATTCAGTCCCTTTTCCCGGGCGATCCGGACTAACTCGTCCTTATTCTCTATTCCAAATGCCTGGACCGGATACTCTGACAGGGTTTCCAAAAACTCTCCCTGCCCGCATCCGACCTCTACGAGCTTTTTCCCTTTAAGGCCGCACTGGCCGATCAATCGGGTGAACTGGTCCCGCCGCAGGTCTCTCATAGTCGTGCTGTATCCTCCTGCGCGGATAACGTCCTGGTAATATGGCACCGGATCGCAGTCAAGCTGGACGAGTCCACATCCGGTACACTGATACAGGCATAAATCGACGCCCTTATCTCTGTCCAGCTCGTCGGCTGCCGGTATATTCTGCGCGCCGGAAGGCATATTCTTGCAGACCATCAAGGGCTTTGTTGGCAGCTCCGTCCCGCAGACCATGCATTTTTTCATTTTCAACCTGATCTCCTTAGTCGATTCGCACCATTGTTTTGATCAATTCAGGCGGCTTTTGCCGCATCAGATCCACAGCCGAGGTCAATTCGTCCAAGCCGTTGAATTGGTGTGTCACCAGCGGCCCCGGGTCCACTCGCCCGTAACGGATCAGGCTCATCATGCGTTCGATCCGCACTCTCCCCCCTTTGGCAAGCTCCGTATGGACGGTCTTTCCGGCCATACCACGTCCTCCGCTGAATTTGGGGAAGGCCAAAAAGCCTGTCCCGCCATAGTAATTGACGTTGGAAACGGTTCCGATCCCGTACCGAACCATATCTACCGCCTGGGTAAACGCCTCATCTCCGCCGCCGGCAATAATCACGGAGTCCGGCCCCACTCCGTCGGTCATGCGGAGGATTTGTTGGACAGTGTCTCCGTTTTTGTAGCTTACGATGTCATTGGCGCCGTACTGCTTTGCCAGTTTAACACATACAGGCCTCGTTCCCACGGCGATTATTCTTGCCGCCCCCATATGGGCCGCGCCGGCAACCGCCATTAAGCCCACCGGCCCTATCCCCATAACGCAGACGGTATCCCCTGATTTAATTTGGGCGTACTCCGCCCCGGTAAAACCGGTGGTCATAACGTCTACGCTCATAAGCGCCTGTTCCATCGTTACATTTTCGGGAATATGGGCCAACATCGTGTCGGCATCGGGCAGGGCGAAGTAGTCCGCAAACACCCCCGGCCACGTCCGTCCCAGGCGGTGCCCCGAGAAATGCTCCCCCGCGTGACGTTCATTTAAAAGCTGGACATCTGCCGCACGCCAGTCGGGAGTAATCGCCGGTACGGCTACCACCTCACCAACTTGAAAATCTCTGACCTGCTGACCAAGCCTGACAATTCTGGCGAGACATTCATGTCCCATGATGTGGTTCGTCTGTTTGGGTACTCCCCCTCCATACACAGTGTGTATATCGGAAGAACAGACAGATATGGCTACCGGATGCAGGATGGCCCCGTATGGTTCCTGAAGTACCGGTTCTGGCACATTTTTCCATTTAAGCCGTCCTGGCGCTTCAAAAACAAGTGCTTTCATGGTTACAGCTCCCCTGTTCTCTGGAAGAAGTCAATCATCTTATGGATCCCATCGGAAAAACGGGTCTGTGGAACGGCTCCTATCGCGCCCTCCAATTTGCTCACATCCGGCTGAAGACTGTGAACCGGCTCACCGGAAGTGTAAGCCCCCACTGTGTAGGAGCCGCGTCCGCCGCAGGCCCGGTAAATATCTTCAACGAAGGATTTTAGCACCCGCGTATCGTGGCTGGCCACATTGTACACGCCGGCGGGGGCGCCGCTCAGAAGCAGGTCGCACAGAGCCTTGGCCGCGTCAGGGGCGTACATATAGTTCCACTGCTGTGTACAGGGCGAGAGGTTCATGTTTCCGGATTGCAAGAACGTCCTCACGCAGCTTGTAACCAGTGTCCAGGGATGGTCACCCACTCCATACACGCTGAATATCCTGGCCTGGTACCACTTGATTCTCGCCTCCTGTGCCGCGGGAAAGCATCGCAAAAAGACCTCCCGCTTTGCTTTTCCGTATTCAGTGACAGGCATACATATGGTCTGTTCGTTGATCATCCCGTCGTGAAGTCCGTACTCCGCCTGGCTCCCGGCGAACAGGAAGGACTTGCAGCCAAGTTCTATCGCGGCGTCCATACATTTCAGGGTATCTTCCACATTCTTTCGCTGAATAGCTGGGGAACCGCGTCCCACGCTCCCTATTCCGTCCCAGCCAAAATGTACAAAGCCGTCAGCCGCAGGGATCATCGGAAGCCACGCCTCCGTATCCCCCATATTGGCCGAGACCGTCACAACGCAGCTTTCCGATTGGAACAAGTCTCTATAGGGACTTTCCGGCCTGACAATGGCGTAGACGCGGTACCCCCTTGCGCACAGCTCCCTTGTGATGTATCTCCCCAAGAAGCTGGTCGCCCCTGTGATCACAAAGCTCCTGCCCATCATTGCTCCTGCACCAAGGGAATAAACATATTCCCCTCCAGCTCCTCCCGGGGCAGGAACGGTGCCATATCCTCAAGGGGCGCGCTTACCATCGTGCCGTCAGGCAGGCGCCGCGAGCTGCTTTTCGGCTCCCACACCTGGGCCGTATCCGTGAAAATCTCACAAAACACGAACCCGGGCCGGGCCAGCACTTCCGGGATCACCTTCATCATCTCATCGTTGGAGTGGGCCGCGTAATACGGGTACCCGAACGCCCCGGCGATCTTCTCAAAACGTGGGAAGGACAAGTCCCCCGACTCCTCGCCGATGCCCACCTTCGTGTGTTCCGAAAACAGATTGTTCTGCGTGATGCGGATGGAGTGATAGCCCTGATTGTTGATGAGAAACAGCTTGATTGGCAGATCGTTGGTCACTACCGTCTGAAGCTCCTGAAGGTTCATCATAAGGGAACCGTCGCCCTCCAGACAAACCGTATCCCTCCGTCCGCCCGCAAGGCAAAGTCCAATGGCGGCGGGGAGGCCATAGCCCATGCTGGCAATGGCGTTGTTGATCACAAATCGCGTCCCGGACTTGACGACCCACCCCTGGTGGCCGGCCACGCAGCAGGCGCCGTTGGAAACTGCCGTCAGACTGCCCTCCGGCAGCTGTTGGCTGAGTCCGCGGATAAACGCGTACACATTGACGTGATCCAAGCCGTCCGCCCAGTGTCTGGGCAGCGTCACGGGGTATCGCTCCTTCCACCCGCGGCACGCCTGAAGCCAGGCCTGGTTGCGGAAAAACGTCTCCCCGGCGGGGAGCGCATCGGCCATCCGGCGGCAGAAATCCCGGGCGTCCGCCCAGATAGGCATGTCCACATGCAGCGTGTGCTTTTTCATCTCCGCCCGGTCGATATCCACCATAATGACCTTCGCGGCCCTGGCCCAGCTCCTGTAATCATAACCCACTTGGCGTATGGACAGGCGCGTGCCGATGGCAATAACAAGATCCGAGTTCTGTACGGCAAAATTTCCGGCCCGCTCCCCCATGTTCCCGCCGCGGCCCACATAGAGCGGATGGTCATTTTCCATCAAATCTATGGAGTTCCAGTAGGTCACCACGGGCACGCCCAGCCTGTCCGCCATCAGGCGAAAATCCCGGAACCCGCCGGACAGGCGCACCCCGCCGCCGGCATAAATTACAGGCCGCTCCGACGCCCTGACGTAGTCCAGCACGGCTCTGATGTCCCCGTCCGACACAGGTGTAGGCAAAAGGGCGGCGTCCTCCTGCGGGTCGTAGCCGCGCAGGTCGTCCGTTTCAAGATTCATCCCCTGGAAATTCACCGGAATGTCCAGCCACACCGGCCCCGGACGCCCGGTGACCGCCAGATGCCAGGCTTTTTCCAGCATGTATCTGATGTCCTGCGGGTCCTCCAGCATAGCGGCATACTTCGTCATGGGGCGCACGGAATTGACAATGTCGTACTCCTGATCCCCCACTGCCCGCAGGGGGAGCCCGTCGGTGAAGCCCATACCGTACCGGGCCGTGGTGTCGTAGCGAACCTGCCCGGAAATAATGAACATCGGGATGCTGTCCAGCCACCCGCCCACAACACCCGTGAGGGCGTTCGTTCCCCCCGGCCCCGTAGTGACGCACACCGCCGCGATTTTATTTTCCAGCCTTGCGTAAGCCTCCGCCGCTATGGCGCAGGCCTGCTCGTGGTGGTTGTAGGTGACGTGCAGGGAGGGATGGTGCCCCAGCGCGTCGTTAAGATGCATAGCTCCGCCCCCCACCACCGAAAACACATCGGTAACACCGTGGGAAACAAGAAAATCCGCTATGTAATCAGCAAGACGTTGCGGCATGGGGAAGGCTCCTTTCATCTGAAAATCATTTCAGTGCGCGGCTCTCTGCCTCCTCTTTGACCAGTCTGTTGTTTTGGCGGCAATACGCAATCTCAGATGCCACAAGGAATAGCCTGAAAAACATCCCTTTCGGCAGAATTTTGCAGAGCGCCCGCTCAATTCTGAACACAAGGTTGGAGGGAGAAGGCTTTTTCTCGTAATCATTCCACAGGGACTTTTCCAGATATTGGTTAAATAATTCCCTGTCTGGGTGAAGTGTATCTCTGTGCCAAGGGAACTGTCCGAGGAAGCGATATGTATGATAGATTACTGGATGTTCACGAGCATATTCGATTTCTTCTCTGGTGATAAGCGTGTTCTTCATCGCTTTAAAGTAAACGTCATCCGAATATGCCCTGTGAATCGGGGGGAAATTATACTCCTGCGGTAGTTTTAGAATGTGTCCTGCGCAGACAGCATTTAGTACTCCTTGGTCTGCATCAACGTATTTTGCTCTCTCATTCTTAACGTGAGAAATAATCTTATACATCCATTTCCCTGTTTTCCACACATTAACATTAAAAAGAATTATTCCTGCATTATACTCTCTTAAACCACAATCTGTAACCCTCCTACCATTTTTATTGTTTAACGAGCATCGAACCATTCCGATACAATTCTCGCTCATATCAAAGTCATCCAGATATTTCAGGGAGCCTTGGACTATTGTATCGCAATCTATATATAGGAGTCTATCAATTCTTGGCTCAATATACTCTTGAAAGAATAGTTTGTAATATGTTGCGAATGATCCTCTGTACGGCATTACACCGGACTCTTTTATCTTCTCTTTAACACGTTTTGCGTCAATCAATATAATGTTTCTCTTGTACTGCTCCGATAGTTTTAGAAACCTCTGTTTGTTCATTTTCCTCACATTTTCTGTTACAATAAATACCGTTAAATTTTCAATTTCCGTATTATTCATAAACAGCGATGTTATTGAAACACCTGCAAAAGGGGCATATTCTTCACTACAACAATAAAGAACATTAAGTTCGCTCTGACCCCCCCCCGCAGGAATTTTCTGGATATTGTTATTCATGTTCGTTCTCCTTAAATGATTTTTTATACGTCAAAGCTACTGCCGCAAGCTGAAGCAGCAGGTGGACGGCATACCCCGCCAGCATCACATAGGCGGCGCCGTAAAGGCCCATAGAGGCAACAAACCGGCCCGCCAAAGCCGCGATAACGACGACCTCCACAGCCGAGAAAGCTGTCACTGTCCCGGTCTTCCGCATACATATCAGCGCGAAATCCGCCACGCTCCTCATGGCCGCGAGGCCCGAAACGGCGATTGCCACATAGAGCAGGTTAAAATACGCCAGGATCTCCTGTCCAAAGACAAGCCTTATGACCGGTTTGCCCGCCGCGAATGCGCAGAGAGACGCCGCGAGGGTTATCCCCAAGGTCCCCAAGAGGCTCAATATCAGGTATCGGGCAAACTGCCCCCTGTTCCGGTCAACCCAGGCACGGGCCATCCCCGGCACGATGCCAATGGCAACAGCCGGAACAAGCGTGGTTATGATCACTGTGGGCGTAAAAAGGCTGGAATAATAGCCTAAATACGTCTCTCCCAGGCTGTTGAGGAGGATGCGGCGGGGCAGCGCGGTGCTGATATACGGCAAGATAGCCGAAACCATCAGGGGAAAACAGGCCTTTATTACCCCCCAGACCTCCGGGAGGTCATTTTTTTGAAGGGCCGTGTCCACCCGCTCACGCGCAAAGAACCTCAGGTCATAAACAACTGAAACGGTTATGCCCGCGGCGGCCATAAGGCCGAGGGAGAGAAGGAGGTCTTTCCAAAGAACATAGGAGAGGACAAAACCGCCAAAACAGCAAATCCCCTTCAGCAGATTGGAATACCCGGACAGATACAGCTTGTCCCTCAGCTGTAACGTCCCCAGCATCGTGTCGCTGAAGAATCCCAGATTCAAATACACTAGATAAAGGCAAATGGCCCACTTGTTACGGGGCAAATAAGTCGCGTCAACCCATAAATAGACGAAAAGCGCGGCAAAGGAAAGACCTATTGCGGCAAATTTTGCCAGCATGTAATGCTTCTGCTCAAACTGCTTTCCCGCGTCGGATATCTGGTATGATCTGAGTCCAAAGTTGGAGACAGCCCCGAACACATTGGCCACGCTCATGGCGAGTGAGAAGATGCCCGCGTCGGCAAACCCGCCCATGCGCACAAGGAGGACGGAGATCAGCCACTGGGCAAACATCAGCGCAAACGATCCAATGGAATTCAGTATTACTTGCCTATCTAATCTCATCTAAATCCCTTTTGTTTCCAACATTAATGATAAGCCAAATCCTATAAAAAGCATTTTATAATATGGGCATCTTTTTTTACCATCTTGCCTATAATATTTATCAATGATTTTGCGTTAATCAAATCAAGGCATCCAATCATATTACATGCAAGATTGCCTGCTATGTCATAGCCATTATTAATCTTCCACAAAAGTGGATTTTTTAGGTAATTTGGAAGCTCACGCTTTAACTTTTCTCTAACTTTATCGTAATAATTATCTGCGTTCTTCTTATCATCACCCGAATAAGCACTAAGGTACGATGAATATATTACACGAAGCGTCAAGTATTCCATTTCATTTTTTAGCTTTAAATTATCCGTTTTTTCTATAGCTTCCTTTGTAATATCAATTAATGGGAAAATTGCATTTTTTACTCTCTTATCAACATCCAACAATATGGAACGTGAAACAGCATTTGGGTTGTAATAATAGTTATATATTACTTTATCTACGATGTGGCACTCATTTTTTTCGGCAATCGCAAAATTATAAACAAACCATGTATCATGGGACAAGAAAAAGTGTTCGGGGAATAATAGTTTGTTTTCAAGTATTATAATTCTTTTGAATATAACGCCTTGTAGCATAGGTGTTTGTATAGTTATACCCCCCCCCGCTTCCATAAATTTCCTTTTTCGGCCGATGGAATTATCCGGTAAGACATCCTGAAATCGTCCCGTCACGCGATCCGCTCCTGTTTCCTTCGCCTTTTCCGCCAATAATTTCAAACAATCCGGCTCCATCCAGTCGTCGGCGTCGTTGAATAGAACAAACTCGCCCCTTGCGTGACTTAACCCCTCGTTCCACCCGTGGCATGGCCCCTGGTTTGGGTAAACCGGTACATAGGAGGTTCTGATCTCAGGATTCTCCCGGCAAAACTGGCGGTAGACCTCCTCAGTATTATCTGTTGACCCGTTATTGATCATGACGATTTCAAAATCCCTGAAGGTCTGCGCCGCGCAGGCATCAAGCGCCTTTTTCAACAGATGCCCATAATTATAGCACAAAATCATGACCGATACGAATGGAATATCCCTGTCCACGCTGTCTACCTCCCATACGTCTACATCACCAGATGTCTACATCCATTGGCGCTTTCATGTACTCAGCAAATGACATGAGTCCTAAATCTCTTGTTGAGTGAACGGCCACGTCTTCCGGTATTGGCCATTCTATTCCAAGCTCCGGATCGTCAAATCTTATGCCGGTATCGGTGGCCTTATCGTATCGTCCGTCACACTGATAAAGCATAAGCGTTTCATTTTCCAGAGACGCAAAACCGTGCGCAAAACCACGCGGTATATATATTGACTTATGGTTTTCACCGTTAAGTTCGACACTGACCCATTTCTTGAATGTTTTGCTGTTTGGACGCAAGTCCACGACGATGTCGAGGACCCTCCCATATGGTACTGTGACAAGTTTCGCTTGTGGCCGATTGAGCTGAAAATGCAACCCTCGTATCACATTCTTAGCTGAAGTTGAGAAAAATGTTTCACTTAAACTAAAATGAATACCGTTTTCCGCAAAGATAGCACTTTCATAGCATTTTGAGAATCCGCCCCGCATATCACCGGAGTAAAAATTCGTGATAACACACGGTCGGTCATTTCCATCCATCAAATACTCAAAGTCAAAGCCTGCCATATCATACCCCTTGACGTTTTAGCCATTCCGCAGTCCTTTTTATCCCTTCAGAAAAAGTCACATGCGGTGTTATGCCTGTATCACGTTCAACTGCCTCCAAGTCAAATCTGTTGTAGTCCAAAGGCACTCCGTCAAAATGTACTTCACCGAGTCCTATTTCAATACCAGGATTAACTTGGTCTCTCATTTCAATCAGGTATTCTTTAAGCGGTTTCGGTTCCTTGCTCCCAATATAATACGTCTTTCCTGTTCCCCCGTTCTCTCCCAAGGCCGCAAGAGCTTCGGCAGCGTCAGATATATATATGAAATCATAGCTTTGCTCTCCTGCTGAAAATGCGCAATGTTCACCTCGCAGTAGCTTTCTCACACTTGTGTTTATCAGCCTGGGGCTTATTTCACCAGGGCCATATATATTTGATATCACTGCTCGAATGTATGTAATACCGAAAGACTGCGCAATCGCAAATGCCATATAATCCGCAGCCAGCTTCGCACTTGAATATAATGTGTTAATACCTGGTATGCGTCCGTTCTCTACCTGGGCCATTATCTCATAAATCATTATACTCGACGCAAAAAGAAACTTTTTGCAGCCTATCTCATGGCACGCTTTGACTGCATCACATACGGCACGAATGTTTTCCGTTTGTACTTCATAGTCCTCACGCAAAGGTCCCGCACTTCCACACCATGAAAAATAATAAGTTACGTCTATATCCCTATCGGATATTTTCTCAGGTAAAAAAGCGTACTGCGTCTGATCGCAAAACACGATCCTTAACCCGCTCAACCCTTCGATTGACGAAACATCCTCAGTTTTTTCCTTGACTACAGCAATGACCTCTATGCCTTGTTCACAAAGCACTCGACACACTGCACTTCCCACAAACCCTGTTGCACCGGTTACGACAGCTTTTTTCATTCCTCCACCTCCTTGATGATGGCTTGGGACATGTATTCGAGCATATCGGGGGTCATCCCCGGGTACACGCCCACCCAGAAGGTGTCGCGCATGATGGTGTCGGTATTTTTCAACTCCCCCACCACGCGGTAGGCGGCGGTGTCGCGGATCGGGTCGAAGCAGGGGTGGGCGATCAGGTTGCCGCTGAACAGCATCCGGGTCTGGATGCCCTTTGCCTCCAGGCGGCGGACAAGCTTCTCCCGCTCCAGGCCCTCACGCACCGTCATCACAAAGCCGAACCAGCTGGGGCGGCTGTTGGGGGCCGGTTCCGGAAGGATGAGCCTGTCCGACGCGCCGTCCAGGGCGCGGCGCAGCCAGGCCCAGTTTTCCCGGCGCTTTTGGATAAAGGACGGGAGCTTTTTCAGCTGCTCCACCCCCACGGCGGCCTGCATATCCGTGACCTTCAGATTATAGCCCAGGTGACTGTAGACGTACTTGTGGTCATACCCCTGGGGGAGGCGGCCGTAGCTGCCGTCAAAGCGGTGTCCGCACAGGTTGTCCCTGCCGCCGGGGCACACGCAGTCCCTGCCCCAGTCCCGGTAGGAGCGGATCAGGCGGCTGAGGAGCGGGTCGTTTGTATAGACGCAGCCCCCCTCCCCCATCGTCATATGGTGGGCGGGGTAGAAGCTGCTCGTGCCGATATCCCCCACCGTGCCGGTGAGGTACGTCTTCCCGTCAAGGGTGTATTCGCTGCCCAGGGCGTCGCAGTTGTCCTCGATGAGCCACAGGCCGTGCCTGTCGCAAAACGCCTTCACGGCCGCCAGGTCAAAGGGGTTCCCCAAAGTGTGGGCAACCATCACGGCCCGGGTCCTCCGGCTCAGCGCCTCCTCCAGCAGGCTCACGTCGATATTGTACTGGGGGATGGTCACATCCACAAAAACCGGCACCGCGCCGTACTGAAGGATGGGCGTGACGGTGGTGGGAAAGCCCGCGGCCACGGTGATGACCTCGTCGCCCCGTTGGATCCGCCGCTCCCCCAGCTCCGGGGCCGTCAGCACGGAGAAGGCGATAAGGTTGGCTGAGGAGCCGCTGTTCACCAGGTGGGCATACCTCACCCCCAGAAAGCTTGCGAATTTCTCCTCGAATTCCTGGGTGTACCGCCCCGCCGTGAGCCAGAAGTCCAGGGCGGAGTCCACCAGTGCCCGCATCTCCCCGTCGTCATAGACCCGGGCGGCGTAGCTGATCCGGTCCCCAGGGGTGAAATGCTCGTCCTTCTCCCTGAAACGGTGGTAATACGCGGACACGGCGTCCAGGATCTCCCGCCGGGCCTGTTCCTCGGTTTTCCCCTCCATTGTCATGCCTCCAAATACAGCTGTATCTCCCGGTCCATCTCCGCCGGGATGTCCCCGTGGGCGAGCCACACCTTTGTCCAGTTGACTGTCTCATCCACGGCCCGGCAGATGTCCCACTTGGGGCGCCAATCCATCGCCGCCCGGAGCTTCGCGCAGTCCAGCTTCAGGAAACGCGCCTCATGCGGGGCGTCCGGTTCCGACCCGTCCGTCCACCCGGCGCCGTCTCCCCACTTCTCGCAAAACAGCTGCGCAAGCGCGCCTGTGGAGACGCATCCGTCCTCCCCGGGGCCTACGTTGTACCACCCGGCAAGGCCGCCGTCCTCATATTGCCGCCGCGCTATCAGCAGGTAGGCGAAAATCGGCTCCAGCACATGCTGATAGGGTCTCACCGACCCGGGATTCCGCAGGGCCAGGGGCTTCCCGGCCGTCACCGCCCGGACGCAATCCGGGATGATCCTGTCCGGGGCAAAATCCCCGCCGCCGATGACATTCCCCGCCCTGGCCGTGGAGACGGAGATCCCCGTCCCGGCGAAGAACGCGGAGCCATAGCTGTGGGTCACAAGCTCCGAACAGGATTTGGAGTTTGAGTAGGGGTCAAAGCCGTCAAGCGGCTCCTCCTCCCGGTAACCCCAGACCCACTCGTTATTTTTGTACACCTTGTCCGTGGTGACGTTCACCACGCTCCTCACCGAACCCGGGCAGGCGCGGACGCACTCCAGAAGATTCACCGTGCCCATGACGTTCGTCTCATACGTCGTCCTGGGGTCGCGGTAGCTCTCCCGCACAATGGGCTGGGCGGCCATGTGGAGGACGATCTGTGGCCGGGCCTCCTCAAAAGCGGCGCAAAGCCCGGGGTAGTCCCGCACGTCCCCGATAAGGGAGGTCATTTTCCCCTCCAGCCCCGCCAGGGAGAAGAGGTTTGGCTCCGTGGGGGCGGGGAGGGACCAGCCCGTCACCTCCGCCCCGGCGTCCACCAGCGCCCGGCACAGCCAGGAGCCTTTAAACCCCGTATGACCCGTGACAAACACCCGTTTGCCCCGGTAAAATTCCATAAAATCTCCGCGCATCGTCTTACCACACCTTCCACGGGGCGTTGCCCGAGGCCCAGAGCTTCTCCAGCATCTCCTTCTCCCGGGCGGTGTCCATGCACTGCCAGAAGCCCCGGTGCATATAGCTCATAAGCTGACCCTCCTCGGCCAGCCGCTCCATAGGCTCCCGCTCAAAGACGCACCCGTCCCCGTCCAGATAGTCGAAGATCTCCGGCTCCAATACCATGTAGCCGGCGTTGATGGGCGCCCCGTCAGACAAATTCTTCTCCCGGAAGGATTTCACCGCGTTGTCCCCGCCGATATCCAGCACGCCCTTTTGCTGACGGAGCAAAACGGCGGTGATGGTCGCCGTCTTCCCGTGGCTGCGGTGGAAGTCGATGAGCCGGTTCACATCCACGTCGCAGACGCCGTCGCCGTATGTCATCAAAAACGTCTCGTCTCCCACATACTCCCGCACGCGACGGATCCGGCCGCCGGTCATGGTGCCAAGGCCGGTGTCCACCACCGTGACCTTCCAAGGCTCCGCGTGGCTGTGATGGACGGTCATATCCCGGCGTCCGCCGGTGAAATCAAAGGTGACATCCGCGCTGTTCAGGAAGTAATCGGCAAAAAACTCCTTGATCATGTGCTGCTTATACCCGGCGCAGATGATAAACTCGTTGTGGCCGTAAAAGCTGTAGAGCTTCATGATATGCCACAGGACGGGCATCTCCCCCAGCTCGATAAGGGGCTTGGGCTTGAACTGCGACTCCTCGCTGATCCTTGTGCCGTAACCTCCGGCAAGCAAAACGACCTTCACCTTCCGTCCTCCTCTCGCACTGTCGCTCAGTCCTCCACGGGGATCATGCGGATCACCCGCAGGGAGACGACCTTCGCCTGGTCGTCCGCGGGGCTTCCCACCCAGAGCCGCAGCTCCCCCTTGGTGTCCCCGTCCAGCATGGAGGTATAGATGGCGGCGGAGGTCATGCTCCCCTCCTCCCCCGTCAGGCCCGTCAGGCCCAGGGGCTCCTCGCCGCTGTCGTCCGTCACAAAGCCCACAGTGGCGTTGAGCCACTCGTAGTCCCGGCGGTCAAACTCCACTTCGATCCTGTACATGACGCCGGCCTCCAGATCCATCGGGATGAGAAGCTCCCTGTCGGACTTCTCCTCGTCCCCCTCTCCCGTGTCCTGAAGCTCCGGGGAGGCAAGGTCGATCAGCGTCTCGCCCGGGTCAAAGCGCTTCATCAGGTAGAATCTGACCATCTGGCTGGTGTCCAGATCCACAAAACCGCCGTCGCTGTCCTCCGACTCGTACCCGATGAGCTTCACCCGGTAGAAGCCCGGGCAGTTTTTCTGCACGGTGGAGGCGTTGGTGCTGGAGACGAGCATGGTGTTCTGGCGGGACATCTCCTCGTACACGTTCTCGATGCCGGTGCCGAACATATCGGAGGTATCCCGGTAGTGATACTGGGGATCCCACCCCAGATAGGCGTAGATCTCCTGGGTGAGATACCCGAAGGCGTAGGTGTCCTTGGGGACCTCCCGCTCGATGGTGCTGCTGATCTGCCGGAAGGAGTCAAAATCGTTGATGCCCCGGAAGAGCTTGGAGTTGAGCAGGGAGGGGGAGCCGTATATGGACACGAACATCAGCGCCCCCATAAAGAGCATGGCGGCGAAGCCCGTCCCCTTCTTGATAGCGGCGGGGAAGCTGGCGCACCGGCTCTTCTCCCTGCCCACGAAGTCCGCGAACACGGTGAGGCACAGCAGGACGTAGGTGAGCAGGCAGTCCCAGGAGGCGTTGGAGCGGTTGAGATAGTAGTAGCTCTGCCCCAGTCCCATAAGGCCGCAGAAGGCCAGGGCCAGCCTGTCCGTCCGGCAGGCGTCGATCCCCCGCAGGGACATCATCCCCACGGTGATGGACAGCATGAAGATGATCAGGGGCAGGTAAAACAGGTTGTCGAAATTGGACATGGTGTCCTGGAGGTTGGAGACGTAGCCGTTTCCGCCCAGGAGGGGGAAGAAGCAGGCCGTCAGGACAAGGGGGCCGCCGCACAGCAGGTTGTAGAGGTTGATAAGGCCCACCATCAGCGCAAAGCTCCCCACACAGCCCAGGATGGTGAGGCCGTATACCTTCAGGGCCTTTTTGGAGAAGATCCGCTCCGTCCGCCAGCACCGCAGCCACAGGCAGAAGGTGTAGGCAGCGGTGGCCACGATGCCGGAGTCCGTACTCCACAAAATCGCAAGGCCGCACAGCGCGTAGCCCACGCCCCAGTAAAGCCCCGGCCGTCTCTCCGCCCGGGGGCTGTCATTGCCGTAGACGGTGTAGGCCAAAACGATGGCCGGCCACAGCGTCCTGGTGGGCCAGACGGCGCCGTAATACTGGGATAGACAGCAGGCGGCGCTGGCCAGGATGGCGCAGGCCCGGAGCGTGCTGGATTTTGTCACCTTGAACACCGTGGCGATAAAGGCCCCCTGGGCGATGAAAAGCCCCGCCACAAACAGGAGCGTGATGGTCATCGGCCCGTGGCCGAACAGCTTGAGGAAGGGCCACATAAGCAGGGAGTAGTGGCCGTAGATCCCCGAGGACTCCCAGGTAAACGGCTGATCGAAGGCCACATTGTGGACGGTCTGCATCAGGGCGTTGTAGTGGTGTACCTCCCAGACGGACTGGTTGTAGGGGTTGGGTATGTAGGCGTAGAAGAACATGACGGCCAGGGAGAAGGCGCAGGCGAAAAGCACCGCGAGCTTGGCGGCGCCCCCCTCCCCGCCCCGGAAGGACTGGACGGCGATGCAGGCCATGACCGTGCCCAGCAGGTAGCAGGCCAGATATGTCCCCGCGGCATACTCGTACATGATCACGTCGATGATGTCCTGCATGGTCATAAACACCACAAGGGACACGGCCACGGGCAGAAGGTCGTAGATCCGGCTGGGGCTTCCGCCCTCACCGCCGGAGAGGCCCAGGCTGAACAGGGGCTTGTCCCCGATGAGCTTCACCATCAGCTTGTAGCTCACAAACGACAAAAGCAGCCCCGAGGCGGCACAGATGTACATGCGTATCATCTGCCCCGCCTCGGCGCCGCTGCCAAAATGCACCATGAGCCATATGCCGGCCATCAGCCCGAGGGCCGTGGCCAGTACGGCACAGCACTTTCTGTTCTCCGCCGCCTGGAGTCCGGAGGTCTCCGGCGTCTGTTCCCCGGCGGCGCCCTGGGTGTCCTGGGCCTCGCCGGAATCCTCCTGTGTCTGCATGACTTCTCTCTTCTCGTTTTCGTTCATGGATCTCTCTGTCCTTCCCCGGCCCGGGGCCTGGCCCTCATGGGGCGCTCCCGGAGCCGCTTGTCGGTTCCGCAAAGGTCTTATTATAGCTCATTGCGACTTATTACGAAAAAATCGGCCATGCCCTCATGCCGATCTCCTCAAAAGTGCAGTTGACGCCCCGTCTCCCCGCCGCGGGGGCGCCTGGGGCGGATACCTCCCCCGGGTCTGACCCGCCGGGGGAATCTGAAAAGCGGGGATCCCGGCGCGGCGTCCGGGTCCTCAGCCCACAACATACCTATTATACAACAAGACTTTTTGAAAGTCAACATGATATCAGCGCCGCGCACACATTGGTACAGGCCGGAAACGGGGCCTTTGCCCCGTCCGGCAAAAGGCCCCGTCAGGTCACTTCATCAACAGGCTGACGGCGTGGGGCAGGACGCGGATATCCGCCTGCCCGGGCCAGTCGGCCCGCTCCCCGTCCAGAGTCCAGGGCTGGTCGTCCGGGGAGGTGATCTGCAGATCGGGGACGCTGACAAAGGTCATCCCCTCGGCGTCCAGCTGGGCGGTGCGCAGGGCGTGGATGTACGCCGCCAGCTGTAAGGGCGTCTTGTCCTTCTCCACTAAGAGCAGCTCAAATTTCCCGTCGCTCAGGCTCACCCGGTCTTCGGCCAGGTTCACGACTCCCCCCAACTTCCTGGAGTTGCTCACCACGCAGGCCAGGTACTCCCCCTCATAGGTCTTGCCCCCGGCCTTGATCTTCATCGGCACGGGGTGGACGGTGGGCACCTCCCGGATGCCCTCCAGCACATAGGCTAGAAAGCCCAGGGTGTTCTTCATGTCCTGGGGCGTCTCGTAGCAGGTGCGGGAGAAGATCCCCAGCAGCCCCACGTCCATGAAGATGCGCCCGTTGAAGCTCCCCACGTCGATGGGCCGGGGCGTGCCCTCCAGAATTCCGTCCAGGGCGGCGTTAATGTCGGTGGGGATCCCCAGAGAGGCGGCAAAATCATTGGTGCTTCCCAGGGGGATGTAGCCGATGGGCGTGTCCAGCTTCGCCGCCAGCACGCCGGAGATCACCTCGTTCAGCGTCCCGTCCCCGCCGGTGCAGACGAGCAGGTCAAACTCCCCCGACTGGGCCGCCAGCTCCGTGGCGTGGCCGCGGTGCATGGTCAGGGCCACGGTGGGGACAAAGCCCGCATTTGTCAGCCTGTCCAGGATGGTGAAGATCTCCGTCTGTATCCGCTGTTTCCCCGATTTGGGATTGGTAATGATAAGCGCCTTTTTCATTGATTTTCGTTCTCCTTGTGGTTTTTCTCGCCGGGTGCCCGGCGCGCCGGCTCAGTCCAGCCTCCCGGCGGCCTTTAAGTAGTCCATGATCACATCCACCGCGCCGTCCGTGCCGATCCCGGTGACGTTTATAGACAGGTCGTGGGCGTATACGTCGCCCCAGTTCTCCCCGGTAAAGTTCTTGTAGTAGTTGGAGCGGTTCCGGTCCAGCTTGCGCAGCTGCTGCTCCGCGCCCTTGTCGTCCAGGCCGAATTCCCTCTTGCACTGGGCCAGGCGGTCCTCCCGCTGGGCGTACAGAAACACCTTCACGCAGTCCGGGTCGTCCCGGAGAAGGTAGTCCGAGCAGCGCCCCACGATGACGCAGCTGCCCTTCTTGGCGATCTCCTGAATGGCGTTGGCCTGGGCCGTAAAGGCCGTGTAGCTCATGGGCACGTCGTAGCTGTGGTGGAAGCCGTGGGTGCTGTAGGCACCCGCCGCCAGGTTGAAGAGGAAGCTGCCGGTGATGTTCTCCTCCAGCTTGCCGATGTACTCCGAGGAGAGGCCGCTCCTCTCGCTGGCCAGATCCAGGATCTTCTTGTCGAACATGGGGACGCCCAGCAGAGCCGCCAGCTTGCTCCCCACCGTCGTCCCGTGCGCCCCGTAGGCGCGGCTTATGGCAACGATCGTCTTTTTCATGCGTTATGCCCCCCTTATGCACAATAGCCAATCTCACGCCGGAAAAGCCCCGGTCTTTAGATAAATATACCACATTCTTCCGTATTTTGCAACCTGCACCGGTCAATATTTCAAACATTTTCCCTGGGGCGTGATTTACTTTGACTTTTCGGGGCAAAGCTGATAAAATAGGGGATCATTACGGGATGGAATTTTCCAAATCTTCCTGGAAAGGATGTTTTACCCTGATGGCGGTTCCGGCATTTACACGAACGAATATACTTCTTCCCCAGACCGAGGATATGACCGATTGGAGCGTTATCGCCTGCGATCAGTTTACCTCGGAGCGGGAATATTGGGACAGGGTGGACCGGCGTGTGGCCGACAAGCTCTCCACCTACCATATGATCCTTCCGGAGGCGTATCTGGGGTCCGTTGACCCCGTCGATATGGCCTCCCGGGCCAACGCGTCCATGCAGCGGTGCCTGGATGCCGGGGTCTTTGAGGAGCTGAGCGGCTCCTACGTCTATGTGGAGCGCCATGTGGCCGGCGGGATCCGCCGGGGGCTGGTGGGGGCCTTGGATCTGGACGCCTACGACTACTCCCCCCTCTCCTCCTCCCCGGTGCGGGCCAGCGAACGGACGGTGGCCGACCGGCTCCCCCCGCGCATGAAGATCCGGGAGAACGCCCCCCTGGAGCTGCCCCACATCATGGTGCTTATTGACGACCCGGAAAAAAGCGTGGTGGAGCCCCTCCGCGCCCGCGTCCACACCATGCGCAAGCTGTACGATTTTGACCTGATGGAGGGCGGCGGGCACATCACCGGCTGGCAGGTCACAGGCGAGAACGCCGACGCCGTGGACGCGGCCTTCCGCGTCCTGGCCCAGAGGGAGGTCCAGATCGTCATCGGGGACGGCAACCACTCCCTGGCCGCCGCCAAGGAGCTGTGGAACAGGACGAAGGCGTCCCTCACCCCGGAGGAGGCGGCCAGTCACCCTGCCAGGTACGCCCTGGTGGAGCTGAACAACGTCTACGATCCGGGGATCGTCTTCCAGCCCATCCACCGGGTCGTCTTCGGCGTGGACGCGGAGAAGCTCCTGGAGCTGATGCGCCAGAAGCTGGAGATCCCCGACGGCCGGGAGATCGAGTATGCCCTGGGGGGACGGCTCACCGGGAAAATGCGGATCCGCGGCCGGAGCTTCGGCGGTATGATCGAGATCCTCCAGAGCTTTTTGGAGGAGTACGCCGCCATGTCCGACGGCGGGGAGGTGGACTATATCCACGACCGGGAGTCCCTTTTAAAGCTGACGGAGGAGTCGGGCAGTATCGGCTTCCTCCTTCCGGCTATGGACAAGGCGGATCTGTTCCGCACCGTGGCCAGCGACGGCGTCTTCCCGAAGAAGAGCTTCTCCATCGGCCACGCCAGGGACAAGCGCTACTATCTTGAGTGCAGAAAAATCAAATGATCCCGGAGGGCGGCGGGGATAAGCCGTCCCCCCTCCGGAAGTCTCCGGCCCCCCGGTCCGCCGCGGGAGCCGGAGGCGCGAAAGAGAGGAGTTTTAAAAATGCTGGATGTCTCTCACCTCACAAAACGCTACGGCAAGGTCACGGCCTGCGACGACCTGACCTTCCGCCTGGAGCCGGGAAGCGTCACCGTCCTCCTTGGCCCCAACGGTGCAGGAAAAAGCACGCTGATGAAGTCCGTGGTGGGGTTCCTCAAGTACGAGGGGACCATCACCGTGGACGGCCACCCCAACAAGACCGCCCAGGCCCGGCGCCTTCTGGGGTACATCCCGGAGCTTCCCTCCCTCTACCCCAATCTCACCGTGTCGGAGCATATGGACTTTCTGGCCAGGGCCTACAAGCTCACGGACTACAAGCCCCGGGTGGAGGAGCTGTTCCGGCGCTTTGAGCTTCTGGATAAGAAAACGAAATTCGGGGATGAGCTTTCCAAGGGGATGCAGCAAAAGCTCAACATCTGCCTGGGCCTCCTGCCGGAGCCCACCATGCTGCTGCTGGACGAGCCCATGATCGGTCTTGACCCCCACGCCATCAAGGAGCTGAAGCTGATCCTGGAGGAACAGCGCTCCCTGGGCCGCACCATGCTGGTCAGCACCCACATCATCGACAGCGTGGATATGCTGTGGGACAGGACGATCATCATGAATCACGGCGCCATCCGGGCCAACGTCACCCGGGAGGAGCTTGACCGTGACGGCATAACCCTGGAGCAGCTCTTCTTCCAGGTGACGGAGGGCGAATCCGGCGGCGCGGAAGAGGGGCAGGCGGAATGAGACTTTTTGCCTACTACGTCCTCCACACCTTCAAAAACCAGGTCAAGAAGCTTTTCAAGTCCTGGGTCCTCATCCTCATCCTGGTCTGCGTCGTGGTGGGGATAGCCGGCGGCCTGCTGTCCTCCCTGCTCACGGATCCCCAGGAGCCTGTGGAGGAGCCTATAGAGGATCCGGCGGAGGATCCCGGGGAGTCCTTTTGGGATGCGACGGGCCTCACCCCGGGGGATGTGATCGAGCTTGCGGCCGGGGGCGTCGCCCTGGTGATCCTGCTCTTTTTCACCCTGAGCGCGGATAAGAACGGGAGCCGGATCTTCATGCCGGCGGATGTGAATCTGCTGTTCCCCTCGCCCATGAAGCCCCAGTCGGTGCTGTTGTTCCGCCTGGGCACCCAGCTGGGGCTGGGACTTTTTGGGAGCCTGTACATGCTCTTCCAGGTGCCCAATCTCACCCTCAACATGGGGCTCAGCCTCTGGGCGGCGCTGTCGCTGGCCCTGGCCTGGGGCCTGACCGTGGCCGTGGGGACCCTGCTCCAACTGACCTTTTATACCCTCTGCGCCACCTATCCTGCGGTGAAGAGAAATCTGCGCCGGTGCGTCTATCTCCTGCTGCTGCTCATGGTGGGGGGCTATCTCCTCTACGTCCAGCGCAGCGGACAGGGCTACCTCCGCTCCGCCGTGGGCTATTTCAACGGGCCGGTCACCCGCTTCATCCCCTTCTGGGGTTGGATCAAGGGCATGTGCGTCTGCGCATCTCAGGGGAACGCCCTGGGCGCCGTAGGATTCCTCCTGGCCGTCCTGGCCGGGGGCGCGGCGCTGGTGGCCGTCATCTGGAACATCAAGACCGATTTTTATGAGGACGCCATGTCCAAATCCGAGGAGACGGCGGAGATCATCGCCGCCGCCCAGTCCGAGAATTCCGGCGTCGTCGTCCGGCGCAAAAAGGATCGGAGCGAAAAGCTCCGCCGGGACGGGCTGAACCACGGGTACGGGGCCGATGTGTTCCTCTATAAGGCGCTGTACAACCGCTTCCGCTTCGCCCATTTCCACTTCCTCACCGGCACGATGGAGACATACCTGGCGTTTACCCTGCTGGTGGCGGCCATATGCCGGTTCGCCGCCCACACCCGCAGCGTCATCCCCGTGGTTCTCGTCCTGGCGGTGATGGTCTTCTTCCGCTCCCTGGGCAATCCCCTGGAGCAGGACACCAGGATGGACTTCTTCCTCCTCATCCCCGAGTCCACCTGGAGCAAGCTGTTCTGGTCGCTGATGGGCGGCACGGTCTGCTGTCTGCTGGATGTGCTTCCCGCCGTCCTCCTGGGGGCGGTGCTGGTGGGGGCCAACCCGCTGACGGCGCTGCTGTGGATCCCGCCCATCGTCTCCGTGGACTTCTACGCCACATGCGTGGGGGCCTTCATCTCCCACTCCACCCCCGCCTCCGCCGGGAAGATGATCAAGCAGATGGTGCAGGTGCTTTTCGTCTACTTCGGCCTCATTCCGGACATTCTCCTGGCCGTGCTGGGCGGGTACCTGGGCCACCTGTACACGGGTCTCGCGGCGGCGTGCGCCCTCAATCTGGGCCTGGGCCTTGTCTTCTTCGGCCTGACGCCCCTGTTCCTTGACCCCAGGGAGAAAAAGCGCCCGGGCGGCGCCGTCCCCGGTGTGGATCTGAAAGCCGCCGGAAAACGCTTCTCCCGGATCGGCGCCTCCGCCGCGCTGATCTACGTCTCCGCCACGGTCTTTCAGCTGGCCGCGGCGGCTGTCGCCGCCCTCATCTGGCCGGAGGGTGGGAACCCCGGCTGGGTGGACTGGGTGTGCAGCTTCGCGCCCATGTACCTGATCGCCATGCCCCTGGGCCTTCTCCTGATGCGCCGCGTCCCCGCCGACCCGCCGGAGAAGACGCCTCTGCGTCCCGGACAGTACCTCACCGCCGGGGCCGTCAGCGTCTTCCTCATGTACGCCGGGAGCATCCTGGGCACCCTGATCCTGTCGCTCATCGGCAGTCTGTCCGGCTCCACCGCGGAGAACCCCCTTATCGGCTACGTTACCGACGACAGCCTCCTCCCCCGCGTCCTGGTCATGGTCATCCTGGCGCCCCTCTTTGAGGAGTTCGTCTTCCGCAAGCAGCTCATTGACAGGATGCGCGTCTATGGGGAGAAGCTGGCGGTCATCACCTCGGCGCTGATGTTCGGCCTCTTCCACGGGAATCTCAGCCAGTTCTTCTACGCCTTCGCCCTGGGTCTGGTGTTCGGCTATCTGTACCTGCGGACCGGGCGTCTGCGCTGGTCAACGGGCCTGCACATGTTCATCAATTTCCTGGGCGGCGTGGTGGCCCCGGAGCTTTTAAATTCCATCGACTACGAGGCACTGGAGAGCATCAACATTCTCGACACCGAGGCCGTCATGGGGGCCTTCTCCTCCATTCTCCCCTTTGTGGTGTACGGCCTGGTCATGATGGTTCTCTTCGTCACGGGACTTGTGCTGTTTTGCATCAATATCCGGAAAACCGTCTTCCAGCCGGCGCCGATGGAGCTTTCTCCCCGCCAGGGCCTGCGCCGCGCCTGGCTCAACCCCGGAATGGCGGTGTTCGTCCTCCTGTGCCTGGCCTCCATCGCCCTGACTTTTATCGTGTAGCTCCGGCTTAAGTTGACTGAGTGCGTCTGGGGGAAGCCGGTGTTACACGGGGACGGTTCCTTAGTCACACCAGTGTGCGCACTAGTGGTACAAAGAAACCGTCCCCGCTGTCCCACCTCCTCAGAATATGGAACTCTCTCCGCTCCGCCCCCCAATTCCAATATTTTTTCCGGCGGCATGTACGTCGGAAAAAATCCCTCTTGCCGCGCAAGTGTGTACCCGCGGGGCATGGCGCAGCGCGGCAGCAGGAAGGAGGGGCGTGAATTCCGCAGAATTCACGCCCCTCCTTCCGCACGCATCCCCTTGGCAGGAAAAGGATTTCGGGTTCTCGTCAGAGAACCCGAAATCCTTTTTCGCCAGCCCTATTTTCATTTCCTCCTCTCAGATCCGTGATCCAGAGCATGATCTCCTCCAAAACCGAGGCGTTCAGCTCGTAGAAGATGTATTTCCCCTCACGCGTGTCCCGGATCAGCCCCGCGTCCTTCAGGATCGACAGGTGCCTGGATATGCTGGCGCCCGTCACCGGGAACCTGGCCGCGATCTCCCCCGCGGAGAGCCGCCCCCCCTTCAGAAGGTTCAGGATCTCTCTCCTTGTGGGATCGGCCAGGGCGCTGACTGTTTTTTGCAGGCTCAAGGCCTCGCCCCCTTTCTCATTTAACATTTAGCCTAAATGTTAAATATAAAATACACCGTCTCCCGCAGCTTGTCAAGGGGTTTTCACGGTTTTGCAAAAAAATTTGCCATAGAGACAGCAATCGCCCCGCAACCGTCCAAAACGCGATTGCGGGGCTACGCCGCATGTTCAGTTGTCAAGTTAGAATAGCTCCTTCCGGATTCCCCTCTCGATCTCTTCCTTCACCCAGCCGACCCAGCCAACTTCTAAACGGTAACCTCCGCAAACGGTGCTGTGGTCTGTGTTCCGCGATGGGATTTTAAGGGGCTGTTTTCTCATTCCGCCTTGATCGCAGCGCCGGCGGAATCAGATGAACTGTACATCGGAATCTCCTCCCTTGCTGTGATTAGAGGATAACACATTGCTGAAAAAACGTCAACCCCAAAAAGAGTTTTTCAGCGCTTTGACGGCGTTTTTCCGTTTCCAAATTTTGATGGTCTGGAAAAAGCCCCGTTTTTTGTGCAAGATGACCGGGAATTTCCCCCGCCGATTTTGATCCGAGGGCGAAAGGGGGCGGGAAAGGCGGCCCGCAGGCCGCCTCTCGCAAAAAGAAGATATAAGGGTGTGACTCGCAAAAGGACTGTCCCGGTTTCCCCTTGATCAATGAACTCTGACAGTTATTTCTTGTGAGCCGCTTGCCGTGCTACTCTTAGCGGTAATTTTCAATACAGCGCTTCCGGAGGACAAAGCCGTTATCGTACCGTCGCTGCTGACTGAGGCAACTTCGTTACCTGAAATAATTTCAAAGGTCACTTCAATCCCTTCCGGAATAGCGCCAGATGGTGTGAGATGGCAGGTATTATATTCTTTTTCAATGTTACAAAGTACGATTTTAGAATCATTAAACTTGACAGTAACTCTGCCAGAGATGGCCCTCGATTGCACCGTATAGGTGCAGGAACCCGTATGCTCTTCCTCAAACGGGCATGAGATAACGGTTCCGTTAAAGCCCTCCGGCATTTTGCCCGGCGTCCAGCTCTCATCATCGATCGGGTCAGCTTTGCAGTTTCCGTTGGAATAGACCGTAATTGCGATTCCGTTCATGCTGTCAGTATATTCATTCATTTTTTCCAGGACTTTTCCGCTTGGGCCAAATGTTTCCGGATTTGTCATATCCTCTTTGTTCATCACGAAATCCTGCTGTTTAACCACTTCGTTCATTATGCCAAGGAAACTGTCGGCATCAATTTGCGCCTGGGTCTTGCCGTTAGACACTTCCTTAGTGTAATACTCGTTATAACGCTGCCTGAGTACAGAGTCGGAACTGATTTTTTCTTTAATCAGTTTGCTTGAAAACGCCTCTGCATCGGAGCCATCGCCTGACCCAATAAAATTACTCAGCAATTCTCTTGCGTCTATTTCTTTTGTGAAATCAGCGGTTATGTCTGGGTCGTCAAGGTAAGAGACAAGCGCATATTGAGCCGCATAGACATAAGCAATAGCGTTAATCTCGGAAGCGCCGTCAGAAGCGTTAAACCGCTTATTCAGCAAAATATAATCTCTTTCGCCAAAGACCTTTTTAACAAAATCAGGGTTATCATTGGACGCTTGCGCTGTAAAAAGAACCGTTGCGTTGGCAAGAGCGGTTCCATTCTTTAATATGTCGTCTTTGCTCCCGTACCCCAGTTCCGTTGCCAGTTCATTGAAATCTTCAACGGCCCCATCGCCGTAATATAAATTTATATGCTCATCTCTGACATCGACGCCCGCAAGAAAGCTTGCCATCTGCGTTACGCAGCTGTTTACTCCTTTAAGCAGATCGGCATTTCCGATTTTTCCAAAGTTGGAGCCAAAGTAGCTGCTGCCGTTCCCGTTTTGCCATTTGTCCCAGGAAAGCTTCAACGAATCTGCGTAATTCTCTCCAAAGGCATCTTTAAGGGCAGTGTCAACAAAATTTTTTCCCTCAAGCCCCTCAATAACAATGGCAGCCTTATCCGGGTACAGGTTAATTTGACCAACCGGAACAGGGTTTCCTTCCTCGTCTACGGCGTCGAGCAGCGATGCGTCATATGCCGCTCCGATGGACATGGCGTGTTTGATTTCCCCGACAAGATTTTTGTCCAGGCCCTTCTTGGTGTGTTCAATGTACCCCGTGTAGGCCACAGCGCCCACGGCGGACAGGATCGCCAGGATCGCGATCACGACGATCAGCTCCACCAGCGTGAAGCCCTTGGTTTTGCGTTTTTGTGAAGAATTTTGTTTCATGGTTGCTCTCCTTGTAAAGATATTTATAGAAAGCGGTCGAGCCGCGATCTACCGGGTTTTGCGTTTACGGGGGCCGGTGTGACATGGGGACGGTTCCGCAGTCACACCTGCGGTGCTACAGCGAAACCGTCCCCAAGTCACACCTCCTCAGTCACAGAAGACTTCCCCGCGGGACTGAGGGACGGTTTTTTGTCACCAGGGGTCCCCACGCAATCCTGATTGCGTGGGGAGAGGAGGAGCGAAGTCTGCGAGTGAGCCGTGC
>CANQFV010000003.1 GCA_947599875.1 uncultured Oscillospiraceae bacterium
TTGCGGCGGGTGGAAAGACCTTGAAGCCCTGTACCGGGCGACGTTAAAGGGCAAGCCCGACGAGGACGGCGGGGACGCCGCCGCGCTGCCGGAGTTTTCCGAGGGGCAGGCCTTTGAACACCCCGCCGCGAGGGTGACGGCACACGACACGACGCCCCCGAAGCAGCACACGGAAGCAAGCCTGCTTTCGGCTATGGAACGCGCCGGGAACGAGGACACCGACCCGGACGCGGAACGCCGGGGGCTGGGGACGCCCGCCACCCGCGCCGCCGTCATTGAAAAGCTGGTGAAATGCGGCTTTGTGGAAAGAAAGGGCAAGCAGCTTATCCCCACGAAGAACGGCAACAACCTTGTGTGCGTCCTGCCGGATATGCTGACCTCTCCCATGCTGACCGCTGAATGGGAAAACGCCTTGACGCTAATCGCAAAGGGGAAATCCGACCCGGACAGCTTCATGCAGGGAATTGAAGCTATGGCGCGGGAGCTGGTGAAAACCTATCCTTTCCTTTCCGACGGGAAAAAAGACCTGTTCAAAGAGGAAAAGCCCTCTGTCGGCAAATGCCCCCGCTGCGGCGCACCCGTCTATGAGGGAAAGAAAAACTATTACTGCTCTGACCGGGGCTGCGGCTTTGTGATGTGGAAGAACGACCGATTTTTCGAGGAACGCAAAACCGCCTTTACCCCGAAGATCGCCGCCGCGCTCCTTAAATCCGGCAGGGCAAAAGTCAAGGGCTTGTATTCCCCCAAAACGGGCAAGACCTACGACGGGACGGTGCTTTTAGCCGACACGGGCGGGAAATACGTCAACTACCGCATTGAAGTACAGAAGAAATAAAAAACTTTCACAGCAAGCATAGGAAAAGAGTACCCTTTTCCGTAAATCCCCTTTCGACGCTGACGCGCCGGACGGGGATTTTGCTTGTTGGGAAGTGTCCCAAACCCTCTTGAAAAAATAAAAATCTTGGCAAAAAACGCGGGTGCTACAAGGCAGACAGGGCAACAATAAAAAGAGCAGCGTCCGCAATGCTGCCATAAAAGAAAGGAGAAACCAAATGAGCGAAACATTTTCAATCTTGATCGACAGCCGCAGCCGCTTTGAAACCGGGCAGCCGGGCGGCGTGTGGCTTCCCATGCCGACCACCACAGAGCAGCTTCACGCCGCTATGAGAAGCGTCGGCATTTCTGCGGAGAACCCGCAGGATTTTTTCATTAACGGATTTTCCAACACCGAGCAATACCCCTTTGACGTGCCGCTTTCCGTGGTACAGGGCAGCACCGTTGACGAGCTGAATTATCTTGGAAAGCTCTTAGAAATGCAGGGCGACGACGAGCGGGATAAATTCACGGCGGCGGTAACGCTGGGAGAACACGCCAAAAGCGTGAAAGACCTTATCAACCTTGCGCAGAACCTTGACTGCTACTGGATTTACCCCACTGTCCGAACCGAAGCCGACTACGGTTATTACCTCATTGACGAGATAGACGAATTGGAGCTGCCCGAAGAAGCAAAGAAATATTTCAAGTACGAGGAATACGGGCGGGACGCGGTACAGAAAGACCGGGGACAGTTTACCGATCAAGGCTATATCTACAACAACGGCAACACCTTTTCACAGTGGTACAACGGGCGGGAAAATGACATACCGAAAGAATACAAGGTTATGAGCTTCCCGGAGCCGGAACGCCCTACCCCGGATAAGCTGGAAAAGGACGAAGCCGCGCCGGAGCAGGAGGAACCCCAGCCGGGAACGGCGACAGGTTCCCCGCCACCGCCGCGCCCGGTGAACCCGATCATTCTCACCGCCGACAAGCCCGCCGAAAAGATCAGGGAGATCACCGACCGTTTGGAGCAGGGTATCACGGAATTGTTTGACAGTGAACGCTACAAGGAATATCTGCAAGTCATGTCAAAGTTCCACAATTACAGCTTCAACAATACGCTGCTGATCGCCATGCAGAAGCCCGACGCTTCCCTTATCGCTGGATTTAACGCATGGAAAAATAATTTTGGACGGAATGTAATGCGCGGGGAAAAGGGCATACGCATACTTGCCCCGTCGCCGTACAAAATCCGGCAGGAGGTAGAGAAAAAAGACCCGCAGACGGGAAAGACAGTGACAGACAGCAGCGGGAAGCCCGTCATGGAAACAAAAGAAATCCAAATCCCCGCCTATAAAGTCGTCGCCGTTTTCGACGTGTCGCAGACCGAGGGGCGGGAGCTTCCCGCCATTGGCACAAACGAGCTGACCGGGGACGTGGAACAGTACGAGGATTTTTTCGCCGCGCTGGAAAAGACCTCTCCCGTGCCTATGGGCTTTGAGAAGATCGAGGGGACGGCACACGGCTACTACCACTTGGAGGAAAAGCGCATTGCCATAGACGAGGGCATGAGCGAGCTTCAGAACCTAAAGACCGCTATCCATGAGATCGCCCACGCGAAGCTGCACGACATTGACCTTAACGCCCCGCAGGAGGAACAGGGGGACAGACCCGACCGCCGCACCCGTGAAGTACAGGCGGAAAGTATCGCTTACACGGTATGCCAGCACTACGGGCTTGACACTTCCGACTATTCCTTTGGGTACGTCGCCGGGTGGAGCAGCGGGCGGGAGCTTGCAGAGCTGAAAACGTCCCTTGAAACAATCCGCGCCACCGCCGCCGAGATCATCAACAGCATTGACGGGCATTTTGCAGAGCTGCAAAAAGAACGGGAAGCTGCGAAAGCACAGGAAGCAGAAAAAGAGCCGACACCCGACCTTGCGGCAGAGCCGACCGTTACAATCGAATGGAGCGAAAGCCCCCAGCTACGGGAGGGCGAAACAATTCCCCTGTCCCGTGCAAATACCCTTATCGCGGGGCTGGACGAAGCGAACCTTGCAAGCCCCGGTTACGATAAAGTGGCGTTCCGCATTGATTATGTGATGAACGGTACAGCCGACCACTACGAGGGGCGGCAGGATTTAGGCGACGGTGACGGTTCCCTTGTAGAGCATATCGAGCAGCACCACACCTATTATCTGAATGATAAGGAATGGGAAAACTACCTTTTGCACAACGAGGGCAAGGAAGCACTGGAAGCCGACAAAGAACATCGGGCAATGCTGCTGAATGAGTTTATCCCCTATCTGAAACTGCATTGTAATTTATCCGAAATGGAGCGTATCGCCACGGAAGCCCTGCAATCCGGGGAGAGCCTTACCCCTACGGAAACCGCCTACCATACCGCCATACAAGCCTATGTTGCCGAGTGCCGGGGACTTGTCAATCAAGGCGAATACAACTTGCCGCCTGTTCCCCAGCTTAAAGATTTTGATATGGAGCTGGAAGCCTACAAGGAACACGTCAAGGAGGAAATCGCACAGGAAGCAGCCGCCGCAGGAATGACCGTGGAGGAATACGCCGCCAATGGGTACGAACCTTACGCCGCCCCGGAGCCGGAAGCAGCACAGACCACAGAGCCGCAGGAGCCGGAAGCCCCTGTTTCTGAAAAAGCAGACACGCCGGAACAGGCAGGGCAGACCGCCGACAAACCCCTTACGGATTTACAGAAAAAAGCGGTTGAGATTGCCGGAAAGTACGAAAATCTTCCCTTGCAGGAAAAGATCGGGATTGTCGCACAGGCTTTCGGCGGTACGGAGGGCAAAATAGAAACTACCCCCTGTACCGGGAAATGGCGCGGTACAAGCGACATATCTATCAAGTTTGACAATGGCGCGTCCCTGTTTATCGGCAACCACAGGACACCGCAAGCCAAAACCGCAAGGGTGCAGACTGAATATGTCAATGCCGCATTGGTGCGGTACAACCCGGAGATCATAGCAGCAACAAAGGAAGCCGCCATTTCCGCACTTAGGAAGCGGGAAACAAAAGACAATGAGATTGCCGCACAAAAGGGATTGAAGCCCTATACCCTGCTCAATGTGGAGTTTAACGACGGTACGGACGAGAAAAGCGGCGGTCACATGGGCTGGTATTATGTGACGCTTGCCGTTGACGGTAAAATCTGTTCCCACATAGAAACGGGGCTGAATTATGCCATATCAGACGGAAAAGTGAGCGAGAACCCCACAAGGGAAGATTATTTTACAGCGGGGGCATTGAAAGAAACTGATGTTGATTATGTTTTCAACAACGTAGGCTTTTCCTCAACCTCTGACCTGTATTCGCTGCCAATTAGCGAAGAAGTCCGGGAGCGTGCGGAAAAGACGCTTGCACAGCGGAAAGAAGTGCAGACGGAGAAAGCCGCCGACCCGCAGAGCCATACAGCAGAACAGCCGGAGCAGACGGAAACAAAGGTTACATACTACCCGATCAATGAGAACGCCGCCCGCCGCGCAAAGGAAGCAATCAGTTTTTCCGATTACAAGCCCGGAAGCGCAACGGCAGAATACCGCCACTATGTAGACGAAGCCGCCGAGATTGCCGCAAGGCAGAAAAAGCGCGTTGACCCCTCTTTCCATGAAAAGATAGACGGGCTGCTTGACGCTTACGCCCGGAAGCTGGCGGCAAACATGAATAAGGGCTATGAGATCACCGCCCGCGTCCCGTCCATTATGATTGCCGGGGGAAGCAATTTCCCTGTCCGCAAAAAGGAGAAGCAGAACGCCGCCGCAGATAAAAATATGCAGGAGTTTACGGAAATACAGGGCTTGCTTGACAAAATCCGCAGTACCGGCATGGGCGGTATCAGTGCCGACGACCCGAACGCCGTTTCTAAGCTGGAAACCAAACTTGCAAAACTGGAAGCCTTGCAGGAAACCATGAAAGCGGTCAATGCCTACTACCGCAAGCATAAGACACTTGACGGCTGCCCCCATTTATCCCCGGAGCAGATTGAAAAAATGAAAGCGTCCATGTCCGGGAGCTGGCGGGGGAACCCGAAACCCTTTGAAAGCTACGAACTATCCAACAACAACGCGGAAATCCACAGGCTGAAAGACCGCATTACCGCCCTCACCCGCAGGAAAGAGCTTGGGTATGTGGGCTGGGAATTTGACGGGGGACGTGTGGAAGCCAACACAGCGGATAACCGCTTGCAGATCTTCTTTGATGAAAAGCCGGATAAGGAAATCCGGGAGGAATTAAAAGGGAACGGCTTCCGCTATGCGCCTAGCGTGGAAGCATGGCAGCGGCAGCTAAACGACAATGCGATCTACGCCGCCGACTGTATCAAGTGCATACAGCCCCTTACCGGGGAAAGCCCTACCGAGTTACAGAAACGGGCAAGGCAGGAAGCCGCCGCGCAGAAAGAAGCCACCACGGAGCAGCCGCAGGAGGAAATACAGGGCGCGGAGCCGGGGAACGCCGCCACGCCGGAAACCTTTTACAAGGTGCGGCAGAACCCGTACAGCGACAGCCCGGAAAACAGCTACATTTTGCAGGAGTATGTCGCACAGGATAACGGCATGGCAAAGCTGGGGGATATTCTCTACACGGGAACCCCGGAGAAGTGCCGGGAGCTTTTGGGGAAGCTGGAAACCGGGGAACTGACACAGGGCGACGTAAAAGAGCTTTATGCAAAGGCACAGGAAGCACAGACCGCCGCCGAGCCGGGACAGGAAACGCCGGAACTGACCGCCACGGAGAATGAGCAGGACAAAGACACCTTTTCCATTTACCAGCTAAAGCGCGGCGACGAAACAAGGGACTACCGATTTGAGCCTTACGACCGCCTGCAGGCGGCTGGGCTTTCCGTTGACCCGGCGAATTATGACCTTATCTATACCGCGCCCCTTGCGCCGGATATGACGCTTGGAGATATTTCTATCCGTTTTAATATCGACCACCCCGCAGACTTTAAGGGACACAGCCTTTCGACTTCTGACGTGGTAGTGCTTCATCAGAACGGGCAGGACACCGCCCACTATGCGGACAGTTACGGTTATCGGGAAGTGCCAGAGTTTTTACAGGAGCAGACACCGCAGCTTACCCCTGACACCCGCATGACCGGGGAGCAGATCAGAACGCCACGGGGGAGCTTTTCTGTAACCGATATGACCGCCGAACAAATGAGGGAAGCCGGGTATGGACTTCACCACACGTCGGAGGACGGAAAATATCTCATTATGGGGAACGGGACACAGGCGTTTGCAGTCGCCGCTGAACAGCCGGAAAGGGCAAACCCCTTAAAGCACGTCGAGGACACTATCGAGCAGAACGATAACCATTTTGACGGTATCATCAACAATACACCTACCGCTGACGAGCTGGAAGCAAAAGCGAGAAGCGGCGAACAGATCTCCCTTGCCGAGTATGCCGCCGCGCTGAAAGCGGAAAAGGAACAGGGCAAGAAAGCAGAGCCGGGGAAAAAGCCGGAAAAGAAGCCCTCTATCCGAGCGCAGCTCAAAGCCGACAAGGAACGGGCGGCGCAGAAGAAACAGGCAAGAAGTAAGTCGCAGGACTTGGAAAGGAGCTGACCCTATGGGGAAACTGAATAAATTTGAGAATGTGGACGTATTGGCTTCCCTTGAAGCCATTCTGAAACAGAACACGGGATTTTATCAGAGCGATTTTGACATTGACAAACAGATCATTGCGGAAAAGGCGGCAAGCCCCAGCAAGGAGGATAAAACCCTCTTGTGGCTTTCCCGCCCGTCCGGGACGTACTGCTTCCGGGAGCGCGACGTTTTTATTAGCGACACCGCCCCTAACAATACATGGCGTTTTTACAAGGAGCAGACCCGCGACCATATCCTTGCGTATGCCGTGGAGCTGACCGGGACAGAGGACGGGAAGATCAAGGGCAACCTGTACGAGCTGGACTATGAAAAGCATTATGAGCGCGTCAAGAATGATACCCTTGCAGCCGGGACGGTGACGCTCATTTATGAGCATGGGACGCGGGCGCAGCCCGCAGACCGACGCTTTGACGGTTATCCCGACCCCCAGCTTGGGAAGTTTGAACGCTTCGAGGTACAGCCGAAAGACCCGGAAGCCCTGCAATTTCTGTTACGAGAGGAAAAGGAAAGCCGGGATAAGCTGAAACCGGGGGATTTTAAGGAGCATATCGCCGCATTGCATGAGGGCATGATCGACCGGGAAGCGCGGCGCATTGTGGCAGACATGAAAAAGCTGTCTGCCCCCAACAGCCCGGACAAATCTCATTTCATGGTGGAGCTGTCCCCGTCCTTTGAACGGCTTGCGTCCACAAAAGACACGGAACGCCTTTTCTCCATGCTGCCCTATAAGACCCTTGCTTTCTCACAAATTAAAAACAGCTACGGAACATACGCGCTGATCGGCAAGGACGAGAACCGGGACAAGGAGATAAGGAAGCCCCGCCCCTCTGTCCGGGCGCAGCTTGCACAGGAGAAAAAGAGAACCGCCCCCAAAAAGGCGGCGGCAAAAAAGAAAGATCACGGATTGGAGGTATGAGCATGAACAAATATAACAATTTTACGGTGGAGGAAACCAACCTTTTGAGTATCTATATGACAGGCAGCAAGGAGGGGCTTGTCGTGGCTATGAACGCCGCGCTGCCCTTTATGGAGGGGGAAATGCGGGACTTTGCCGCCCGCACCCTTGCCAAAGTGGGGCGCATGACCGAAGCGGAGTTTGCGGGGCTTGCCGTTTACCCCGCCGACGAGGTATGAGCGACATTAAGCGGCTCACGCCGCCCCAAAGCCGGAAAGTCAATACCCTTGTGCGCCGGACGTGCTGTAACTGCGATAATGGGAATTGTATCTTGCTGGACGACGGGGACGAGTGCGTTTGTCCGCAGCTTATTTCTTATTCCCTGCTCTGTAAATGGTTCCGCATTGCGGTACTGCCCGCAGATAAGGAGCTGTACGCCGAGCTTTACCATACGGAGGATATGCGCCGTTGTAGTGTGTGCGGTGCGCCCTTTGCTTCCAGCTCCAACCGGGCTATCTACTGCCCGGACTGCCGGAAGCGTATCACCCGCAGACAGACCGCCGAGCGCATGAGGAAAATGCGGGCGAATGTGACGCGATAGGGGCAAAATAAGCCTTGATTTATGCGGCTTTCCGGGCGGGAAAATAAGGCGGCAAGGGATTTATACCTTTATCCCCGAAAATGCCGTTCTATTGCGTAACAATCCAATCTCTGCACCCATGAAAAACCGGGGCGCGGTGGCTACTGAAAAGCTGCCGCGTCTGGTAGTTTCCAATAAAACAGTATCAAAATAACACTGATTTAGGGTAGCTGCCAGACAGGGGTGCAACACAGAGAACAGCCATACTCGGAAATCTATCCGGGATATGGCTGTTTTCTTATATTTCAACGGCATATATCTTATCAGCGATCAAATTTCAATCGAGAAAAGTGGCATACGGCTTCAGTGCCGCCTCCGCGCTCTTTACCTGCTGGGGTATTCTCATAGCTTGTTTCAGCACCGTTCCGTATTTTTCGAAAAATGTCGAAAAAGATGGTGTATCCAAAATAAGGAAGCCATTCCCCAACGCAGAAGTCAGCTCAAATTTTTTCGGAACATCAAAACCCGGAAAACGAATGACGAGATAGTGACCATCAAATTCTTCCAGCGAGCCAACGCCAAAAGACTTATGCCTGATTGCCGCTCCGCTTCGTACCATAGTTTCAGCCTCAGAGATACCATCCTGCAACAGCATCATGTTTTCCTCAGCAACAGCAAGTTGCCCGGCCAGTTCAATCGCTTTATCTTTGCGCTGTTGATAAAGCCGTCTATCTTCCGATGAAATATCTTTAATTTCCACGCCGGTATATAGGCCATAGGTTCTGGCACAGTAAATAATGTCGAAAGCCAGGATATGAAGCTGCGTGTCCGGGTGCATCTCCGCCTTGTGGCCTTCAAATCTGCTCTGATGGATTGCCAGTAGAGCAGGGCATTTGCGGATTTCATCAATAAGAGCATCACAGAAACGATAATATACATCAAGCCGGAAAGTCGCATATGTACCCCATTCTTCATAAAACTCAGCAGCATTCGCCAGATACTGCGCCTCGGTGGTCTTGCACATATAGTTGTTGTCCGGGTCATAGAACCAAAGGTAGGCCATCGCGGAACGCTGGTCATTTTTATACAAATGACTGGAGGGGTAGTGTTTAGCCAGCAGTTCATCGCAGGATGCAAGAAATGCCGTGATTTTCTGTTGTCTGGCAGTTAAATCTCCCCCGTCATCTGTGTAGAGCTGACGGAACATCTCTCTGATGGTTTCAGCCTCACCGTCTTTCTCCGCCATTACAACAAGGCCGCTGAAGGGCTGCATATAGTTGTCTATCATGTTCTCCGTCGCCCTACAAGCCTTTTTCAGCATAGAAGCGAAATCGGGAGCGTCTATATCAAACACTTCCTGAAAGTTATGGACGGCAAACCACTTATAGTTTTCATTGGCTCCATCAGGCTCATTTATTCGCTCAAAGCGGGATATGTAATTCTCAAAAATAAGGTTCAAATTCTTTGTGTTCATTTGTGTGCCTCCAGCATACATTCAGGAATCGGGGCGCAGTCAGATCGTCAAATCGTTTTCTCTCAAGAACTCGATAAAAGCGGCCATGATACGCTTGCTACGCTCTGTAATATCAGCTTCGGTAAAATCCGTGAGTGTGTTAGCCATCTCGACAAGCTCATGGACTTTTGTGCCTTCCTTTTTTACCCCGCGTTTGGTAAAGCCAACATAATATTTTTTCTTATCTTCAAACCGGTAATCGGCAGCCCCGATATTGATACGCTTTTCCAGTAGAGCTTTGTTTCCGAGTGATTCCAGATTCTTTGCATCAGTCAGGGATTTTTCCTTGTCCTGACGGTTCCGGGCAAAGATATGTTCGACCTCAAAGACTGTTTCCAGAGACAAAAGCTCCTGCGCATCGTCGTGGAACGCCCACCATGCGGCCATCGACTTTGTGATAGGCCGTGCATTGTGGAAACTGAAATTGGAGAACATACTCTCAATCGTGGCAGGATTAAATTTGTTGTCTGCAAAAGTAACCGGCTGACCATTCACGATGTTCACCATTTCCGCATAGACAGGCGTTCTAAGTGCGTTCACACCGGGATTGGTAACAGCATAAGTCCAGATGAAAGCGGTGATTTTTTTGAGGAACGCATAGAACGCATCGTCCTCCAGCATCCCGTCTTTATCCTTGTTCTGCATAAAGTACACGGAAACAAAGTATGTCCACATACCATTCGGTGCATAATTCAAGACAAACATGCGGCGCAGTACCCGGTTAGAGAACCGGGTATTGTCCTGATTGGATACGTCGTTCCAGAAATGAGCCAACACGACCAGATTCTCAAAGGTCTGCTCGTCATTCAGCAGCGCATAGCTGTCTCTCTCATAGAACTTACGCAAAGCCTCCGTCGTAGAGGACTTAATGCCCATCGTGGCACGGACATAATACATATACCGGGTAAATAATTCATCCATCGGAGTCCCGGAAATGGGATGGAAAATTTTCTCACACAACTCATCCAGCTCTTTCCAACGCTGGATGAACTCATCTTTCTTTCCGAGTTTCGTATAGAATTTATAGAACTGCGCTTTGAAAATATCTGCGTCAGACAGAGGCTTGCCCCTGTCATTAAGGGTTGAGAAGATACGCAGAGCGGTATCCTGCGATTCTGCCTCAATAGGGAGCAAAATACAGTTGTTCAGGATACGGATGGGCATATAGGCGAAGTAACCCGCATAATTATTTAGGAACTCCTCAATCTTTTCCTGAAAGAACCGGTAGTTGACGGCATAGCTGCTCTTTTGGCTTTTTTGCGCCTCTCCAGTACGAAGGATTTCAAGAAATTCTTCCTTGTCCTTATCTGTAGCGACCTCCGAATCAATCTTCAAAGCCTCCATATTCGGTTTGCCAAATTCATCTGTTTTCCAGATGCACTTCTCGATGTTTTCTCTTGTCGCACGGGATTCCGCATCCTGCATATGGCCGAAACGGACATAAAAAGCCCGCAGCAAAAGCATCAGGGTAGTGAGCCGCTGCTGGCCGTCAATGACCTCCATCTTGCCGTTATCGTTCTTGAACGTCACAATAGGACCGAGGAAGTATTCATTGTTGCTGTCAAACTTTGTCCTGTCATTATCGGGGAAAGCGAAGGAGAAAATATCATCCCAAAGGGTCTGACACTCCGCTTCGCCCCATGCGTAAGGGCGCTGATAATCAGGAATCAGAAAATCAGCGTGTTTACTCTGGAATAAATCCTTAATGGATTTCTGGTCTACATTCAATTTTGACATTACAATCAATCCTTCCTAAGCTTTTTCGTAGTATTATTGCATTTGTTATTTGAAATTTCTCTTACTGCTTCGCAGATGTCGCCTATATCACAATTCAAATAATCGCATATCCTCAATAGAACGGAAAGCGCTACATCCTCGCCTTTAGTGAGTTTACTCATTGTTCCGGGTGAGAGCTGTGTTGCGATCCGAAGTTCTGATTTTGTGATTTCTCTTTCTATAAGCATGATCCATAATTTCTTGTAGCTTATTTTCATTCTCTTTCACCTCACGCAGCAGTTCAAGTCAACAAAATTATTATAGCCTTTGACACACACAAATGCAATATAATAATCTAAAAATGCAAAGATTGATTCAATTTCTTGAAACACTCTTTTTAAAGTCATAAGGGTGTGGGATTATCCCACGAACAAAAAATGACCGTTCACCGCAGCGTGGAGGATGGTCATTTTTCCGCTGTGTACGGACAGCGGATTTGCTTGCTATTCTTCCTAAAAGCATATCCATGCAACAGCGGTATCCTCGGCTTTTCAAAGTGGAGGATGCCGTTGTTCTCATAATAATCTTTTTCAGCACCCCCTCATTTGTTGAAAAACTGTCCGTAGTAAAGTGAGAGGGAAAGTTGGTGCTTCAATAATTTCGCATTGGGTGTCAAGTTTTTGCTCTGAAATGTCCGTTGTTATATAGAGAGACTTAGTTTTCGAATGAGCTGCCCTGTCAAACGGCTTTGTTTTGTCCGTTGTAAATTGAGCGGGGAAACTGTTGTTCACAAAAAATTTACAATTTAGAGGGGTGCATTTTGGCGAAAAAATGTCCGTTGTAAAGTAGAGGGGTATTCTCGTCTTCGGTAAATTTTCTTTCAATGTGCCCTGTTATTCGCTGCAAAAATGTCCGTTGTCTTATAGAGGGATATTTTCGATGGCATACCCCCAAAAGGGCGCGGAGATGTCCGTTGTATAGTGAGGAAATACCCTCTCACATGAAAACTTATTGCCAGCAAAGTCTAATGGTGTGAAGTCAAGAATGCAATAAGAGAAAATTTGCGAAAGAAGTACCCCAAAAGAGTAGTAACTAGGGAAAAAGGCAACACCAACCAAAGCCCTGCCCCTGCGCATTTTTGAAACAGGGCTGGCAGCGTCAAAGGGGAGAGCGAATGCTCAGCCCTTTGGCGGGATATACAGGCGGTTGTCCTTCAGCAGTCGAAAGACAAGCCGGATCAGTTTTCTGGCAGTTAAAGCGAGTGCGCGTTTATGCTGGAACTGGTTGACCTCCTTGAACTTGAGGTCGTAGTAGCGCCGAAACTCGGAGTCGCATCTTCTCACGGAGTTGGCGGCTTCCAGCAGATAGTAGCGGAGGAAACGGTTGCCGGACTTGATGAGCTGGGTGTGCTGGGCCTCAAATTCACCGGACTGGTGCTGGGTCCAGACAAGGCCGGCGTACTTGGCGACAGATGCTTGGGACTGAAACCGGTTGACGTCGCCGATCTCGGCGATGATGCCGGCGGAGTAGACCTTGCCGATGCCAGGGATAGATGTAAGGGTGTTCGGGATGATCTCAAACTGCTGCTCGATGGCCTTGTCCAGCGTTTTGATCTGGCTCTCCAGGGCGCGCATGGCGGCGATGGAGACGGACATGGCCTGGTTCACCGAATCGTTTACCGTCTTGGGCAGCCGGTAGGAGCCTTTGGCAGCGGCTTGAATGGTCTTGGCAGTGGCCTCCGGGTCAGCAAACCGGCCGCGTCCGGCTTCGGAGACAAACGAGGCAAGCTCTTCCAAATCCGCGTTTGCCAGGTCGTCGGCGGTTTCGAAGTGCTCCATAAGGGACAGGGTGGTGGCGCTGGTATTCGGAATGTCGCTGGCCTGGGCGATGCCGGAGCACTTGAGGAATAAGTAGTTGGCGAAGCGCTGTTTCTCCCGCGTGAGATTCTGGACCGCGTAGAATCTGGCCCTGGTCAGTGTCTGGAGCGCTTTGTAGCGGTAGTCGTCCATGTAGACCTCCTTCCCGATCCTTCCGAATCGGAGATGGTCGGCGATGACGAAGGCGTCCACAAAGTCATTCTTGGGCAGGTCCGGGTAGGCTTCCTTGAACTTCCTGACCTGCTTGGGATTGAGGACATGGAGCTTCCTTTGGAACTGACTCAGCTTCCCATCCTCCCGGAGCGCGTATACCAGGCTGTCTCCGTAGACAGAGGTGGATTCCATGCCGATGACCACATCGCGGAGTCCCATAGCCCCCATCGCCGACACGATCTTCTCTGTCAGCAGTTTAGCACCGCCCCGGTTGTTTTGTAAAGAGAAGCTGCCATACTTGCTGCCGTCCGGTCTCATGAGGTAAGCCACGTTGTTTCTGCTTCCCACATCAATGCCAACGTAAAGTGGATCCATATTTTTCACCTCCCCGCAGTGGGATTTCAGGACCAGCAGGCAAAGGGATACCCATGGTAACCGGAGCGTCAGCAACCTCGCGTATTAGAATCATTCCGGAGCGAGCCGATGCGAAAGCCCTCACTGCTGAAAGGGCGGTCTTGCTTCCGGCAAACAGCTAATGAGTTTGCAGCTTACTTCCGGTCCAGGGGGACTGACTTTGCATGAAGCCGCCTTGCGGCGCAACGGGAGGAATAAGAACTTGTCCCTGCTGTCCTACAGCCATTGTACCACGGGCATCCCTTTGCCTGCTGGTTTTCCGGAGTGAATGACAGATAACACTTACAAAATTCCTGTCAAATCTTATTATACGAGGAGGAATCGAACATGGCAAACAGAGTAAGACCAATCCGTAAGGAAATCTGCCTGACTGAGCAGGAGGAACAGATCATCAAATCCAAGATGGTGGAGCTTGGGACGCACAATTTCGGATCGTATGCCCGTAAGATGTTGATTGACGGCTACATCATCAACGTGGACTACACCGAGCTGCGAAAGCTATGTGCCGCAGTGAGCAAAATCGGCAGCAACATCAACCAGATTGCCTACCGCATGAAGACCACCGGCAATTTCTATGCCGAGGACATTGCGGAGCTTCATGCGGGCATGGCTCAGGTAAACGATGCACTCAGAGGGCGTTTGAAAGAAGAAACCAAATGGGAAGGAAAAGCCGCAAGGATTTCCAAGAAAAACAGGGAGGTGCTCAATGGCTAATAACAAAAACCACAATTTCAAAATTGCTTCCGACGGTGAGATCACCGCGCCGAATTATCTTTCCGCCGTTCTCCCATCCGTCACCGTCCGCATCGAGTCCGGCAGGACAACATACCGCTTCAACGGCAGCTATGACGGATCAAAAAGTCTTCCCGAAAAGCTGCTCAGCCACATGGCAAAAGAATCTGAAAAAGAATCGGAAAAGAGGTGAATCTGAGGGTGGAATATGATATAATAGACTCGCACGAACCTGTATTGGCAGACTGCCCGCCGACGAAAGGAGAAGAAAACATGGCAAAGCAGTCTGACAAGATTACTGCGATCTACTGCCGACTCAGTCGTGACGACGAGCTTGCAGGTGAGAGCAACAGCATAACCAATCAAAAGGCACAGTTGACCAGATACGCACACGATCAGGGCTTCAAAAACATCGAATACTTCGTGGATGACGGGTACTCCGGGGCGAATTTCCAAAGACCTGACTGGCAACGAATGATGGAACTGGTCGAGGCTGACAAGGTGGGAGTCCTGCTGGTCAAGGACATGTCGAGGGCAGGAAGGAACTATCTGGAAGTTGGCTTCTATACGGAAATCCTTCTGCCGAAGCACAACGTCCGCTTCATTGCCGTAAACAGCGGCGTGGACAGCGCCAACCAGCAGGAGAATGACTTTACGCCGTTTCTCAACGTAATCAACGAGTTTTATGTCAGAGATTCCAGCCGTAAAGTCACAGCGTCCATGAAGCAGAAGGGCGAGTCCGGCGAATACCTGACCACCAATCCGCCCTACGGCTACATGAAGGACCCGGAAAATCCAAAGAAGCACTGGATCGTAGACCCGGAAGCTGCCGCAGTTGTCCGGCAAATCTTCGCATGGTGTATGGAGGGTTACGGTCCCTCTCAGATCGCAAAGAAGCTGAGAGCCGCCAAGGTGGACTGTCCCACCGTTCACTGGATGAAGCAGGGCAGAAACGCTCCCGCTAAGACGCCTGACGATCCGTATCAATGGGCGCCGCGCACCGTCTCCGGCATACTGGACAAGCAGGAGTATCTCGGACGGATGGTGAATTTCAAAACCCACCGGCAGTCGTACAAAAACAAGCGCAAAATCGAGAACCCGCCGGAACAATGGGTCGTATTCGAGAACACGCACGAGGCCATCATAGACGAGGATACCTTTGCCCGTGTGCAGGAGTTACGCAGGAACAAACGCCGCCCGACGAGAACGGGAAAAAGCAATATGTTCTCCGGCATCGTTCGATGTGCCGACTGCGGGGAAAAGCTGTATTACTGCACAAGCAAAAACTTTGAGGCAAGGCAGGATCACTTTATCTGTTCTACATCGAGGCTCAAAGGAAACGAGGTCTGCGGGTCACATTTTATCCGTGCCGTCGTTCTCGAAGAAGGCGTACTGAAGCATTTGCAGCTGGTAGCGTTCTGCATCTCCAACTATGAAGATGCGTTTCGGAAGGCTTTGGGCGCAAAGCGTGATGCCGAGGCAAGAAAGGAACTGTCCGGCAAACGGCGGACGCTCCAGAAATCCGAAAACCGTATCGCCGAGCTTGACAGGCTTTTCAAGCGAATCTATGAGGATATGGTAGCGGGACGGCTGAGCGAGGCAAGGTTCCAGATGCTTTCCGACGACTACGAAAGGGAGCAAACGGAGCTGCGAGAAAGGATCGCTGTCCTGACCAAAGAGATTTCCGAGCAGGAGGATCAGGCGGACAATGTAGACCGTTTCATCCGCACGGTGAAGAAGTATCTCTGCCTGACAGAGCTGACGCCCGCGATCCTGAACGATCTGGTCAAGGCGGTCTACGTCCATGCGCCGGACAAGTCCAGCGGACATCGGGTACAAGACGTGGACATCAGCTACAACTACATTGGAATACTCCCGGTCTCACTTTTGAACGACCTTATAAACGGAACTGCGGCATGACCGAAATCATGCCGCACTCCAAAAACAATCTGAACTTGTTTTATTGGACGCCGCCCTCAAGTCCCGCCTTTTTCGGGGGCCTGACGAACGGTATACGAAATTTTTCCGTCTTTTGAGGAGGTGGGACAGCGGGGACGGTTCTTTTGTACCACCAGTGCGCACACTGGTGTGACTAAAGAACCGTCCCCGTGTAACACCGGATCCCCACGGTATCTTTGTCGCGCTCAAGAGCTATAACACGTTGAAGGATACGCGCACCAAGCTGTACAATAAGAAAATTCTCTTTGAAAAATACTACTACAACTTTCCGGCTGTTTCGTCCCTTTACGAATGCTTCAGCGCCCCGGCGCCGCACTTAGTTCCCCCTCTTCAATAAAAAGGTAGACATCTGAAAATGTCTACCTTTTTTAGAGATCCGTATTGCGGTTTTACAAAGGGATTTGCGCGATATCAACAGGAGATGAGGTAGGACAGGACTCTGACGAAATCCTCCTCGTCAAAGTTGTATCCATAGACGGCGAAGCCCAGCCCTTTGTGGAAAAACTCAGCGTAATATCCGCCCCGATCGCCAACGTCCGAGTGGAATATATTCACCGTTTCCCCTGAAATCGTGGAGGCCAGGGGAGTTGCCGCGCCGGCAATAATATCGTTTACATCCGTTTTGGGGGTTCCGCCCTTGCGCATCTGGATGCTCACCTCCTCGTCGCCGGAGGGATCAGCCCAGACGAAACAATGCCCCATAAGGTCTATCCCGTCGCCGGATCTGAAAATGCCATAGGAATCTGTGTTCCTCTCAACCATATCGGGGAAGATGCTTGAGAGGTCAAACGCGACCCCGTAATAAGCAAACAGCTCATCCTTCGTATATTCACAGTAGTCCTCGGGCCTCAGAGCGTAGAAGCTCTCTTGGGGGAGTTCTGAGGCGAGTTCGTTCACAAGGATTGTGGTGTCCTTCGTATTTGCGGGGGACAAATCAGTACCGCCGCCCCAGCTTTCCCTGTCGGTATGGGCCGGGTATTCCTCCTTTGACGGCGAGGACTGGCCCTGGGGGACGGGCGCGCTGTCAACGGGGCCGCCGGCCTCACCCGGCGTATCTCCCGGCAGGGGGGTATCGGGCCGCCCCGGTAAACCGGACTGCCACAGGCCCACAAGCAGCACGACAAGACACAGGCTGCACGCGCAAGCCGCGGCGCGGATGACCGCCCTTCTCTTCCTCCTCTGCCCGGCAAGATACCGCTCCCTGCGCTCCAGCAGACTGTTAAACATTTCGTTACTGTTCTTCATAAACAAATCCCTCCTCTTCAAGCTTTGCCTTCAAAGACTGCTTTGCCCTATATAGAAGATTTCTTACTTGACGTTCGTTTTTCTTTAAGACGATTGCCGCCTCCTTGTTGGAGAGTCCCTCAAAGAACACAAGCCAAAGGACAGTTCTGTAATCGACGGAGAGCTTAGACAGCGCTTTATGAACCGCGATTTTTCCCTCCTCCTTTATGTAGGACTGCTCGAGGCTTTGTTCCTGGGCAAGACAGCTCTCCAGCTCCTCGATGGGGGTATCAAGCTGCCTGGAATGGTGCCGCACAAAGTCGATCGCCACATTTCGCCCGATTGCGTACAGCCAGGACTTGAACGTACTTTTCCCGGAATAGCGCGGCCGCTTGATCATCAACCGAAAAAAGGTATCTTCCGTCAGCTCCTCGGCAATGAAAATATTGTTGACGTAACCGTTCAGATAGAGGATAAGGCCGTCCTTATAGCTTTCAACGATCTCAGCGATTCCTCTGTCATCACCATCAAGGAAACGGCGGTAGCTACTTGCACCGTTGTCCATGATCTGCTCCTCTCCGAAAGGGGGATTTCTTGGCCCCTTTCACTTATTAGTCGTATGGACCGCAAAAAAGTCTCACTAATTATAGCATGACTCAGATCATATCCAGACGGAATATGCGCCGGCTTTTTTCTGTCCCCCTGCGCACGGCAGCAGTACTTGAAAACGGCGGGAGGATGTGTTATAATAATTTTAACTGACTATACTTCAGGTGGCGGGGCTGGGCCTCGCGCCACCGGAACCAAAGGAGGCTCGCATATTGCCTGTCGTACCTGAGCTTTCAAGCAATAAGCGTCTGGCCGTTCTCATTGACGCGGACAACGTGCCCCGGGGGACGCTGGGCGGGATCATGCAGGAGGTGGCCCGCTACGGCACCCCCACCATCAAGCGCATCTACGGGGATTGGACCGGCCCGTACATCCAGGGGTGGAAGAGCGCCCTGCTGGAGAATGCCGTCACCCCCATCCAGCAGTACAGCTACACCACCGGGAAGAACTCCACGGACTCGGCCATGATCATTGACGCGATGGACATCCTGTACACCGAGCGGGTGGACGGCTTTGTGCTTGTGTCCTCCGATTCGGACTTCACGCGTCTGGCCATCCGCCTCCGGGAGACGGGCATGACCGTCATCGGCATCGGGGAGCGGAAGACCCCCTCCCCCTTCATCGCGGCCTGCGACAAATTCATCTACATCGAGGTCATCAAGCAGTCTGCGGAGACCTCCGCCCCGGCGGAGGAGGAGCCGAAGCCCCGGGATAAGCGCGCCAAGCCCCAGCAGTCCTCCGGCCGGGACGACCACCTGCCCAAGAGCCTGGTGCGGCTCATTGCCCAGTCGGTGGCGGATCTGTCGGAGAACGAGGACTACGTCTACATGGGCGAGCTGGGGAACCTGATCATGAAGAAGAAGCCGGATTTCGACTGCCGGAACTACGGCTTTAAGTCCCTGTCCGCCCTGATCAAGTCCATCGACCGGTTTGAGGTGGACTTCCGGCAGACCTCGGATCCCAACGTGAAGCACCCCTATGTGCGGGACAAGGAGGCATAGCGAGGCATCTCATGGACAAGCCCAAAAAACGCCACGTTTTCCTGAAGCTCCTGCTCCTTCTGGCCCTGATTTGCGCCGTGCTTGTGTATGACAGCAACAACCGGCTGGTGACGGACGTGTTCTCCCTGGGCAATGAGCGGCTCCCGGAGGATCTGGAGGGGCTGCGCATCGTGCATCTGTCCGACCTCCACGCCAGGAGCTTCGGAAAGGACAACGAAAAGCTGATCTCCGCCATTGCCGACGCCCGCCCCGACATCATCTGCATCACCGGCGACTTAGTGGATAAAGACCAGGCCCGGCAGGAGGGGTATGTGAGGCAGTTGATGGCCGCCATCACCCAGATCGCCCCCGTGTATTTCGTCAGCGGCAACCACGACTGGGCCGTGGGCTGGGCCAGGGAGCTGTTTGATGTCCTGCGGGAGTACGGCGTCACCGTCCTGAGGAACGAGTATGTGACCTACGGCCGGGGTGACGACTATATCGTCATCGCCGGCATGGACGACCCCAACGGCCTGCGGGATCAGAAGACCCCCGCCAAGGTGGTGGAGGAGATCCGCCGGGATCACCCGGGGAAATATATCCTGATGCTCTACCACCGGGATACGGAGCTGGCCATGTGGGCAGATCTGGGGGTGGACGCGGTGCTGTGCGGCCACGCCCACGGCGGGCTGATCCGCCTGCCCTTCACCGACGGGCTTGTGGCCCCCGGCCAGGGCCTCTTCCCCACCTGGACCGCCGGGATCTATACCCGGGACGCCACCCAGATGCTGGTCTCCCGCGGCTTCACCGGCTCCCACGGCGTCCCGCGGCTCTTCAACAACCCGGAGCTTGTGCTGGCCGTGCTGGAGCGGCAGCCCTCCGCCTGAGTTTTTTGGAAAAGGCGGGCATCTTTTCCCTCCCCCCGGCATAGAATGATCCGGTTATTCTTTTTGTGGGAGGGACAGGAAATGGACGAGAAAAAGGAGCGCCCGGCGCCCAAGCCGGACATTGACGAGCTGATTTTCGGCAACAAGGAGCATACGGACTCCGAAAGATGAAATTTTACACAAAGGATTGAACCATATGATCGTAGAGTACGAGGAATACAAGACAAAGCTGGGGGCGCTGAAGCCCCAGCTGGAGACCATCCGCCGGGCGCTGAAGCTGGACGAGGTCTCCGCCGAGATCGACCGCCTCCAGGCCGAGAGCGAGTCCGACGGCTTCTGGAGCGACCAGAAGAACTCCCAGAAAGTCCTCCAGCGGTTGAAGCAGCTGAAGAACAAGCGGGAGAGCTTCCAGAAGATGGAGAGCCGCTACGACGACCTGCTGGCGCTGTGCGACATGGCCATTGAGGAGGACGACATCTCCCTCCTGCCGGAGCTGGAGAGCGAGTTTAACGCCTTCACCACGGATCTGGAGACCACGCGTCTCACCACCATGCTGTCCGGGGAGTACGACAGCTGCAACGCCATTCTCAGCTTCCACCCCGGCGCCGGCGGCACCGAGGCCCAGGACTGGACGGAGATGCTCTACCGCATGTACACCCGCTGGGCGGAGCGCCACGGGTATAAGTACACCATCCTGGACTATCTGGACGGGGAGGAGGCGGGGATCAAGTCCGCCGCCATCCGGATCGACGGGGAGAACGCCTACGGCTATTTAAAGAGCGAGAGCGGCGTCCACCGCCTGGTGCGCATATCGCCCTTTGACGCCTCCGGCCGGAGACAGACCAGCTTCGCGGCGGTGGAGGTGATGCCGGAGATCACCGACACCAGCGAGATCGAGCTTCGGGATGAGGACATCGAGATGCAGGTCTACCGCTCCTCCGGCGCCGGCGGCCAGAAGGTAAACAAGACAAGCTCCGCTGTGCGCCTGATCCACAAGCCCACGGGCATCGTGGTCTCCAGCCAGGTGGAGCGGAGCCACTTCCAGAACCTGGAGAACTGCAAGGAGATGCTCCGCGCAAAGCTGGCGGAGATCAAGGAGCGGGAGCATCTGGAGAAGATCAGCGACATCAAGGGCGTGCAGATGAAGATCGACTTCGGCTCCGCCATCCGCAGCTACGTTTTCATGCCCTACACCCTGGCCAAGGATCAGCGCACGGGCTTTGAAAACGGCAACATCAACGCGGTCATGGACGGCGACATCGACGGATTTATCAACGCGTATCTGGCTTGGAAGGCCTAAAGGCCTTCCAATGCCAAGGGGAAACGTGCGAAAGGCCCAACGTGAATTCCGCAGAATTCACGTTGGGCCTTTCTGCTGCCGCGCTGCGCGACCAGTCTGCGGACTGGTCTACGACTCGCTAAGAGCCGCCCCCAAAGGGGGCGGTTGCTCGCTTGCATGGCGTCTGCGGACGCCAACTTGCGCGGCAAGAGGGATTTTTTCCAAGGCACATGTCCTTGGAAAAAATATTTGGATTGGGAGGGTGCGAGGCGGAGCATCTTCCGTTGATTGGAGGCTTTCACCCGGCGTTACAGAGGGACGGTTCTTTAGTCCCACCTGCGGTGTGACAAAAAAACCGTCCCTCAGTCCCGCCTTTTTCGGAGGAGTTTTCCGTCTTTTGAGGAGGTGGGACAAAGGGGACGGTTTCTTTGTACCACCAGTGCGCACACTGGTGTGACTAAGGAACCGTCCCCGTGTAACACCGGCTTCCCGGTGACGTCGGAGGCCCTGCCCCGGCGTTATACCCTTCTTCCGGGGCGGTTCATCCGGACTTTCCGCTCGCTTTTATTCCTCTCTGTAGATTCGCTCCCACGCCGCGACCGTCTCCTCCACCGTTCCGGAGGCGTCGATCCTCCGGAGGTTTTTCAGCTCCGCCAGCTTCTCCGGGGCGAAATCCCCCTCATCGGCCAGGTATCTCCGGCACAGCTCCGCATAGTCCGGCCGTGACTGCCTGTCCTCCCGGTCGAGACAGCGCCGGAGCCTCTGCCCGTCGGGGAGATCCAGATACACCGGCCGGACGGCCTGCTCCCCGAAGGCGCGGATAAAGGACGCCGCCCCCTCCAGAGTGGTTATAACGATGTAGTCAAGCCCCTCCATCAGAGAAAACCGCCGGGTGAAGTACGTCCACAGCCCCTGGACGGTGTGGTATTCCCGCTTTTCGATGACCTGGCCGCGGGCCTCCAGCCCCCGAAGCTCCGCCTCCGTCACGAAAAAGTAGTCCCTGCCGTTGACCTCTCCCTCCCGCATGGGCCGGGTGGTGCAGGGGATGATGGGCGTGAGCCGCCCGGGGCGCCTATCCAGAATGGCCTTGTAGAGGGTGTCCTTCCCGGAGCCGCTTTTGCCCACGAGGCAGAAAATCTTTCCCATTTTTAACGCTCCCTTCCCCGCGCCGGTAGTTGAGGACATTTTACCACAATCGCCGGGAACCTTCAACCGAAAAAGAGGCCGCCCCCGCCGATTTTGTGGATCTCCGGTGAATTTGAGGCCCGCGTCCGAGGGCAGCCGGTGTGACACGGGGAAGGGTAGGTCACGCGTCACCGGGAAGCCGGTGTTTGTACGGGCCTCCGCCCACGGAGGCCCGCGTTGGTTGAGCTGCGTTGAATCAATACCCGGAGGTAATCGAAACCCGGGCCGACGAGGTCGTCGGCCCCTACAGGGAACCTGGTGCGTCTGAGGGCAGCCGGTGTGACACGGGGACGGTTCTTTAGTCCCACCTGCGGTGTGACAAAAGAACCGTCCCCGCTGTCCCACCTCCTCAAAAGATGGAACTCTCTCCGACCCGCTCCCCTCATTCAATATTTTTTCCGGCGGCATGTACGTCGGAAAAAATCCCACTTGCCGCGCAAGCGTGCGGCCCTTTGGGCCGTGCGCACAGCGCGGCAGCAGAAAACTCCCGCTCGAATTCCGCAGAATTCGAGCGGGAGTTTTCTCTTTGGCAGGAAAAGGCCTTTAGGCCTTTTCCGCCAGGTTAAAATACCTCTCCGCGTTCTTGTAGCTGATTCCCTCCACGATCTTCTTGAGGGAGGCGTCGTTATTGGGGTACTCCCCGTTCTCCACCCAGTTGCCGATGAGGTTGCACATGATGCGGCGGAAATAGTCGTGCCGGGCATAGGACAGGAAGCTGCGGGAGTCGGTGAGCATCCCCACAAAATTCCCCAGAAGGCCCAGATTTGCCAGGGAGCGCATCTGATCCTCCATGCCGGACTTGGTGTCATTGAACCACCAGGCGGAGCCGTGCTGCATCTTGCCGGGGACCTCGTCCGTCTGGAAGCAGCCGATCAGGGTGCCAATCTGCTCATTGTCGGCGGGGTTCAGGCTGTACAGGATGGTCTTGGGGCACTCCCCCGTCTCATCCAGGGCCGCCAGCAGGTCGGCCATATCGCCGCCGCAGGTGTTCTGGCTGATCATATCCACGCCCGTGTCGGGGCCGAGCTTCTTATAGAGCCGGGTGTTCACGTTGCGCTTGCAGCTGTAGTGGAGCTGCATGCAGATGCCAAGGCGGTGATACTCTTTTCCTAAGTGCATGAGGATGGCGGTCTGGTACTTCTCGGCCTCCTCCAGGGTGATCTCCTGGCCGTCCATGACCTTGTGGAAGGCCTCGTTGACGCACTTGGTGCAGCCGGGGCGGTAGGGGATGTAGTCCAGGCCGTGGTCGCTGGCCCGGCAGCCCAGGGAGGCGAAGAACTCCAGCCTCTGGGTGAGGGCGGCGCACACATCCTCCACGGTGTCGAGGCTGTCCTTGCCCACGCTCTTGGCCAGCTTGCCGATGTACTCGGCGAAGCCGGGCTTTGTGATGTTGATGGCCTTGTCCGGGCGGAAGGAGGGGGCCACCTTCACCTTGATGGTGGGGTCGGCGGCGATCTTCTCATGCCACTCCAGGGTGTCCACCGGGTCGTCGGTGGTGCCGATGAAGGCCACGTTGGCCCGCTCGATGATCCCGCGGACGGTGAGGGAGGGGTCATGCTGGAGCTTGTCGTTGACGAAATCCCAGCACTCCTTGGCGTTCTCCACGGTCAGAGGCTTCATATAGCCGAAGAACTGCCGCAGCTCCAGGTTGCACCAGTGGTACATGGGGTTGCCGACGGCCATCTCCAGGGACTCCACAAACTTCAAAAACCGCTCATATCCCGGCTTGTGCCCGGTGATGTACTCCTCCGGCACGCCGTTGGAGCGCATGACCCGCCACTTGTAGTGGTCGCCGAAGTAGGTGCCGTCCGGGTTCTCGCCGCCCAGCCAGACCTCCACGATGTCGTTGAAGCGCCGGTTCTCGTAGATCTCCTTGGGGGAGATGTGGCAGTGGTAGTCCACCAGGGGCTGATGCTCGGCATAGTCGTGGAACAGGTGCTTTGCGGTCTCGGTCTCCAGGAGGAAGTCCTTATCCATAAATTCTTTCATGGGAATCGTCTCCGTTTCATTAAGATGTGGGCCGATGAGGTCATCGGCCCCTACAGGGGGGCGCGGATACGGGCCGATGAGATCACCGGCCCCTACAGGGGGAATCGGTACACCCGCCCGTGGGGGCGGGTGTACCGCTGAGAAATTACCGCTTGATGTCGTAGTTCATGTTCATCAGATTCCGGATGGACTCCACGTCGTCGGTAATATTTCCGTCGCCGTGGATGGTGTGCTTGATGACGGAGCTGGCCACGGCGAAGTTGATCATATCCATCGGCTTATAGCCCATCATCATGGCGTAGATCAGTCCGCTGGCGAAGGCGTCGCCGCCGCCCACGCGGTCCAGAATGTTGAAGGTGAAGAGCTTGGACTCAAAGGTGTGCCCCTGATACCACATGTAGGCCATCAGGCTGTTCTCCGAGCCTGAGTGGGCGTAGCGCACATGGCGGGCGATGCACTTGATGTTGGGGTAGGCGGCCACAAACGCCTGGTTGATCTCGTCCTGCTCCTCCCAGCTGGGCTGGCGGGAGATGCCGTCCTTCACGTCGCCCTTGGCGGGGTCGGCGGGGTCCTTGTACAGGTGGTACGGCTCCACGCCGAACAGCACGTCCACATAGGGCAGGCACTTGGTGCAGTAGTCCCGGGCCTCCTCCCAGCTCCAGAGCAGGCTGCGGAAATTCCCGTCAAAGCTGACGGTCATCCCCTTCTCCTTGGCCTTCTCCATGAGCTTCAGGATAAAGTCGCCGCAGGACTGGGACAGGGCCGGGGTGATACCGGACAGGTGCAGCCAGTCAAAGCCGCTGAGCAGATAGTCCACGTCCACCTTGGAGAAGTCAAACTCCGAAATGGCGGAGTGCTTCCGGTCATATGTCACCTTGCTGGGCCGGATCCCGTAGCCGGTCTCCAGGTAGTAGGTGCCCAGGCGGTGGGTGGGCGTCTCCTCCGGCGTGGAGAGGATCACCGGGGTGCAGTGGACGTCGTTGGATCTGAGCATCCGGACGGCGCTCTTCCCCAGGGAGTTGTTGGGCACCACGGAGAAGAAGGTGCTGTCCACGCCCAGATTCGCCAGGGCCAGGGCGATATTGGCCTCCGACCCGCCGTAGCTGGCCTCAAACTCGTTGGCCGCACGGATCTTTTCATAGTTGGGGGGAGTGAGGCGGAGCATGATTTCGCCAAAGGTGATGAACTTCTGTCCGCCGCGGCTGTCCCTTGTCAGGGGGTTGGAATGCTCCATCTCAGATCCTCCTTATCTCTGTACGCGTCCGGAGGCGTCGCCGCCGGCCAGCTTCTCCACCTCGGGGACGGTGGCGAAGTTGTAGTCGCCCTCGATGGAGTGCTTCAGGGCGGAGGCCGCCACAGCGAACTCCACGGCGCTCTGGGTGTTGTGGCCGGTGAGCAGGGCGTAGATCAGCCCGCCGCCGAAGGAGTCGCCGCCGCCGATGCGGTCGATGATGTGCAGGTGGTAGAGCTTGGAGAAGCAGTACTCGTCGTTCTTCACGTCGTAGAGCATGGCGCTCCAGTCGTTGTCGAAGGCGGACTTGGACTCGCGCAGAGTGATGGCCACCTTCTCAAAGCCGAACTTGTCCGCCAGCTGACGGGCCACGGACTTGTAGCCCTCCTTATTCAGTGTGCCGGCGGTGATATCGGTGGCCTCGGCCTCGATGCCGAACACGTCCTTGGCGTCCTCCTCGTTGGAGATGCACACGTCCACATACTTGCAAAGCTCGGTCATCGCGGCACGGGCCTGGTCACGGGTCCACAGCTTGCCCCGGTAGTTGAGGTCACAGGAGATCTTGACGCCCCGTTCCTTGGCGGCCTTGCAGGCGTCCAGGCAGGCGGCGACCATGTTGGGGCCGAGGGCCGGCGTGATGCCGGTGAAGTGGAACCAGTCGGCGCCCTCAAAGATGTCGTCCCAGTCAAACTCGGCGGGATCGGCCTCCTGAATGGCGGAGTGGGCGCGGTCATAGATGCACACGGAGGGCCGCTGGGAGGCGCCCTTCTCGTTGAAGTAGATGCCCACCCGGTCGCCGCCGCGCACGATCTTGCTGGTGTCCACGCCGTAGCGGCGCAGGGAGTTGACGGCCGCCTGGCCGATGGCATGGGAGGGGAGCTTGGTGACAAACACCGCGTCGGCGCCGTAGTTGGCCAGGGACACGGCCACATTGGCCTCGCCGCCGCCGAAGGTGAACTCCAGATGGTCGGCCTGGACAAAGCGCTCGTAGTTATAGGGCTGGAGGCGAATCATCAGCTCGCCGAAGGTTACAACTTTCATAGAAATTTTGAATCTCCTTTACATTTTTTGGCGTCGTTTTGGCGTCGCAGACTTGGCCGCCGCGGCGGCGAATCAAATCAAATTTTCAAGGACATGCGCCTTGAAAATTTGCCCTTTCAGGTCCCCGGAGTGTGCGGCCCACCGGGCCGTGCGCGCAGGGGACCGGCAAATTCCCCTTGGCATTGAAAGGGCGTCAGCCCTTTCAAGCCAGCTTATTTCTTCATCACATGGATGGCGAAGCCCGCGACCTCCTCCTTGAGGTACACGTTCTTGGCCTGGCCCTTGTCGTTGTAGGAGATGGAGCTTTCGTCAAACTCCACGCCCATGCGGCCCAGGTGGTACATGGCCCGGTCAACGCTGTTGGCGCCGATGCCGATGTGGCCGTTCTTGCCGCGGCCGGGCTTCTTCATGCACTCCACCACGGTGCCGGCGAAGTCGGAGCTGTTCCCCGCTTTGTAGGTGAAGCCGAAGAGCGCCTCGAACCGCTTGGCCGTGGCCGCGGCCTCCTCGGGGTCGGCGCAGTTGATGCCGACGTGCATGATCTGCAGGCCCAGCATGGTCTTGACGGCCTCCTTGCAGATGGCGGTGATCTCGTCCCACTTTTCGCCCTCGATCAGCTCCGGCTTCACCATCCAGGTGCCGCCGCAGGCCACGATCTGGTCAAAGGACAGGTAATCCATCAGGTTCTTGGTGTTCACGCCGCCGGTGGGCATCCATTTCAGCTTCTTGTAGGGGCCGGCCAGGGCCTTGATCTTGGCGATGCCCCCGTTCTGCTCGGCGGGGAAGAACTTGACCACGTCCAGACCCAGGGCCATTGCCTGCTCCATCTCGCCGCCGGTGGCGGTGCCGGGGAGCATCAGCGCGCCCTTGGACAGGCCGTATTTCACCATCTCGGGATTGAAGCCGGGGCTGACGATAAACTTGCTGCCGGCGTCCAGCGCCCGGTCCAGCTGATCCGGCGTCAGAACGGTTCCGGCGCCCACCAGCATTTCGGGGACCTCGGCGGTGATGGCGCGCATGGCGTCCTCCGCCGCGGCGGTGCGGAAGGTCACTTCCGCGGTGGGCAGGCCGCCGGCCACCAGGGCCTTTGCCAGAGGCACGGCCTTCTTGGCATCGTTAATGGCCACCACCGGGACGATACCGATGTTGGAAATGGTTTTCAGAATCTCATTCATGGTGATTTTCCCTCCTGAAAAGTAGTCCTTTTTTGTTCACCGGCGCTTGCGCGGCGCCGAAATTTCCCTGTTCTTCTATTATAAGGTATTTTGCTGATAAGTCAAGCCAAACGGCGCGGACTTTTTGTCAAAAAAGCTGAGAAAGCCCGGCTTTTACAGCACCACGCCGTCCTTGAAGATGGAGATCTCCCGGAAGCCCTTCTTCTCGGCCCAGGTCTCCTTCCCGGAGGCCACCTCCAGCACCAGATCCATGAGATCCTGGGCCGCCTCGTCGATGGTGCGCTCACCGTCGGCCACAACGCCGGCGTTAAAGTCGATCCATGTGGCCTTCTTCGTGGCCAGGGGCGTGTTGGTGGCCAACTTCATGGTGGGGGCCGGGGCGCCGAAGGGCGTGCCGCGCCCGGTGGTGAACAGGATGAGGTGCGCCCCCGCGGCGGTGAGGGCCGTGGCGGACACCAGGTCGTTCCCTGGGCCGTAGAGCATGTTCAGGCCCTTTGTCACCACGGGATCGCCGTAGCCGATCACGTCCATGATGGGGGCGGAGCCGCCCTTCTGGACACAGCCGCAGGATTTGTCCTCCAGGGTGGTGATGCCGCCCTGCTTGTTGCCGGGGCTGGGGTTGTCGTACACCACCTCGTTGTGGCGGATGAAGTAGTCCTTGAAGCCGTTGATCATGTTGACGGCCTTGTGGAAAACCTCCTCATTGACGCACCGGTCAAGGAGGAAGCCCTCCGCGCCGAACATCTCCGGCACCTCGGTGAGTACCGTGGAGCCGCCCATCGCGCCCAGGAGGTCAGAGAACCGCCCCACCACGGGGTTGGCGGTGATGCCGGAAAGCCCGTCGGAGCCGCCGCACTTCATCCCCACCACCAGGTCACTGGCGGGAATGGGTTCCCGCTTGAAGGATCCGGCGTAGGCGGCCAGCTCCTCCAGCAGGGGCCTGGCGGCCGTCAGCTCGTCGTCCACCTCCTGGCAGGTCAAAAACTTCACCCTCTGGGGGTCGTAGTCCCCCAGCTCCTGCAAAAACTGCTCGTGGGTCAGGTTTTCGCAGCCCAGGCTCAGCACCAGCACCGCCCCGGCGTTGGGGTGGCGGGTGAGGGCGGCCAGGAGCTTGCGGGTCTGGGCGTGGTCGTGGCCGGTCTGGGAGCAGCCAAAGGGGTGGGTGAAGGTGTACAGCCCCTCCACGCTCCCCCGGACAAGATCCTGATTCTCCCGCACCAGCGCCTTGGCCACATCGTTGACGCAGCCCACGGTGGGGATGATCCAGATCTCGTTGCGGATGGCGGCCCGGCCGTCACGCCTCCGGTAGCCCATAAAGGTGGGGGCCGGGAGCTTCTCCGGGAAGCGGACGTTGGGGGTGTAGGTGTACTCCAGCTCCCCCTCCAGATTGGTGCGCATGTTGTGGGTGTGGATCCACTCCCCCGCGCCCACGCTCTGGGTGGCGTGGCCGATGGAGAAGCCGTATTTGATCACCTGATCCCCGGGATTCAGGGCCGTCAGCGTCATCTTGTGCCCCTGGGGGATGTCCGTGACGGCCGTCACGGACACGCCGCCATCCTGGAAGACCGTCCCCTTCGCAATGGGGTGGAGGGCCACAACCACGTTGTCCTTGGGGTTGATATGGATAAAATCAGTCATGTCGATCCTCCCGTTGAAGCTTATTTCGCGGCGTCTTCATAGACGGCCAGGGCGCCCTCCCGGCGGATCCGGCCCAGAAGCTCCGTCACGGCCTTTTCAAAGCCGGGGACGGCGGTGAGATCCTGGCCCCACATCTGTTCGTTGGTCATAACGGCGTGGACAAGGGCTGCATCGTCGTCGTTCCGGTGATCCCAGTAGAACTCCAGCGCCCAGCGGTCGTCGGAGCAGACGTAGGTGTTGCCCTTGGAGCGGCGGCACACCAGGCCCTTGTCGGAAAGCTCCTGGATGTCCGTGGAGTAGAAGGCGATGTACGCGGCGAAGCTGGCGGTGAGGCAGGGGGGGAGCTGGCCCTTCAGCTCCACATACTCCAGGAAGCTGGGCATGTTCCTGGCCCGCCACTTGGAGGTGGAGTTTAAGGAGATGCTCATCAGCTCGTGGTTCACAAAGGGGTTGTTGAACCGGTCCTGCACCGCGGCGGCGAAGTCGGTGAGATCCTTCTTGTCCAGGGGCAGGGTGGGGATGACCTCGTCATAGAGCATCTTGTTCATAAAGCCCCGCACCGTGTCGTTCTCCATGCAGTCCCGGACGATGTCGAAGCCCGCCAGATACGCCCCCAGCACAAAGCCGGTGTGGGCGCCGTTGAGGATGCGCACCTTCCGCTTCTTGTAGGGGGTGACGTCGGGCACCACCGGGCAGTTGAGGCCGGCGGCCTTGAAGGGGAGCTTATCCTCCAGCCACGCGGGGCCTTCAATGTTCCAGACGCCAAAGACCTCGCCCACGTCGATCAGCTCGTCGTGGTAGCCGTTCTCCTCCTCCAGACGGGCCACCTCGGCGGCGTCGCGGATCCGGCCCGGCACAATGCGGTCCACCAGGGTGGAGCAGAAGGTACACTCCCCGTTCACCCAGGCCCGGAAGCCCTCCTCCAGGCCCCACTGGGCGATGTACTGGTTGACGCACTTCAAAAGCTCCTTGCCGTTGTTGTCGATCAGCTCGCAGGAGAGGATCACAAGGCCCGGCCGGCCCGCCTGCCAGCGCTTATACAGCACCTGGGTGAGCTTCCCGGGGAAGGAGGAGCAGGGTTCGTCCGTCAAAAGGCAGGCCGGATCGTAGACGATGCCCGCCTCGGTGGTGTTGGAGACGACATACTCCAGGTCGGGGCTGGCCGCCAGCTCCATCATGGCCGCGAAGCCCTCCTTCTCATAGGGGTTCAAGCACCTGGAGACGGAGGAGATCACCCGCTTGCGGTCGATCTTCTGGCCGTTCTCGTTGCCCCGCAGATACAGGGTGTAAAGCCCCTCCTGGGCGTTCATCAGCTCCGTCAGTCCCATAGCGATGGGCTGAACCAGGACGCACTTGCCGTTCCAACCCACCCTCTCGTTGGCCATGTCGAACCAGTAGTCGGCAAAGGCGCGAAGGAAGTTGCCCTCGCCAAACTGCATGACCCGCTCAGGGGCGTCCCGGAGTATGTAGCCGTCGTAGCCGGATTTCTTCAGCACCTCGTAGTTTAACCTTTCCATAAGCAGCTCCTCCTGTACAGAATATTTTTTCGGATTTAGACCGTTTGTCCAACAAAGGACGATATACTAAGGCCAATTATAGCAGAAGTGTACAAGCTTTGCCACATAAATTTCAAATTTTCCCGAAATAATTCTCACATTTCCTGCCCGGCGGCGGCCCCGCCCCCTCCGGGTGTCCCGGGGATGGCCCTCAAGGAATATTATACCAGCCCCCCGCCGGGGGTATAGATCCTTTCTTGCGGGAAAACCTTGCAAATCTTGCGGCGATTCCGGTTGACATTTCTCCCCGGCGGACTTATGATGGGGGTGGAAGGGGGTGGGGTCCATGCCCGTGGAACCCGGCCGGTTCAGCCCGCGTCAGAAGATGGGGCGGCCGGATTTTGAGCTTCAGTACAAGCGGGACGCCTATCTCAGAAAGGTGAAGCTGCACCACCACGATTTTTTTGAGATTTTCTTTCTCCTGTCCGGGGATGTGACCTACACCATCGAGAGCAAGCTTTACAAGGTCTCCCCCGGGGACATCCTGCTCATCTCCCCCCGGGAGCTTCATCAGCTCCACATCGAGGCGGAGCGCGAGGTATACGAGCGGTATGTCCTGTGGGTGGACCCCCGGGCCATACGCCGCCTGTCCACCAGGGGCGCCGACCTGATGAGCTGCCTGGATCCCGCGGCGCCCGGCTTTCGCCACAGGCTCCACATGACGCCGGAGGAGCAGCGCCGGATCATGGATCTCATCGGCCGGTTGTACGGCGAGCTGCAGGAGGGCGGCTTCGGCGGCGAGCTGATGCCGGAGTGTATGCTTGTCCAGCTCTTGGTGGAGATCAACCGCATCGCCCAGCGCTCCGGCGCCGCCCAGGAGGACCCCGCCGCCGGCAGCCAGGTGGTGAGCCGCGTGGTGGAGTATATCTCCGCCCATTACGGGGAGGAGCTGACCTTAGAGAGCCTGGCGGAGCAGTTCTATGTGAGCAAATACCACCTGAGCCACGAGTTTGCCCGCCTGGTGGGCACCAGCGTCCATAAGTACATTATGAAAAAGCGCCTGCTCATGGCCCGCGCCCTGATGGCCCAGGGGGTAAAGCCCAGCCACGTCTGGGCCGAGTGCGGCTTCGGGGACTATACCGGCTTTTACCGGGCCTTCAAAACCGAGTACGGCGTCACCCCGAGGGAGTACGCCAAAAGCGCCCTGGCGGCGCAATAGGCGGGGAGATCCCCGATCATCCCGCCGGGGGAATCATATCATCAATCCAACAGCCTGACCTTCCGGGCGGGGGTTTTGCCCCGGCCCTTGGAAAAGACATCTCACAAGGAGGAACAGCCATGCGTCCCATTAAAATCGCGTACATCGGCGGAGGATCCAAGCTCTGGGCCAGATCCTTCATGCAGGATCTGGCGCTGGATCCGGATCTGTGCGGCCAGGTGGCCCTTTACGACATCGACCTGCCGGCGGCCCGGCGCAACCAGGTCATCGCCACGCGTCTCCACGCCAAGCCGGAGGCCAGGTCACAATTCGTCTACACCGTGGCGGAGGATCTGGACACCGCCCTGACGGGGGCGGACTTTGTGCTGATCTCCATCCTGCCCGGCACCTTCCGGGAGATGCGCTGCGACGTCCACATGCCGGAGGAGTACGGCATCTGGCAGTCCGTGGGCGACACCGCCGGCCCCGGCGGCGTCCTCCGGGCCATGCGCACCCTGCCCATCTATGAGGGCTTCGCCTCCGCCATCCGGCGCTGCTGCCCGGAGGCCTGGGTTTTGAACCTCACCAACCCCATGACAGCCTGCGTCAAGGCCCTGTACCAGTCCTTCCCGGAGATCCGGGCCTTCGGCTGCTGCCACGAGGTCTTCCACACCCAGGATTTCCTGTGCTGTGTCCTGCGGGAGACGGCGGGCATCAAGGCCACCCGGCGGGAGATCTTTACCGATGTCTCCGGCATCAACCACTTCACCTGGATCACCGGGGCCAGGTACGGGGAGGTGGACATCATGGCCCTGCTCCCTGAGTTTGTGGAGAAGTACTACCGGCAGGGGTACAACGAGTCCGGCCCCGCCGACGCCTACAAGACCGACACCTTCTCCTACGCCAACCGGGTGAAGATGGATCTGTGGCTCCGCTACGGCGCCCTGGGGGCGGCGGGGGACCGGCATCTGGCGGAATTTATGAACAACACCTGGTATCTCCGGGATCCGGAGACGGTGGCGGAATGGAAATTCGCCCTCACCACCGTGGACTGGAGGGAGGCCAATCAGGCCCGGCAGATCAAGGAGTCCCAGGAGATGGCCCAGGGCCTGCGGGAGATCCCCCTGGCCCCCTCCGGTGAGGAGCTGGTGCGCCTCCTGCGGGGGATTTTAGGGCTGGAGACCGTGGTCTCCAATGTGAACATGCCAAACCGCGGACAGATGCCCGGCCTGCCCCTGGGCAGCGTGGTGGAGACGAACTGTGTGTTCACCCACAACAGCGTGGTGCCCGTCACCGCCTCGCCGCTGCCTGCCGGAGCCCTGGCCCTGGTGCGCCGGTGCAGCGACAATGTGGATCTCACCTGCCAGGGGTGCGCTGAGCGGGATCTGGACAAGCTCTTTGCCGCCTTTTTGAATCAGCCCCTCTGCTCTGGGCTGACGATCCCTCAAGCCCGGGAGCTTTTTTCCGGGATGTGCCGGGGCACAAGGGAGTATTTGGATCCCTACTACAGGCTCTGGTGATCGCGCCCCAGCCGCAGGCTCCCGCAGGGGGTCCGCCCGAAGGGCGGAGGGACAAAAGCTCCCGCAGGGAGTTTTCCGGGCGCCCCGGGGGGCTTTCCCCCACGGGGGAATAAGGTGTCCGCCCGAAGGGCGGACGGGGTATTTTACTTTCTCCTCTTTTGTGTTGACAAAAGAGGAGAAAGTAACAAAGAGGAGAAAAACAACCAGGGGGGATTTCGATTTCCCCCCTGGACCCCCTTGAACCGACCAGTTAGGGGGCCTGCGGGCCCCCTACTGGAGAAACCCCCGGGGAGCTGCCCGGGGGTAATTGTATCGAATGGGTGGGCAGCACCCACGCAGAGGTGTGTCATGTAGCGTCTTGCAGACTTCCGATAAAGGCGGGACTTGAGGGACGGTTTTTTTGTCACAGGGGCCCCCACGCAATCCTGATTGCGTGGGGAGAGGAGGAGCAAAGCCCGCGCCTGAGCCGTCACGCTCGCGTGGCGGCGAGGTTATGCGGCTTTCGCGACGACGAAAAGAGCCGTCCCTCTGTAACGCCGGGGCAGGAGTCTCGTCCAACGATAATGGCCTCCGTCCAGGGAGTTATCGACAGCAGCAGTCCCTACTGTCCGTAAGAGTCCCCCTGTAGGGGCCGATGACCTCATCGGCCCGGGCGGGTTGGATGACAGAGCGGTTGCGTTAACATGGAAAATTTTAAAATTTGCCGTAGGGGCCGCCGCCCACGGCGGCCCGTGTCGCGATGATTGAGGGGTGCCATTGCCTCACGGGGACGGTTTTTGTGGGACACCGGAGCGCAAGCGACAATGGTTCACAAGAACCGTCCCCCGTGGGGCACGGGAAAGGCGGCTCAAGCATCACCGGCAGCCGGTGTTACACGGGGACGGTTCTTTAGTCACACCAGTGTGCGCACTGGTGGTACAAAAAAACCGTCCCCGCTGTCCCACCTCCTCAAAAGGCGGAGAAGGGTGTCGTCTCCGAAAAGCCACCCTCGACTTCCACCTCCTCAGTCCAACGGGCGCGGCACACCACCTTGTGGCTGCTCAATACTCATTCGTCCAGAAAACCCCCGGGGGACTCCCCGGGGGTTTCTCCAGTAGGGGGCCGCGGCCCCCTAACTGGTCGTTTTTAAAAGGGGAGTCCAGAGGGGGAAAATCGAAATCCCCCTCTGGTTGTTTTTCTCCTCTTTGTTACTTTCTCCTCTTTTGTCAACACAAAAGAGGAGAAAGTAAAATTCCCCGTCCGCCCTTCGGGCGGACACCTTTTTCACCCGGGGACGCACACCGGAAAGGGCGAAAAAGGGGCGCAACTATAGATTGCCAGGCCGCAATCTATAGTTGCGCCCCTTTTTGGGCTGTTGTCCCACCGGCTTTTCACGTTGGCGGGACTGGAGGGGACGGGCTGCTTTCTGTGGCGCCTTTTACTTCAGCACAGGGGGGCGACCAGGCGGAGGAGGCCGTCGATCAGCCACTTGCCGAACGTGACCTTTGTATCCCCGGCCGTCCGCTCCCGGCATTTGGACTGAGTCTCCAAAAAGTCGGCGCGCAGGGCGGCGAGGAGGGAGGATTTATAGAACACGGTGTTGTTCTCAAACTGCAAAAACAGGCTGCGGTAATCCAGATTCACCGTGCCCACGGCCCCCACCTTTCCGTCCACCAGGCACGCCTTGGCGTGGAGGAAGCCGGGGGTGTACTCATAGATCTTCACCCCGGCCTCCAGCAGCACCGGGTAGAAGCTGCGGGTCATGCGGTAGACGATTTTCTTATCCGGGATCCCGGGGGTGAAGATGCGCACATCCACCCCGCGCTGGGCCGCCCGGACAAGGGCATCCAGCAGCGACTCCCCGGGCAGCAGGTAGGGGGTATAGAACCAGGCGTGATCCACTGCCTGGGCCAGGAGGTCGATATACAGCTCGTTTGTGGTGCCCTCGTCCCGCAGGGGGGAGTCGTAATAGGGCAAAATCAGGCCGTCCCGCCTGTCCGACGCGCCGGCGGGGGCGGTGAGCGCCGCCTCCGGCACGGGGTCATGGGTGAAGGCGTTCCAAAGCTCCGCGAACATCCGGGTGAAGCTCCCGGCGGCCTCGCCCTTCACCATAAAGCCGATGTCCTTCCAGTGGCCGAAGCGGTTGATGTGGTTGATGTACTCGTCCGCCAGATTCACGCCGCCGCTGAAGGCCACCTTCCCGTCGATGATCAGCATCTTCCGGTGGGTGCGGCAGCTCAGCGTGCCGCTGACGTACAAAAGGGGGTTGAAGGCCACACAACGGATGCCCCGTTTCTCCAGGGCCTCCGCGTCCTTCCGGGTGAAGGTGGAGATGCTCCCCAGATCGTCGTACACCAGCCGCACATCCACCCCCTGGGCGGCCTTTCGGGCCATCACATCGGTGAGGGAGTCCAAAAAGAGGCCGTTTTCCACGATCAGGTACTCCACATAGATAAACTTCTCCGCCTTCTCCAGCTCCTGGAGCATCCTGGGGAACATGTTGTCCCCCAGGGGGTAGTACTCCGTCTCCCGTCCGGGGCGGAGGGGACAGCCCGTCTGCTCCGTCACCCGGCGCAGAGTCTGGGCCAGGCGCCGGTCCTCCCGCTCCAGCCCCTGGAAAAGGAGGGCATCGTCCTCCGCCTGTACCGGCAGGGGCGGGGCCTTCTTCATCCTCCGGCGGATGGGGGCCATCGAGCGCTTATTGCCCAGGATCAGGTACAGCAGCGCCCCGGGGAGGGGGAAGGCGAGGATCAGCAAAAGCCACAGGATGCGGTAGGTGCTTTCGTCCCGGCGCATCACAAGGTACAGCACCAGGACAAGGGCCAGCACACCCGTCACGATATGGATGGCCGAGGCCCAGGGCCTGAGCCAGGTGAACAGCAGCCAATACCATACGGCCTGGAGCAGGACGGCAGGCACCACAGCCACCGCCCGGTGGATCACTTTTTTCATGTTCTCTCTCCCCCATAACGCATGAAAATTTAAAAAATGGTTTTGCGTGGCTCCGCCTCGCAAAAAAGCCTTTTTTAAATTTCAAAATTCAAATATTTTCGCGGAGCTTTCCCTCGCGAAAAATCCCTCTTGCCGCCCCGGAGTGCGGCCCTCCTGGCCGTGCGCGCAGGGCGGCAGCAGGGTTCCGTCCGTGAATTCCGCTCAAATTCACGAACGGAACCCCGCACGCATCCCCCTGGCATTTGAAGGCCGCGAAGCAGCCTTCAAAGCCGGCTTTATTTTTCCTTTATGATCTGTATGGACAAAATCAGCGTCTTGATGCCGGAGAGCAGGATGGACAGACCGATGAGCATCCCCACGGAGAGCATGGTCAGCAAGGGCTGGAAGACGCAGATGACGCCGATCACCGCCGTGGCCACGCCCAGGAGCATGACGATCAGCCAGCTGGGGGTGCGCAGGTCGTTGGGCAAGGCCCGGTTGAGCTTCCGGAGCTTCAGGGCCTCGGCGATGCCGCAGACGCCGTAGACCACCAGCCACACGGCGGCGGCGTAGGCGATCACCAGGTTGGTGGCGAACTGGGCGAAGCCGTTGATGACGATGAACCCGCCGAACAGGATGCCCGCCAGGCCGCTGATCAGCTCCCAGACGCTGCGGCCCTCTTTGCCGGCGGCGTAACGGAACACCGCGGAGAAGCCGGAGACGATGATGGCGCAGCCGGCCAGCCATCCCAGAGCCGAGAAGGTGGCAACAGGCGTGGCCATGCACCAGACGCCGCCCACGATCATCAAAATCGCGAAAAGAATCATAAGTACGGTCATATAAAAGACCTCCTTTTCTGTAATTTCGTAAGTATACCACTTTTTTCCGCGCCCGTCAAATTTTTTGCAACCGGATTTATCCTGTTGAAAAAGGCCTTTGCCCTTTTTCAACAAGGGGTGCGGGACGGGAGATTGTTTGTTGATTGGAGGCCTTGACCCGGCGTTACAGAGGGACGGTTCTTTAGTCACACCTCCGCTTCGCTGCGGTGGTACAAAAGAACCGTCCCTCAAGTCCCGCCTTTCACGGGGGAACTCCCCGTCTTCTGAGGAGGTGGGACAGCGGGGACGGTTTTTGCCACAGGGGCCCCACGCAATCGTGATTGTGTGGGGAGAGGAGGAGCAAAGCCCGCGCCTGAGCCGTCACGCTCGCGTGGCGGCGAGGTTAAGCGGCTTTCGCGACGACGAAAGGAACCGTCCCCGTGTAACACCGGCTGCCTGTGATGCTTGACGCTGCCCTTTCCCCGTTTATTATACCGCCCTCAATCATCGTGACACGGGCCGCCGTGGGCGGCGGCCCCTACGGCAAATTTTATAGTTTTCTATCTTAACGCAACCGCTCTGTCATCCAACCCGCCCGGGCCGACGAGGTCGTCGGCCCCTACAGGGAACCTGGTGTGTCTACGGAAAACCGGTGTGTATTGGTTCCCCCGTGTACCGTTCGACAGACCTCTGTAACACCGGCTGCCCTCAGACGCCTGATGCTCCTCCTCTCCCCTTCCGGCGGAGAACTCTCTTCCCTCTTAGGGAAGGGCTTGACAAACCCGGCGGGGGAGAATATGCTAATTGATGGCGGGGTCGCGCCGCCGCTTTTCTACGAATACCTATCTACAATAGACACCGGGAGGTCTTTTTTATGAGCGAACAGGGCATTGGAACAAAATGCGTGCAGGCGGGTTACACCCCCGGCAACGGAGAACCCAGGCAGATCCCCATCATTCAGTCCACCACATTTAAGTACGACACCAGCGAGCATATGGGCAAGCTCTTTGACCTGGAGGAGTCCGGGTACTTCTACACCAGGCTCCAAAACCCCACTAACGACGCCGTGGCGGCCAAGATCGCGGCCCTGGAGGGCGGGAGCGCCGCCATGCTCACCAGCTCCGGCCAGGCGGCCAATTTCTACGCCGTCTTTAACATCGCCACCTGCGGGGATCACGTTGTGGCCAGTTCCACCATCTACGGCGGTACATACAACCTGTTCCACGTCACCATGCGCAAGATGGGGGTGGATTTCACCTTCGTCTCCCCGGACTGCACTCCGGAGGAGCTGGACGCCGCCTTCCGGCCCAACACCAAGGCCGTTTTCGGCGAGACCATCGCCAACCCCGCCCTGACGGTGCTGGATATTGAAAAATTTGCCAAGGCGGCCCACGACCACGGCGTTCCGCTGATCGTGGACAACACCTTCGCCACGCCGGTGAACTGCCGGCCCTTTATGTGGGGGGCGGACATCGTCACCCACTCCACTACCAAGTATATGGACGGCCACGGCGCCGGCGTGGGCGGGGCCATTGTGGACTCCGGGAAGTTTGACTGGATGGCCCACCGGGACAAGTTCCCCGGCCTCACCACCCCGGACGACAGCTACCACGGGGTGACTTACGCGGAGAAATTCGGCCTGGGCGGGGCGTTTATCACCAAGTGTACCGCCCAGCTGATGCGGGACTTCGGCTCCATCCAGTCCCCGCAGAACGCGTTTATCCTGAATCTGGGGCTGGAGAGCCTACATGTGCGGATGCCCCGGCACTGCGCAAACGGCCTGGCTGTGGCAAAATATTTAAAGGATCACCCCAAGATCGGGTTTGTGATCTACCCGGGGCTTGAGGGGGACAAGTACCACGAGCTGGCCCGGAAGTACATGCCCGGCGGCACCTGCGGCGTGGTGAGCTTCGGCTTCAAGGGCGGACGCCCGGCGGCGGAGACGTTTATGAAGCACCTGCGCCTGGGGGCCATCGAGACCCATGTGGCCGACGCCAGGACGTGCTGCCTCCATCCGGCCTCCGCCACGCACCGGCAGATGAACGATCAGGAGCTGGTGGCCGCCGGGATCACGCCGGATCTGGTGCGCATGTCCTGCGGGCTGGAGGATCCGGAGGATCTTATCGCCGATATTGAGCAGGCGCTGGAAAAGGTATAAATGCTGGCGAAAAAGGCCTAAAGGCCTTTTTCTGCCAAGGGGACGCGTGCGGAAAAGGGCCGCTCGAATTCTGCGGAATTCGAGCGGCCCTTTCCTGCTGCCGCGCTGTGCGCACGGCCCAGAGGGCCGCACGCTTGCGCGGCAAGAGGGATTTTTTGCGAGGCAAAGCCCCGCAAAAAATATTGAATGAGGGGTGCGGGTCGAAGGATTGTCCGTTGACCGGGGGCTTACTCCCGGCGTTACAGAGGGACGGTTCTTTAGTCCCACCTGCGGTGTGACAAAAAAACCGTCCCTCAGTCCCGCCTTTCACGGAGGAACTTCCCGTCCTTTGAGGAGGTGGGACAGCGGGGACGGTTTCTTTGTACCACCAGTGCGCACACTGGTGTGACTAAGGAACCGTCCCCATGTAACACCGGCTTTCAGGTGACGCACGACGCCACCCGTCCCCGCTGTCCCACCTCCTCAAAGGAACGAAGAAAGAGCGTTTCCATCCATTCAATCTGTAGGGGCCGCCGCCCACGGCGGCCCGTGCTGGTTGATTGAGGGCGGCAATAACGCCGGGTCAGGGTCTGCGACGTTTGCGGGAAGCCGGCGTCCCAAAGGGACGGTTCTTGTGAGTCACATTCGTGCCCCACGAAGAACCGTCCCTGTTGAACCGCCTCCTCAGGTATCGAAGATAGAAAGGTATCACTGCCTCACGGGGACGGTTTTTGTCACAGGGGCCCCACGCAATCGTGATTGCGTGGGGAGAGGAGGAGCAAAGCCCGCGCCTGAGCCGTCACGCTTGCGTGGCGGCGAGGTTAAGCGGCTTTCGCGACGACGAAAAGAACCGTCCCTCTGTAACGCCGGGTCAAGGCCTCCGGTCAACGGAGAACGCCCCGTCTCGCTCTCCTCGTTCAAAACATTTTTTGCGGGGCTTTGCCTCGCAAAAAATCCCTTATGCCGCGCAAATGTGCGCCCTTGGGCGTGCGCTGCAGCGCGGCAGCAGGAAAGGGCCTCTGGAATTCCGCAGAATTCCAGAGGCCCTTTCCGCACGCATCCCCTTGGCAGAAAAAGGTGTGAGGGCTCTCGCCAGAGAACCCTCACACCTTTTTCGCCAGCTTTTCCAGCCTTGGCGCCATTACTCGATACAGCCGCTCCGCTCGGCGGTAGAGAGTGTATTTCAGCGGGGCGTCCGTGAGGTATGCCTCCCCCACCAGGCGCACCAGGTCCCCGCCGAACTGGCGCTTGAAGCGATAAAGACCGCCCCGGGGGTCCGTCTCGTCCGTGATCTCCAAAAAGCCCCGCAGGTCGAAGATGCTGTCGCCGCGGGCCAGGGCGCGGCGGATGGCCTCCCACTGGAGCAGGGGGCAGGGCATCATGTTCCGATGCTCGTTGGAGCTGGCCCCGTACAGATACCAGGTCTTGCCGCCCATGTGGACGAAGAGGCCGCCGGCCACAAGCTCGTCCTCATAGTGGGCCAGGAGCAGGCAGACGCGCTGCTCCCCCAGGGCGTCCCAGAGGCGGTAGTAATACACCGGATCCCGGGCGGTGAAGCCGTCCCGGGCGGCGGTGACGGACATCAGGGCCGCAAAGGCGTCCAGATCCCGGCGGGCACCCTCCGTGACGGTGACGCCGTGGCGCTGGGCCAGGCGGATGTTGTACCGGAGTTTTTTGTGAAAGCCGGAGAGGATGTCCTCCTCCGTGCGGCCGGCCAGGTTCAGGCGAAAGACGCTGCGGGGCTGGACGGTGTCCCGGGAGTCCCGGATGGGCCGGAATCGCCAGCCCAGGCGCTGCATATTTCCCTGCCACAGGGGGTCGTCGCAGGGGACGTCAGGTTCGGCGCGCAGGGCGAAGGCCCGATGCTCCCGCATCAGCGCCCGGACGCCCTGGGTGATCTGCTCCATCGCGTCCAGATCCCCGCTGCCGCACACCGGGCCGCGGGGGCAGTACATCAAATTCCCGAATACGGGCAGGCGGCGGATCAGGATCCCCGCCCCGCCGGTGATCTCCCCGCCGGGGCCTTCCGCCAGGACGAGGCGGTAGTCCCAGCCGATCTTCACCCCGGCCCAAAGGGGGGACTGGGCAAAGTGACAGCGGCCGCAGCGCTCCAAATAATCCTGAAAAGCCTGATAGTCCTGTTCTCCGGCGGCAATGCGCATAAAAAATTCCTCCTGCGGACGGTTTCAGGGGATCACCCTGAAATTACTGTAAACCGCGGAGGAATCCAAACAGCAAACCGGCAGATTCATTTTCGTAAAATTTTGGCATCAAAACGGCATCGCGGGGGGCCTGCGGATGTGCGGCCGGGGAAACGGCTATGGGGAGGCGGCATCTGTCAGACGATGACACAGTTGGGACAAAAGAACCGTCCCTGTGTCCCATCCCTGTGTCCCAATGTCGTGAAATTTATCAAAAACTACATAAACAACAAAAGGATACTTTACAAAAAGGAATAAAGCGGCTATAATATGGGTAGGATAGATAGGTGCTTTGAGGTGGTAAATTTCGTTGCGACCACACGCCGATGGCATGACAGGGGAGACCCGAGAGATGCGGGAGAGGCGACGCCCGCCAAAGCACCGAACTACAGGAAGAGGCCGCAGAAATGCGGCCTCTTTTTCATAAGAAGGTGGTTTTATGGAAGATTATCCCGATTTTGAAAAATCGTGCGGTTACGGAGACGTGACCGGCATCTTTGGGGGCAAATTGCCAGTTATGCACCCGGAAAATATTTTTCGCGAAATTTTTCAAATCCTCTTGACAATCCGGCCAAATCGTCTATAATAAAGATGGATAGTGTAGTTAGGCCTGCGCTTTCCCACCGGATGAAGGAGACATTCCGTTTGGAGTGTCTCCTTCTTTTTTGCCCGCTTGCCTCTTTTTCCCTGCCCTTGCGGGTACGGAGGGGTTTTGCGTTGGTGGGTCAGGCTTCGCCCCCGCCCGGATGGGGCGGGTTTAACCTTTTTCTTCGTTGGATTCCAACATTGTCAAAAGCTCCGCCGGTGTACACGCCGGAACGGCGGATTTTGCGTAGTCCCGCACGTTTCTCGTGACTATGGCATCCATCCCTGTGCGAATTGCAGTTTCTATCATGACGGCGTCCTCAAAGTCAGAAATTTCCGACGAGATCGCCTTTCGGCAGTCAAGCCCCGCCGTGTCCAGAAGATCCAGCGGGATCAGCAGCGTGGACAACACCCGGCGGGCCTTGGCGTCATCGTGGGTAAACCGGCGGGTCAGATAGTAAATATCTGTCAGGGACTTGGCGGTCACGAAACCGTCAAAGTGCCGGTTGGCCGCCGCCAGGAAAAGCGCGTAGGCGTCGTCACAAAACGGCTCCCGCCGCTGCAGGAAATCCACGACAACACAGGTGTCCAGCAATACCCTCATATCCTGTCAAGCCTCTCGTTCCTTGCTTCCTCCAGGGTCGCGTCGGCGGGCAGGAAACCGTAGAGGGACTTGACCGCATCCACCCTGTCTTGATAGGGGTTGGACAGCTTTGCAATGACCTTACCGTTGCGGGTGATGTAAATGTCCTCGCTCTCGGCAAGCTGAAGGTACTTTCCCAAGTTGAGCTTTAATTCCGTGGCTGTAATAGACATCGTGGAACCTCCTTTCACCGATGGTGATGTTCGTATAGTTATTATAGCAAAATCGTTCGATTTATGCAAGACAATCGAACGGAATTTTTTCATCACTATAAATATATGCGGATAGTGCCCCCGTTTCTCGACGGGACACCCGCCGAAAGCTGTCGGAGGGAAGGGATTTGTGAAGGGGAACCGTCAGGGTTCCCCTTCACGTTAGATAGCCCCCCGGCGCTTCGCGCCGGGGCGGCCTTTGCCCTTGGCAAAGGCCGTAAGCACCAGGAAAGGCAGCCCTTTTGGGCTGCCTTTCCTGGTGCCGGTGGCCGGACTCGAACCGGCACGCCTTGCGGCACTTGATTTTGAGTCAAGCACGTCTACCAATTCCATCACACCGGCGTGTGAGAGTATTATAGTACACATTCCGTCCGTTTGCAAGAGGGCAAAAAAGATTCTTTTCCGTCACGGCAGATCCGCCAGCGGGATATAGGCAAGCTCCGGCGGGGGGAGGAGGGGTGTGACCAGGGCGGCGCGGTATTTTTCCGGGGAGTAGAGGGCGGCGCGGAGATCCGGGTCCGGGGTGAGGATGACGCCGGAGCTTACGGCAAAGCGGGAGGCCCACATGGGGTGGGGAAGGGAGCCGTGAAGCTTGAAATACGCCTCCTTCAGCGTCCACAGGGAGAAGAAATCCAGGGACTCCAGCTCCTCCGCGGTACACACGCGGCGGACGGCGCTGCCGCTCACCGGGCGGACAAGCTCTATATCACAGCCCACGGGGGCGTCGCTGAGGACGGCGAGGCACGCGCCCTTCGTGTGGCTCAGGGAGAAATGCACCTCCGGGCGGCCGGGGAAGAAGGGCTTGCCGCTGCCGTCCCGGGCGATCTGCGGGCAGGGGGCGCCAAAGGCCCGGGCATAGGCCGCGGACAAAAGCCGGTACACACATGCGCGGTCGTCTGACTCCGAACGGAAAGCGGCTATCACAAACGATCACCTCCCCCTCATCATAACATATTTCCGTGAAAAACACTACACAAACTTGACGGGATATGATATAATTAACTGGCGGGAAGGGCCTGAAGGCCTTCCCCTGCCAAAGGGATGCGTGCGGGGAACGGCCCTGTGCCGTTTCCCCTGCTGTCACGCTGCGCCATGCCCCGCGGGTACACACTTGCGTGACGAAAGGGATTTTTTGCGAGGCAAAGCCCCGCAAAAAATATTGGATTGTTTTTTGGGGTTGTTTTTTGCGTTGTGGAAACGGCGCTTCGGGAAGGGGTGGATGGATTGAAACGGCTGGCGGCGGTGATGGCGGTGCTGCTCATTGCGGCTCTCGGCGGATGTATGCGCATGTCGGCGGACGATCTCTACCAGCTTCCCCAGCTCTCGGAGGAGTATCTGCGGCTGCAGAGCGCCATTGACGCTGTCCTGGATGCCGGGGCGGAGTACGCGGCCCCCTCCTCCGGGGCCAACCGGCAGCCCATTCAGCGGGAGGATCTGGACGGGGACGGGATCCGGGAGGTGCTGGCCTTTTTCAACGTGGCCGGTTCCGACAGGCCCCTGAAGGCCCTGATCTTCCGGGCCGAGAACGACGGATACCGGGAGGTGGCCCGCCTGGAGGGCGAGGGGAGCGGCATCGACTCCGTGGCGTATCTGGACATGGACGGGGATGGGATCCGGGAGGTGGCCATAGGCTGGCAGATCGGCGCCGGCATCAACATGCTGTCCGTCTACTCCGTGAAGGGCTGGAAGCTCAACCAGCTGATGAGTACCAACTACTCGGAATTTACCGTCTGCTCCCTGGACGACGACCCGGGGGAGGAGATCCTGGCGCTGCGGCTCTCCCAATCCGACACCACGGGGGAGGCGGAGCATTACACCCTGACGGCGGACGGGGAGATCGTCAGCTCCACGGCCAGGCTGTCCTCCGGCGTGGGGGCCTTGTCCCGGGTGCGGGGCACCCAGCTCTTGGACGGCCGGGAGGGGGTGCTGGTGGAGAGTACCATCAGCGGCGACAGCTTTGTCACGGACATTTTCGCCTACAATGAGGGGCGGTTTGCCAATATCACCATCGACGAGATGAGCGGCTCCAGCTACTCCAGGAGCTACTCGGTGTACTGCCGGGATGTGAACAACGACGGGGTGCTGGAGGTGCCCCGGCCTGTGCCGCTCCCCGCCACAAGCGAGAACACCACCTACTATATGATCGAGTGGTATTCCTACTACAGCAACGGGGGCAAGAGGCTTGTCACCACTACGTTCAACAACTTCGCGGACTCCTGGTATCTCACCCTGGAGCGGGAGTGGATCGGCCACGTCGCCGTCAGCCGCGAGGAGGCCGCCGGGGGCGAGCGGATGATCATCTTCTCCACCCTGAACGACGAGGGCGGCCGGGGCACGGATTTTGTGGAGATCTACACCCTCACCGGGGAGAACAGGGCCGAACGGGCCGTGGCGGACGGGAGGTTCATCCTCTACGAGGAGGGGGAGACAGTCTACGCCGCCAAGATCCTGGCCTACCAGGAGGAGACGGGCCTGCCGGTCAGTCCCCAGCAGCTGCGGACGGACTTCGGAATGACCTACTCCGAGTGGGTGACGGGCGAGACGTGACGCCGGAAAGGAGAAGCCATGAAAAAGGTACTTGTACTGGAGGATGAGACGAGCATCCGCAGCTTTGTGGTCATCAATCTGAAGCGCTCGGGCTACGACCCCATCGAGGCCGGCACCGGGGCGGAGGCCCTGCGGCAGATGGAGCAGCACCCCGACATCAAGGTGGCGCTTTTGGACATCATGCTGCCGGATATGGACGGGTTCGAGGTGTGCCGCCAGATCCGGGCGGCCAACTCCCGGATCGGCATCATCATGCTCACCGCCAGGACGCAGGAGATGGACAAGGTGACGGGCCTGATGACCGGAGCGGACGACTATGTGACAAAGCCCTTCTCCCCGGCGGAGCTGACAGCCCGCATCGACGCGCTGTACCGGCGCGTGGGGGAGAGCGACGAGGCCCCCTCCGACGAGATCGTCCACGGGCCGTTCCGACTGAACACCAGGAACAGGACGCTGGAGAAAAACGGGGAGCGGGTGCGGCTGACCCAGGTGGAGTACGCCATTGTCAAGCTCTTTATGGACAACCCGGGCCGCGCCCTGTCCAGAGAGGACATCTTAAACGCCGTCTGGGGGAAGGATTACTTCGGGGAGCTGAAGGTGGTGGATGTGAACATCCGGCGCCTGCGGATCAAGATCGAGGACGACCCCACAAACCCCTCCTACATCACCACGGTGTGGGGATATGGGTATAAATGGGGGTTTTAGAGCTGGCTTTTAAGGCCGCTTTGCGGCCTTAAAATGCCAAGGGGACGCGGCGAAAAAAGCCCGCAGGGCTTTTTTCGAGGGGACGCGTGCGGGAAAGCGGCCCAAAATTAGAATTTTGTGCCGTTCCCCTGCTGCCGCCCTGCGCGCACGGCCCGGAGGGCCGCACACTTGGGCGGCGAAAGGGATTTTTCGCGAGGCAAAGCCCCGCGAAAAATATTGGAAAATGCGGGACGGGGACCTGGTGGGAAATAAATTTAATTTTGATTTTTTCGTGAGGCGGGGCTTTGCGAAAAAATCCGCGTAAAAAATGTTGACTGTTCGTTTTTTAATGCCGCCAAATGGGAAAGGGGGATGGGCATGGCGAAACGGAGCGCACGGAGGAGCGCACGGAAAATTTGGGGACTGCGGAAGCGGTTTATGATGAGTACCATGCTTGTCGTCCTGCTCATTGTGGTCATCGCCGTGTCGGCCTACTCCCTGTCGGTGCGCACAAGCGTCTACATGAACATCCGGGAGGGGCTCCACACCAAGGCCAAGACGGCCACGGACTTCTTTGCCAACTACATTACCAGGACATACGCGGAATATTACGACAGCGCGTACATGTACATCGCCAATTTTGACGACGTGAACAAGCTGGAGCTGCAATTTATCAACACCTCCGGGCGCATCGAGCTAAGCTCCCACAGCATGACGGCCGGGAGTATGCCGGGGACGCCGGACATCGCCGAGGCCCTAAGCACCGGGGAGATCTCCTCCTGGGAGGGGTTCTCCGAGACCACCGGGGAGCATCTTATGAGTACGGCGGCGCCTATGACCTACGCCAACGGGCAGATCATCGGCGTGATGCGCTACGTCACCAGCCTCCGGCCGGCGGACAGGCTGGTGCGGACGAATCTCCTGCTGGCGATGGCCCTGGGGGCGCTGATGATGCTGATCGTGGCGGTGATCGGCATGGTGTTTTTAAGCTCCGTGGTGGAGCCGGTGCGGGAGATCACCGCCGCGGCCAAGCAGATCTCCGGCGGCAGCTACGGGATCCAGATCGGCAGCCACTACAAGGACGAGATGGGGGACATGGTCAAGGCCATCAACGAGATGTCCCTGAAGATCAGCCAGTCCGAGAAGGCGCAGACGGAGTTTATCTCCTCCGTCTCCCACGAGCTGCGCACGCCCCTGACGGCCATCACCGGCTGGGGGGAGACGCTGATCTACAACGAGGATCTGGACGAGGAGACAAAGCGCGGTATCGGCATTATCCTCCAGGAGGCCAGGCGCCTGACCAAGATGGTGGAGGAGCTGCTGGAATTCACCAGGATGCAGGACGGGCGGTTCACCCTGAACGCCAGGCCCATCGACGTGGCGGCAGAGCTGGAGGACTCCATCTTCGCCTACCGGGAGCTTTTAAAGCAGGACGACATGCGCATCGAGTACCAGCCCTGCGACGAGGAGCTGCCCCTCATCAACGGGGACCCGGCCAGACTGCGGCAGGTCTTTTACAACCTCTTTGACAACGCCGCCAAATATGCCAGGGACGGCAAGCGCATCACCGTCAGCACCCGCACGGACGGGGAGAATGTGTTCCTCTATTTCCGGGACTACGGCCCCGGCATCCCGGAGGACGAGCTGGAGCGGGTGAAGATGAAGTTCTACAAGGGAAGCTCCAAGGAGCGGGGAAGCGGCATCGGTCTTGCCGTCTGCGACGAGATCATCAAGTACCACGGGGGCGATCTGACCCTGTCAAACGGCGAGGGCGGCGGCCTTTTGGCCACCATACGCATCCCCATCGAGCCGACATTTGAATAAGCACAGCTCCCCCATCGCTTTTTTGGGGAGCGGAAAGGCAGAGAGAAATTGAGCAAGGAAAACGTAAAATTCCGCACCTCCATCGGCGGCCAGGCGCTGCTGGAGGGGATCCTCATGCGGGGCGTGGACAAGCAGGCCATTGTGGTGCGCAAGCCCGACGGGGAGACAGTGGAGAAGATCGAGCCGGTGAAGCCCCTGCGGCTGAAATACCCCATCCTGGGCTGGCCGCTTATCCGGGGGTCGGTCAATTTCGTGGAGACCCTGGTCAACGGCGTGAAGGCGCTGATGTACTCGGCGGAGTTCATGCCGGAGGAGGAGCAGGAGACCTCCAAGCTGGACCGGTGGCTGGAGAAGCACCTGTCCGGGGAGAAGGCGGAGCGGGCCATTATCGGCGTGTCCGTCTTTTTCGGGATCCTTTTGGCGGTGGTGCTGTTCTTCATGCTGCCCACCGTCATCGCTGGGCTTTTTACAGGGCTTGTGAAAAGCTCGGTCCTGCGCAACCTCATCGAGGGCGTCATCCGCATCGTCATTTTCTTGGCGTACATCATCCTGGCCTCCAAAATGAAGGAGATCAAGCGGGTGTGGATGTACCACGGTGCGGAGCATAAGACCATCTTCTGCTACGAGAAGGGGCTTGACCTGACGGTGGAGAACGCCAGGACACAGCCCAGGCTCCACCCCAGGTGCGGAACCAGCTTTTTGTTCATCGTGATGATCGTCAGCATCTTAGTGACAAGCGTTGTGACCTGGACCACGGTGTGGCTGCGGCTTGTGATCCGCATCGCCCTGCTGCCGGTGATCGTGGGGATCAGCTACGAGATCATCAAGTACGCCGGGCGGCACGACAATGTCCTGACCCGGATCCTGTCCGCCCCGGGCAAGGCCCTGCAGCTCGTCACCACCGCCGAGCCGGAGGACGACATGCTGGAGGTGGCCATAAAGGCGCTGAAGCTCGTCCTGCCGGATGAGGAGGGCGCGGATAGGTGGTAAGGCTGGCGGAAAAGGCCTGAAGGCCTTTTCCTGCTAAGGGGGATGCGTGCGGGATCCCGCCCGTGAATTCTGAGGAATTCACGAACGGAATCCCTGCTGCCGCGCTGCGCGCATGGCCCGAAGGGCCACACACTTGCGCGGCAAGTGGGATTTTTTGCGAGGCAAAGCCCCGCAAAAAATAATTAAAATGGGGGGACGAGCGTTCTCTCCCCCGGCGGAGGGAAAACCCCGCGGTTTGTCAAAAAACTCAAGTTCAGTATTTTTTTCCGGCGACATGCGCGTCGGAAAAAATCCCTTGTGTCACGCAAGTGTACGGCCCTCTGGGCCGTGCGCGCAGCGTGACGGCAGGGAAATATCTCTGAATTTCGCAAAATTCAGAGATATTTCCCGCACGTTCCCCTTTGCCGGAAAAGCCCGCAGGGCTTTTTCGGCAGGCTGGGATTTTTCCTTTTTATCCCTTTTAGAAAAAGAGACGGCCGGAGGCGGGCCGGGAAGGAGGGGGGAACCGCGGGGCGGGGCGAGATCGCCCGCGGCGCCGGGGTTCCGGGATGGCGTGAAGACGTATAACGATCTGTACCTCGACCTGCGGCACACGCTGAAGGCCGGGGGCGTGGAGGACTACAATTTAGAGGCCAAGCTCCTGATCGGGGCGGCGGCGGGGAAGACCCGGGAGGAGCTGATCCGGGATATGCGCCTGTACGCCCTGGGGGACGTGGAGGAGAAGGTGGCGGAGCTGACCCGCCGCCGTCTGGCGGGCGAGCCGGTGGCCTATGTGCTGGGGGAGTGGGAGTTTATGGGCCTGCCCTTCACCGTGGACAAGAGCGTCCTCATCCCCCGGCCGGACACGGAGCTTCTGGCGGGGCTGGCTATCCGGCTGCTGCGGGCCAGGGTGGGCAGCGAGGTGCGCGTCCTTGACCTGTGTACCGGCACCGGGTGCGTGGGCATCTCCATAGCCAAGCTCGTGGCCAGCTGCCGGGTGGTGCTGGTGGACAACTCCCCCGGCGCTGTGCGCCTGGCCCGGGAGAATGTGCTGAGAAACAACGTGTCCCGGAACACCATCTGCGTCAACGCCGATGTGCGCCGGGATCCCCCCATGCTTTTGGGGAAATTCGACCTGATCGTGTGCAATCCCCCCTATGTGCCCACGGGGGAGATCCAGACCCTGGACCGGGGGGTGAGGGATTTTGAGCCGCGGGCCGCCCTGGACGGGGGGCGGGACGGGCTTGACCTGTACCGGGCCATCATCCCCAACTGGACGGGGATCTTGAAGGAGAACGGCTGCGCCCTCTTCGAGTGCGGGGAGGAGCAGGCCGGGAAGATCCAGGAGATGCTGAAAAGCGCCGGGTTTAAAAGTACGGCGGCCTACCCCGACCCCGCGGGGACCCTGCGGGTGGTGGCGGGGGTCATCTGACGAATAAGGCACGAAAGACCACGGAAATCGGAGCCGGGACATGGCCCGGTGTGAAACATAAAGGAGGAAACCACTATGGCACAGAAGAAAGCCGCCCCCACGCCGCTGAACATTCCGGCGGACAACGAGGCCAAGAAAAAAGCCCTTGAGACGGCTATCTCCCAGATCGAGAAGAGCTACGGCAAGGGATCCATTATGCGTCTCGGCGACGGGATGCAGGTGAATGTGGAGGCCCTGCCCACCGGGTCTCTGGCGCTGGATTTCGCCCTGGGCATCGGGGGCGTCCCCAAGGGGCGGATCGTGGAGATCTACGGCCCCGAGTCCTGCGGCAAGACCACTCTGGCCCTGCACATTGTGGCCCAGGCCCAGAAGCGGGGGGGCGAGGCCGCGTATATCGACGTGGAGCATGCCCTGGAGCCGGCCTATGCCCGGGCCTTGGGTGTGGATATTGAGAGCCTGCTGATCTCCCAGCCGGACACGGGGGAGGACGCCCTGGCCATCACCGAGACGCTGGTAAGAAGCGGCGCCGTTGACGTGGTGGTGGTGGACTCCGTGGCCGCCCTGGTGCCCCGCAGCGAGATCGAGGGGGAGATGGGCGACAGCTCCGTGGGCGTTGTGGCAAGGCTTATGAGCCAGGCCCTGCGGAAGCTGGCGGGGGTCATCTCCAAGACAAACTGCATCGTCATCTTCATCAATCAGCTGCGGGAGAAGATCGGCGTGATGTACGGCAACCCCGAGACCACCCCCGGCGGCCGGGCGCTGAAATATTTCTCCTCCGTGCGCATCGACATGCGCCGGGTGGAGACGCTGAAAAACGGCACCGAGGTGGTGGGCAGCCGCACCAAGGCCAAGATCGTGAAGAATAAGGTCTCCCCGCCCTTCCGGGAGGCGGAGTTCGATATCATGTACGGGGAGGGGATCTCCCGGTACTCCGAGCTTGTGGATCTGGGCGTGAAGCTGGAGCTGATCGAAAAGGGCGGCGCCTGGTTCACCTACGGCGACGTGCGTATCCAGGGCAGGGACGGGATGCGCCAGTATCTGGTGGACAACCCGGAGGTGGCCGACGAGCTGGAGGAGAAGATCCGGGCCAACTCCTTTAAGCTCCTGTCCCCCCAGTCCCAGGTGGCGGCCAGGGCCGCGGGCAGGGCCGTGGATGTGTCTGCGGAGGATTTTGAGGGCTGATGCCGACCGTCACAAGGATCTTTGAGTCCCGGCATGTGCCGGGGCGGTGGTACGCCGAGACGGACGGGGGCGAGGCGCTGCGGGTGAACGTGGCGCTGATCGCGGACTTCTCCCTGTACACCGGCCGGGAGCTGAGCGGGGAGGAGTATGCGCGCCTCACCGCCGCGGCCTCCAGGATGAACGCCCGCGCCAGGGCGCTGAAGCTCCTGGGCTTCCGGGCCATGTCCCGGAGGGAGCTTGTGGACAAGCTCACGCAGAAGGGGGAGAGTCCGGAGGACGCCCAGGAGGCGGCGGACTATCTGGAGGAGCTGGGCTATCTGGACGACGCCCAGTACGCCGCGTCCCTTGTCCGCCACTACGCCGGGAAGGGGTACGGCCCCGGCCGCGTCCGCCAGGAGCTTTTTCGCCGGGGGGTGCCCCGGGAGCTTTGGGAGCAGGCGCTGGCGGAGCTTCCGGAGGACACGGACGCTGTGGATCAGCTGATCCGCCGGCGGCTCCAGGGCGGGACGCCGGACAGGAAGGAACTGAAAAAGCTCACCGACGCCCTTTTGCGCCGGGGCTTTGGCTGGGGCGAGATCAAGAGCGCCCTGGCGCGGTACGATTTTTCGGAGGAATACGAGGATGAATAAGATCTGCCTGATCTCCCTGGGGTGCGCCAAGAATCTCATTGACTCCGAGCAGATGCTGTCCATGCTGGACGGGGCGGGGTACGCCTTCACCGACGACGCCGGCGAGGCGGACACGGTGATCATCAACACCTGCGCCTTTGTGGAGAGCGCCAAGAGCGAGGCCATCGAGAATATCCTGGCGGCGGGGGAGCTGAAAAAGAGCGGGAAGCTGAAAAAGCTCATCGTCACCGGATGCCTGGCTCAGCGGTACAAGGACGAGCTGTTTGCCGAGATGCCGGAGATCGACGCCCTGGTGGGTACCGGCAGCGTGGAGGAGATCGTGGAGGCCGTGCGCGACACCCAGAGACGGGGCAGGTACGGGGACATCAACGCCCCCATCCCCCAGGGGGACCGGGCCGTCAGCACCGGGCCGGGCTGGGCGTATCTGAAGATCGCGGAGGGCTGCTCCAACCGGTGCGCCTACTGCGTCATCCCCTCCATCCGGGGGAAATTCCGCTCCCGGCCTATGGAGGAAATTTTGGAGGAGGCCCGCGCCCTCACAAGGGCCGGGGCCAAGGAGATCATCGCCGTGGCCCAGGATCCCACCATGTACGGGATGGACCTCTACAAAAAGCGCGCCCTGCCGGAGCTGATCCGGGAGCTTTGCCGGATCCCGGAGCTGCGGTGGCTCAGGCTCCACTACCTCTACCCCGACGGGGTGACGGAGGAGCTGATCGAGACCATCGCCCTGGAACCCAAGGTGCTGAAATATCTGGATATCCCCATCCAGCACATCAACAACGGCATTTTAAAGGCCATGCGGCGGCGCGGCACCGGGGACGAGATCCGCAGGCTCCTGCCCCGGCTCCGGGAGAGGATCCCGGGGGTGGTGCTGCGCACCAGCCTGATCACCGGCCTGCCCGGCGAGGGGGAGGCGGAGTTTCAGGAGCTTTGCGATTTTCTGCGGGAGGCCCGGATCCCCCGGGTGGGCGTGTTTCCCTTCTCCCCGGAGGAGGGGACGGAGGCCTACGAGATGGACTACCCCCCGCAGGAGACGGCAGTCAGCCGCGCCGAGACCATTTACCGGCTCCAGGCCGGGATCATGGAGGAGTTCAACGCCTCCCGGGTGGGAAAGACCTACACGGTGCTGTGCGAGGGCTACGACCCGGACACGGGGCTGTATGTGGGCCGGAGCTTCGCGGAAAGCCCCGACGTGGACGGGTATATCTACTTCGGAAGTCCCGACGAGGTGCCCGCCGGGGAGATGGTGGAGGTCACTGTCCGGGGAGAGCTGGACGGTGAGATCGCGGGAGAGATCGCCCAAAAGCCCTGAGGAAGTTTGGGGAACAGAGTGTATTCAAAAACGGCGGAAACCCTTGTAAAAAAGGATTCCCGCCGTTTTCTTATGCCCAGTTGCCGTTTAAATCTGTTTTTAGATACTACACGATAGCAGCCGATACAGAATAAATTTTATATGTCGCTCTTGCGGCGGTTACAATCAGCACAAAGCATCTGACAGTTTTCAGCTGTCGTTTTGCCGCCCTTGCTCCACGGTGTAATATGGTCAGCCTGCATTTCGTCAATTTCAAAATGCTTGCCGCACTTAGGACAAACGCCCTTCTGCCGTTCATATGCCGCTTGTGCCATCTCCGGCGAAAAAGCCCGAATATTCAAGTGCTTTTCCTGTCCGTCAAGCAGATACTCGTAAATGCCCCTTTGATTTGAAATATAGCCGTTCCTATAGTCCTCTATCAGTTCCACGATACGGGCTTCAAGGGCTTTCGGGTCATACTTCCCGGAACCGTACTTGTTATAGTAAATACCCCAATCAAGCCCTTTCATTAGCTTGCCGCGATATTTTGGAAAAGTTGCCCTTACCCAATTTATCACGCTTTGAAAATACAGCCACAGTTCATTACAGTTCGTGTCATGCTGGTGCTTTGACATATAATCATCAATTTCGATACCCTCACGCGCCGCAATCCACTTCAAAGCGGTTTCAAGGTCTTTTTGACGGTTGGCGGGGCCTGTTAGATAATCGCCCGCAATCTGTGACGCGGGGCATTGTGACTTGCTGAAATACCTCTTTGCGTCGGTCAACCATTCTCCCGTATAGATTGCGTTGCGCAATTCCTGCGGGGTCAGTTCGATACTTGCGATATTGATAATTCTAAACCAATCAAGTTTTTCTTTGTCGGTTCCCTCGCAAATATAAATCATCAGGAGATAGTCTAAAATTTGGTCTTGCTCCGTCTTTGTCAGGTTATCAAAAACCATATGGTCAACAGAGAATTCCCCGGTTACATATTGGCAAACGCTTATAGTTCTTTGCTGTCCATCCAGCACTTCAAAATCACCGTCATCACCCTTTGCCCAATACATCACGTTCAAGGGGAAATTCTTCATTATCGTTCTGATAACTTCATTCCGTTCTTTTTCCTTGTAAATAAACTCACGCTGAAAAGCCGGGCGTATATCCAGCTTGCCGCCATAACCGACAACGCCATTTTCTGCGCTGTCAACATATCCGTTTACTACATCACGGACGGGGATTTCATGCAATTCGATTTTCATTTTGTGCCTACCTTTCTACGAACAAAAATCCTTTTATATTTTGCTCTACCATTATTTATAACACAATGAGGATTTTTCCCGTCCCACATAGCAGCTTCGCCACTAAATCCCTTTCCGTTATCTTCTGCCATCCCAACAATTTCAAACTGCGCCGGATTGAAGTATTGCATAAAAGTAATAGGTACGCCCATTACTCCGAAATAATCGCATGGTATTTCAAGTGTTTTGCCTACTTCGATCACGTTGTAGTTATCATATTTAGGATATTGGTCAGGTGAATAACTCTTGTAGAGAATCATGGTTTCATGTCGCTTTTCTATATCAAGGTTTGTAAACCAGCATATATTTCCCATGCGCCGCCATTTCTGTCCAGTTTCATCAATCTTAAAATCTGTTTTCTTTTCCTCGTAGCTTTCAGGAACCTTAAACCAGAAATGTCCGTTATTATATCCTAACCATACTTTGTTATCCCTTATAAGAGGAAAAATCTCGCTATAACAAACATTGTTCTGATTCCCTATTATTAAGAACGGTTTGTTGTATTCCATTAGTAGTGCCATGTATTCACGGAAAAGCGAAAACGGAGGGTTTGTAACTACAATATCTGCCTGTTCCAATAATTTCACACATTCAGGGCTTCTAAAATCGCCGTCCCCATCAAGCAAAGTCATTGTATTCTTCCGGTTGCGCATTAAATATTCAACGTCGGCAAGGTCAACGCGCCCGTCGCCATTCTCGTCGGTCACTTCTGATATTTCCACTTTATAAGGGTGTTTCTCTTTGCTATCCTTTTGAACAGGGGTACTGCCGGGTTGCTCTATAAAGGAAAGCTGCCCCCCGTTATCGACATAATATTGTATTTCTTCACCTATAACTGGTGACGTTGCATAACAAGTCGTTATTAGCTTTTTTAGGCCTAACGAATTAAAATTCATGGAAAAATACTTGAAGAAATTGCTTTCATATGGGTCGTCACAGTTACATAATACAATTTTCCCAGCAAAGTGCCTCTTATAATGCTTCAGTTCGTTTTCTATCAAAGAAAGCTGCGTATAAAATTCATCCTGCTTATTTCTTGCTGAATCGTGTAAGTTACTATTTCCCGCCATATCATTCGCCGCCTTTCTCTATGTAGCTGTTTATCTCCACTATGTCGTCAAGCGTACATTCAAGGGCGACACAGATTTTTGCTAATGTTTCCATTGCAACAGGTTCGTCCTTGCCCATTTTGGCAAGAATGTTCGTGCTGATACCCGCCGCCTTTCGCATATCGGTTTTTGTCATGCGCTTGTCGATCAGCAGCTTCCACAAGCGGTTGTAACTGTACGTCATGGGCGCTCCCTCCGCTGAAACGTAACTACACAAAAATACAAGAACCATTATAGCATACCCGGCGGAGAAATCAATAATATATCCTGTATTCGTGATATTAAATCTGACGCCGGCTCCCCGTAGACGTCGCAGGCCCCGTCTACGCGCTCCCCTCATCCAATATTTTTTTGCGGGGCTTTGCCCCGCAAAAAATCCCTCTTTCGCACGTCCCCCTTGGCATTGGGAGGTCTTCAGGCCTTCCAATGCCAGTTCTCACGTCCCCCTTGGCAGGAAAAGGCCGTGAGGGTTCTCTTATGAGAACCCTCACGGCCTTTTCCGCCAGCTCAGTTTTCCATCTGTTTCCCCAAAAACCCGGCCACGGTCTGGGCCAGCTTGTACTCCACCTCGCCCACGGTGGTATCGCCCTCGGCGAAGAAGAGGACGCAGCCCATAACGTCGCCCTCGGTGAGGATGGGCGCGGCCACGGTGACGGTGTACTTCTCCGCCCCGTCCGCGGGGTTGACGGCTTTCTCCCCGGCGGTTCGGTGGTACACCTGCCGTCCCTCCATAATGGCCTCCAGCTCACCGGAGACCTGCCGGCCCACAAGCTCCCGCTTCTGGACGCCGCACACCGCGATGACGCTGTCCCGGTCGGTGATGGCCGCGGGCAGGCCCGTGGTCTTGCTCAGGGTATCGCACATCTGCCCGGCGAAATCCGAAAGCTCCCCCATAGGCGAATACTTCTTGAAAATGACCTCCCCGTCCTTCTCCGTGTATATCTCCAGCGGGTCGCCGTCACGGATACGCAGTGTGCGGCGGATCTCCTTGGGGATCACCACGCGGCCCAGATCGTCGATCCTGCGCACTATGCCAGTTGCCTTCATATTTTCAAGTCCTCCTGTCTCTATTTGTTTCGACAGGAATTAGTATCCGCTTATTTTACCGCAATATGCAGATGGGGAGATTTGGAAAACTCCGGTCACGCCCCCGTGTTTTTCCCGCCCCCCAGATAGTGGGGCGTCCTGTGCTGAGCGGTGAGGAGATACCCCTTGGCGATCAGGGCGTCCAGCTTCAGCGCCAGGAGATTCACATCGCTGCTTAGCGCCCTGGCCGCCGTCTGCACGTCGTAGCCCAGCTCCACGCACTCCAGCACCGCCTCATCCGACAGCAGCAGCTGCGCGGCAAAGATATTGGCCTCATACTCCATGCGGTCATTTTGCAGGCTGAACAGGTTAAATTCCTGAAATCCCCCCAGGATCCCGGCCTCCCGCCTGTGCAGGCAGTGGTGCCCCAGCTCGTGGGCCAAAACGATCCCGCCCATAACGGGGTCCAGATCCGATTTAATAAAGATAAACGGCCTGTGCATTACCGGCTTGTAGGCGCCCATCTGCCGGACGAAGGGTCTGGCCAGGATCTCCACCCCCAGCTCCTCCGCCACACGGCGCGGATCCCGTGACCCGCACCGGCGCACGGTCTGATCGGCCCGCTCCACCGCCTGCCGCGTTGTCATAGACATACGATCACCAAAATTCCCCGATTTCTCCGCCGGCGTGTCCCGGTCTTATCGGTCAGTTCGTCAAAAAACACGCATCAACATTCTTTTCCGGCGGCGTGTGCCGGAAAAAATCCCCTTTTGCCGCGCAAACGTGTGCCCGGGGGCAGGCGCAGGGCGGCGGGTATCCGTCTCACTTCTCCCCCGCGTTCCGCCGGTTCTTCTCCTTGGCGATCCAGTAGGCGTCCTGAATGGCCCGGAGCATCTCGTCCTTGTCCTCGTCGGCCAGCTCCCCGCCGGAGAAGAGCGCCGTGGCCTCCTGTACAAGGGCCTGGGCCTGCCGCCGCCCGGTGACCCCGTACTTCTCCCCGGCCCGGACGACAAAGTCCTCGTCCTCCGTCAGCAGATAATTCACGTCACACCCGAAAAGTCCCGCCAGCCGGGTGTAGATCTCCCGGTTCCGGGGGTAGATCCCCTCCTGCTCGTAGGAGCCGTAGGCCCGCCGGGAGATCCCCGCGGCCTTCGCCGCCTCCTCTTGGGAGATGTGCCTCTCCTGGCGAAGCGCCCTTATTTTCTCTCCAAATTTCATAAAAAGTCCTCCGTGCGAAGTAAAACTTCGCAAATACAAAAATTTCCCCTTGACAAGCGAAGCATAATCGCCTATAATAGGCTCAAATGGGAAGTTCATCTACCGAAATTGTACACCGAAGTTCCCAATCTGTCAAGGGGGGGAGAAAAAATTCTATGGTCGGAATTTTGCGGGCGGATATAAATGAGGCGTGGGCCAGCTCCGGGGTCGTCCGGGCCGGGGGCTTCTGCTTCCTCAGCTGCTGCGTGGGCAACGTGGGGGGCACGGTGGAGGAGCAGGTGAACGGGGCCTTTGACGAGATGGAGCGCCGCCTGGCCCTTGTGGGGCTGACGCTGGAAAATGTAGTGCAGATGGACTGCCTTTTCCGGGACGTGTGGAACATCCCGGTGATGGAAAAGGTGATCCGGGAGCGCTTTCGGGGCCGCTATCCGGCGCGAAAGTCTCTGCAAACGAATTTCGCCCATGCCGGCGGGCCGGAGGGGCTTGCGTTTCAGGCCGACGCCGTGGCCTGGTGCGGGGGAGTGTACTGAACTCACCTCCCCGCAAAGGGGGGGAGGTGATGCTGTGGGCGCGTATATCGCCATCGACCTTAAATCCTTTTACGCCTCGGTGGAGTGCGTGGACCGGGGGTTGGACCCCCTGACGGCGCGGCTTGTGGTGGCGGACGAGGAGCGGACGGACAAGACCATCTGCCTGGCAGTGTCCCCGGCGCTGAAGGCCCACGGCGTGCCGGGCAGGCCCCGGCTTTTTGAGGTCTATGAGCGTCTCCGGGAGGTGAAGGCCCGGACGGGGCGGGAGGTGGATTTCCTCATCGCCCGGCCCCGGATGGGCCGGTATGTGGACGTCTCGGCCAAAATTTACGCCATCTACCTGCGGTTCGTGTCACCGGAGGACATCCACGTCTACTCCATCGACGAGGTGTTCATCGACGCCTCCAAATACCTGCGCCCCGGCGGCATAACGGCCCGGGAGCTGGCCATGCGCATGATCCGAAAGGTGCTGGCGGAGACGGGCATCACCGCCACGGCGGGGGTGGGGACGAACCTGTACCTGGCCAAGATCGCGATGGACATCGTGGCCAAGAAGGCGAAGCCCGACGCCGACGGCGTGCGGATCGCGGAGCTTGACGAGGCGGGGTTCCGCCGGAAGCTGTGGGATCACCTGCCGCTGACGGATTTCTGGCAGACGGGGCCGGGGACCGTGGCCCGCCTGGCCAGGCTGGGGGTGTATACGATGGGCGACCTGGCGCGGCTCAGCCTCCGGGACGAGGCGCCGCTGTACCGGGCCTTCGGGGTGAACGCAGAGCTGCTCATCGACCACGCCTGGGGCAAGGAGAGCTGCACAATGGCGGACATCAAGGCGTACCGCCCCTCGGAGACATCGCTGAGTACCGGGCAGGTACTCGCCCGCCCCTACGCCTTTGAGGAGGCCCGGCTTGTCGTCCGGGAGATGGCGGAGGAGCTGACGATGGAGCTGACGCAAAAGGGCCTTGTGACGGAGGGCGTCGTCCTCCATGTGGGCTATGACCGGGGGAACACCGGCTGGGACGGCCCGGTCAAGACGGATCACTACGGCAGACCGGTGCCCGTCTCCGCCCACGGGACGGCGCATATGGGTTCGCCCACTCAGGCCCTGTCCCGGATAACCCGGGCGGTGACGGAGCTTTTCGACCGGATCGTCAACCAGGAGCTGACCGTCCGCCGCCTCAATCTGGCGGCGCCGGAGCTGCGGGAGCTGGGGGAGACGGCCAGACAGCTGGATCTGTTCACAGACCCCCGGGCGGAGCAGCGGGAGGAGGCCCTCCAGCAGGCGGTGCTGAGCATCCGCAGTAAATACGGGAAGAACGCCCTGCTCAAGGGCCGTGATTTTTTGGAAGGGGCCACCGCCAGGGAGCGGAACGGCCAGATAGGAGGTCACAGACAGTGAACGGATATGCGGATATCATCGGGCTGGAGAGGAGGGCCGGCCCCCGGATGGATCGGGCCGACAGGGCCAAGCTCTTCGCGCCCTTCGCGGCCCTGCGGGGCTTTGAGGAGTCCGTCCACGCCCGGGAGGCCCGGAGCGTGCCCCGCCCCGAGCCGGCCCCGGACAGGGCCGAGCAGCTGGACAGACGCCTGAGAAAATTAAAGCCCGGCGACCGGGTGACGGTGACGTATTTTTGCCCCCTCACCGTGGAAAACGCGGTGGAGATGGGGGAAATTCAATGCGCCACGGGTAATTTCGTGGCCCTGAGCCACTGCGACGGGACCCTGACGCTCACCTGCGCCCGCCTGGCCCTGAGGGATATCCTGGACATAGGCGCCAGATAATTTTTCACCCCCGGAGGGGGTGATCTCCCCGAAGGGGGAAAAGGTGTCCGCCCGCAGGGCGGGGAGGAGAAGTCCCCCGGAGGGGGACGGAGCTTTCCCCCACGGGGGAATAAGGTGTCCGCCCGAAGGGCGGACGGGGTATTTTACTTTCTCCCTTTTGATTTCGACAAAAGGGAGAAAGTAACAAAGAGGGAAAACCGACCAGGGGGGATTTCGATTTCCCCCCTGGACCCCCTTGAACCGACCAGTTAGGGGGCCTGCGGGCCCCCTACTGGAGAAACCCCCGGGGAGCCCCCCGGGGGTTTTCTGGACGAATGGGTGTTGAGCAGCCGCCCGGTGGTGCGTCGCGCCCTTGGGACTGAGGAGGTGGGACAGCGGGGACGGTTTTTTTGTCACACCGCAGGTGGGACTAAAGAACCGTCCCCGTGTCACACCGGCTTTAAGGTGATGCACAACGCCGCCTTTCCCGTGCCCCACAGGGGACGGTTCTTGTGAACCATTGTCGCTTGCGCTCCAATGTCCCACAAAAACCGTCCCCGTGAGGCAGTGGTGGCACTCAGTCAACGCGACACGGGCCGCCGTGGACGGCGGCCCCTACAGCAAATTTTAAAGTTTTCCATCTTAACGCAGCCAATCTGTCGCCCAACCCTCCCGGGCCGATGAGGTCATCGGCCCCTACGGGAGGTTCTTACAGACAGTAGGGGCCGCCTCTCTTGGCGGCCCGCCTGCCGATTTTGCATCATTGTCCGAATCAACGGCATTTGGACTATGTAGGGGCCGACGACCTCGTCGGCCCGGGTTTCGATATCCACCGAGTGTCGATTCAACGCAACTTATACAACGCGGGCCGCCGTGGGCGGCGGCCCGTGTCGTTGATTGAGGGTGGTATAATAGACGGGGAAAGGGCAGCGTCAAGCGCCCCCGGGCAGTCGGTGTGACACGGGGACGGTTCCTTAGTCACACCAGTGTGCGCACTGGTGGTACAAAGAAACCGTCCCCTTTGTCCCACCTCCTCAAAAGACGGAGAAAAGTGTCGTCTCTGGAAACCCGCCCCGTCCCGCACCAGCTCAGTCCCAAGGGCGCGCCGCACTACCTTGTGGCTGCTCAACACCCATTCGTCCAGAAAACCCCCGGGGGACTCCCCGGGGGTTTCTCCAGTAGGGGGCCGCGGCCCCCTAACTGGTCGGTTCAAGGGGGTCCAGGGGGGAAATCGAAATCCCCCCTGGTCGGTTTCTCCCCTTTGTTACTTTCCCCTCTTTGACGAAATCAAAGAGGGGAAAGTAAATCGCCCCGTCCGCCCTACGGGCGGACACCTTATTCCCCCGTTGGGGGAACTCCCCGTCCCCCTTTCAGGGGGACTTTTTCCCCGCGGGAGCGCCCTTCGGGCCTACGCCCCTGCGGGGCCTTCAAAAAGCCCCGGGAGCTGTGTCAGGCGGCTCACCGTCGCCCACTCCGTCCCGGTGGGCACCGCCGGACTCTCCGGCGGCTTGAAAAAGATGAATCCCACCCCGGCGCTGTCGGCGCAGGCGGCGTCAATAGGCCTGTCGCCCACATAAAAAGTCCGGCTCTTGTCCAGCCCGAACCGGTTGACGATCCACTCTATCCCGTCCGGGGCCGGCTTGCGGGGCAGTCCCGCCGCGCTGGTGAGGATGTAAGTAAAATACCCCAGCACGCCGCACCGGTCAAGGATCCCCTTGGCCGTGTCGCTGTTGTGGGTATACACAAAGCTGGCTATCCCCAGCTCCCGGAGGCGCCGCAGGGCCTCCGCCGCGCCGTCCATAAGCCGGATCCGGCCGCTGCCGGACTGGTTCAGCTCATCCACCCTGCGCCAGAGGGCGCCGCCGTCAAGTCCCCGCTCCCGGCCGATCTCCCCCAGCACGCCCCGGACAGTCCCGGCGATCATGCGCCGGTGCAGCTCCTGGCGCGGGGCCGTGATCCCCGCCTCCCGCAGCGCCTGGAGGGTGCTGTCCACAATGACGCCGTAGGAGTCCAGCAGCGTCCCGTCCAGATCCCAGATCAGGGCCGTCATCGCAGCTGTCTCCTTCGGGACAGATTCAGCGGCCCCTCCTGCATGTCGTTGATCATCTCCAAAGACTTCAAAAGTCCGTAGGCCACGCACATATCCGAATCGTCGGCTGTCCTGGTGCGGATGCTGGTGGAGCTTTCGATCAGCCGGTCAAATCCCCAGATCAGCGCCCCGCCGCCGGTGACGACGATGCCGTTTTCGGAGATATCCGCCACCAGCTCCGGGGGCGTGTTCTCCAGCACCCGGTGGATGGCCTCCAAAATCTGCTCGGACACCTCGTCAAAGGCCTCGATCAGCTCCGTGGAGCTTATGGACACCATCCTGGGCAGGCCGGTCATCAGGCACCGGCCCTTCACCTCCAGATTCATCTCCTCCGGCTTGGGGAACACGCATCCGATGGACTTTTTCAGCTCTTCGGCCGTATTTTTCCCGATAAGCAGGCTGTGCTTTTTCCGGATGTACTTGATGATGGCCTCGTCAAAGGCGTCCCCGGCCGTCTTGATGGACTCCGACTGCACCACGCCGGACAGGGACACCACCGCGATGTCCGTCGTCCCGGCGCCCACGTCCACGATCATATTCCCCTCGGCCTTGGAGATATCCATCCCCGCCCCCAGGGCCGCCGCCACAGGCGATTCCATCAGATACACCTTCCTGGCGCCGGCCCGGATGCCGGCGTCGATGACGGCCCGCTCCTCCACCTCGGTGATGCCGGAGGGGACGGAGACCACCACTCGGGGCTTTAAGAGGCTGAAGGAGATGACCCGGCGCAGAAGCTCCCGGATCATCCGCTCGGTCATGTCAAAATCGCAGATCACGCCGCCGGACAGGGGGTGGATGGCCACGATGTTCCCCGGGGTGCGCCCCAGCATCCTCTGGGCCGCCGCCCCTACCTTCAAAAGCCGTCCCGTATTCTTGTCCATAGCCACCACGGAGGGCTCCCGGGTCACAACGCCCTTCCCCCGCACCGACACGGCCACCGTGGCCGTGCCCAGATCGATCCCAATATCGCGTCCGAAGATCATGTGTATTCCTCCAATGGGGTGTGATACTCCTTGAGCCTGACAGCCTGCTCACAGTCGCAACAGACTCTCTCCCCCTCCCCCACACAGGGAGGGGATCATAGACCCATTATAGTCATCTTTCCCCAAAAGTAAAAGGGGAAATTATGAATTTTTTCCGGCAAAGGCCGCCGCGGCGCAGACCACGTCCTCCGCCCCCGCCATCAGCAGCGTTCTGGCGCACTCGGACAGGGTCGCCCCTGTGGTGACGATGTCGTCTATCAGCAGCACCCTTCGCCCCCGCACAAGGGCGGGATCCACCGCCTCATAGACCCCCAGCACGTTGGCGGCCCGCTCCGCCCGGCCCTTGATGGTGGAATTTCGCGGCGTCTCCCGGATCTTCCTCAGGGTCTCCACAGGCTCGGCCCCCAGCGCCTCCCCGGTGCGCTGCGCCAGGAGCTTAGCCTGGTCAAAGCCCCGCTCCCGCAGTCTCTTCCGGCTCACCGGCGCCCAGGTGATCAGGTCAAATTCCCCCGCCAGCTCCTCCCGGACGCACTGGGCCACAAGCCGCCCCAGCTCCCGGGCGTACCCGGTCCGCCCCCGGAACTTGTACCGCAGCAGCGCGCTGCGCACGCTCCCCCGGTAATACAGGGGCGCACAGCATCCGGAGTAAAACTCCCCGCGGCACTTCACCGCGCCGCACCTGGGCAGGGTGTCCCGGCAGGCCGGGCAGATGTCCTCCCCGTCCGTCACCCTCCGGCAGAATATGCACCTGGGCGGGAAGAGGAGAGCGGCAAGCCTGGAAAAAAGGCTCATTCCTCCGCCTCCCCGCAAAGCCTGGCCCGCAGGCCGGAGTACCGGCGCTGGCGCTTGTCGTTGGCCACCATCGCGGAGAACACGTCCGCTCCGCCCACCACGATCAGCAGCTCCCTGGCCCTTGTGACGGCGGTGTACAGCACGCTCCTGGTCACAAGTCCCGGCGGGCACTTGGGCAGGGCCAGGATCACCGCCCGGTACTCGCTGCCCTGGGCCTTGTGGACGGTGACGGCGTAGGCGGGCTCCAACTCGTTCATCCGGTCAAAGGGGTAGGGAACCAGCCTGTCGTCAAAGCGGATCCCGGCCACCCGCGCCCCCTCGTCTATGTCCTGGATGTACCCCACATCCCCGTTGTAGATCCCCGCCCCCATCTCCCGGCGCGCCGGGACGCCGGGGGCCTCCGGGATCTCCCTGACCCAGGGGATGTCGTAGTTATTTTTGGTCTGCATGACCCGGTCCCCCACCCGGAAGACGGTGTTCCCCAGGTCCCGCTCCTTCTTTTCGTCGTCCGCGGGATTCAACGCCTCCTGGATGGCGGCGTTCAGCTCCCTGGTGCCGCCGGCGTACCTCCGGGAGGGGGACAGCACCTGGATATCCCCGGGGTCAATGCCCATATTCCCCGGCAGCCGCCGGGAGATGAGATCCGTCACCGTGCGGACGATGCTCTCCGGATCCCCCCGGCGCAGGAAGAAGAAGTCCCCGCCGGCGTTGCGCAGATCCGGCGTCTCCCCCCGGTTTATGAGATGCGCGTTTTTCACGATATTGCTCTTTTGCGCCTGGCGGAAGATGTCCGTCAGGGCGATGACCGGCGCGGCGCCGCTGCGGATCACGTCCCCGAATACATTCCCAGGCCCCACGGAGGGGAGCTGATCCGCGTCCCCCACCATCACAAGCCGCGCCGTGGGCGGAAGGGCGTCCAGCAGCGCCGCCATCAGCTTGATGTCCACCATGCTCGTCTCGTCGAGGATCAGGGCGTCGCACGCCAGGGGGTCGGAGGCGCACTTTTCAAATTCCCGGCCCTGCTCCCCCTCCAGGGGCATTCCCGCCCCCAGCAGGCGGTGGACGGTCTGGGCCTCCCGGCCCGTCAGCTCCGTCAGCCTCTTGGCGGCCCGCCCCGTGGGGGCGGTGAGCAGGGTGGTGAGTCCCATCCGGTCGTAAAGCTCTAAGATCCCCCGCACCGTGGTGGTCTTTCCCGTGCCGGGGCCGCCCGTCAGCACTAAAAGCCGCCGGTTGGCCGCCTCCTCCAGGGCCATGCGCTGTTTTTCCGCGAAGGTGATGCCGCAGGCGTGTTCCGCCCGCTGCATCAGCACCGGAAGGCCGGACACCTTGTCCACGCCCCACCGGCACATGGTCCCCAATCTCCGGGCCACGCCGGCCTCCGCCTCCAGCATGTCCGCCATATACACGGCCTGTACCCCCGCCACCTGCTGGCACACAAGGGATCCCTCCTGCAAAAGCCCGTCCAGGGCGCTCTCCACCGGATCGGCCTGGATGTCCAGAAGCTGCGCCGTGGCCGGGATCAGCTTGTCCCGGGGCAGAAACACATGTCCGTTCCCCTCGTTGTGCCTCAGCTCAAAGGCCAGCGCCGCCTCCACCCGCACCCGGGCGTCCGGGGCGAAGTTGAGCTTCCTGGCAAGCTCGTCGGCGGCCGGGAAGTCCATGCCGAACTCGTCCCTGGCCAGGATGTAGGGGTTCTCCGCCACGGCGCTCTCCGCCTCGTCCCCGTAGACCCGGTAGAGCTTGGCCGCCGCCGCGGGCTTCACCCCGTTGTCCACGAGAAATTCCATGAGCCGCCGCAGGCCCGTCTGCTCCCGGAACCGCCGGGAGAACTCCTCCGCTTTCCTGGGGGTGATGCCCCGGATCTGCGCCAGCTTCTCCGGGGAATTCTCCAGCACATCCAGGGTCTCCCGGCCGAACTCGGACACGATCTGCGCCGCCAGCTTCGGCCCGATGCCCTTTACGGCCCCGCCCGCCAGATATTCGTAGATGGCGTCGCTCTCCTGCGGCAGGAAGCGCTCCGCCCGCTGGGCCTTGAACTGCCGTCCGAAGGAGGCGTGGCTCGTCCAGCCGCCGTAAAGCCGCAGCTCCTCCCCGGCACTGACGCCGGGGAGGTTCCCCACGCAGGTGACGATGTCCTCCCCCACCCGGATCCGCAGCACCGTGTACCCGTTCTCCGGATTTTGATAGACCACGGTCTGAACCGGCCCCTCGATTACGATGATATCCTCTTCGTCCATGTGTGTCCCTCAGTCCGTAAAATAATTTCCGTCGCCCCGCACAACGGCCCCTCCGGCCCGCTGGGCCAGAAGCTCCGCACGGCGCCGCGCCTCCGGCTCCAGCCCCGCGTCGGCGATGATCACCCGCTCACCGGCCCGCCTTACGGCCTCCTCCAGCCCCTCCGCGCCGCCGCTGGCGCGGATGAGGGTGTAGATCTCCACCCCCCGCAGCCCGGGCGCCCCGGGGCGGACTCTGCGCTTCACCGCCGTGATCAGCGCCAAAACGGCAAAGACCAGCACGGCGGCCAACACGGTCTCCTTCAGCATCCCAGCACCCCCTTACACCCTATGATATGCCGAAGAAAGCCCTTTGGCCCTTATCCGGCCTCTCCGGGAAAGGGAAAGTGTGGAAAATCGCCCCCAGTTTGTCACAAAACTCAAATTCAATATTTTTTGCGGGGCTTTGCCTCGCAAAAAATCCCTACTGTCACGCAAGTGTACGGCCCTCCGGGCCGTGCGCGCAGCGTGACGGCAGGGAAATTTCTCTGAATTTCGCAAAATTCAGAGAAATCTCCCGCACGTTCTCCTATGCCGGACAAAGCCCTTCAGGGCTTTGCCCGGCAAGATCGGTTACTTCTGCCCCCGGAGCTTGATGATCCGGTCGCGCAGCAGCGCCGCGTACTCGAACTCCAGCATCTGGCTGGCCTTGCGCATCTCCTTTTCCAGCTTGGCGATGGCCTCCTCCCGCTCCCGCTTTGTGAGATACCGCCCGTCGTCGTCGGTGACGCCCCGGGCCGGCTTCTCCTCCTCATGCTCCAGCACGGAGCGGATGTCCTTCACGATGGTCTTTGGCACAATGCCGTGGGCCTTGTTGTAGGCGTCCTGCTTTGTGCGGCGGCGCTGTGTCTCGTCCATCGCCGCCCGCATGGAGGGCGTCACCGTGTCGGCGTACAGGATGACAAGGCCCTGGGCGTTCCGGGCCGCCCGGCCGATAGTCTGGATCAGGCTCGTCTCGCTGCGCAAAAAGCCCTCCTTGTCCGCGTCCAGAATGGCCACTAAGCTCACCTCCGGCAGGTCAAGCCCCTCCCGCAGGAGGTTGATGCCCACCAGCACGTCAAAGGTCCCCAGCCGCAGATCCCGGATGATCTCCATGCGCTCTATGGCGTCGATGTCGTGGTGCATGTACCGCACCCGGATCCCCGCCTTCCCCAGGTAGCCCGTGAGATCCTCTGCCATCCGCTTTGTCAGGGTGGTGACAAGCACCCGCTCGTTCTTTGCCGTCCTTACGTTGATCTCCCCGATCAGGTCGTCGATCTGCCCCTCCACCGGGCGCACCTCCACCTGCGGATCCAGAAGTCCCGTGGGCCGGATGATCTGCTCGGCCACCTGTCCCGCCCGCTCCCGCTCGTACTGCGCCGGCGTGGCGGACACATAGATGGCCTGGTTGATGCGCTCATTGAACTCCTCAAATTTCAGCGGCCTGTTGTCGTAGGCGGAGGGGAGCCGGAACCCGTACTCCACCAGCGCCTCCTTCCTGGCCCTGTCCCCCCGGTACATGGCCCGCACCTGGGGCAGGGTGACGTGGCTCTCGTCCACAAAGAGGATAAAATCCCGGGGGAAGTAGTCCAGGAGCGTCATGGGCGCGCTCCCCTCCGGCCGCCCGGAGATGATCCGGGAGTAATTTTCAATGCCGGAGCAGTACCCCAGCTCCTGGAGCATCTCCATGTCGTACATAGTCCTCTGCTGGATGCGCTGGGCCTCGATGAGCTTGTCGTGGTCTTTGAACCACCGGACGCGCTCCTCCATCTCCTCCCGGATCTCCACAATGGCCCGGTTCATCTTCTCCCGGGGCGTCACATAGTGGGTGGCGGGCCAGATGGGGATGTTGCTGAGCCTGCGCACCGCCGCCCCGGTGACGGTGTTGATCTCGCTGATCCTGTCCACCTCGTCCCCGAAGAACTCGATGCGCAGCGCCGTGTCCTTCCAGTAGGCCGGCCACACCTCCACCGTGTCCCCCCGCACCCGGAACATGTTCCGCTCAAAGGCCAGGTCGTTGCGCTCGTACCGGATGTCCGTGAACCGCCGGAGCAGCTCCGGGATGGGGATCTGCATCCCCACCCGCACCGGCACCATCATGGCCTCAAAATCGTCCGGCTCCCCCAGCCCGTAGATGCAGGACACGGAGCTGACCACCACCACGTCCCGCCGCTCCAGCAGCGACGCCGTGGCGGACAGGCGCAGCCGGTCGATCTCGTCGTTTACCGAGCTGTCCTTCTCGATGTAGGTGTCCGTGTGGGGGATGTACGCCTCCGGCTGGTAGTAGTCGTAGTAGCTGACAAAGTACTCCACCGCGTTTTCCGGGAAGAACTCCTTAAACTCCTCAAAAAGCTGTGCCGCCAGCGTCTTGTTGTGGGCCAGCACCAGGGTGGGCCTGTTCATCCTGGCGATCACGTTGGCCATTGTAAAGGTCTTCCCCGACCCCGTGACCCCCAGGAGGATCTGCTCGTCGATCCCCATCTCCAGCCCGCGGCACAGCGTGTCTATGGCCTCCGGCTGATCCCCCATCGGCTCATAGGGCGCGTGCAGCTTAAAATCCATCGTCCTCTCTCCCTTCGGAAAAGCTCCCCTCCCGGCGGGCGCCTACAGCAGCTGCCCGTCGTCCCGGAGGGACACAAAGTCCTTGTCGTCGGCCACCACCAGGTGGTCCATGAGCTTGATGCCGTTTTTCCTCAGCTCCAGCTCCAGCTTTCTGGTGCTGCGGATGTCGTCCACGGAGGGGATGGCCACGCTCCCGGGGTGGTTGTGGGCCAAAATCACGCTGGCCGCCCCGCAGGACAGGGCCAGACCGATAAGCTCGTCCGGGTGGACGCCCACCACACGCCTGTCCCCCCGGGCCAGGATCCCGGCGCAGATCACCCGGCCGTCCCCATCCAGACACGCCACCGCCAGGGCCTCGTTCTCCTCCCCGTCCAGCAGGGAGGTCATCAGATCCCCCGCCGCCGCCGTGGAGAGGATCTGCACCCGCTCCGGCTCCTCCGCCGGCGTCTCCCAGGAGCGCAGCACCAGCTCCATCACGTCAGCCAGGGCCTGGGACAGCACCGGCCCCACGCCCCGGATCTCCATCAGCTCCTCAGGTCTCGCGGTCAGGAGCCCCGCCAGGCCCCCGAAGCGCTCCATCAGCGCCTCCGCCGTGGGGCGCATGTCCCGGCGCGGCACAAAGCAGCACAGCAGCAGCTCCAGAAGGCCCGTGTCGTCCAGCTGCCCCTGCTTAAATCGCTCCCGCAGCCTCTTGCGGTGCCCGTCGTGTTCGCCCATAGCCTCTCCTTTCTGATTACAATTTGTAATCAAGAATGATTTCCTGCAAACGCCTCTGCCGGTTTTTCCCCCGGCCCCCGCGCCCGCCGGACGGCGGGTGACAAAAAGCGCCCCTTTTTTCTCATTTCCGTCACCGGGGCGGACAAAAACTTTCCCGATTTGCACCCGGAAGGGTTAACGTAAAAACCGTCGGAACAGGGCTTTACATATAGTTATTCACATTTTCCACAGAGTTTTCCACAGCCGGGAGCCCTACTGGCCCAAGAAAAAGCCGGGATTTCCCTAAATTCTTCCTGTTCCGGGACTTGTATTTTGAGGAAAACCGGTTTTGGCGTCGGATTTGACATAACGCCGTTTTCGCCCCGTTTCACTGTTGCGAATCAAACCGTTTGCCGCCCTTCCCGGCCCCCTTCCGTCATTACATCCATTTTTTTCTTTGCCGCCGTCAAAAAATCACCCGGTCTAAGTCCATCGTGGCGTAGGCGTTCAGCTCCTGCCCGGCCCGGACGCCGGAGACGTACTCATAATACCCCTGGGCGGCGATCATCGCCCCGTTGTCCCCGCACAGCTTCAAGGGCGGGATAAAAAGCTCCCTGCCCGCGGCGCGGCAGGCGGCCTCAAAATCTGCCCGCACCCGCTTGTTGGCGGCCACGCCCCCGGCCACCACCACGGTCTTGTACCCCAGCTCCTCCGCGGCGGCCATCGCCCGGGGGACAAGGGACTCGCTGACCGCCCGCTGGAAGCTGGCGGCCAGACCGGCCCTGTCCAGCTCCTCCCCCTTTTGGGCGGCGTTGTGGACGATATTCACCACCGCCGTTTTCAGGCCCGAGAAGGACATATCGTAGGGGTGCCCCTCGATTTTGGCCCGGGGCAGGACAAAGGCCCCGTCGTCCCCGCCCTCCGCCAGGTTCTGCAGGGGCAGGCCTCCGGGGTAGGGCAGGCCCAGCACCCGCGCCGCCTTGTCGAAGCACTCCCCCGCGGCGTCATCGTGGGTGGACCCTAAAATGCGCATATCCGTGTACCCCCGCACATCCACAATGGCCGTGTTCCCGCCGGAGATAGCCACGCACAGGAAGGGCGGCTCCAGCTCCGGGAAGGCCAGGTAGTTGGCGGCGATGTGCCCCCGCACATGGTGGACGGGGATCAGGGGCACCCCCAGGGCCAGGGCGGCCCCCTTGGCGAAGTTCACCCCCACCAGCAGCGCCCCGATCAGCCCCGGAGCGGCGGTGACGGCAATGGCGTCGATATCCCCCCTGTCCAGGCCCGCCTCCCGCAGGGCCTCCTCCGCCAGCCGCGACACCACGGTGATGTGGCTGCGGGAGGCGATCTCCGGCACCACGCCGCCGTAGATGGCGTGCATGTCCGCCTGAGAGAAGATCTGATTGGACAAGATCACCCTTCCGTCCCGCACCACGGCCGCGGCCGTCTCGTCGCAGGAGGATTCAATTCCTAAAATATTCATGCTCTCTCCCCCAACTGGATATCCATGATCATGGCGTCCTCCCGGGGCGCCTCATAATAATTTCTCCGCTGTCCGCACACGGCGAACCCGGCCTTGCGGTACATCTCCCGGGCGGCGGCGTTGGATTTGCGCACCTCCAGGAACATCCGCTCCGCCCCGGCCTGGCGGGCAAGGCGCATGGTCCCCTGCAAAAGCGCGGTCCCCACCCCCCGGCCCCGGGACTCCCGGCGCACGGCGATGTTGTACAGCTCTGCCTCGTCGGCCATCACGTTGAAAATGGCGTGTCCCAAGACGTCCCCGTCCTCCAGCGCCACAAGGACGGCGGCAAATTTTCCCTGGATGCACTGGCTCAGCGTCCCCCGGGACCAGGGGTCGGTGAAGGACGACTCCTCTATGGCGCAGATCTCCTCCAGATGCTCCAGGCCGGCCTTTACGATCTCCATCACTTCGCCTCGTACCAGTTGCGCCCGGCGTGGGCCTCCACGGTGAGGGGCACCGTCAGGGCCGCCGCCCCCTCCATCTGCCGGACAAGGATCTCCTTTACCGCCTGGGCGTCCTCCCGGGCGCACTCCACGATCAGCTCGTCGTGTACCTGCAGGAGGAGGCTGGCGTCCAGCCCGCTCTCCCGCAGGGCGCGGTCCACATTTACCATCGCGATCTTCATGATGTCCGCCGCCGTCCCCTGGATGGGCATGTTCCGCGCCACCCGCTCCCCGAAGGAGCGGACGGTGAAGCTGGAGGCCTTCAGCTCCGGCAGGGGCCTGCGGCGGCCGTACAGAGTGGTGACGACGCCCGTCTCCTTGGCGCGGCGAACCACCTGCTCCATGTACTCCGCCACCCCCCGGTAGGTGGACATGTAGGTGTTGATATACGCCCGGGCCTCCTGGACGCTGACCCCGATGTCCTCGCTGAGAGAGAAGGCGGAGATGCCGTACACGATGCCGAAATTCACGGCCTTGGCGTGGCGCCGCTGCTCCGGCGTCACCTGCTCCGGCGGGATGCCCAGCACCTGGGCCGCGGTGGAGCGGTGGACGTCCTCCCCGGTCAAAAAGGCGTTTCTCATGTTCTCGTCCCCGGAGATGTGCGCCAGGACCCGAAGCTCGATCTGGCTGTAGTCCGCGTCCACCAGGACCCGCCCCTCCGGGGCCACAAACATCTTCCGGATCTCCCCGCCCAGCTCCCGCCGGATGGGGATATTCTGCAAATTCGGCTCCGTGGAGCTGAGCCGCCCCGTGGCCGTTGCCGTCATCTGAAAATTCGTGTGGATCCGCCCGTCGGGGGCGATGACCTTTGTCAGCCCGTCGGCGTAGGTGGATTTGAGCTTGCTCAGCTCCCGGTACTCCAGCACAAGCCCCACAACCGGGTTCAGGGGCCGGAGCTTCTCCAGCACCTCAGCGTTGGTGCTGAAGCCCCGGTTGTTCTTCTTCCCCGCGGGCAGGCCCAGCTTCACAAAAAGCACCTCGCCCAGCTGCTTGGGGGAGTTGATGTTGAATTCCGTCCCCGCCAGCTTATAGATCTCCCCGGTCAGCGTCTCGATCTGGGCGGACAGCACCTGCCCGAAATTCGCCAGGGCCGTCCTGTCCACCAAAAATCCCGCCAGCTCCATCCGGGCCAGCACCGGGCAGAGGGGCATCTCCGCCTCCCGGAAGAGCCTGGTCAATCCCAGCTCCTCCAGCTTCGGCTCCAGCGCCTCCCGCAGGGCCGACACCCCCGCCGCCTCGCTGAGAAGCCGCCCCACGAGCTTGGTTCCGTCGTCTAAGAGGGAGAACTGCCCGTCCTCCTCCGCCCCGTCCTGGGGCGTAAAGCCGTACCAGCGCCGGCACAGGTTCCCCAGCTCAAAATTCCCCGCCGTGGGGTCGATGAGATACGCCGCCAGGGCCGCGTCAAAGACCCAGCCCGCAGACTCGATGCCCATCTCCAAAAGCCGCCGGACGGTGTCCTTGACCTCGTGGCCCTCCTTTTGCACCCGCTCATCGCACAGCGCCTCCAGGGCGTCGCGCCACACCGGCGTCCCCTCCTGCAGGATGAACCCCAGCCCGTCGCCTTCGGCGTCCACGCTGACACAGCAAACGGACATGTCCTGGGCAAACCGCACCGCCACGGGGTGGGCGAGGATCGCCTTTTGAAACGCCTCCAGCGTCTGCGCGTCCGTCACCTCCACGCTGACGCACTCCATTTCAAAGATCTCCGCCTCCGTCTCCTCCCGCACCGGCGGGGTGAGCCTGTACTGCTCCATGAGCCGGACAAAGCCCAGCCGGTCAAAGATCCGGTACAGGGCGTCGTTGTCCACCGGCGTGACCCGGTTTTCCTCCGGCGAGAAGGCCAGCGGCGCCTCACACCGGATAGTGGCCAGATCCTTGGACAGGGCGGCCTGCTCCCGCCCCTCCGTCAGCTTCTTCACAAGTCCGGGACCGGCCGGCTTGTCCGGGGCCTGACAGATGTCCGGCAGGCTGTCGTAGAGGTTCTCCACGGAGTGGTAGAGCTGGATCAGCGCCAGGGCCGTCTTCTCCCCCACGCCCCGCACACCGGGGATGTTGTCGGAGGCGTCCCCCATCAGCGCCTTTAAGTCGATCATGTGGATGGGATCAAAGCCGTACTCCTCCCGGAAGACCTCCGGCGTCACGGCCCGGGTGGTGGTCTGCCCCATCCGCGTCGTCACGAGCCGCACGGTGACGGTGTCGTTCACCAGCTGCAGGGAGTCCTTGTCCCCGGTGCAGACCACGCACTCCCACCCGGCGTCGGCGCATTTTCTGGAGATGGTCCCCAGAAGGTCATCCGCCTCCCACCCGGCCAGCTCGTACCGGCGGATGTTCATGGCGTCCAGCGTCTCCTTGAGCAGGGGCATCTGGAGGGCCAGCTCCTCCGGCATCTTGTGGCGCGTGGCCTTGTACCCGTCGTATTTCAGGTGCCGGAAGGTCGGCTCCGGCAGGTCGAAGGTGACGCACAGCGCGTCCGGCTCCTCCTCCGTCTGGATGCGCCGGAGAATATTGAGAAATCCGAAAATGGCGTTGGTGGGCGTCCCGTCCGGCGCGTTCAGCATCCGCACCCCAAAAAACGCCCGGTTCACAATGCTGTTCCCGTCGATCACCACAAGCTTCATCCCCGCGCCTCCTAAAAGAAATGATTTGATTTATTTTACCACCGGAAGAGAGGTTATGCAACCCCATAAAATTCTCTACAGCCCCTGCAGGCGCCGCCCCGGCCAAAGGGAAAAGGTGTCCGCCCGAAGGGCGGGGAGGGGAAGTCCCCCGGAGGGGGACGGGGCTTTCCCCAACGGGGGAATGTGGTGTCCGCCCGAAGGGCGGACGGGGTATTTTACTTTCCCCTCTTTGATTTCGTCAAAGAGGGGAAAGTAACAAAGGGGAGAAACCGACCAGGGGGGATTTCGATTTCCCCCCTGGACCCCCTTGAACCGACCAGTTAGGGGGCCGCGGCCCCCTACTGGAGAAACCCCCGGGGAGCTGCCCGGGGGGTGCAGGGGACGAATAGGTGCGAAGCAGCCACAAGGCGGTGCGTCGCGCCCTGTGGACTGAGCCGGTGTGACACGGGGACGGTTCCTTAGTCACACCAGTGTGCGCACTGGTGGTACAAAGAAACCGTCCCCGCTGTCCCACCTCCTCAGAAGACGGACAATCCCCCGTCCCGCTCCCCCAATCCAAATATTTTTTCCGGCGGCATGTACGTCGGAAAAAATCCCTCTTGCCGCGCAAGTGTCCAGTCCGCAGACTGGTCGCGCAGCGCGGCAGCAGAAAGACCCGGCGTGAATTCCGCAGAATTCACGCCGGGTCTTTCGCACGCATCCCCTTGGCATTGAAAGGCCGCAGGGGTTTACCGCCAGGGCAGGAGAGGCGCGGAAAGTTCCCGCGCCAGAAAACCCCTGTGGCCTTTCAAGCCAGTTTAGCCCCCTGCGGCCTTCCAAGCCAGCCTTATATCTCTTTTCCGTTTTCCGTGATGCGCACGCCCCAGGGGGGGATCAGGGTGCCGTCCGGCCCCTTTACGCTCCGGGGGGAGTAGTTGAGAAAGAAGACCAGGGTGGCGCCGGTGGGGGAGACGGCCCGGCGCAGCACCAGGGGGTACTCGATGCCGGGCAGGCGGATATTCAGCTCCGGCAGGAGCCGCCGCAGCAGGGCGTCCAGGGCCTCCGGGCCGAAGCAGGCGGACAGATACACGGCCTTGCCCCGGCCGTACCGGTTCAGGGTGACGGCGGGCGTCCCGTCCCACGCCGGGTGGCGCAGGGTGACAAGGGGCCTGGCCGTGACGGGGGTCACAAGCTCCATCCAGTCCGTGGCGTGGGCGCCCTCCGGCAGGGGGACGTAGTCGGACGCAAGCGCCGCGTCCTCCGGCACGGTGAACCGGTCGTAGGTCAGGCCGAAGACCCGGGTCAGCAGGTGGGGCTGGGCGTCGCTGTAGATCTTCAGATGCTCATTGGCAAAGCCGGTGCGGAAGGTGGCGATCACGTTACCGCCCTCCCGCACGAATTTGCCCACGGCCCGCAGGAGCTTCTCCGGCGCGGCGTACAGCGTGGGCAGGATCAGCAGGGAGTAGCCGGAGAAGTCCGTCTGGGAGTCCCAGAGGATGTCGTACTCCACGTTGAGCCGGTACAGGCTGTCGCACAGCCAGCGCACATAGTCGGCGTAGGTCTTGTCCGGCCGGAACCCGGCCTGACAGGTGGGGAACCACTCCAGCGCCGCCTGGGAGCGGGTGGAGATCATCACCGCCACACGGTTTTCCTTCCTCATTCCCAGGAGCTTGGGGGACAGGCGGGCCAGCGTCCGGCCGATGTCCGCGCACTCTCGGTATATATCGTTGGGCTGCAGGTCGTGGCTGAGGACGCCCTTCCAGTAGGACTCCAGGGCGTTGTGGATGCTGTGCCAGTGCCAGTACTCCACGCCCTGCGCGCCACAGGCCACATGGGACAGGGCCTGGAGCTTCAGCTGGCCGGGGTAGGGCAGGTAGCCGAAATTCCCCTGGGCCTGGGTCTCCAGAACAAGATAATTTTGCTTCTTGATGCCCCGGGCCACGGCGCCGCCGAAGGCGATCTCCGCCCCGGTGAGCTTCCCCCCGCCGGGGTGGTAGATGTCGCACCCGGCTACGGTGACGGCCTGGCCGGCGGCGTCCTGATCCACGTCCGGCTGGGGGCCGAAGGACCAGCCCCGCCACTGATAATCGAAATTGTGGGTGATAAACTGGCCCGGACGCAGGTACTCCTCCACCAGGGAGCGCTGCCACAGGAGGAAATCCGTCACCAGGGAGCGCTGGAACGCCTGGTACTCCGCGCCGTAGCTGGCGTTGATGGTGCCCCGCACGTCGGGCAGGTCGTCCCAGCTGCCCAGGGCGTTTGACCAGTAGGCGAAGCCGAACTCCCGGTTCAGACGCTCTACCGTCCGGAACTTCTGCCGCAGGTATTTTTTAAAGAGCGCCTGGGCGCGGGCCGAGCAGGTGTCGTAGGGCTTTGTCTCGTTGTCCAGCTGGTAGCCGATGACGCAGTCGTACTGCGCGGCGGCCTCGCACACCTTGCGGATGATGATCTCGCAGTGGCGCCGGTAGGCGGGGTGGGTCAGGTCAAAGCTCTGGCGGCACCCGTAGCGCAGGGGGCCGGCGTGAGTCTCGGACATGATGTCCGGGTACTTCCTGGCCAGCCAAGGGGGGATGGCGTAGGTGGGGGTGCCCACAATGACCCGGAGGCCGTATCTCCCCGCCGTCTCCAGGGTGCGGTGGAGGAGGGACAGGTCAAATTCCCCCTCCCGCGGCTCCCAGGTGGACCAGGTGGACTCCGCCACGCGGATGAGATTGAAGCCCGCGTCCCGGAGAAGGCGCATATCCTCCTCCATGCGCTCCACCGGCATGTATTCCGGGTAGTAGGCCGCTCCGTAGAGGAGCTTGTCGGTGATGTTTTCCATAGGTTTACCTCCTTGACGGATGGGGGGCGGTTTGGTAAAATATTCGTAGAATATCGAGGCATTTCTGTACGAGAGGGGAGGTGGCGGCCGTGGCGGACAACGCCGTGACCATAGACGACGTGGCGAGGGCCCTGAACGTCAGCAAGACCACCGTGTCCCGGGCCGTCTCCGGCAAGGGACGCATCAGCGCCGAGACGCGGGCCAGGATCCTGGCCTATATCGACGCCTGCGGCTACAGGCCCAACGCCGTGGCCAAGGGCCTGGCCCAGAACAGGACGAGGAACATCTGCGCCGTCATCCCCCGGGCGGCGGGGGAGCAGGATCTGTGGTTTTTCCGGGAGTGCATCCTGGGCATCTGCTCCGCCGCCTCCCGGCGGGATTACGACGTGCTGGTGACGGTGGGCGAGGACGAGGCCCAGCTCACCCGGATCTTAGAGAACGGCAAGGCGGACGGCTTTATCGCCGCCATAGGGCGGCGCGGGCCGGGGCCGGCGGAGCTGATACGCGCCCACGGGGCCAAGCTGGTAATCATCGGCCCGGACAGCGGCGCCGGGACGGTGTGCGTGGACAACGCCAACGCCCTGGCCGCCCGGGAGCTGACGGAGCTGCTCATCCGCCGGGGGGCGGAGAGGCTGGCCCTTCTGGGTGGGGACTCCGGGAACCTGGTGACCCAGAGCCGCGCCGACGGCTTCTCCGCCGCCTGCCGGGGGGCCGGGGCCGACGCCCTGATCTTCCCGGATATCCTGGACGGCGCCGGGGCGCAGGCGGCGGTGGACGCCGCCCTGAGCCGGGATGTCCAGGCCCTGGTGTGCATGGACGACGGCATCTGCCTCCTGGCTGTCCGCGCCCTGGCGGACAGGGGCGCCGCCGTGCCGGAGCGGGTAAAGGTGGCGTGCCTCTACGACAGCCCCCTGATGGGCAGCCTGACCCCGGGGGTGACGGCGGTGCGGTTCGACGGGGTGGAGCTGGGAGTCCAGGCCGCCGAGAGGGCCATCGACCTTATCGAGACGGGCCGGGCCGAGAGCTGTGTCCTGCCGGACTTCCGGATCATTCTGCGGGGCAGCACATAACGCCGGCTGTCGAAAGAGGCCGCAGGGCCGCGCAAGCGCGCGGCGAGAGGGATTTTTTGCCAGGCAAAAGCCCTGCAAATAATAAAGGCCGCAGGGCCGCGCAAGCGCGCGGCGAGAGGGATTTTTTGCCAGGCAAAAGCCCTGCAAATAATATTGAAATCGAGTTTTCACCAGGTGGATAAAGCGTATATCCATAGAATAGCGCCCCGGCGGCAAGAGCGCAACTTGTCATTTTACCAAAAAACGGCCGGGCAAATTGTGCAACTTGTGGAATTGACAAGGGATTTGCCCGCTGGTATACTTCTTAATAAGGAGGACAACCGGTTGCGCAATCGGTTGTCCGCAGGTCATTTCCCACAAAAAGGCAGCCCCTCCGGGGGAGACGCCCGGGGAGGGGAAAAATTCTGCGCGAAAGCGCGTGGAGGGACGAAATGGACAAATTTGTAGTCAACATCATCCACCGGCCGGAGATGGTGCCGGAGTACGCCGAGAAGGTGACCGGCCACGGGAAGGCGGAGGACATCGGGCGGAAGGCGCTTTTGACGGAGAGCCTGGACATCTTCAAGACCCAGCAGCGCTGCGCCCATGAAAACGGCCTGAAGACCACCATCCAGATGACCTACGCCAGCCTCTTCAACGACGAGGCGGTGGCCCTGGCCCGGGAACACCACGAAAAGTACGGGGACGAGATCGCCCTGACGCTTCTGGGCCTCCCCTGCAAGGAGTTCCGGGAGAAGTACAAGACCAAGGACTTTTGCATCTGGATGTTCTCGATGGAGGACAAGAAGGCCATCATCCGGGACGTGTTTGAGAAGTTCCATGAGCGCTTCGGCTTCTACCCGGAGTCCACAGGCTCCTACTACATGGACGCGGAGCTGATCAACTATATCAAGGCGGAGTACCCCACGGTGAAGTGCGCCGTGGCCACCTGCTGGGAGGAGGGGCCAAAGGCCTACCACACCTGCAACAACTCCTGGTACACCTTTATGGACGGCGGCCCCTGGGCACCCTGGATCCCCTCCAAGGTGAACACCCACGCCCCCGCCGCCAACGAGGCGGAGGACTCCGGCATCGTGGCCATCCCCCACCTGAGCCGGGACTTACTGGCCTGCTACGACGGGAACGGCTCCAACTTCGGGACTCACCCCCAGAACGTGCTGCGGGGGATGATCTATGACTCCAAGACCTGGGAATTCCCCTATCTCTACAACCTGATCGACCAGTACAGGGCACTGGCCAGGTACAACGACGGCTACGCCTACAACATGATGTTCGTCGGCCCCGGCTGGATGAACAAGATGGGCCGGTGGGAGGCCCCCTATGAGCTGCTGCTCAAGTCCTACGAGGAGGGCTGCGCCTATTACGGGAAGCTGAAAAAAGAGGGACAGCTCCAGGATATGACCATGAGCGAGTTTGCCGACTACTACCGTGCCAAAAAGACGTACACCCAGCCGGAGTGCGCCCTGTGGCGGGATATCCTCTACGGCTCGGACAAGCAGCTGTTCTGGTACTGCGACCCCTACATGCGCGCCTGCATCAATATGGATCAGGGCGGCGCGCTGGTGGATCTCCGGCCGTATGCGGCGAAGCTGGAGTGGCCCGTGGGCATCGGCACGGAGCATATCCAGGACGCCAGCTACCCCTTCCTCATCCAGGAGAAGTACCGGGCCGGTTACTTCACCCACTACGCCGGGGAGGGCACCGTCCGGTCGGCCAAGGTCTGCTGGAACGGCGAGGAGGTGGATCTGTGCCTCTGCCGCACGAAGGCCCACTTCTCCCAGAAGGGCCGGGACCGGATCCTGACGCTGGACCCGGTGGATATCGAGTTTGACGGCCTGACGGTAAAGCTCCGGAGCGTCATCACCTTTACGGAGGGCACCGGCGTGATCCGGGTGGACCGGGAGATCGTGGAGATGTCCGATCCCACGGCCCAGGTGAGCATCCAGGAGTACATGGTGGGCTGCTACGGCACCACGGAGTACACCCAGGATATGTCAAGCCTCACCCTGAGGGTGGAGGCGGGGGAGAACTCCGTGGAGATCCCCTACGAGTACAAATGCCGGGAGGCGTCCGTCCCCGGCGCGGCGGAGACGAGCTGCGTTCTTCCGCCCATCAAGACGAAGGTGACGCTCAGCGCCCAGGGGCCGGATATGGCGGGCTTTGTCCGGGAGGGATACGCCTTCAGCCCCATGTTCACCCTGGGGTACACGGGAACAATGAAAGATAAGGAGGTCTTTACCACATGGCTCAGGGTAGAAAGGGCAGACTGAACTACCGCTGCCCGGCCTGCTTTATGCGGGATCTGGACATCGATATGTTCTACGACAGGGACAAGGACGAGTTTTACTGCCTCCGGTGTCAGTTTACCGGCAAGGAGGAGGACGTCCTGGCCATGAACGAGGAGATCCGCAAGAAGTACAAGGTGATGCTCAAGCGGTTTGAGAGCCTTGACGATTTTGAGAGGTTTGACTGAGTGATGAGCAGTACCACACCGGCGTTTATCAAGGGTGCGGACGTGTCCACGCTCTTAGAGGTGACGGAGCGGGGCGGCCGGTTCTTCCGGGCCGGCGGCACGCCGGGAAACGCCCTGGACATCCTGGGGGAGAACGGCTTCAACCTCATCCGCCTGCGGCTGTGGAACGACCCCTACGACGAGAACGGCACCCCTTACGGGGCGGGGACGAATGACCCAGATCGCACCGTTACCCTGGCGCGTATGGCCGTGGAGCGGGGCTTTCAGTGGATGCTGGACTTCCACTACTCCGACTTCTGGGCCGACCCGGGCAAGCAGATCACCCCCAAGGCCTGGAGGGGACTGCGCGGCCCGGCGCTGGAGCGGGCGGTACACGACTTCACCGCCGGGGTCCTCACCCGCCTGAGGGCGGAGGGCCTGGCCCCGGACTACACGGCGGTGGGCAACGAGATCACCAACGGCCTTCTGTGGCCGGAGGGGCGGCGGCCCCGCTACGACGCCATAGCCCGCCTGGTGAACGCCGGGATCCGGGCCGTCCGGGAGACGTGTCCGGACAGCCGGGTGATGATCCACCTGGACAACGGCGGCAACAACCCCCTGTACCGGGAGTGGTTTGACAGCTACCTGGCCAACGGCGGGGAGGACTTTGACGTGATCGGCCTGAGCTACTACCCCTTCTGGCACGGCCCCATGTCCGGCCTTGGGGAGAACATGGGGGACATCGCCCGGCGCTACGGGAAAGACCTGGTGGTGGCGGAGACAAGCACCGGCTTCACCCTGGAGGACTACGCCGGGTACGAGGGTCTCGCCCCGGAGGAGCGCAAGGGGATGGCCGCCACGGCCCGGCTCGCCGCGGGGATCGGGTATCCCATGACGCCGGAGGGCCAGTGCGCCTTTATGCGGGATCTGGTGAAGGTCATCCGGGACGTGCCCGACGGGCGCGGCCGGGGCTTTGTGTACTGGGAGCCGGCCTGGATCCCCGTGCCCGGCGTGGGCTGGGCCAACGGCGCGGCCCTCTCCTTCACCGGGGAGAGGGGGCCGGGGGGCAACGAGTGGGCCAACCAGGCGCTGTTTGATTATGAGGGCCGGGCCCTGCCGGCCCTGGAGACCATCCGGGAGCTGTAAGGAGTGAGTGCATTGACGGACGGACGGGACGCGTCCCCCAAAAGGCCGGGCGGCGCCGCCAAGAGCGGGGCCAGCCTGAAGCTCTACGGCTGTGTGACGGCGTTTTTCTACGCCCTGAGCCTGTCCGTGTTCCAGCGGGGGCTGATCGGCACGGGCAATTACACCGCCCAGGAGCTGTCGGAGCTGATGAGTACCGACGGGCGCGTTATGATGCTGTCGGGCTGGGCGTCGGTTTTGCAGCTGGTGGGGAATCTCAGCGTGCCGGTGTTTGCCTTTTTGCTGGTGGAGGGGTTCTACCACACCGGGAGCCTGAAAAAATACTTGCTGCGAATGGCTTTTTTTGGTATGCTAAGTGAAGTACCCTATGACCTGGCCCTGTACGGGCGGCCCTGGGATCTCACGGGGCAGAATGTGTTTTTCACCTACTTTGTGTGCCTTGTGATGCTGTGGAGCTTCTCCTACTTCCAAAACCGCCAGGGCTTTATGCTCTGGGCCATGAGGCTGGCCGCCGTCCTGGCCGCCGCGGTTTGGGTGAGCGTCATGCGCAGCTGCTTCGGCCTCATCACCGTGGCGCTGTGCGCAGTCTACGCCCTGCTGCGGGAGAAGAGGGGCCAGGCCATCCTCATCGGCGCCGCCGTGAGCGTGGCGTATATTTCCGCCCCCGTCTCCGCCTTCCCCCTGTGGAACTACGCGGGCGCCCGGGGCAGGACTTGGAATAAATTTATCTATTACGCGCTGTATCCGGCGCATCTCCTCCTCCTCTGGGCCGTGACCCTGGCCGTGACGGGGATGTGACGGATCGGGAAAAACGGGAGGGAACAAGCTATGGCAGAGGTAAGCTTAAAGGGCCTGAAGAAGGTCTATGACGGGATCGTCACCGCCGTACACGATCTGAATCTGGACATCGCCCACCGGGAATTTCTTGTTCTGGTGGGGCCGTCCGGCTGCGGAAAATCCACCACCCTGCGTCTTGTGGCGGGCCTTGAGGACCCCACGGAGGGGGAGATCTACATTGACGGCGTACTGTGCAACGACATGAAGCCCAAGGATCGGGACATCGCGATGGTGTTCCAGAATTACGCCCTCTACCCGTACATGACGGTGTATGAGAACCTGGCCTTCTCCCTGAAGATGCGCAAGCTCCCGAAGAAGGAGATCGACGAGAAGGTGCGGGCCGTGGCGGACACCCTGGAGCTTACGCCTCTGTTGCGGCGCAAGCCCAAGCACCTGTCCGGCGGCCAGCGCCAGCGCGTGGCCATCGGCCGGGCGATGGTGCGGGACCCCAAGGTCTTTTTGATGGACGAGCCGTTCTCCAACCTGGATGTGCGCCTGCGCGCCCAGATGCGCGGGGAGATCATGCGCCTGCGCTCCCAGATCAACGCCACCTTTATCTACGTCACCCACGACCAGGCGGACGCCATGATGATGGGGGACCGGATCGTGGTGATGAACGAAGGGGCTGTGAACCAGATTGGCACCCCCACGGAGGTATTTGAAAAGCCGGTGAACCTGTTTGTGGCCAAGTTTATCGGGATGCCCACCATGAATCTGTTCAGCGGCTCCAGGCTCCTGCTCCAGGACGGGAAGTATTACGCCCTGATCCGGGGCGCCCGGTTTGAGCTGGACGGGTTCCAGCAGCGGGCCTTGAAGCAGGCCGGCCAGCAGCCCGGCGAGGTGGTGTGCGGCGTCCGTCCCCAGCATGTGGTGGTGGGTGAGGGGCCGCTCCAGGCCACGGTGGAGATCAACGAGATGCTGGGCAGCGAGATGAACGTCCACGCCCGGATGGGTGAGGACGAGATAGCTATGGTGGTGCCCACCGAGGATCTGAAGGTGGACGTGGCGGCGGGCACGCGGGTGAATTTCGGTGTGAAGCCCGGCCGGATCCAGCTCTTTGACGCGGAGACCGGCAGGAACCTTATCTGGTTCGACCTGCAGTCGGCCTATGACAACGCGCCGGTGTGCAAAAAATACGATTTTTGAGGTAAAAAGGGGCTGCCGCGGAACAGCCCCTTTGCCGGCCCCGGATCCGGGGCCGGCAGGAAAGCGGGGGGAGAAAATGAAAGTCAGTCAAATTGTGGGAAGCCGCGCCCCGGACAGCCGGGAGGGCCGCGTCGCCCAAAAATTCCTCCAGGTCTACGGCGACCGGGAGGGGGCGGGGCTGTTCTCCGGCCCGGGCCGGACGGAGATCGGCGGCAACCACACCGACCACCAGCACGGCCGGGTGCTGTGCGCCAGCGTGGATGTGGACATTCTGGCCTGCGCCGCGCCCAACGGCACCGGCACGGTGCGTATGCTCAGCGAGGGCTACCCCCAGATCACGGTGGAGCTGGACGACCTGGCCCCCAGGCCGGAGGAGGAGGGATCCTCCGCGGCCCTTTTGCGGGGCGTGGCGGAGGGCATCCGCAGGCGCGGCCTGCCCCTGGCAGGGTTTGACGCCTGCGCCGTGTCCGGCGTTCTGTCGGGGTCGGGCCTGTCCAGCTCCGCCGCCTTTGAGGTGCTGGTGGGGAACATCTTCAACCACCTGTGCTGCTCCGGCGCCCTGGACGCCGTGGACATCGCCAGGATCGGCCAGTACGCGGAGAACGTCCACTTCGGAAAGCCCTGCGGTCTGATGGATCAGATGGGCTCCAGCGTGGGCGGCGCCGTGGCCATCGATTTCCGGGACCCGGACGATCCGGTGGTGGAGGCGGTGGATTACGACTTCTCCGCCTCCAATCACGCCCTGTGCATCATCGACACCCGCAGCGCCCATGCCGACCTCACCGCCGACTACGCCGCGATCCCCCGGGAGATGGGGGCCGTGGCGGCGTATTTCGGGAAGAAGTGGCTGCGGGATGTGGCGGAGCGGGACTTTTATGAGGCCATCCCCGCCCTGCGGGAGGCCTGCGGCGACCGGGCGGTGGCCCGGGCCATGCACTTTTTCGCCGAGGACAGGCGGGCGGCGCTGGAGGCCCAGGCCCTGAAAAACCGGGATTTTGCCGAGTTCCTCCGCCTGGTGAACGAGTCCGGCCGCTCCTCCGAGACGCTTTTGCAGAACATCTGGCCGGTGTCCCACCCCCAGGCCCAGGCGGTGAACCTGGCCATCCATTTGGGCGCCGGCATCTTAAACGGCCGCGGGGCCATCCGCGTCCACGGCGGCGGCTTTGCCGGCACGGTGCAGGCCTTTGTGCCGGAGGATGCGGTGGAGGAATTCCGCTCCGGCATGGAGCGGGTCTTCGGCCAGGGCGCCTGCCACATCCTACACATCAGGCCCGTGGGCGGATGCCGCATTGAGCTTGCCTGAAATGCCGCGGGGCTTTTCAGAAAAGGGGGAACGTGCGGAGAATTTTTCTGACTTTTGCGAAATCCAGAAAAATTTTCCTGCCAAAACTTCCTCGTCCGGAGGGGCGGGGAGAATGGGAAATATACGGATCACACGAAAGGAGATCATCCTATGGCGATTTTAGTTCTTGGCGGGGCCGGGTACATCGGCTCCCACACCGTTTGGGAGCTTTGCGAGGCCGGCCGTGACGTGGTGGTGGCGGACAACCTGCAAACCGGCTTCCGGGCGGCGGTCCACCCCAAGGCCCGGTTCTACAAGCTGGACATCCGCGACGGGAAGGCCCTGGACGTGCTGTTCCAGGCCGAGAAGATCGACGGCGTTATCCACTTCGCCGCCTGCTCCCAGGTGGGGGAGTCCATGCGCGACCCCCTGAAGTATTACGACAACAATCTCCACGGCACGATGGTGCTTCTCTCCGCCATACTCCGGCACGGGGTGGACAGGATCGTCTTCTCCTCCACCGCCGCCACCTACGGGGAGCCGGAGCGGGTGCCTATTTTGGAGACAGACCGCACCTGCCCCACCAACACCTACGGGGAGACAAAGCTGTCGATGGAGAAGATGATGGGCTGGTGTGCCAAGGCCCACGGCCTGAAATATGTGGCCCTGCGGTACTTCAACGCCTGCGGGGCGCACCCCTCCGGGGTGATCGGCGAGGCCCACGACCCGGAGACCCACCTGATCCCCCTGATCCTCCAGGTCCCCGCCGGACGGCGGCAGGCCCTCACCATCTTCGGGGACGACTACCCCACCCCCGACGGCACCTGCGTCCGGGATTACATCCATGTGACGGATCTGGCCCAGGCCCACATCCTGGCCCTGGACTACCTGGCCGGGGGCGGGGAGAGCAGCGTCTTCAACCTGGGCAACGGCGTGGGCTTCTCCAACCGGGAGGTGGTGGAGGTGGCCCGGAAGGTCACGGGACACCCCATCCCCGTGGAGATTGGGCCCCGGCGGGCCGGAGACCCGGCCAGGCTCGTGGCCTCCTCCCAGAAGGCCCGGACTGTCCTGGGCTGGGATCCCCGCTACGCCGACCTGGAGACCATCATCTCCACCGCCTGGGAGTGGCACAGGACGCACCCCAACGGCTATGAGAAGTGAGGCGCGGGCATGATGGACGAAGCCGTATCCAAATTAGTGACCTACGCTCTGAGGACGGGGCTGATCACCCGGGACGAGACGGTCTGGGCCACAAACGCCCTGCTGGAGGAGCTGAAGCTGGACTCCTACACCGACCCGGGGCGCAGCTGGGGGGATATCGACCTTGCCGCCGTGCTGGACGAGCTGACCCACGACGCGTACCGCCGCGGGGTGATCCCCGGCGACTCCACGGACTACCGGGATCTGCTGGACACCGCCCTTATGGGCCGCCTCACCCCCCGGCCCGCCCAGGTCATCCAGAAATTTCAGGAGCTGTACGATTCCTCCCCCCGGGAGGCCACGGACTGGTACTACACCTTCAGCCAGGACACCAACTACATCCGCCGGGACCGGATCGCCCGGGATATGAAGTGGACGGCGGACACCCAGTACGGCCGCTTGGACATCACGGTGAACCTGTCGAAGCCGGAGAAGGACCCCAAGGCCATCGCGGCGGCCAGGAATCTCCCGGCGTCCCAGTACCCCCGGTGCCAGCTGTGCTATGAGAACGAGGGCTACGCCGGCCGGCTCAACCACCCGGCCAGACAGAACCACCGGGTGGTGCCCATCACCATAAACGGCAGTCCCTGGTTTTTGCAGTACAGCCCGTATGTCTACTATAACGAGCATTGCATCTGCTTTAACCGGGAGCATGTGCCCATGCGGATCGACCGGGCCTGCTTTGAAAAGCTCCTGGACTTTGTCCGCCAGTTCCCCCACTACTTTGTGGGTTCCAACGCGGATCTGCCCATTGTGGGCGGCTCCATCCTGGCCCACGACCACTTCCAGGGCGGCCGCTACACCTTCGCGATGGAGCTGGCCCAGGTGGAGACGCCCCTGACCTTCCCCGGATTTGAGGACGTGAGCGCCGGGATCGTCAAGTGGCCCATGTCCGTGATCCGCATCCGCTCCCCCAGGGCGCAGCGGCTGGTCAGCCTTGCGGACAGGATTTTGAACACCTGGCGGGAATACACCGACGAGAGCGCCTTCATCTATGCCCAGACCCAGGGAGAGCCGCACAACACCGTCACCCCCATCGCCAGACGCCGTGGGGAGGACTACGAGCTGGATCTGGTCCTCCGGAACAACATCACCACGCCCCAGCACCCCCTTGGCGTGTACCACCCCCACGCGGAGCTGCACCATATCAAGAAGGAGAATATCGGCCTTATCGAGGTCATGGGCCTGGCCGTCCTCCCCGCCCGCCTGAAGGCGGAGCTGACGGCCCTGGCGGACGCCCTGACGCGGGGCGCCGATCTGCGGGCCGACCCCCTCACGGAAAAGCACGCAGATTGGGCGGAGAGCTTCCTGCCCAAATACCCCGCTGTGACCCGGGAGAACGTGATGGACATCCTGAAGGCCGAGACGGGCCTGGTGTTCGCCAAGGTGCTGGAACACGCGGGCGTCTATAAGCGCACCCCCCAGGGCCGGGAGGCGTTTTTGCGCTTCGCGGCAAAGGTGAGAGGATAAAAAAGCAGCCTGTCGAAAAAGCCCTGCGGGCTTTTCCGACAAAGGGGAACGTGCGGGATTTTTTCCGACGCACATGTCGCCGGAAAAAATATGGAACTTGAGTTTTTTGACAAACTGAAAAAGGTGTCCGCCCTTCGGGCGGACACCTTTTTCCCTGCGGGAACGCCCCCGGGGGGGTCCCCCGCCTTTCAGGCGTCCAGCCTCTTCAGCACCTGCTGAAAATAATCCGGCCGGGGGCTTGTCACCGTCATCATCTCCCCGGTGGTGGGGTGGACAAACCGAAGCTCCCTGGCGTGCAGGCACTGCCCCGTAAGTCCGGGGACGGGCTTTTTTGCCCCGTAGACGGTATCCCCCAGGATGGGGTGGCCGATATAGGCCATATGGACGCGGATCTGATGAGTCCGCCCCGTCTCCAGCCGGCACTCCAGGTGCGTATAGCCCGGATACCGGGCCAGCACCCGCCAGTGGGTCACGGCGGGGCGGGAATTTTTCTCCGTGACGCACTGCCGCTTCCGATCCGTGGGGTGGCGCCCGATGGGGGCGTCCACCGTCCCCTCGTCCTCCCGCAGATTCCCTATCACCACACATTCGTATGTCCTGGCCAGGGTGTGATCGCTCAGCTGCGCGGCCAGCGCCCGGTGGGCCAGGTCGTTTTTCGCGGCGATGATGAGGCCGGAGGTGTCCTTGTCGATGCGGTGGACGATCCCGGGGCGCAGAACACCGTTGATCCCGGACAGCTCCCCGCCGCAGTGGTTCAGCAGGGCGTTGACCAGCGTGCCCCCGGCGTGGCCCGGCGCGGGATGCACCACCATGCCCTTGGGCTTGTTGATCACGATCACGTCCGCGTCCTCGTAGACGATGTCCAGGGGGATCTCCTCCGCCGTCACCTGGGGATCCTCCGGCTCGGGCAGGTCGATGACCAGCTCCGTGCCGGTCTTGAGCTTCCCGCTCTTCTTCACCGGCCGCCCGCCGGCCGTCACCCGTCCCTCCTCAAACAGCCTCTGGACAAAGCTCCGGCTCAGCGACGGCATGGCGGCGCAGACCAGGGCGTCGGCCCGGAGGGACGCGTCATTTACCGTCAGCGTCGCCGTCATGGCTCTCCCCCTCCGCCGCGGCCTTCTTCTCCCTGTCCTCCCGGAGCGTGCGGACGATGTACAGCACGCAGAAGATCACCGCGCCCACGTCAATAAAGCTGTCCGCCAGGTTAAAGACGGCGAAATTCACAAACTCCAGCCGGAACATGTCCACCACATAGCCCATAAAGGCCCGGTCGATAAAATTTCCGGCGGCGCCGCCTAAGATCAGCGCCAGGCAGATCTTCTCCCACCTGGTGAACCGGCCCCGGAACAGGAGCGTGACCAGCAGCACGATCACCGCCGCCGACACCAGGGCCAGGAGCCATGTATGCTCCGACAGCAGGGAGAAGGCCATACCCGTGTTGCGCAGGTGGGTGAGGCTCACCACCCCCGGCAGCAGGGCCATATGCCCGCCCAGGGCGATATTGGCGGCGATCCACTTCTTCAGGATCTGATCGGCCGCGCAGCACACGGCCGCAATGAGCATGTAGACCATATTCGTTCACGTTCCTTCTTTCCCGGGAGATGGCGTTACGACACGGGGGCAGCGTCCGGCCGCCCCCCTAATATGTAAAACCTTCAAATCCAATTTTTGCAAGGCCTTGCGCCCTGCAAAATAATCTCTCATTTCCCCAAATCCAGAGAAATTTCCCGCACGTTCTGCCCAAAAAAGGCCAAAGGTCTTTTTCGGCAGCGTGAGGGCAGCTTTTGGCTGCCCTCACGTTCGCTTTTTTACCGGTCAAAGGCTCCTGACGACCTGGGCGCACCTGTGGCACAGCTCCGGATGCTCCGGGTCCTCGCCCACGCTCTCGCTCCTCGTCCAGCAGCGGGCGCACTTGGGGTCCTCGCAGGGGCGGACATCCACCGTCACGCCGGGGAAGCTCTCGCCGGGCATCCCCGGGCCCTCGCCGTAGACCACGTTCACCCGGGAGACGATGAACATCTGGGCCAGCTCCATCTGGGAGAGCTTGTCGAAATCCGCCCGGGCCCCGTCGGAGACATACAGCGTGACGCCGGCGTCCAGAGGCTTGCCGATGGACTTGTCGCCGCGCTTGATCTCCAGCGCCTTCAGCACGTCGGCCCGCAGGGCGATGAGCTTGTTCCACCGGTCGGTCTCCGCCTGGTCAAAGGCGTACTGGGGGTGGACCTGGGGCATATCGTTGAGCATCACATGCAGGGGGTTGGCGCTCTTGTCGTGGGGCATGGCCTGCCAGATCTCGTCGCTGGTGAAGGCCAAGATCGGCGCCAGCAGGCGCACCATCCCGTCCAGGACGGCGTAAATGGCGCTCTGGGCGCTGCGGCGGGAGAGGGAGTCCGGCCCGTCGCAGTAGAGCCTGTCCTTGATGATATCCAGGTAGAAGCTGGACATCTCCACCACGCAGAAGTTGTGGATGGCGTAGGTGACGCCGTGGAACTCGTACCGCTCATAGGCGGCCAGGCACTTCTCCACCAGGGCGTTCATCTGCACCATCGCCCACTGATCCAGGGGCAGCATCTGCTCAAAGGGCACCCGGTGGTCGGGGTCAAAGCCGTTGAGGTTGCCCAGGATGTACCTGGCGGTGTTGCGGATCTTCAGGTACTTATCGGACAGCTGCTTGAAGATATTCTCGCTGCAGCGCATGTCGTTGCGGTAGTCGGCGGACGCGGCCCAGAGCCGGACAAGGTCGGCGCCGTACTTCTTGATGATGTCCTCCGGGGCGATGCCGTTGCCCAGAGACTTGTGCATCTGCCGCCCCTCGCCGTCCACGGTCCAGCCGTGGGTCAGCACGGTCTTGTAGGGGGCCGCGCCCTTCACCGCCACGGCGGTGAGCAGGCTGGACTGGAACCAGCCCCTGTACTGGTCGCCGCCCTCCATGTAGAGGTCAGCCGGCCAACACTTGGGGGCGTCCAGCTCCATGCTGGCGATGTGGGTGGAGCCGGAGTCGAACCACCCGTCCAGGGTGTCCGTCTCCTTCTCAAAATGCTTGCCGCCGCAGTGGGGGCAGGTGAAGCCCTCCGGGGCGATGTCGTCCGCGTCCAGCTCAAACCAGGCGTTGGAGCCACGCTCCCGGAAGAGCCGGGAGATCTTTTCGATGGTCTCCGGCGTGCAGAGGGGCTTTCCGCACTCCTTGCAGTACAGCACCGGGATGGGCAGGCCCCAGTGGCGCTGACGGGAGATGCACCAGTCGGCCCGCTCCCGGATCATGGAGCTGATGCGGTCACGTCCCCAGTCGGGAAGCCAGGTGACGGCCTCCGCAGCCCTGACGGCCTCGTCCTTAAAGGCGTCCACGGAGCAGAACCACTGGTCGGTGGCCCGGAAGATGATGGGGTTCTTGCACCGCCAGCAGTGGGGGTAGGAGTGGGTGATGTTCTCACTGGCCAGCAGGGCGCCGCAGGCGACAAGGTCGTTGTAGATCGGCTCGTGGGCCTTCAGCACGCTGAGTCCCTCATACTTCCCGGCGTCGGCGGTGAAGCGGCCGGCGTCGTCCACATTCACCACCAAATCGCGCCCGGAGGGGATCTGGGGGTACTTCTGACAGACGAAGAAGTCGTCGGCGCCGTAGGCCGGGGCGGTGTGGACACAGCCCGTACCGGCGTCCAGGGTCACATGGTCGCCCAGGATCACCAGGCTCGTCTGGTCAAACAGGGGGTGCCGGGCCGTCATAAGCTCCAGCTCCGCCCCCTTGAAGGTGGCCAGAACCTCCTCTGCCTCCAGACCCGCCTTCTTCAGCACGTCCGGGGCAAGCTCGCGGGCCATGATGTAGACCTCGCCGTTGCTGGCCCGGGTCAGGGTGTAGTCGTAGCCGGGGTTCAGGCAGATGGCCAGGTTCCCCGGGATCGTCCAGGTGGTGGTAGTCCAGATGACGAAGTAGATGTTGTCAAGGGGCGCGAACGCCGAGAGCTTCCCCAGGTCGTCCTCCACCCGGAACTTCACAAAGATGGTGGTCACCGGGTCGTCGGAGTACTCGATCTCCGCCTCGGCCAGGGCCGTCTCGTCGTGGGGGCACCAGTAGACGGGCTTCTTGCTCTTGTAGATGTAGCCCTTCTTGTACATCTCCCCGAAGACCTTGACCTCCTCGGCCTCGAACTTGGGGTCCATCGTCAGGTAGGGGTGATCCCAGTCGCCCACATAGCCCAGGCGCTTAAACTCCTCCCGCTGGATGTCCACGAAATTCTGGGCAAAGGTGTGGCAGGCGTCCCGGAACTCCGGCACGCTCATAGCCTTGCGGTTCAGCTTCTGCTGACGGATGATGGCGGACTCGATGGGCATACCGTGGTTGTCCCAGCCGGGGGTGAAGGGCGTCCGATAGCCCGTCATGGATTTGTAGCGGACGATGAAGTCCTTGATGGCCTTGTTCAGGGCGTGGCCCATATGCAGGTGCCCGTTGGAGAACGGAGGGCCGTCGTGCAGCACAAACAGGGGCTTGTCCTGGTTGCGCTTCAGCATCTGCTGATAGAGGTCGATCTCCTCCCAACGCTCCAGCATCGGCGGCTCCCGGTTGGGGAGCGAGGCGCGCATGGGGAACTCGGTCTTGGGGAGGTTAACGGTGGCGTTGTAATCCTGTGGCATTTGGGGTATTCCTCACTTATCTGTTTATCAAAAAACCCGGAATTTTCTCCGGCGGCATGTGCGCCGGGAAAAATCCCTCTTATCATACAAGTGTACGGCCCGCGGGCCGTGCGCCGTGTGACGGCAGGGAAATATCTCTGAATTTCGCAAAATTCAGAGATATTTCCCGGTATCCCTTTGTCGGAAAAGCCCCGCAGGGCCTTTTCCCGCATGATCGTCGCTTATGACTTGTCCTTCTTGCCGCCCTTGGGGTTCTCCTCGTCGGCGTAGTTGGCGCCGAAGCGCAGGTCGGAGAAGTCGAATTTTGGCCGGGGCGTGGTAAGCTCGTCCTCCTCGTCCCAGATGCGCTTGGTCTCCCCGGAGGCGGAGTAGATCCGGCGCACGGCGTCAATATCGATGCGGCGGGTGGCCTCCACATCCGCCGGGGCGGACTGGGGGGCGGGCTCCAGGGTGGTGTCCACGCCCTCCGGCGGCTCAGGCAGCTTTTCCTCCTCAGGGGCAGGCTCAGGGGCGGGCTTTGCCGCAGGCTCCTCCGCCTTCACGGGCATACGCACCCGCTCCGGCTCAGGGGAGAACACCGGTTCAGGGGCGCTCTCCGGCTCCGGGGCCGCGTCCCTGGCTCCGCCGTAGTCGGCGGTGACGGTGTCCAACTTGTCCAGAAAGCTGGCGTACTGGTCGATGATCTGCCTGGACGCCTGGACGAAGGAGGAGGTCTTGATCTTCGCCGCCTCCAGCTTCATGTCCTCGTGGGTGATGTCCTCCAGGGCCTTGGCCCTGGCCTCGTCAGAGGCCTGGGCGGCCTCGGCCAGCATCTCGTCGCACTTCTTCCTGGTCTCGGCGGTCATATCGTCGCTCATCTTCTGGGCGGTGAGGAGCGCCATACGCATGGCGTCCTCCGTGGAGCGGTACTCCTCCACCTTCTCCACCAGAACCTTCAGCTTCCCCTTGAGGAGCTGGTTGTCCTTGTAGAGCGCGGAGTAGTCCTCCGTCAGCTGCTCCAGAAAGTCGTCCACCGAGGCCATATCGTATCCACCGAATACGGCCTTGGCAAACTCCTTATTCTGAATGTCCTGAGGTGTCAACATACCTTTATCTCATTCCTTTCTGCGGCGGCCCGTCTTGCCCGGCCCGCCGCGGCGCGGCCCCGTCCCGCGAAGAGACAGGTCAGGGCAGCTTCTTTATTTTGATCAAAAGTAAAGCCCGTTGTTTTCCAGCTCGTCAATGAGATCGCCCATCAGATCCACGTTGTAGGGGGTGATCAGATAGGTATTGGCGGCCACCTTCTTGATCTTGCCGTCCTGGGCGTAGGCCACGCCGGAGAGGAAGTCCAGAAGGCGCCGGGAGATGTCCTTGTTTGTCTCCTCAAGATTCAGCACCACGGTGCGCTTCTCCCGCAGGTGATCGGCAATGTCGGCGGCGTTCTCAAACTTTTCGGGCTTCACCAGAACCACCTGCAGCTGGGTGGTGGCGTGGATGTTCACCACGCGGTTGGAGTCCCTGCGCTCCTCAAACACGCCGGTGGGGACGCGGCTGGGGGCGGATGTCCTGGGTGTCACGGGGATCTTCTCCGGCGCCCGGGGGGTAAAGTCCTCAAATTCGTCGTCCTCATCGTCATAAGGTCTGGTCAGCTTCTTGAGTTCATTGAGAAATCCCATCTGTTTATGCCTCCATTTTTCTTATAGTGCGAAAATGCTCTTGATTTTATCCCTTGCACCGCGCCGGGCGTCACACATACCGGCGCGGGCCGAAGATGGCCGAGCCGATGCGCACCATATTGGCGCCGCAGTCTATGGCGTCCTCAAAATCGGCGCTCATCCCCATAGACAAAATGCTCATAGTAACATTATCGTATTTTTTCCCGCTCATGTCAACAAAAAGGTTGCGCATTTTTGTAAAAAACCGTCTCGTTTCCTCCCGGTCCCCCGTGTTGGGCGGCACGGTCATCAGCCCCAGCACCGCTATCCCGGGTGTCCGGGCCGCCTCCTCCACAAGCTGCGGCAGAAGCTCCGGGGCCACACCGCTCTTGGCCGCCTCCCCGCCGATGTTCACCTCCAGAAGTACCCTCTGGACGATATGCAGCTCCACGGCCCGCCTGCCGATGAGGCGCAGCAGCTCCGGCGAGTCCGCGGACTCGATGAGATCCACCCGTCCCACCACGTTTTTCACCTTGTTGCGCTGGAGGTGGCCGATAAAATGCACCGCCGCGCCGTCGTAGGCACCCTGGGCCAGCTTGGCCTCCAGCTCCTGCACCCGGTTCTCCCCAAAGCACCGGATCCCCGCGTCGAAGGCCGCACGGACGTTGTCCGTATCGTTCATCTTGGAGGCCGCCACAACGCTCACCGCGTGTCCGGCGCGCTCACCGGCCAGGGCCGCGCGCTCCAGGATCCTCTTTACATTTTCCCGGATATCTTCCGCCATATCAATGCTCCACCACCGCGCCGTCGTAGAGGTTCCCGGCCCGGACGATCACGGTGTCGTTGACCCGCAGGCCCGTCCGCGTCTCCTCTACCATGTAATAGTCGCCGCTCTCGGCGATGATCGTGATCTCCGTCTCGTGGGCGGTAGCGCCCCGGAGGACGTAGACCACGCTCTTTCCCTCGTCATTCAGATGGACGGCCTCCCTGGGGACGCTGACGCCGCTGAGGGTGTGGAAAACCACCTGCGCCGTCACATCCCGTATGGCCGCAATGTCCTGCATATACTTGTCTGTGGAGAACACCACCGTGCAGAGGCCGTCCTCCGCCAGGCTCACGCTCTCCACCCGCATCGAAAGGTCCGCCGAGTACGTCCGGGAGAACAGAAGGCTGGCCGTCCCGCCCACCCGAAGCTTCACGGCCTCCGCCTCGCTCATCTCGGTGACGTAGTACCACCGGATGCCGCGGATGAGCTTGCCCAGGGCCTCCCGCGGGGGCTGGGAGCCGGCGTCCAGCAGCCGCTCCAGATCCCCGGGGCGCAGATCCCGGATGTCCTCCGGGGAGATGTCCTCGTGCCCGTCCACGGTGAAGGAGAAGGTCCCGGAGAAGGGGGCCGTCAGGCGCACCGTGTCGGCGGAGGCGCTCTGGCTCAGATACCGCAGCTGCTCCTCAAGCTCCGCGATGCGCTGCGCCTCCATCCCGTCGGAGACGGCGGTGCCGGAGATGATGTAGGCGTCCACATCCTGCTCCAGGTCATAGAGCTTCGTAAGCTCCCCGGAGGCCAGGCTCCGGGACAGGGCCAGCAGCGCCTCGCTTGCCAGCTCCTGGCTTGTCTTGCCGTTTTTGATGGCGGTGAGCCGCCGGATCTCCTGCTGGATCTCCCCGATCTGCTGCGCCCGCTCCATCGCGGCGGAGCCCACATAGTTCATCGCCACCGTCTCCCCGGAGGCGATCTTCGCCCCCTCCGTGGCGGTGACGGCGATGTTCTCCCCGGACAGGGTCAGCACCTGCTCATCCCGGACGATGATCCCCTGGGTGGCCGTGCCGTCCCGAAGCTCCATCCCCGCGGCCGTCACCGTCCGCAGGGGGTCCCGGTAGCTGGAGATGAAGGACGCCCCCAGGTACACAAGGACGGCGATAAAGACCAGGATCGAGACAAATTTTATCAGGGCGTCGCTTCTCTCCATCCCGGGAGCCTCCTTCGTAAAATGCGCGGTCAAGGGATCATAACCAAAAGATTATACCACACGCGGGGGGATTTGTCTAATCAAATTGTCTCTTTTCCGGGAAAAAAGAGAAAAAAGCGCGTTTTTACCGCAGCGCCAGCTCCCCCTGGGGGATCTCCCCCTCCCCGGACACCGTCTGAAGGACTTTCAGGGGCCTGGCGGGAGCGATGGTGGATATGGCGTGCTTGTACAAAAGCTGCTGCCGCCCGTCGCTCTCCATAAGCACAGTGAAGTCGTCAAAGCTGTGTATGCAGCCGCGCATCTGGAAGCCGTTGACAAAGAACACCGTCAGGGGCGTCCCCTCCCTGCGCACCTCGTTCAAAAACGCGTCCTGGAGATTTTGTACTTTTTTCATATGTAATCCGCCTTTCTGCGCGATATTTCCTCGCGCTTTTATTTTTTGCGTCTTACATATTATACCTGTCCCCTGAAAAAAGCCGTCGAAAGCTGTAGCGCCATTCCAAAATCCGGCGTTTTTTCAAAGTCGATCCGCAGCGCCGGATCGTACCGGGCGCACCAGCTCAGCTGCCGCTTGGCGTAGCGCCTGGACTCCCGCTTCACCGTCTCCACGGCCTCGTCCATCGTACACTCCCCCAGCAGGGCGGCGCGGATCTCCTTGTAGCCGATGGCCTGCATGGCGGTATGCTCCGGCGTCAGGCCCATGTCCATGAGCCGCCGCACCTCGTCTGCCAGCCCCAGCTCCATCATCCGGTCCACCCTCCGGTCGATCCGGTCGTAGAGCTGCGCCCGGCTTGCGAAGTTCAGCACCACGATCCCGGCGTCAAACCGGGGCGGCGTCTCCCGGCTGTGCCTGTCATGCTCGGAGGGCTTTTCCCCCGAGAGGGCGATCTCCAGCGCCCGGACGATGCGCTTTTTGTCGTTGGGGTGGAGCTTCTCCGCCCGCTCCCGGTCAAGGGCCGCCAGGCGCTCCAGCATGGCCCCGCCGCCAAGGCGGTCGTATTCCTCCTCCAGCCCGGCCCGCAGGGCGGCGTTCTCCGGGGCCGGGGCGAAGCTGCGCCCCCGGATCAGCGACTCGATATACAGCCCCGTTCCCCCCACGATCACCGGGACCTTGCCCCGGCGGAGGATGTCGTCGCACACCGCCCCCGCCTCCTCCACATAGCGGGAGACGGAGTAGCTCTCAAAGGGGCTGACGCAGTCCGTCATATGGTGGGGCACGCCCATCGTCTCCTCCGGCGTGGGCTTGGCCGTCCCCACGTCCATGTACCGGTAGATCTGCATGGAGTCCGCGGACACCACCTCGCCCCCCAGGGCCTGGGCCAGCAGGACGCCAAGGCGCGTCTTGCCCGTGGCGGTAGGCCCCGTCACCACAAGAACCCTGCCGCTCATGCCCGTTTAAAGCTCCTGTCCAGCTGCGCCTTTGTCAGCTCCACGCTGACAGGGCGACCGTGGGGGCAGTATTTCACCTGCCCGGACAGGACGCTGTCAATGAGGCCCGTCAGCTCCTCCGGCTGGGAGCGCTTTCCCGCCTTGATGGCGGCCTTGCAGGCCACGGTGTGCAGGACGCCGTCCCGCATGGCCTCCACGTCCCGGCGGCCGCCGGTACTCAGCTTCCCGGCGATTTCCTCCAGCATCCCCTCCGGGTCTGACAGATCCATGTCGATGGGCACCTGCCGCAAGGCCAGGCTCCCGCCGCCAAAGTCGTCCAGCTCAAACCCCAGGCCGGCCAGGAACTCCCGCTCCTCTAAGAGGACCCCGGCGCTCTCCTCGCTGACGCGGCAGATCCGGGGCGTCAGGAGCATCTGGGAGGACGGGGTATACGACCCGACCTTCAGCCGGTCAAAAAGGATCCGCTCGTGGGCGGCGTGCTTGTCGATGAGAATGAGGCTGTCCCCCCGCTCCACAAGGAGATAGGTGTTCAGCGCCTCCCCCACAAGCCGCCAGGATCGCTGCGGCTCCCGGGGCGCGGCGGGGGGCTCCTCCGGCATCTCCCGGCCCCCGGCGGGCATCCGCAGCTGGGTCTGGAATATCCCGCCGCTGTCCCGCAGCACGTCCTCCCGGCCGCTCCCCCCGGAGGACACGGGCCGGACGGCCGTTTTAAATCCACCGGTGCCCTTGTCGTAGCTTGTGCGGTACGTCTCCGCCGACACCCGGCTGAAAAAGCCGCCGTCCCCGGCGTCCTTTTTCCCGGGGTGCGCCGCCTCCGGGGCGAAGACCCGGCCGCCGGGGATCCGCTCCGGGGTGAAGCCCCCGCGGGCCGCCTCCAGGGTGCTTTTGGAGATCTCCAGCTCCCGCGGCCCCTCCTCCCGCTCCAGGGCGGCGCGGGCGGCCCAGTATACGGCGTCAAAGATCTTCCGCTCGTCGGAGAAGCGCACCTCCAGCTTGGTGGGGTGGACGTTCACATCCACCGCCGCCGGACTCATGGCGATGTTGATGAGGCACACGGGGAAGCGGCCGGTGAACAGGGCATTTTTGTACGCCTGCTCCACCGCCGCCTGTAAGAGCTTGGACTTGATGAACCGCCCGTTCACAAAGAAGAACTGCCAGCTCCTGTTCCCCCTGGCCGCGCCGGGGGTGGAGACATAGCCCGTCACCGTGATGCCGTCCACCTTGTTTTCCGCCGTCAGCAGGCCCCGGGCGAACTCCCGCCCCAGGGTGCAGTAGGCGGCGGACTGGAGCCGCCCGTCCCCGGGGGTGTGGTACTCCTCCTTCCCGTCCCGGATGTACCGGACGGACACCTCCGGGTGGCTCAGGGCCAGCCGGGCCACGGCCGTTGTCACCGCCGCCCCCTCGGCCCTGTCGTTTTTCATAAATTTCTGCCTGGCCGGCGTGTTGAAAAAGAGATCCCTCACATAGATGGTGGTGCCCACGGGGACCCCCGCGGGGGACAGCTCCCGCCGCTCCCCGGCCTCCAGGGTCAGGCGCGTCCCCTCCCCGGCGTCCCGCTCCCGGGTGAGAAGCTCCACCCGGGACACGCTGGCGATGGCCGCCAGGGCCTCGCCCCTGAACCCCAGGGTGCCGATGGACTCCAGCTCCCGCTCGGTGCGCAGCTTGGAGGTGGCGTGGCGCAAAAAGGCCGTCTCCACGTCCTCCGGGGCGATGCCGCAGCCGTCGTCCGTGACACGGATCTCCGCCATGCCGCCGCCGCGGATCTCCACCGTGATACTGCCCGCGCCGGCGTCCACGGAATTTTCCGTCAGCTCCTTCACCACGCTTGCCGGTCTCTCCACCACCTCGCCGGCGGCGATGAGATCCGCCAGATGCGGGGACATCTCATAGATCTTTGGCATATCCTACCCTCTCTCTCGGAAAAAACCGGCTCACCGGTAGATCCTGGGCAGGCCCTTCACGTTTACGGGATCCACATCCATCGTCACCGTGTCGCCCACCTTGCATTTCAGATCCGTCACATCCAGAATGGTGTGCATCATGCCCACCTCACCGATGATCCTCACCCGCTGGCCGCCGATCTTCACCGCCGGGGGCCTCCGCCAGGAGCGGATGCGGTCAAAAAGGCTCTGTCCCAGCTCCTGCCGGGCCAGGCCGAAGCCGTGGTAGTAGCCCACGGACACCACCGCCAGCTTGGCCGGCTTTTTCAGCACCAGCTGGCCCACCCGGTGGCCCTTGGGATACCAGCCCAGCTCCTCGATCCCCGCCTCGATGACCCCCACCTTGGTGAGGCCCTGGGCGGCGGAACCGGCCACGCGGCCGGACAGGGCCGTGCCCACCCGCACCGCGTCCAGCAGGTCGAAGTCGTACTTAAAGAGCGCCGCGGAGTCGCAGATGGAGGCCATCCCCGTCTCATACCCCTGGGCGTGCAGGGCCTCCAGCACGGACTTGAAGGCGTCCAGCTGCTGGAGCGTCACCTTCTTGCTCTTCCAGGACTGGGAATATGTAGAAAACACGCCCACCACGGCCAGATTCTGCATGTACCGGTAGATGGACACGATCTTGTCCACCTCCGTGGTCATAAAGCCGTACCGGCCCAGGCCCGTGTCGATCTTGATCTGGACCTCGCACACCGTCCTGCGCTCCTCCGCCAGGCCGTTGATGGTGACGGCCGCCTCGTAGGAGCCAACGGTGCAGATCACCCCCAGGTCGATGAGCTTTGCCAGCTCCTTCTCGTCGGCGGTGCTGCGGAGCATCATCAGCGTCTCGTCGGTGAACCCGGCGGAGCGCAGGGCCTCTGCGTCCCGGGGGTCGGATACGGCGAAGGTGCGGACCCCCTCCTCCCGCAGGAGCTTGGCGGTGGTGATCAGGCCCAGGCCGAAGGCGTCCCCCGTCAGATCCGCCCAGATCTGCGCCCCCCTGGCCCGGGCCTTGACGGCGGCCAGATTGGTTTTCACAGCCGTTTTCTCAATGACAAGATTCTTCATTGGATCTCCTCCTCCGCAAGGATGCTATGAACCCATTTTTATTAAAATTTATTATACACGAAACCTGTTGTAAATTCCACAAAAATTTGTTAAAATACTGATACTATTCTTCCGGCCGGTGAAAAATGCCCGGCTCGGATTTTTTGGGAAGACTGCCCTCCCCGCGTGGGAGGAGGAAAACGGGAGAGAAGCGAACGTGACAGCAAACGTATCTGAGGCGGATCTTGCCCGCCAACGGGATTTTATGGAGCAGGCAGCGGAGATAAACGCCGGCCGCGGCGCGGCGCCCCTGGCCTTTGTGGACACCTACGGCTGCCAGCAGAACGAGGCGGACAGCGAGAAGCTCCGGGGTATGCTGAAGGTCATGGGCTATGAGATGACCCGGGACGAGGCGGCGGCGGATGTGATCGTCATCAACACCTGCGCTGTCCGGGAACACGCCGAGCAGCGGGTCCTGGGGAACGTGGGCCACCTGACCCACACGAAAAAGGCGAAGCCCGATCAGATCATCTGCCTGTGCGGCTGCATGATGCAGGAGGCGGGGATGGCGGAGCGGATCCGGGACTCCTACCGCCACGTCTCCCTGGTCTTCGGCCCCCATGTGCTGTGGCGGTTCCCGGAGTATCTGCTGAGCCTCCTTCAGGGCGGGAAGCGGATCTTCGCCACGCAGGCCAGCGACGGCGTCATCGCCGAGGGCCTTCCGGAGCTGCGGGACAGCCGGGTCAAGGCGTGGCTCCCGGTGATGTACGGGTGCAACAACTTCTGCTCCTACTGCATCGTCCCCTATGTGCGGGGGCGTGAGCGCTCCCGCCGGCCGGAGGACGTCCTGGCCCAGGCGGGTATGCTGGCCGGCGCCGGCTATAAAGATATCACCCTCCTGGGGCAGAATGTAAACTCCTACGGCCGGGACCTGGAGGGGAAGGTGGATTTCGCCTCCCTTTTGGAGCAGGTAAACGCCGTCCCCGGGGATTTTGTGATCCGCTTTATGACAAGCCACCCCAAGGACGCGGGGGAGCGGCTCTTTCAGGCGATGGCCTCCTGCGAAAAATGCGCCCGCCACCTGCATCTGCCCTTCCAGTCCGGCTCCAGCCGCGTTCTGTCGGCCATGAACCGGCGCTACACCCGGGAGGACTACCTGCGCCTGGTGGAGCAGGCCCGCAGGGCCATGCCGGACCTCGTCCTCACCAGCGACGTGATCGTGGGCTTCCCCGGGGAGACGGAGGAGGAGTTTCAGGAGACGCTGTCCTTAGTGGAGCAGGTGCGGTTTGACGCCCTCTTCACCTTCATCTTCTCCCCCCGCCGGGGCACCCCCGCCGCCGCCATGCCCGACCCCTTCACCCGGGAGGAGAAGCAGCGCCGGTTTGACGCCCTGGTGGAGCTGCAAAACCGGATCTCGGAGGAGAAACACCGGGCCTATGTGGGCTCCTGCCACCGGGTTCTGGTGGACGGCACGGAGGGGGAGTATCTCACCTCCCGCACCTCCGGCGGCCGCCTTGTCCGGCTGAAGGGGGATCCCGCCCTTGTGGGCTCCTTCCGCCGCGTGCGCATCACCGGTTCCAACACCTGGGCGCTTTACGGGGAGCTGATCTGACCCCCGCCCGCTGAATACATAAGAAAGAAGGCTCTCTCCATGCCAGAGCTTACGCCCATGATGCGGCAGTACCAGGCCATCAAGCGCGAACACAGCGACTGCATCCTGTTCTTCCGCCTGGGGGATTTTTACGAGATGTTTGACGAGGACGCCCGCACCGCCTCCCGGGAGCTGGACTTGACGCTCACCACCCGGGACCGGGGCAAGGCGGAGGCCGATCAGGTCCCCATGTGCGGCGTGCCCTACCACTCCTCGGAGGGGTATATCGGCCGCCTGCTGGCCAAGGGGTACAAGGTCGCCATCTGCGAGCAGATGGAGGATCCGGCCCTGGCCAAGGGCCTGGTGGACCGGGAGGTGATCCGCATCATCACCCCCGGCACGGCGATGGACTCCTCCATGCTGGACGCGGGGCGGTCAAACTACCTGTGCGCCGTGTCGGAGGACCCCTCCGGCGCCGCCGTGTGCTTCGCGGACATCTCCACCGGGGAGCTGTTCGCCCGCTCCTTTACGGACAACGCCACCGTCCGGGTGGTGAACGAGCTGGGCCGCTACCAGCCCTCCGAGGTGATCCTGGATCAGGGGGCCGGGGAGGACACGGGCATCACGGAGACGATCCGCACCCGCCTGCACATCCTGGCCCAGACAAACGGGGAGCTTTTTGACTACGCCAAATGCGCCGACCTTGTGTGCCGGCAGCTGGACGCCCGGAATCTGGAGGAGCTGTCCCTGGGCGGGGAGCCGCAGGCCGTCCGGGCCGTGGGGGCGCTCCTGGGCTACATCGTGGAGACCCAGAAGACGGGCCTTTCCCACATCAACAAGCTGGATTTTTACACCGACGGCCGGTATATGGAGCTGGATATCCACACCATGCGGAATCTGGAGCTTCTGTCCTCCCTGCGCCTGGGGGAGAAGCGCGGCAGCCTCCTGTGGGTGCTGGACAGGACGAAGACCCCTATGGGCACGCGCCTCATCCGCAGCTGGGTGTCCCGCCCGCTGCTGTCCGCCGCCGCCATCAACCGGCGCCTTGGCGCGGTGAAGGAGCTTTTTGACAACAATGTGACCCGCCAGGAGCTGACCCTTGTCCTCCGGGATATCGGGGATCTGGAGCGGATCATCGCCAAGACCGTCTACGGCACGGTGAACTGCCGGGACCTTGTGTTCATGGCCGGTTCCATCCGCCGCCTGCCGGAGCTTGTCTCCCTCATCGGGGAGATGACCTCCCCGATGATGCGGGAGATCGCCTCTATGGACACCTTAGACGACATCGCCAGGCAGATCGGCACCACCATCGACCCCAATCCCCCCATCTCCGTGCGGGACGGGGGCATGATCAAAAAGGGCTTCTCCGACGAGGTGGATCACCTGCGCTCCCTCCTGGGCGGCAGCCGGGAGGCCCTGGCCGCCATCGAGGCCCGGGAGAAGGCCCGCACCGGGAAAAAGCTGAAGCTGGGCTACAACAAGGTCTTCGGCTACTATATCGAGATCCCCCGCAGCCAGTCCTCCCAGGTGCCGTCGGACTACATCCGCAAGCAGACCTTAGTCAACTGCGAGCGCTTCGTCACCGAGGAGCTGAAGAACCTGGAGACGGAGCTTCTCACGGCCCAGGACCGCCTTTCGGAGCTGGAATACGACCTGTTCAACGCCCTTCGGCAGGAGATCGCTGAAAAAGTCCTGCGCGTCCAGGCCACAGCCGGGGAGGTGGCGCGCCTTGACGTACTCAACTCCTTCGCCCAGTGCGCCGTGGAGCGCGGCTGGTGTATGCCGGAGATCACCGCCGACAACGTGCTGGAGATCCGGGACGGCCGCCACCCGGTGGTGGAGCAGCTGCAAAAGGACAGCCTTTTTGTGCCCAACGACACATACCTGGACGGGAAGAGCGCCACGACGGCCATTATCACCGGCCCCAATATGGCGGGAAAATCCACCTACATGCGGCAGACGGCCCTGATCGTCCTGATGGCGCAGATCGGCTCCTTCGTCCCCGCCTCCACCGCCCGGGTGGGCCTGGTTGACCGGGTGTTCACCAGGATCGGCGCCTCCGACGACCTGGGGGCCGGCATGAGTACCTTTATGGTGGAGATGAACGAGGTGGCGGAGATTTTGAAATACGCCACGTCCCGGAGCCTGATCATCCTTGACGAGATCGGCCGCGGCACCTCCACCTACGACGGCATGGCCATCGCCCGGGCCGTGGTGGAACACTGCGCCGACCGGCGGAAGCTGGGGGCCAAGACCATGTTCGCCACCCATTACCACGAGCTGACGGCCCTGGAGGACACCATCCCCGGGGTGAAGAACTACAACATCTCCGCCAAAAAGCGGGGGGACGACATTATCTTCCTGCGGAAGATCGTCCCCGGCGGCACGGACGACAGCTACGGCGTGGAGGTGGCCAAGCTGGCCGGCGTCCCCGACACGGTGGTGAACCGGGCCAAGGCCATCCTCCGGGAGCTGACGCAGGGCAAGGCTCCCGCCCCGGCCGCCCGGCAGGAGACCTCCGCCCAGGAGCAGATGTCCCTGGGGTCCCTGGCCGGCGAGGAGGTGGCGGAGATCCTGCGCAATACGGACATCAACACCATCACGGGCCTTGAGGCGCTGAATCTTTTGAACGAGCTGAAAAAGAAGGTAGAGATATGAAGAAAAACCGGGGATTTTCCCACCCCATGAACAAGGTGGAGGCCATCGTTGGCTGGGTCTATGTCTTTGTCCACATGTTCGCCATGAGCTATATCCTGGTGGGGCTGAACAAGTCCCTCTTTCCCGCGATGGGCTTCACCCTCACCGGCGCGTGGCTGAACCTTTTGTATTACGCCGTGGGCTTCTTTTTCCTGATGGGCTTCCTCTTCCACTTCTGGCGGGAGTCCTTCGCGGATATGTGCGGCCGCTTCTGGGATACGGTGGTGGCGGTGCTGGTGGGCTTCGTGGCGTATATCGCCCTGTCCAGCCTTGTGAATTTCCTGCTGACCTTCTTCCTCACCGACCTTGTGAACCCCAACTCCGCCGCGGTGAACACCGTCACGCGCCTGAACCCCAACAAAATGCTGGTCATCGGCGTCCTCCTGGCCCCGGTGGTGGAGGAGACGCTGTTCCGGGGCGTGGTCTTCGGCACGCTCCGGCGAAAAAACGCCGTCCTGGCCTACGCCGTCTCCACCGTCCTGTTCGCCGTCTACCACCTGTGGAGCTATTTTCTGGACGGCTTCGCCCCGGTGACGCTGCTGTACCTGCTCCAGTACCTCCCGGCGGGCCTGGTTCTGGGCTGGTGCTACGAACACGCGGGAACCATGTGGGCGCCGGTGTTTTTGCACATGGTGATCAATTATGTGTCCATCAGCATACAAATCGGATAGGCTGAGCTGGCGAAAAAGGATTTAGGGTTCTCATAGAGAACCCTAAATCCTTTTTCTGCCAAGGGGATGCGTGCGGAAAGGGCCGCTCGAATTCTGCGGAATTCGAGCGGCCCTTTCCTGCTGCCGCGCTGCGCGCACGGCCCGGAGGGCCGCACACTTGCGCGGCAAGAGGGATTTTTTCCAAGGCACATGTCCTTGGAAAAAATATTGAATGAGGGGGGCGGGACGGGGGCTTGTCCGGTATTCAGAGGCCTTCTCCCGGCGTTACAGAGGGACGGTTCTCTTGTTCCGCCTTCATTACATTACATTACATTATACTATATCACTTGCTCGCTTTTACGGTTTCCAGGAGGGTGCGGATCTGGGATGCCGCGTCCTGGGGGATATATTTTCGCTGGTTGGCCCTCATGGAATCCCGGAGGGCTGGGTCTGACAGCTTCCGGCAGGCCTCCGCCAGCTCCCTCTGGGGATCCGTCACCGGCAGGCACATGCCGCGGGCGGCGAAGAAGTTCATATTCCTTGTCTCACAGCCGGGGATGGGGGTCAGGTGTATCAACGCCGCGCCCAGATTGGCCGCCTCCGTGGAGGAGAGGCCGCCGGGCTTGGAGACCAGGATATCGCAGGCGCGCATATAGTCGGCCATATGGGGGGTGCTGTCCATCAGCAGACAACGATCCGTATATTTCCGGCGCAGGCGCTCCAGCAGCGACTTATTATTGCCGCAGACGGCGATCACGCGGGTATCCGGGAATTCCTCCAAAAGCGTGGCCACAGCGGCGTCCAGGTGGCCCGCGCCGATGCTGCCGCCGGCAACCAGAATGATCTTTTCCTCCGGCGCCAGGCCCAGGCGCGCCCGGCAGGCCGCCCGGTCCCCATCACCCTGAAACTCCGCCCGCACGGGGATGCCCAGGGGGCGGATCCGATCCCTGGGGATGCCCCGGGAGACAAATTCCTCCGTCAGCTCCGGGGAGGGGATGACGTAATAGTCGCAGTTCGTCTCCTCCGTAAAGGGGATGCAGGTGTAGTCCGTGGCGACAAACACCGTTGTGGGGACGGGGATGCCCCGGGAGCGCATACCGGTGAGGATCTCCGCCGGGAAGAGGTGGGTGGTGACAATGGCGTCACAGGGGTTCTCCGCCAGGTATTTCTCCAGATACGGGGCCATCACCCGGTTGGCGTGGTAGACCGGGGACTTCACCGGCAGGCGCCGGTAGGCGTTCCCCAGGGCGTAGGCCGCGCCGAAGACCCGGGGCGCCCGCTGGGCCACGGTGATATAGGCGTGATTCACGGCGGAGGAGGTCCCCTCCCCCTTCAGGGTGAAGGGGTCCAAGAACGTGACGGCGTGGCCGCCGGCCAGAAGGGCCTGCTCCACCGCAAGGCCCGCGGTATTGTGTCCCCCGCCTGTTCCGCAGGAGAGAATCAGCGCATCCATAAAAGCTTCACCTCAGGTCTGGACTTCTCCTCACGGCTCAGGAGCATACGGGCGCAGACAAGGGCGGTCATCAGCAGGAAGCTGAACCAGACCCAGCCCCGGACGCCCGTCAGGGGCATGAGGACGGCCGTCAGCGCATAGGCGGCCAGCGTGCGGTAATAGTGGGGCGAGATCCGCACACAGACGGAGAGGAAGATGAACACCGCCGCGAAGACGATTGCCGGGTGGAGATAGGGGTACAGCCCCAACAGGACCCCGAAGGAGACGGCGATCCCCTTGCCGCCGTGAAATTCGTAGAAAACCGGGAGGATGTGGCCCACCACCGGGGCGATGAGGATCAGGGGCATCATCCAGCCGCGGATGCCGGAGGCCATATGTACCGCCAGGTAGACCGGGAGGGCGCCCTTGGCCAGCTCGAAGATCAGGGTGAGGGTGCCGCACCAGAAACCGCCGTATTTATAGGCGTTGGACACGCCCGGGTTCCGGTCGGCGCTCTGGGCGAATTTCTCCCGGACCCCGAAGATATTCCCAAAAATATTGGCGTACAGGACGCTGCCGGAGAGGTAGGCCAGCGCCAGCAGGAAAACAGATCTCCGCATGGCTCATTCCCTTTCTTTCGTCTATTTTAAGGCTGTTCCCCGGGGCGATGCCGGGGCCGTCGATCCGTTTTGGGGCATTATACCACACTCCTCCGGGGTTTTCAAGCCCGCTCCGGGCGCCGAAAAGGGCGGCCGGGGACGGCGGGGCGGGGCAGGGCCCGGGATTTGGCAGGATTTCTGTAAAAACAGAGAAAATATCCGTTTTATCCCTTGACATTTTGGTTATTTAGTCCATAATCTCATATAGAAGTGGGAGTGCGCCCCGGGCTGGGCGGCCCCAACAAACATCTTTTTGTGAGGAGGAGACTTTATGGAAAATTCAGGCGTGCGCCGCGGGTTTAAGCGGCCGCTGGCCCTGATCATCGCGGTGCTGATGGTCATGGCGTGCCTGCCCGTCGCGGCGATGGCGGATGAGCCGGCGTCAGAGGCGGGAAAGCAGGTTTTGGATGTGACAACGCTTACTGCCGGCGCGTTTTCTGCGGATATGCAGGCGGGAAGCTTTGTCCTTCATCCGAAAAGCGGCGGATCGAATATCAATGACGGACAGAAGAAAGAGTTCCCCGACGGGACTGTCGGAACATCGCGCATCAACTTCGGCGGCAAGGCCACAACGACCGGCTGCTCTGTTGAGTTCACTGTCAATGCCGCTGCGTCGGTAAAGATCTGGTGGGCCTGCGGCGGCGATGGCCGTCAGATGACGATCCTCGATGCCTCCGGCAGCCCCGTTGATACGACGGCTGAGGAATCAACAAAGAACACGGCCTACATTTCCACGCTGGAGATCCCCGCCGCAGGAACCTATTTCCTGGGCGGAGACAGCGGCAACAACTATATCTTCCGCGTTGAGGTAACAGAGGAGCAGCCGGCGGCGGCAGAGAAAGTCAACGTGCTGGACGCCTCCACGCTGGAGACCTTTGATTCCGGTAAATATACCGACGGCGCTGAGCAGAAGGTTGGGGACTACTTCACCATCATATGGAGCGCCAAAGCCGCGGTCAATGACAACAGCAAGACCTTTGCTGACGATTTTACCGGTACGAAACGCATCAACTTCGGCGGCACGTCTACGATCAACAAGAGCGTTATCAAATTCACCACCTCCGGCCCCGCCACGGTGAAGGTGTGGTGGGTCTGCGGAGGCGACAAACGCAACATAGACATCTTTGACACCGAAGGGACAGTGAAGTACACCTCCGGTGAAACCAGCGTCAAGAATCAGCTCTACATCTCCACAATGTCCACTGAGGCCGCCGGTACTTATTTCCTGGGCGGCGCTTCCGGCAACAACTACATTTACAAAGTAGAGGTCACGGAGCAGCCGGCGGCGGCAGAAGTGACGCACGTCTTTGAGTCCAAGGGCTTTATTCAGAAGTTTGACAAGGGTACAAAGGCCGACGGAGAGGCGGAAGCTTATGATGAGTATTTTACGCTTCTCTGGAGCGCGAATTCCAAGGGAGACACCTCCGGAAAGAGCTGGGCTGACGGCTACAAGACCGAGGGGACAGATTACCGCGTGAACTTCGGCGGGGCGGCCTCCACGGCCAAGAACGCCCTGCGGTTCAAGACCTCCGGCCCCGCCACGGTGAAAATCTGGTGGGCCTGCGGAGACGATGGCCGCCAGATGACGGTACTTGACGCCTCCGGCAGCCCCGTTGCTGCGACGGCTGAGGCATCAACAAAGAATACCGCATATCTTTCCACGTTGGAAATTCCCGCCGCGGGGACTTATTTCCTGGGCGGCAGCGGCGGCAGCAACTACATCTTTAAGGTTGAGGTCACGGAGGGCGGCGGCGCTCCCGCGGCCCGCCCCGAGTGGAGCGGCGTGGCCGCCCCTGTCATCAAGAGCGTGGCGCTGAACAAGGACGACGCCGGTAAGGTGGATGTCACCGTCACGGCCCTGGTGGGCGACGCCGGCGCGGACAAGGTCAGCGTGACCATGAGCGACGCCTCCGGCGCGGCCGTCACCACCCTGGATTCCCTGGCGGAGAAGGAGGAGCATGTCCTCACCTTCACCCCCGGCGCCTCCGGGAAGTACACCTTCTCCGTCACCGCCACCAGGGACAAGGAGGAGACTGCCCATAAGGGCGAGAGCGCGGCCTTCGACTTCACCCTGCCCCTGGCAAAGCCCGTGGTAAAGGGCGCCACCAACAACGGCGGCGGCAGCGTGCTGGTGGAGTGGAACGCCGTGAAGGAGGCCGACCGGTATGTGGTGGAGGCCAAGGAGGGCGACGCGGTGAAGGCCACGGCCACCGTGGACAAGGACGCCAAGCTCAGCGCCGTACTCACCGGGCTGGAGATCGGCAAGACCTACACGGTCACTGTCACCGCCAAGCGGGGCGGGGACGCCGCCGTCTCCGACAAGCTGGAGATCACGGTGACGGCGGAGCGGGAGATCCCCTGGTACTTCGCCGCCTTCGGGTCCAGCACCAGCACCAACACCGCCCAGAACGGGTATGAGGTGCTGGAGGACGGCTCCGTCAGCATCTGGAGTCTGGGCGGAAAGGGCAAGCTGGTGCCTAACTCCACCGACGGCATCGCCTTCTATTACACAAGTCTCAATCCCAACGAAGTTAACTTCAAGCTCACCGGAAAGGTTCATGTGGACCAGTGGACGTACTCCAACGGCCAGGACGGCTTCGGCCTGATGGTCTCCGACCGGGTGGGCGCCCACGGAGCGGGGGCAGATTTCTGGAACAACTCCTACATGGCCGTTGTCACCAAGGTGGAGTACAACTGGAACAGCCTGGAGGGCAAGCTCACCGACTCCGGCGGGACGAAATACACCATGCGCCTGGGCATCGGCTCCCAGGAGAAGATCGGCGTGACCCCGGAGAACCTGGGGGCCCCCAATCTGGCCAGCGAGATCTTTAAGTCCACCATGACCACCCTGGAGACGAGCGCGGGACTTCTGGAGCTGGACGCCGGGGATTACAACCTGGTGGACAATTACACCGCAGATCCCGGCTATCCCCCCTGCGGCCAGGAGCTTATCACGGACTTTGTGTTCTCCATCGAGAAGAACCCCACCGGCTACTTCGTCAGCTACTACCCGGAGGGAAGCACGGAGCCCACCGTCGTGAAATACTACGACCCCGAGGCCCTGAGCCACCTGGATCCGGACAACGTGTATCTGGGCTTCTTCGCCTCCAGAAACGCCAAGATCACCGTCAGCGATATTGAGCTGGAGACCATCGCCGTGGCGGATGACGACCGGCCCGTGGAGGAGCGGCCCATCACCCAGGTGACGCCCAGCTATGTGGTGGAGTCCGCCGACATCGCAAACTCCGCCGCCTATGACCTGGTTTACTACGGCAACGCCGACGGGACCCTGGTGGTGAAGGACGGCAATGGCGTGGAGCTGTATAACGGCCCGGTGACGGCCCTGGAGAAGCAGCATGTCCCTGCCCAGCTCATCCCCGGCAGGAACGTGTTCACCGTCACCATGACCCCGGATCCCGACTACAAGCCGGGTGAATACGAGGTGATGGCCGATTACAAACCGGTGACGATCACCCATGTGGTCAACTACAACGTGATGGATCCCAGCCGGATCCTGTATGTGGCCCCCGACGGCAGGGGATCCGGAACAAGGGAATTCCCCATGAGCATCTATGACGCCGTGCGCGTGGCCGCCCCGGGGCAGACCATTGTCCTTTTGGAGGGCACCTATAACCTGACAAGCACCCTGACCATCCAGCGAGGCATTGACGGCACCGCGGACGCCTACATCACCATGATGGCCGATCCCAACGCCAAGACCAGGCCCGTTCTGGACTTCAACGGCGCCTGCGCCGGTATGGTCATCGCCGGGGATTACTGGCACTTCTACGGATTTGACGTGACCCGCTCCGCCAACGGCCAGAAGGGCATCCAGGTCTCCGGAAACAACAACATTTTGGAGCGCCTGTTCACCTACCGCAACGGGAACACCGGTATCCAGATCAGCCGCTTCAAGGGCTCCGATAAGTTTGAGGATTGGCCCGCCGACAACCTGATCCTCAACTGCTCCTCCTATCTCAACGCCGACTCCGGCTACGAGGACGCCGACGGCTTTGCCGCCAAGCTCACCATCGGCGACGGCAACCGGTTCTACGGGTGCATCTCCGCCTACAACGCCGACGACGGGTGGGATCTGTACGCCAAGGTGGAGACCGGCTCCATCGGCACGGTGGTCATCGAGAACTGCCTGGCCTTTAAGAACGGCTGGATCTTAGACGAGGACGGCAAGGAAGTCAACGCCGGAAACGGCAACGGCTTTAAGATGGGCGGCGAGAGCCTGCCCGGCGGGCACACCCTGATCAACAGCGCGTCCTTCGGCAACAAGGCCAAGGGGTTTGACTCCAACAGCTGCCCGGACATCAAGGTGTATAACTCCACCAGCTTCAACAACAACAGCTACAACGTGGCCATGTACACCAACAGCGCCAGTGAGACAAATTATGCCGCCCAGGGCATCCTGTCCTACAAGAACAACGGCAACACCACCGGCGAGCAGTTTAAGGTGAAGGGCGCCCAGAAGGAGGATGACCTGAAGGGCGAGAACAACTATTATTACAACGGTACCGCCTCCGTCAACTCCTCCGGCGTCAAGGTGGAGGACAGCTGGTTCGTCTCCGTGGATATGGAGGCGGCCCTGAACGGCGGCATCAAGAGGAATGCGGACGGCACCATCAACATGGGCGGGTTCCTGGTTCTCACCGACACCGCCCCCGCAAATGCCGGCGCCCACATGGATCAGGGCACGGCCCCCACTGTCCCGGCGCTGCCTGAGATCCCCGCGGCGCCCAGCGGCGGCTCCGGCGGCGGCATCACCGGCGGCGGTTCCGCCACTCCCCCTGCCGGCGGGAATGACGGGTACACCGTCTCCGGCGGCTCCACCACCACCCTGCCTGTGGAGGTCGTCCCCGGCAGCGGCCAGGAGCTGGAGATCACCGTCCGCGGCGGCGGCAAGGGCAATGTGAAGATCCCCGTCAAGGGCGCGGATTACGGCACCGTGGCCGTCATCGTCCATGAGGACGGCACCGAGGAGGTCATCAGCGGCACGATTCTCACCGACCAGGGCCTGCTGATCAGCGTGGACGGCTCCGCCACCGTGAAGGTGGAAAACCGCGGCATGACCTTCAGCGATATGGCCGGAGCGGGCAGCTGGGCCGCCGACGCCGTGAAGTACGTCTCCGCCAGGGGACTCCTCACCGGCACCGCCGCCGGGGTGTTCTCCCCCAACCAGTTCACCACCAGGGGCGTGGCTCCTGTGATCCTCTACAGGCTGGTAAACGAGCCGGATTGTGATCCCGCCGACTTCAGCGACGTGGCCGACGGCAAGTATTACTCCGAGGCCGTGGCCTGGGCCGCCGAGAACGGGATCGTCAACGGCTACGCCGACGGCACCTTCCTCCCCGGCAAGAACATCAACCGGGAGGAGCTTGCCACGATCCTCTACCGATTTGCCAAGTACATGGGCCTTGACACCAGCGTAAAGGGCGACCTGGCCGCCTTTAAGGACGGCGGGAGCGTCAGCGGGTTTGCCAGGGACGCCATGATCTGGTGCGTGGAGAACGGTATCATCAACGGCGTGGGCGGAAATGTCCTGGATCCCTCCGGAACGGCCACCCGCGTGCAGACTGCGGCCGTGATCATGCGGCTGTGCCAGAAACTGGCTTGAAAAACTGGCTTGAAAGGCCGCAGGGATCTGACCGTGCGGAAGCTTTCAGCGGATTTCCTACCTTGACGGTAAACTCTGCGGCCTTCCAATGCCAATAGGACGCGTGCGGGAGGGCCCTCTCGAATTCTGCGGAATTCGAGAGGGCCCTCCCTGCTGCCGCGCTGCAGCGCACGCCCAAGGGCGCACGTTTGCGCGGCAAGTGGGATTTTTTGCGAGGCAAAGCCCCGCAAAAAATATTGGAATTGGGGAGAGCGGGACGGGAGATTTTTCATTGACCGGAGGCCTTCACCCGGCGTTACAAAGGGACGGTTCTTTTCGTCGTCGCGAAAGCCGCTTAACCTCGCCGCCACGCGAGCGTGACGGCTCAGGCGCGGGCTT
>CANQFV010000004.1 GCA_947599875.1 uncultured Oscillospiraceae bacterium
GGCCGCCGCCCTCGGCGGCCCACGAATTCCCGACGCATTTCGTACAACGCACCCGTACGGGCCGGACACCCGGCCGGCCCGTGTCTCGAACTTCCGAGTATCTTCCAACCAGCCCTGTAGGGGCCGCCTCTCCAGGCGGCCCGACGCACCGCCGAATTCCCCGCAAATCTTTCCCCCAACGCCGTGGGGGCGGTCCCAAACCCGCCCGGCCATGATCGTCCCAAAAAGGAGTTTTCGCCTATGGAAAATAAGGAGCTTTTTATGGAAAACGAGAATCAAAAACCTGAGATCCCTCAACCGGCGGAGAGCGGGGAGATGACGCCCGCCGGTAATACATCCCTCTCCCCCGCCCCGGCGGGCGCGGCCGTCCGGTTCGACCCCTTCGACTGGCTGGCAGTGCTGCTTGGCGTGGCGCTGGCGGCGCTGTGGTATCACGTCTTTGATCTTGAAAGCCTTATCAATGTCCCCGGCCTCGGCACCACCGCCTTTGTGCTGGCGGCGCTGGCCTCCGAGGTCATCGTTCTGCGCGGGAGGGTGCGGCCCTCAAAGCAGGGGATCTTCCTTGTGGCCTGCACCGTGCTTCTGGCCGTGGCCACGGGGCTTTTCGGGGCAGCCTCCGTGCGGATGGTGAATCTGGCGCTTCTGGCCTGCCTGACCCCCGCCTCCGCCCTGGTCCTGGCCGGCCGGGACTTCCCGGCCCTGACGGCGCAGGTCATCCCGGAGACGGTGCGGCTCTTTATCCCCAACCTGTTTCGCCACTTTATAAAGCCCTTCCAGGCCCTGGGCAGACGGGGGCGGAGCTTTAACGGTTTCTGGATCGTGCTGCTTTCCCTGCTCATCGCCTTCCCCCTGCTGGCCCTGGTGGTGACGCTGCTCTCCTCCGCCGATCAGGTCTTCGAGGGGCTGTTGGGGGACGTGGGCCAGGCGATTTTGAATTCCCTGAACCGGGGCAGATTCTTGTGGACGTGGCTAAAGTGCGGCGTTTTCGGCCTAATGCTCTTCTCCTTTCTCTACTCCCTGGCCCGTCCAGTCCCTGAGCGGGAGGAGATAAAGCAGGAGCCCCTCGCCCTCCCCTGCCTGCCCTTTATCGCCGTGCTGACGGTGCTGGACATCATCTACGCGGTGTTCGCCGTCATCCAGTTTGTCTTCCTCTTCGGCGGGGCGAAAACGGCGGCCATGCAGGGCGGGTTTGCCCAGTACGCCCGCCAGGGCTTCTTTCAGCTGGCGGCGGTGGCGGGGATCAATCTCCTGGCCGCCCTGGCCTGTGTGAAGGCCCAGGGCCGGGGGAAGGGCGCCGTGAAGGGGCTGGTCTTTGTCCTGGTCGGCCTCACCGCGGTGATCCTGGCCTCCGCACTCTACCGGATGTGCCTGTACATCGGGGCCTACGGGCTGAGCCTTCTCCGGTGCGCCACCCTGCTTATCATGCTCTGGATCGCCATCGCCCTGGCGGTGGTGGTGTGGAAAACCGTAAAGCCGGATTTCCGGGTGTTCCCGGTGTTCCTGGTGTCCTTTCTCCTCCTGTGGCTCGCCTTTAACTATGTGGACATCACCGCCCGCATCCGGGATTACAACCTGGCGGCCTACGAGTCCGGGGCGCTGTCCGAGTTTGACGAGGATTATCTCTCCTCCCTGGCCCCCAGCAAGGAGGAAAACGCCTCCCTCCCCTGGCAGAACAAGGTGATCTTTCCAGGCAGCACCCGCCCGTTGAACTGACGCGAATCCCCAATAGATCCCCCACCTTTTGAGGAGGTGGGACAACGGGGACGGTTTCTTTGTACCACCAGTGCGCACACTGGTGTGACTAAAGAACCGTCCCCGTGTCACACCGGCTTCCCGGTGACGCACGACGCTGCCCTTTCCCCGTTTATTATACCGCCCTCATTCAACGACACGGGCCGCCGTGGGCGGCGGCCCCTACGGCTAATTTTTAAGTTTTCTATCTTAACGCAACCGCTCTGTCACCCAACCCGCCCGGGCCGATGAGGTCATCGGCCCCTACAGGGGGACTCTTACAGACTGTAGGGGCCGCCGTCCACGGCGGCCCGCCTGCCGAAATACTCCAACATCTCGCGGTCAACGTACAAACCTTCGTCCTTGTCGTAGGGGCCGACGACCTCGTCGGCCCGCGCTTCGATAACCACCCAGTATCGATTCAACGCAACTTAAAAAACGCGGGCCTCCGTGGGCGGAGGCCCGTACATATTTAATTGATGGTAATGCTCTTATTTCGTTCCTTTGAGGAGGTGGGACAAAGGGGACGGTTCTTTTGTCACACCGCAGGTGGAACTAAAGAACCGTCCCCATGTCACACCGGCCCCCGGTAACGCGCCCTCCCGTGGGGTACTGGCGGCGCTCAGTTCTCGCTCCCCTGGGGCGGTGCGCCGGGGACTTCCTTCCTCCCCTTCCAGTACACCTCCCGGATGGGCTCCTTCTCCTCCCGGAAGAAGCCGTTCTCCGCGAAGGAGCAGTATCTCCCCTCCCCGCCGATCACGATGTGATCCAGCAGCGTGATCCCCAGCGGGCGCAGGGAATCTAAGAACATCCCCGTTGTGTAAATATCGCTGTCCGACGGGACGGGCGGCTCGAAGGGGTGGTTGTGGGTCAGGAGCATCACCCCGCAGTCCTCCTCCAGGGCACAGCGGATGGCCCGGTAGGGATCATTCTTCGTCTCCGACGCCGTCCCCTCAAACAACGTGTGGCAGGACATAAAAGAAAGGTCGTCACGCAGGCAGACGACCATACTTGTTTCCCGTGGGGATTCCCGGAATATGGGCGCCAGAAACGCGGCGGCGCGGGCCGGCGAGGACAGGATCCGCTTCCCTCTCCGCTCCGCGATGGCCCGCTCGCACAGGAGGAACGCCAGATACAGGCTCTGGGCGTCCTTTCGGCTGATCTCCCGAAACTGCTCCAGCTCCGCCGGGGAGGCGGCAAGGAGGCGGCTGAGGAAGATGAAGTGGCGCTTCATGCTGACGGCCGTCTCCCGGTCGGGCTGGCGGCGCAGGACGTGGAAAAGAAGCCCCTCGATCAACTCCTCATCGAAGAAGATCTGGGGGCCGTATTCCTTGAGGCGCTGCTTCATCCGCTCCCAGCGCCCCTCCGGATCTCCCGCTCCGCTCATCTTTGTCTCCCCTTTTTGGTCTTCTGTGCTGCGGCCTCCGCTCAGGACACCGCGTCCCGGAGCTTCTCCCGGGCCGCCTCCCACGTCCCGTCGGTGAAGGAGTCCGTGGCGACGATCAGGACGTTGCCGTTTCGGAAGATGATCCGGGCCGTTTTGTCCTCCTTCTCCTGAAGCCCGACGATGTTCCTGTATCCCATCTCCTCCGTGGAGCGGCCCTCCAGCACGGTGAGAGAGCTGGTGCGGAAGACCACCGTCCTCAGCCAGTCCTCCCCGCCCCACAGGGCGGCATACAGCTTATACCGCCTGCGGGCGCGGACGATCCAGTGGAAAAGGAGCAGGTAGAGCAGGATCACAAGGATGATCAGGAAGAACCAGCGGAACCTGCCCGTCCGGAGCAGAAAGGCGAAAAACAGGGACAGCACCACGAGATACAGGTTTCCGGACAGCGCCCTGCCCCGAAACTGCTCCAAAAAGATCTCCCGGAAAAACAGCTTCCACGTCACGGGATATTCACAGATCTGCATCGCTCTGTCCTCCTCCGGGCCGGGCGGTCATTCGTCGCCGAAGGAGATGCCCAGCAGGCGGGCCTCGGCGATGATGTCGTCCTGGGGATCCACCGTCTTCAGCTTCCCGGCGATCTCCTTCAGGGGTACGGAGACGATCTTGTGGTTCTGGATGGCCACCAGGTCCCCATACTGCCCGTTTTTGATGTTCAGGGCCGCCTGGGCGCCAAGGCGGGAGGACAGCACCCGGTCATAGGCGCAGGGCATACCGCCGCGCTGCATGTGGCCGGGGACAGTGACGCGCACGTCCTTGCCCGTGGCCTCCGTGATCTGCGCGGCCAGCTCATAGCTGACGGAGGGATAGGCGGCCGCCAGCTCCGCCAGGGCCTTCTTCCGCTCCTTCTTGGGCATCTCCGCCCGCTCCTTGGAGATGGCCCCCTCCGCCACGGCCAGGATGGTGAAATCGTGACCGGACTTGCCCCGCTCCTGGATCTTGTCGATGACGGATTTGAGCTTGTAGGGGATCTCCGGGATCAGGATGATGTCCGCGCCCCCGGCGATACCGGCGTTCAGCGTCAGCCAGCCCACCTTGTGGCCCATGACCTCCACGATAAAGATGCGGTTGTGGCTGGCCGCCGTTGTGTGGATGCAGTCGATGACGTTGGTGGCCGTGGCAATGGCGGACTGGAAGCCGAAGGTGGTGTCGGTGCCCCACAGGTCGTTGTCGATGGTCTTGGGCAGGCCGATGACGTTCAGCCCCTCCTCATTCAGCAGGTTGGCGGTCTTCTGGCTGCCGTTGCCGCCCAGAACCACCAGGCAGTCCAGCTTCAGCTTTTTATAGGTCTCCTTCATGGCCTTGACCTTGTCCAGGCCGTTCCTGTCCGGCTCCCGGATGAGCTTGAAGGGGGTGCGGGAGGAACCCAGGATGGTGCCGCCCACGGTGAGCAGGCCCGTAAAATCCCGGGGGGTCATGTGCCGGTATTTTTCATAGATCAGGCCCTTATACCCCTCCAAAAAGCCGATGATCTCCACACCGTCCGCGCCGTACAGGCTGTAAAGCCCCTTGGCCACGCCGCGCATGGTGGCGTTCAGCGCCTGGCAGTCGCCGCCGCTTGTGAGTATGCCAACACGTTTCATAGTGAAATCTCCTTTATTTTCATTATTTTAATAAATTTTGCCTGGTTTTCAGTAATTTTACTTTTTTGTTGCCTGGTTCTCAGTAATGCTGCTTTTTTGTTGCCTGATTTTCAAAAATGTTGCCTGTTTACGGGACTTTACCGCCCATTTCCGTAAAGCGGAGGGGAAATGCGCCGTACTTCCCGGCGTAATTCAGGGGAAAAACGGCGCGGTTCGGTACCCGTTCTGTGGATATTATACCATAGATTTTTGCCTTTGAAAGAGGTTTTTGTCTAAATTGCAAAATTTTTTGGAAATCCCCAAAACCGCCGGGATTTGTGGTATACTCGAACTGTCCTCCCCATGCGGGAGGCGGGGGCTTCCCCCATATTTTGAGGTGAGACAATGGTACTCTATCTTGGCGACAGCCTGACACGCGGTCTGGTGGGCTGGTCTTATATCAAATTCATGCCGCCGGAGCCTCACAAGAACGGCGGGCTTGACGGGGACACCGCCCACGGGGCGCTGCGGCGCCTGCGGATCTACCGGGAGATGCCCTGGTATCCCCAGGTGGACACTGTGGTGGTGGGCATCGGCACAAACGACCTTTTGCAGCCGCATCTCATGTCCACGGGTTTTATGTGGAAGGTGATCTTCGGCTGGCGCGGCAGCTGGAAACGGTGGGCCGACAAGCCGGAATATGAAAAGGTGATGCGCCAGATCATTGAGACAGTCCTGGCGGACGGGAAGCGGTGCGTCCTCATGGGCCTGCCGCTGATGCAGCTGCGGGACTACCCCCTGCAGGAGCTGGAGGCCCGGAACGCCATTGTGAAGAAGCTGGCGCTGGCGTACTCCCTGCCCTTCGCCGACGTGATGGGTGCGGAGCTGGCGGCTGTTCCGGATGCCGGGCGGGACTACGATTTCGGGAAGCTGGGCCTTTCGCGGCTCGGCGATATCCTCCTCATGGGTCTCTTCCCCCGCACCAAGGACGGCTTCTCCCGGCGGCGGGGCCTGGAGCTTACGGTAGACGGGGTACACTTCAACACCCGCTCCGCCCGGCTGGCGGCGGAGACAGTTCAGGCCGCGGCCCTTGGAAAAGGCCCGGAGGGGGCCAGGAAAGGGGATCCGGCGGCATGAACACCTGGACGATCTTCGGCTCCGGCGAATACGGCGACGGTATGCCCGCGCTGGAGCCTGACACCCGCATCCTCGCCGCGGACGGGGGCCTTGTGTTCCTCGCCGGTCACGGCGTCACGCCCCACCTGATCGTGGGGGATATGGACTCCTACGGCGGCCCCCTGCCGGAGGGCGTGGAGTTCATCCGCCACCCGGTGATGAAGGACGCCACGGACATGGAGCTTTCCGTTGAGGAGGCCCTGGCCCGCGGGGCCGGGCGGATCCTCATCTACGGCGGCCTGGGGGGACGGCTGGACCACTCCCTGGCCAACATCCAGCTCCTGGTCAGGCTCTCCCGCAGGGGCGTGGAGGGGTATCTGGTGGGGCGGCGGGAGACAGTCGCCGCCGTCACACGCGCCACGGCCAAATTTTCCCCGGATTTCTCCGGCACCGTGTCCGTCTTTGCCTACGGGGGCGGGGCGGTCATCACGGAGAGGGGTCTTCTCTACCGGCTGGACCACCGGGACGTGGCGGACGATGAGCCTCTGGGGGTCAGCAACGAGTTCACCGGCGCACCCGCCGGCGTTGAGATCCACGAGGGCACGGCCATACTCCTCTGGGAAACACGGCCGGACGGGCATCTGCCCGTGATCACAAGGGGGTGAGGCGTATGGATTTTCGCGCCGCGATTTTTGATCTGGACGGCACGCTCCTGGACTCCATGCCCGTGTGGGACGGCGCCTGGGAGACCTTCTGCACCAAATACGCCGGACGGCGGGACGAGGCGCTCTTCGCCGCCTACAAGACCCGCACCTTAGGCTCCGCCGTGGCGTTTTACAAGGAACAGCTGGAGATCCCCGCGTCCGTGGACGACCTGTGCCGGGAGGTCAACGGCCTGGTTTGGGAAGGGTACAAGACCGTATCCCTCAAACCCGGCGCGGCGGAGCTTGTGGACAGCCTGCGCCGCCGGGGCATCCCCGCCTGCGTGGCCACCAACACCGTCCGCCCCCTGGTGGAATTCGTCCTGGGCAGGCTGGGGCTTTTGGATAAGCTGGACTTCATCCTCACCTGCACGGAGTTCGGCTCCGGCAAAGACCGGCCGGAGATCTTTTTGGAGTGCGCCCGGCGGCTGGGCGCCCCCCCGGATGAGACGGCTGTCTTTGAGGACGCGCCCCATGCCCTGCTCACCGCCCGCGGCGCGGGCTTTCGCACCGCGGCGGTCTATGACCGCTCCTACGCCGGCGACGCCGGCCTTCTGCGCCGGAGCGCGGACGTGTATTTAAGCTCCTTTTACGAGATCCTGTGACCCCCCGCCGGCCCCCGCCTCGGGGGGCCGTTTTTTTATTATGAAATTTTTATGAAATCCCCCCTTCCCCCCTTGACATTCTCTCCCCTCAGTGATAAATTATGGTTTGGCACTCGAAGTGAGCGAGTGCTAAGAAGGTGAGCTTACGGAGCTATCCCAACGAAAAAAGCGTATTCTCCGGGCTGTTGTGGAAGAATATATCGACACGGCCGAGCCGGTGGGCAGCAAAACGGTGCAGGCCCGGGCAGGTCTTGACTGTTCCTCGGCCACCATCCGCAACGAGCTGATGGCCCTGGACAGGGAGGGCTATTTAGAGCAGCCCCACACCTCCGCCGGCCGGATCCCCACGGCCAAGGGCTACCGTCTGTACGTCAATGAGCTGATGGCCCACCGGGACGTGAGCCACGAGGAGGCCGACCGCATCGACGCCGGGTTCTCCGGCGGGGCGGAGGCGGAGAAGCTGATCTCCCAGATGAGCCACATGGCCACGGAGCTGACAAGCTACCCGTCGCTGACCATCAGCGCCCCCAAGGCCGCCACGGTGAAGCGGGTGGATCTCATCTATTTGGATCCCAACAGCTTTATTATCGTTCTGCTTCTGTCGGACGACACCGTGAAGAACAAGCTTGTCCATCTGCCCTTCTCCTTTACCCAGACGATGATCACGCGTCTGGCCGCCGTGTTCAACACCGGCTTCACGGGGCTGACCGAGGAGCATATCACGCCGGAGCTGATCACCCTGACGGAGCGCTCCACGGGGGACACGATGGGCCTCACCTCCGTCATCGCGGGCTTCGTCATTGAGGTTCTCACCAGCTCCCGGGGCGTGGGCGCGTCGGTATCGGGTGAGGCGAATCTCCTGAAGCTCCCGGAGTTCAAGGACCCGGACAAGGCCCACCGGCTTATCAACTACCTGTCCGACGCCAACAACCTCACGGCCCTCACCGGCCAGCCGGATTTTGGGGATGTGAAGGTTCTCATCGGGCCGGAGAACGCCGCCGCGGAGCTGCGGGACTCCAGCGTCGTGCTGGCAAGCTACAACGCCGGGGACAATATGCGCGGCATCATCGGCGTGGTTGGCCCCACCAGGATGGACTACTCCGCCGTGGCGGCAAAACTGAGTTACATCGCCGGGGGGCTCTCCCGGCTGCTGGGCGGCGGCTCCGCTCCCCCGTCCGGTTTTGGCAAACTGATGATCAAAGGAGAGGAACACGATGGCTGATAAAGAGAAGGACAAGGTGAAGAAGGAGCCGGAGGCGGAAGCGGCGGAGGCCGGCGCGCCGGAGGCGGAGGAGACGGAGAAGGCGGAACCCACCGCCCAGGAACTGCTCAACGCCGAGAAGGACAAATATGTGCGGCTGTACGCCGAGTACGAAAATTACCGCCGCCGCAGTCAGAAGGAACGGGAGGCCCTCTACGCCCAGGTGAAATCCGACACCGTCACCGGCTTCCTGCCCGTCTATGACAATCTGGAGCGCGCCCTGAAGCTGGGCTGCTCCGACGAGGCCTTTTTAAAGGGCATCGAGATGACCATGAAGTCCCTGGAGGGGATCTTTGAGAAGATGGGCGTGAAGAAGATCGACGCCGTGGGCAAGCCCTTCGACGCCAATCTCCACAACGCCGTGATGCATGTGGAGGACGAGGACGCCGGTGAAAACCAGATCGTGGAGGAGTTCCAGAAGGGCTTCACCCTGGGGGACAAGGTGATCCGGTTCTCTATGGTAAAGGTGGCCAACTAAGCCGGCTTGAAAGGGCTTTGCCCTTGAAAAAATGATAAATCGATTTGCGTCTGCGGACGCGAGATCTGCGATGCTCTTGAAAAGTTAACAATTACAATTCATATAAACAGGAGGAAAAAAATCATGGGAAAGATCATAGGTATTGACCTTGGAACAACAAACAGCTGTGTGGCGGTCATGGAGGGCGGCGAGCCGGTGGTCATCGCCAACGCGGAGGGTATGCGTACCACGCCCTCTGTCGTGGCCTTCTCCAAGGACGGCGAACGCATGGTGGGCCATGTGGCAAAGCGCCAGGCCATAACGAACCCCGACAGAACCGTCAGCTCCATCAAGCGTGAGATGGGCTCCAACTACCGGGTCACCATCGACGGCAAGTCCTACACCCCCCAGGAGATCAGCTCTATGGTGCTGATGAAGCTGAAGGCCGACGCCGAGGCGTATCTGGGCCAGAGCGTCACCGAGGCGGTCATCACCGTCCCGGCCTACTTCACCGACTCCCAGCGCCAGGCCACCAAGGACGCCGGCAAGATCGCGGGTCTTGACGTGAAGCGCATCATCAACGAGCCCACCGCCGCGGCCCTGGCCTACGGCGTGGACAAGGAGCAGAGCCAGAAGATCATGGTCTATGACCTGGGCGGCGGCACCTTCGACGTGTCCATCCTGAACATCGACGACGGCGTCATCGAGGTTCTGGCCACCGCCGGCAACAACCGCCTGGGCGGCGACGACTTTGACCAGTGCGTGGTGAAGTACCTGGTGAGCGAGTTCAAGCGCACCGACGGCGTGGATCTCTCCACCGACCGCGTGGCCATGCAGCGCCTGCGTGAGGCCGCCGAGAAGGCCAAGTGCGACCTCTCCGGCATGATGAGTACCACCGTGAATCTGCCCTATATCACCGCCGACGCCAACGGCCCCAAGCACCTGGACGTGACCCTCACCAGGGCCAAGTTCAACGAGCTGACGGCCCATCTGGTGGAGGCCACCGCCGGCCCCGTGCGTCAGGCCATGTCCGACGCCGGACTCAGCGGCTCCGACATCTCCAAGGTACTTCTGGTGGGCGGCTCCAGCCGTATCCCCGCCGTTCAGGACGAGGTGAAGAAGCTCACCGGCAAGGACGGCTTCAAGGGCATCAACCCCGACGAGTGCGTGGCCGTGGGCGCGGCCATCCAGGGCGGCGTCCTGGGCGGCGACGTGGAGGGCATCCTCCTGCTGGATGTCACCCCCCTGTCCCTGGGCATTGAGACCCTGGGCGGCGTCTTCACCAAGATCATCGAGCGCAACACCACCATCCCCTGCAACCGCAAGCAGGTGTTCTCCACCGCCGCGGACAACCAGACCTCCGTTGAGGTCAACGTCCTCCAGGGTGAGCGCGAGATGGCCCAGTACAACAAGTCCCTGGGCCGCTTCCATCTGGACGGCATCGCCCCGGCCCGCCGCGGCGTTCCTCAGATCGAGGTCAGCTTCGATATCGACGCCAACGGCATCGTCAACGTCTCCGCCCGGGATCTGGGCACCGGCCGTGAGCAGCACATCACCATCACCTCCTCCTCCAACATGTCCAAGGAGGACGTGGAGAAGGCCGTCCGGGAGGCCGAGCAGTACGCCGCCGAGGACGCCAAGCGCCGCGAGGAGGTTGACACCCGCAATCAGGGCGACCAGATGGTCTACCAGACGGAGAAGATCCTCAGCGAATCCGGCGACAAGCTGGACGCCGGCGACAAGCAGGAGGTGGAGTCCGCTCTGGCCAGCCTGAAGACAGCTCTGGCCGGCACGGATACCGCCGCCATCAAGTCCGCCACCGACGCCCTGACTCAGACCTTCTACAAGGTGAGCGAGAAGCTCTACGCCAACGCCAACCCCCAGGGCCAGGGCTTTGACCCCAACAACATGGGCGGCAACCCCGGCGGAAATCAGGGCGGCAACGGCCAGCAGTACTATGACGCCGACTACACCGTAGTGGACGACGACGACAAGAAATAATTAAATGGCGGAGCCGCTCAGCGGCTCCGCAACCTTGTGAATTACCGGCCCGAAGCCCAGCGGCGCGGGTTCGGGACGGAAAGGAGGAGCAAAATCTGCGCCTGAGCCGTGCCGCGTGCGGCGCGGCGAGGTAAGCAATTTTCGCGACGACGGCATGGCTGAAAAACGAGACTATTATGAGGTCCTGGGCGTCCCTAAGACGGCCACGGACGCGGAGCTGAAAAAGGCATTTTACAAGATCGCCAAGGAGAACCACCCGGATCTGCACCCCGGGGACAAGGAGTGCGAGGCCCGGCTCAAGGAGGCGGGAGAGGCCTACGAGGTTCTCTCCGACAAGGACAAGCGGGCCAAGTATGACCAGTTCGGCTTTGCCGGGGTGGATCCCAGCTACGCCGCCCAGAACGGCGGCTACGGCGGGGGCTTTGACTTCTCCGGCTTCGGCGGGCTTGACGATCTTTTCAGCAACATATTCGGCGGCGGCTTTGGCGGATTCGGCCAGGGTCGCGCCCGGACACGCAACGGACCCCGTCCCGGGGAGGACATACGCGTGGGGATCAGTCTCTCCTTTGAGGAGGCCGCCTTCGGCTGTGATAAGACCGTCACCGTCCAGCGGATCGAGACCTGCGACGAGTGCGGCGGCTCCGGCTGTGCCAAGGGCGCCACGGCGGAGGTGTGCCCCGACTGCCACGGCTCCGGTGTTGTCACCATCACCCAGCGCACCCCCTTCGGGGTCATGCAGTCCCAGGGGGAGTGCCCCAAGTGCCGCGGCAAGGGCAAGATCATCCATCAGCCCTGTGCCAAGTGCAAGGGCGCGGGGAGGATCCGTCGGAACAGGACGGAGAATCTCCATATCGACGCCGGTATCTCCAACAACGTGACCATCCCCATGTCCGGGCGGGGCAATGCCGGGACAAACGGCGGCCCCTCCGGCGACCTCTTGATCACCGTGTCCATCCGGCCCCACGATTTCTTTGAGCGGGACGGCAACAGCGTCCTGTGTGAGATCCCCATCACCGTCACCCAGGCCATCCTGGGCGCGGAGCTGGAGGTCCCCACCCTGGACGGCAAGGTGAAGTACTCCATCCCGGAGGGCACCCAGCACGGGGACACCTTCCGCCTGCGGGGCAAGGGCATCCCCTATTTCCGCTCCTCCGGCCGGGGCGACCAGTTCGTCACCGTCAACGTGGTCATCCCCCGGAATCTCACCGCCGAACAGCGGGAGCTGGTGGAGAAGCTGGACGCCACCCTGGGCGGCGGCGCCCCCAAGCCCCGGAAGTCCAAGTGGAAGAAATGAGGCTGGCGAAAAAGGTGTGCGGTTTCTCCAAGGAGAAACCGCACACCTTTTTCTGCCAAGGGGGTGCGTAAGCTGGCTTGGAAGGCCTGAAGGCCTTCCAATGCCAAGGGGATGCGTGCGAAAACCCCCGCTCGAATTCTGCGGAATTCGAGCGGGGGTTTTCTGCTGCCGCGCTGCGCCATGTCCCGCGGGTACACACTTGCGCGGCAAGAGAGATTTTTTGCAAGGCACATGTCCTTGCAAAAAAATATTTGAATGGGGGATGGGACGGGGCTGTTCCCTTGTGGGGACGGCCTCCGGGTTATTGCTACCCTGTTCATTCCGGCCAAAAGATCTCGTCCAGGGTCTTATTCAGGGCGCGGCAGATGACGATGCACAGGTTCACGGTGGGGTTGTAGTCGCCGCTCTCGATGGCGTTGATGGTCTGGCGGGAGACGCCCACCTCATCCGCCAGGGCCTGCTGGCTCAGGTCCAGGGCCGCACGGGCGGCCTTCAGGCGGAGATTCTTCATTCCCGGTTCCTCCGATCCAGGAGAACCTTAATGAAGAGGCTCAAGAAGATGCTGGCGGCCATCATGCCGAAGCTCAAATACATCCAGCAGCGCCCAAGGCGCCCCTCCGACAGCGTGCCCTCGTCCCGCATCAGCGTCAGGCCATAAAAGATCTCCCACGCCGCCACAAGGCCCATGCTCAACAAAATCACAGCCCGGCTGCCCTTGATGGCCACAAAGGCGTCCTTCACAATGCTGTACACGCTCATGACCGTGACGCCCAGGCACACCGTCATCAGCGGCGCCACCCCGGGGACCGCCAGCTCCCGGTCAAAGGTGGACTCGGCCAGGTAAAAGCAGACCCCGGCCAGCACCATCGCGTAAAAGCCCAGCTCAAAGCCCTTTCCCCTGGCCCTGAGCTGCCGCTCGTCGTACTGTCCGTTGCCCACCTTGCTCCTGCGGTCCAGGGAACCGAGATAGACAAGGAGCGAAAACCCGCCCACAGTCAAAAGAATGATAACGACAAAAATACCCGTCGGCCTCATGGGATCCTCCCCTTTCCTTTTTCTATACTGTAGCACTTATCTGATAATTTGTCAAGTATATTTTACTATTTTGCCAAAGAGAGAATTTGCTCAAACCCGCCCAGGCAGCAAAAAGGCCGCCTACAGTTTCAGTAAGCGGCCTTGCCGGAAGAATAGTTTTTCGCACCTGCCGGGACAGTTCAAACACGAAAGCGGATACATTGTCCCGGTAGGTGTGTACAGATAATCGCGAATAGGCGCAAGGGACGTAGGCCCTTTATAGGAGCGCAACGGCAAAAGTGGGGCGTAATTTCGCGAATAATGTTTTCCGCCTTTCAGGGGCAGAGCCGTCCTGGCGACGGGTGTCAGGACGGCTCTACTCTCAGGTAAGAATTGCCGGATATGCTTCACTTAGCTGCATAAGGGGCGGTTTACCATGTACCGCTGCCACCGCCGCTACTACCACCACTGTTGCCGCTTCTGCCACTGTCATGAAAGACGCTGTAATATGGCAACTTGCTTGAAAGCGTAAGTCCTAATGCGGACGCACGGGTATAGATGCCACGAGATAAAGTCTTAAACGTATCTTCTATTTCATCATTTCCCATACCCAGGAACCAACTCGATATCAATTTCCCCAAGTCATTTTTGAGCAAACGTTTCTTTTCATAGTCTTCACCAACCAGTCTGCACTGAGCTAATTGTGTCATATATTCAGCTACTGTACCGTCATATGAGAAGAATACATCACCGTGTTCGATATTAGAATCGATATACTCAATGCAGCCATCGGAGAGGGCCTTCATTGTCCTACAGCTTACTATGAGTTTGGCTTGGTTGCTCAAACCGGCAACGTTGATTGTTAGCTTGGCAATATCATAGACGGATTTAGCCACTTTTGTATAGGGGCAGATATTCGAGGCAATATCCATGACAATGGAAAGTGAAGTGAGCGCAATTGTTTTAGTATTTGCCGCAACCAATTGCTTCTCATAAGTGTCCCAGGATTCGTCTTCTATCGCTTTTGCAATGTCATGTGCTGCAACCCGGTCATATTCTTCGGGTGCGTGTTCTGCGATATAATACAGCAAGTCGATATAAGCAACATATGCATCGCGGTTTGCCTTCAATTTTCCGTATGTATTGCAAGTTTCTGTAATCTCTATTACTCCGTCCACAACGTCCATTGCGGCGTCAACATAGGTGCTGGTCATATCCCCCTTATCACCTTTTGATTTCAAAAAATCTTTATATCCCCTTGAAATTGCCTTAAAGCCTGTATCGAGTCTCATATACCTAAAACCGTCATAACAGGTTTTGATTGTGCTGACAGCAACGGCAATCTCGGAAAACGCCTTATCCCAGGCAGTAGTCAGGTCTTCTGTAAATGAGGCAAAATCATCTTTATGTTCCCGAAATAGATCTTGGAACTCTTCTATTGTGGAGATCGTCGTATTCGCATCGGACAAAACATCTTTCAAAACGCCCTCCAAAACGCCCTCATCCTCATCTGAAAAGAACTGGTTTGTATTCATCGCGTCCAGGATTTTCTTCCTACTTGCTCTCAGTTGTCGAGAAGCACCCTCTATCTTTATATTTCCTGCCCTGGCTTCATCGATGAAGGTTTTTGCATCCCCCGAATCGCTAATATCGTTTACCATGTCCGCCACATCGCCAGTAATAGTATAGATACTCTTTGTTGTCTTGGCGATGTTGGCAATACTCTGCATATACTTTAGATACTGGTTACGAATTTCCAGCGCGGCGATTTTTTCACTGTTTTTCTCAATGGTATCCGCTGATGCGTAGTCGTAAAAGAATGCAATCAACTGCTCTTTAGCCTCATCAGTTTTTTCTACGTCGAATAATGCGTTGAAGCGTGACACAAAACTTTTATCATCTGCGACAGAAGTATACATATAGCGCTTGTCGTCTTCCAAGGCCTTGAGGTACGAGTACGCATCAGAGGTTCGTTTCATAGGAGGCGTTCCCTGCCTCTTTTCCTCCGCATCAGAGTAACCATCCCCATCGGAATCCGCAAGAAGTGGATGTGACTCCATTTTAACGTATACTTTATTGCCGGATACGCAGATGTGTATCTCCTCACCATTCTTCAAGCCATCACCATCCCAGTCGTCGCACTCTTCGCCATACATATCCGTCACATCAATCAAATCAAAGCAAGCGGAAGACAGAGGTAAAATGCCATCGTTCAACAGCTTAGTATAATAGTCTGAGATTCCGTCGTTGTTCGTGTCAGTCGTATAATCTATTGTTTCAAAAGACACATCTGCGTAGATATCAGGAAGATCATCAGCGGAAGCAGCAAAGAAATACTTTCCACCGGTTCCATCGGCAATTGCTCTCAGCGTACTCTCCCGAACGCCTCTCCCCAGACCAATTGTGTATATTACAATATTATTATCATGTGCCGTTGTTGTATAATTTGTGTTATAGGAACCGTCCCCGTCCGTCAGAAAAACGATGTACTTATAGGCATCTGTTCTGGTATAACTGTCATCTGTAAACAGACTGATTGCTAAACTTATCCCCTTGCTGAGGTTAGTATTACCGCTACTGTTCACACGGTCGATTGCGCTATTTAAGAGGTCATGTTCGCTTGTAAACTGCTGGTAAACACTTGCAGAAGAGTCAAAATCAATAACTGCCGCCCGATCGTTTTTTCCAAGCTTTGCAACGAAGTCTTTTGCCGCCTCTTTGCGCAGATTCGCCTTGTCATTACTTGTCATACTTCCCGAAGAATCAATGACTAACACAATGTCTATACCAGTATACTGAGGATTCTCCTGATTCTGGGGATTTCTAATTTCAGCTTCCCAGACGCTGTCAAAATCAACTTTATTTAACAAAATATAAGTTGAGAAATGAGACACTGTCGCACAAACTGTACCATCTGTCACAGTTTGGTTGGGAAGCTCCTCCAATAGCCCGGTCTCCTCATTAAGATAATATATTCTCGGTTGGAATGTCTCTCCAATTTCCCAGAGTTCTGAGTCATATTCAAACATTATTACTGCGGATTCAAGTACGCCATCCGTGGAGAAATCATAGGCCGGGCCGCCAAGATATCCCGCTACGTTTTGGGACAAGAGCAGATTATCCATCGGTGCAAGTTCTTTAATCTGAAGCGTACCAGCACCGGTGGCGTTGGTTTCGGCTTTCGCCGAGACGGTAACTGGCGTGTTCTCATCTACGGAGCCGACAGAAACAGCGGTTTCAAATTTGGTCTCAATTTGAAGCGGATCAGATCCAATCTCAGTCTCTACACCATCGTTCACGCCATCTGAATCTGTATCTGCATTCAAGGGATCTGTATGATATGTATTTAATTCATCATAATCAGAAAGATAATCACCGTCGGAATCGGAGTGAATCGGGTTAGTACCATAATATGCCTCTTCCCGATTGGTAAGTCCGTCGCTGTCCGGATCCTCATCAGCATCAGAGATACCGTTTTGATCCGTATCAGCGGCAGTTGGATCATAATTCAGCCAGTCAAGTTCCAGGTAATCGGGGACACCGTCGTCATCCGTATCCGCTTTTGTTGGATCGCTCCCAAATTCCTTTTCAAGCGCATCGGTCAAGCCATCTTCATCAGAATCTTTATCATCGTTCTCATTTAACCATTTGGCATAGAGAGTAAGATTATGTTCAACCGGAGTATCAAAATCATATGGCCTGGAATATCCATTACTGCAATACCACCCTATAAATATGCAGCTTTCTTTTTCGGGGTCATTTGGCTGCGTCGCGTTCGTATGGCCTTGAACAGTCTGAGGGGCAACCGCACTACCTCCGTTGCTGTCAAAGGTGACTGTATAATTTTTGGCAGATACCGGGGGCATGTAGCCACCACCAGAGCTAATGAGACTCCAGTGCGCATATAAAACCAGATTACCGTTGATTGTAGTGTTAAAGTCAAACTTGTTCCCGCCGGACTCTGCCGTATACCACCCATCAAACGCATATCCGCTTCTGGTCGGGTTGGCCGGGCTGCTCACAGTTTTACCGTGTTCGACCTTTGCGGTGTTATATGTACCCTCGCTGCCATAGTTATACATAAAGGTCACTGTATGAAAAGCGATATTTTCACAGAACCGCATCAGAACCGTCGCGGCCTGCGCACGATTCGCGCCGCCTGCAGGAGAAAGGGTGTTATTGCCCACACCCTGCAGCAAGCCGGCGCCAACCGCCCAGTTTACAGCATCGACCGCAAAGGAGCTGACCTGTTCCTCATCTGAAAAACCGGCTACACTGTCTGTGATGTCCGTATCATATTCCTTATACGCGGCATAGCGGTACAGGATTACCGCCATCTGCTCGCGGGTAATAGGATCATCTGGTCCAAATCTGCCATTACCATAGCCGTTAACAATATTATTTGCGCTGGCCCAAGTCACGGCATCCGTGTACCATTTATCTGCAGGAACATCAGAAAATGCCGTTCCTGTGGCAGAGGGAAGCCCCTCCAAGCGGTACAGGATAGTTACGATCATTCCGCGGGAAGCGGAGGTGTTAGGCGAAAAGGCTGTACTGCTCGTACCAACCATCATGTCATGCTCATAGACGTATTGGACGGCGTCGCTGTACCAGGCGTCGTTCGGCACATCGGTAAAAGGATGGTCCCCGCCGGCCGCAAAAGCCACGCTGGGAAGTAACCCCAACAGCAGGCATAGCGATAACAGCACACTAAGAAAACGCGTTGATTTGTTCATGCTCTTTTCTCCTTTTTTTCTCATTTTTCACAGGGCGATCTTGCGGAAAATGGTACATTGCAAATAAGTGTACTTTTTTGCAAGGGCAAAATCTGACTGTAAGTTTTTCTCTAAAGGCGGGAAATATTTTGCAAAAGGCATTGAAATCCATGTTTTGTTATGATATACTCGTAGCCAGAATTGGGGCCGAGCATCCTGCAAAAAAGTACACTTTTTTGCGACTTCTCCCCCCCTTTATGACTGCTTTTTCTCTTTGTACATCGCCGCACGGTAGCGGAAGGTGGAGAGCGCCATGCCGCACTCCTTCGCCGCAGCCGTGCCGGTGATTTTCTTTGCCTTCCACCGCCGGTAGGCGCTGTGGAAATTCTCCGGCAGCGGCCGGGGCGGGCGGCCGAAGCGCACCCCTCGGGCCTTGGCCGCCGCGATGCCCTCCGCCTGGCGCTGGCGGATATTGACCCGCTCATTCTCCGCCACAAAGGAGAGGATCTGCAAGACGATGTCGCTGAGGAAGGTCCCCATCAGGTCTTTTCCCCGGCGGGTGTCCAGGAGCGGCATATCCAGCACCACGATGTCGATGCCCTTCTCCTTCGTTAGGACGCGCCACTGCTCCAAAATCTCCCCATAATTGCGCCCCAGGCGGTCAATGCTCTTGATGTACAAGAGATCGTCTTTTTTCATGCGCCGCACAAGCTTTTTATACTGCGGGCGGTCAAAGTCCTTGCCGGACTGCTTGTCCAAAAAGATGTTTTTCTCCGGGATCCTTTGCTCACGGATCGCCACAAGCTGCCGATCCTCGTTCTGCTCCCTGGTGCTGACCCGGATATAGCCGTAAGCTTCGATATTACCGACCTCCCATAGAAAAAAGTACGGAGCAAGGCGTCAAGCCAATGCTCCGTACTTTTGTTGTCCCCCGTATGCGGGTTTTTTCAGCGGATGAAATTTGTATTGATCTTCTGCTGTCTCTCCGGCGGGTTGATCCCGGCGTCCTTCCCGGCCTGGATGCACTTTAAAAGCCAGGCCATATTCTCCCCCAAGAGGCGCATGGTCTGGAGGCCCTCCAGATCCTGGGCCACCTCCGCGGGGGTGTTGCCGTGGACCATAGGCCAATATTGGCTTGTGGGGATGGGCATACCGGTGATGTAGAAATACTTGTTCAGCTGATCCAGCGCCGCCGTGGTGCCGCCCCTGCGGGCGGAGACGATGCCGGCGGCCGGCTTTGAGCGCAGCTTCCCGCCCACGGAGTAGAACACCCGGTCCATAAAGCCGGTCATAGTGCCGCTCATGGCCGCGTAGTGGACGGGGGAACCGAAGATGAAGCCGTCATAGCTGTCGCAGATGTCCGTAAACTCCGTGACCTTATCCCCGGCGAACACGCACCGCCCGGCCTTGCGGCAGCCGCCGCAGCCGCGGCATCCGGCCACGGGAACGGCGCCCAGCCAGAAGACATCCGTTTCGATCCCCGCCCCGTTCAGCGCCTTGGCGCACTCGGACAGTGCGGTGTAAGTACAGCCCTTCTCATGGGGGCTTCCGTTTACCAAAAGAACTTTCATATCCGTCCTCCCTGAACTTATTCCTCAAAGGCCGCAGCCACATCCCGCAGCAGCCCCACGATCTCCAGGTGCTGGGGACATGCGCCCTCGCACTGGCGGCAGTGGATGCAGTCGGAGGCCTTGGAGTGGGTCTGAGTGAATTCCCGGTACTGCTCCTTGGACTTGTCGCCCCAGCGGTGAAGGAGCTTGGCCTTCATGTAGGTGTTGTAAAAGCCGAAGATGTCCGGGATCTGGATGCCCATCGGGCACCCCTCGGTGCAGTACCGACAGGCGGTGCAGGGCACAGCGGTGTAGTTGTTGATGATGTCCGCGCACCGGAACAGCATGGCCCGCTCCTCCCCTGTCAGGGGGCGGAAATCCCGCATAAAGCCTGTGTTGTCCTCCAGCTGCGCCACGTCGCTCATGCCGGACAGCACAACATGAACCTCCGGCAGGCCGGCGGCAAACCGGATGGCCCAGGAGGCCACGCTGGCCTGGGGATCGGCGTCACGCAGGAGCTTCTCCGCCTCCTCCGGGAGCTTGGCCAAGGCCCCGCCCTTCACCGGCTCCATGATGATCACCTTTTTCCCGTGGCGTACAGCCGTCTCATAGCAGAGCCGGGACTGGACGCGCTCCGACTCCCAATCCAGATAGTTGATCTGGAGCTGGACAAATTCCTCCTCCGGATGCTCGGTGAGGATCCGATCCAGCACCTCCGCCTTGTCGTGGAAGGAGAAACCCATGTGCCGGATCTTCCCCTCCTCCAAAAGGCGCCTCTGGAAGCCGAAGGCGTCAAAGGACTTGGCCCTCTCGTAGTTATCCGTATTCAGGTTGTGGAGAAGATAATAGTCGAAATACTCCACCCCGCACTTTTTCCTCTGCTCCTCAAAGATCCGCTCCATATCCCCCTGCTCCCGGAGGAACATGGTGGGCAGCTTTGTGGTCAGCGTGAAGCTGTCCCGGGGGTGGCGCTCCACCAGCGCCTCCCGGATGGCCGTCTCGCTGCGGTACTCGTGGTACATGTACGCCGTGTCAAAATAGGTAAAGCCCCTCTCCAAAAACGTGTCCACCATCCGGCACAGCTGCGGCATGTCGATGCTGCCGCCGTCGTTTTTGTCCGTCACAGGCAAACGCATAAGCCCAAATCCCAGTTTTTTCATATTTCGCTCCCCTTCCAGGCTTATTTCTAAAATAGATTATACAATCTTTTCCCTCGAAACGCAACCCCGAACGGAAAAAACGTCCTTTTTTTATGCATTTTTGAAAAATAATGCTTACATCCGGCAAAAATCTATGATATAATGACCTTAATGTTGACATAACTGGTTTTATTTTGAAATTTGGGAGAGAATGCGGTATGTACACGGCGGGGGATTATATTGTTTACGCGGGGGAGGGCGTCTGTGTTGTGGAGGACGTGGGCGCGCCAAAGGTCTCCGGTGCTAATAAGGACAGGCTCTATTATACCCTGTCCCCACTGTACCGGACGGGCCGGGTCTTCGCGCCGGTGGATACTCATGTGTTCATGCGCCCGGTCATCAGCCGGGAGGAGGCCATCGACCTGATCCGCTCCATCCCCTCCGTCACAGCGGAGCTGTATGAGAACTCCAACCTGCGCTTTTTGACCGAACACTACCAGCAGGCCATCCAATCCTATAGCTGCGCCGGGCTTGTGAAGCTCATCAAGGACGTGTACCTGAAGCGCCAGCACGCCACCTCTCAGGGCAAGAAGCTGGGCCAGATCGACGAGCGGTACATGAAGCGTGCGGAGGATATGCTCTATGGGGAGCTGGCCGTTGCGCTGGATATCGACCGCAGCGAGGTGGGGCCATACATCAAGAACGCAATGGCACAGATCGAGTCCGGCCAGGACTTCACCGGCTGAGCTTCCCCGCGCCCGTCGGAGGGTAAAGTGAAAAGTAAAAAGTAAAAGAGCGCCCCCGGGCGCTCTTTTTTTGTTTATACTATTATTATGCTTTAAGCTTCTTTTTTACGTCTCTCCATTCCCGCCCGACGCAGAGCCGAAAGAGCGGGATGCGGTTGAGGATGTAGGTCACAAGCACCCATATCACCGCGACGATCACCGCCGCGTACAGAATTTGCAGAACCTGCCCGGCCACGCCGTCCACCGCCGGGAGCAGGGGGAGCAGCTTGACAAAGAACATGTGCAAAACATAGATCTCGAGGCTGATCTGCCCCACCGGCGCGGCCCACCTTATGGCCTTCTCGCCCAGAGTCCCGGATAGCCCCATCACGAGGCAAACGGACAGACCGCTGACAACATAATACCCCGCACCGGCCAAGACACTCCCCGCGCCGGTGTAGGCGCATGTGATGTACTGGTCAAAGGAGGCCCCTCCCGCAAGCGTCCACCCCAGGATGGGGAACAGACATCCGGCGCACAGCACGGCCCGCTTATTTGCCCTCTCATAGAGGGCAAACTCATTTGAGGCCGCCCCAAAAATAAAGAAGGGCATGAGCCACTTGACCTTATAAAATTGGAATATGCCGTCCAGCGGCAGGGCCACCGACCCGATCCAGAAGGCCGTCAGGAGGATATATTTGTTCAGCCGGAGCTTGCGGGAGAGGACACAGGCCAGCGACCCCATCAGCTCCACGATCCACAGTGCCGCCAGGAACCAGGCCGAGCGGGCATAGAGGAAAATATCCGTAAACTCCCGTGCGGCGGCATCCAGGGAAAAGCTCCCCTTCGGCAAAAGGGGCAGGATGTTCAGCGCAAGGGCCGCCGCCGACCATATGAGATAGGGAAGCAAAAGCCGCCGGTTCTTCCTGACAGCTTGGTTCCACCACTCCCGTCAGGAGGTACACCTCCTCATAAAATAGCCGCTTATCCAGAAAAACAGCGGCATATGGCAGAGGGTGATCAACGTGGAGCATTGTCCCGCCACCGCCTGCTGGACATGACCCAGCACCACCAAATAGGCGCCCAGCCCCTTGGCAATATCAAAGTCGATCTTTCTTTCCACTTATTCCCACCGCCGATCCGCTCTCTGTCCGATCTTTATTGGCGTATAAGGCTCATCATGTTTTCAAAGAAAACATGATGAGGGGGCGCCCCCTCAAAAATTTTTCCCCCGCCGTGTGGCGCGGTCTCAGCTTGTGATCAAATACCACCAGATGCCGGCGCACTCCCGCAGGTAGTAATTAAACTCCAGCACCGGGTAGCCCGTACTGGCGGGGCGGGCGGTGACGGAGGCGTAGCCCAGATCCAGGGCCATGAGCTTGGCTCTGGCGATGTGGTATCCACCGGTGATGATACATACGTTCTCCTCCCCGGCCCCCAGCTCCCGGAGCTTCTCCAGGGAGAAGGTGAGGTTCTCGGCTGTGCTGGTGGAGCGATCCTCCAGCACCAGGCGTTCCGGAGCCACGCCGTGTTGTGTCAGCCAGTTGGCCATACACTGGGCCTCGGAGATGTCCTCCCCCGGCCCCTGGCCCCCGGAGAGGATCAGGATGGCCTGAGGTCTCTCGGCGGCAAACTTCTCCGCCGCCCGGAGCCTGGCCCACAGCGCCCTGGAGGGCACCGTCCCGTTGACCCCGGCGCCCAAAACTACGGCGTAGTCCTCCCGGGTCTCCCCCTTCTTCGCCGTCAGCACCTGGGAGACGATGTACCCCTCGGTGGCGATAACGGCCGCCAGGCCCAGGACGACGCAGGCGGTGAGGGCGTTTCTGACTCTCCCCGCCCCCTTGGGGTGCTTTTCCGCCAGGAGCTTCAGGCCCATATACATAAGGATCAGAACCGCCAGCCCGGCAAAGCACAGGCCCAGGAACTTATACCCCACCATCACAAAGCGGAACACGGCGGCAATCACAAGCAGTATGGCCGCCGCGGCCACATATCCCCTCACCTTTTTCACTGAGATACCTCCTCCCACTGGGTGTAAAGCGCCTCCAGGCGCTCCGTCAGCTCCTGATGCTCCCGGGTAAGCTCCATGAGGCGCTCATAATCCGTGGCGGCGGCCTCCTGGTTTTGCTCATTCTCCCCGATCTTCTCCTCGGTCTGGGCGATCTCCCGCTCGATCCGGGCGGCCTGCCGCTCCCGGGAGACGGCCCGTGCGGCCCGCTCCGGCTTCTTCCCGCCGGGGGCCTTGGCCGCGGCTGTCTGGGCCAGCTGTCTCTGCCGCTCCAGGTAATCCCGGTACTCCCCGTAGCCCATGCGGTAGTCCTTCAGCTCTCCCCCGCCCATGACCCAGATCCGGGTGGCGAAGCGGTTGATGAAGTACCTGTCGTGGGAGACGAACAGCAGCGTCTCCGTGTAGTCGGCCAGCGCCTCCTCGATCCACTCCCGGCTGGCCGCGTCCAGGTGGTTTGTCGGCTCGTCCAAAATGAGGAAATTGATGTCCGATTTCATCAGCATACACAGCTTCAGTCGGCTCCTCTCCCCGCCGGACAGGGCGTTGACCGGGGTGAACACCTGCTCCCCCCGGAAGAGGTAGGCCGCCAGCCTGTCCCTGGCCTCCTGCTGGGTACACTTCCCCTCGTACATCATGCACTCCAGAACGGACGGGGAGTCGTCCTGAAACGTCACCGTCTGGGGCAGATACGCCGTCTTCACCGCGGGGCCGATGCGGGTAAAGCCGGTGTCCGCCGGCTCCTCCCCCAAAATCATCCGGATCAGGGTGGATTTTCCCGTGCCGTTGTCCCCGATGAGGGCCACGCGCTCCCCCGGCTCGATGAGAAGCTCCGTCTCCCCCAGGATCCGCTTCTCCCCAAAGGCCTTCGTCAGGCCCCGGGCGACAAGCACCTCGTCCCCGCGAAACTCCGTCTCCCCGAAGCGGGTCTTCATCTTGGCCTCCTGCCGGGGCCGGTCGGTGACGCGCATCTTATCCATACGCTTCTCAATGGAGAAGGCCCGCTTGTGGAGCTTATCCGCCCCCATAAAGGCCCACAGGTGCAGGTCGTCCGCCGCCTTTTGCAGCTGGGCGATCTTGGCCTCCTGCTTCTCATAGCGCTTCAGGCGCTCCTCGTACCTTCTGCGCTTCTCCTCCAGATAAAAGCTGTAATTTCCGCTGTAAAACTCCGGGAGGCCGTCCACGATCTCGATGACGCGGCTCACCGTTCTGTCCAGGAAATACCGGTCGTGGGAGATGGCCAGCACCGTCCCCTTGAATTTGTTGATGTAGTCCTCCAGCCACTCGGCGGCGGACATATCCAGGTGGTTTGTGGGCTCGTCCAGCAGCAGGATGTCCGTGTCCTCCAGGATGAGCCGGGCCAGGTTGAGCCGTGTCCGCTCCCCGCCGGAGAGCTGGGCGTACATCTGCTCCCGCTGTCTGCGGGGGATCCCCAGGCCGTTGGCCACCGTGTCCCGGAAGCGCTCCAGCTCCCAGCCGCCCAGGCGCTGGAACTCCGCCGACAGTCTGTCATAGGCCCTCAGGGTGTCCGCGTCGCTGTCCCCGGCGGCCATTTTTTCCTCCAGCTCCTCCATCTGGCGGCCCATCCGCTGGATGCGGCGCTGGGCCTGGCGAAGCACGTCCTCCCCGGTGTAATCCTCCGGGTACACGGGGATCTGGCTGAGGACCCCCACCCGTTTCCCCGGGGGCGTCACCACCACGCCCTCGTCCGACTCCAGCTCGCCGGAGATGATCCGGAAGAGGGTGGTCTTCCCCGCCCCGTTCCGTCCCAGGACGCCCACATGCTCCCCGGCGGTGATGTCGAAGGAGACGCCCTTCAGGATGTCGTTGCCCTTTTCAAAGGCGATGCGAATTTTTTGAACAGATAAATCGATCATACCGTTTTCCTACATAAAAAAGGCCGTCCAGCGGGCGGCCTTTTTTTCTCTGATGATGCGGGATCACTCCTCGGGTTCCAGATCCTCGTCGTCGTACTCCTCGTAATCGTCGTCGTCATCGTCGTCGGCGTCCTCCTGGGTGAGATCCAGCTCCAGGCTCTCGCCGCACTCGGGGCACTGGACAACGCCCTGCTCCAGGTCGGACTCCTCCAGCACAAACTCGGCTCCGCAGGCGGGGCACTCCACCTCGTACTCGAACTCCTCGTCCTCGTCGCCGTGATGGTGGTGATGGTGGTGACAGCAGCACTCCTCATCGTCGTCATCGTCGTCATAGACGATGTCCTCCACCATCTCCAGATCCTCGGAGACGGCGTCCAGCCCGTCGTTTAGCTCGTCGATGGCGTCGATCAGGTCGTCCTGACCCAGTGCCAGATCCTCCAGCACATCGGCAATGGCCGCCAGGATCTTGCCCTCGCCCTTCTCGGTGTCCATGCCCATGCCTTCCATCAGGCCCTTGATATAAGCGACTTTCTCAGCGGGTGTCATAGCAAAAACCTCCCATAAATTATTGCCGGTGAAAAATGCTCTCTTCCATAGCTTCCCCTGTTTTTCGGCAGTGTAACCGAAAAGACGGGGAAAACGCGGTCTCAGCCCTTGGCGCGCTCAAGATACTCGCCGGTGCGGGTGTCGATCCGGATCTTGTCGCCCACGTTGATGAAGAGGGGCACCTTGATCTCGGCGCCGGTCTCCAGGGTGGCGGGCTTTAAGGTGTTGGTGGCGGTATTTCCGGCGAAGCCGGGGTCGGTGTCGGTGATCTCCAGCTCCACAAAGTTGGGGGGCTCCACGGAGAAGACGTCGCCCTTGTAGGAGCTGATGACGCAGACCATGTTCTCCTTCACAAAGCGGAAGTTGTCCCCAAGCTTGGACTTGTTCACCGGCTCCTGCTCATAGGTCTCAGGATCCATGAAGTAGTAGAGATCCCCGTCCTGATACAGGTACTCCGCCTCCTTGCGCTCCACAAACGCCTCCTCAAACTTGGCGGTGGGGTTGAAGGAAGTCTCGGTGACGGCGCCGGTGATGAGGTTCTTCATCTTGGTGCGCACGAAGGCCGCGCCCTTGCCGGGCTTGACGTGCTGGAACTCCACGACCATGACGGGTTTCCCCTCGTACTCAAAGGTCTTGCCGTTCCGAAAATCGCTGGCGGTAATTGTTGCCATGTTTTTTATCCTCCCGTAGAGTATTGTTCAAATATAGAAGACGAACAGATAAATCTCATATATTTTACCGTATATCCGCCGATTTTGCAAGTACAAATCTGCGTAAAAACCCAAAAGTTCCGACGCTTTCCGGATTTTTCTCCGGCCGGGCGCCGGCGCGCCCCTTTTTCCCCCGGGTGCGGCGGGGTTTTCCGCGGCCAGCGGCCCTTACGCGCAGAAGACAAGCAACTCCCGGGGAAGCTGGGTGAGGTCGAAGCACCCGTCCTCCCGGATCTGGATCACGTCCTCGATGCGCACGCCGAAGCGTCCGGGCAGGTAGATCCCCGGCTCCATAGAGATCACGTCCCCCGCTTTCAGAACGGCCTCGCTCTTGGGGGAGCAGTTGGGGTACTCGTGGATGTCGATGCCCACGCCGTGGCTCAGGGAGTGGGTGAAATACTCCCCGTATCCGGCGTCGGCGATGACCTTCCGGGCCACGCCGTCCAGCTCCCGCCCCGTCATACCGGCCCGGGCCGCGGCGATGGCCTCCTTCTGGGCGCTGAGGACGGTGTTGTAGACCTTTACCATCTCCTCCGTCGGCTCCCCGATGGCCACCGTCCTTGTAGTGTCGGAGCAGTAGCCCCGGTACAGGGCGCCGAAATCCATTGTCAAGAAGCCCCGCTGGAGCTTGACGTCCCGGGGTTTGCCGTGGGGGACGCTGGACAGGCTCCCGGAGACCACAATGGGATCGAAGGACTTGTCCTGGGCGCCCAGGCGGAGCATCTGGCATGTCAGCTCCGCGGCAAGCTCCCGCTCGGTGATGTCCGGGGTGATGAGCTTCAGCACGTTTGTATACGCCTGGTCGGCGATGCGCTGGGCGGCGATGAGAATCTCCATCTCCTCCGGGGACTTCACGGCCCTGAGATCCCGCAGCAGCTGCTGACCCGGGACAAACTCCGGCTCCAGCTTGCCCTGGAGGCCGGTGTAGGCGGCGTAGCTCAGGGATCCCTCCTCCACCGCCAGCTTCGTCACGCCGTGATCCTTGAAATATTCGTTCATCAGCTGGTAGACGGGCTTATCGTTGGAGCAGATCACCTCCGCCTCCCGGATGCTCCGGCTGGCCTCCTCAAAATACCGGGCGTCGATAAACAGCGCGGCGCTGCCGTCGCCGCAGACGATCAGCTCCCCGGCGCTGGAGGCAAAGCCCGTGGCGTAATACCGGTTCTGATCCGAGGTGATGAGAAGCGCCTGCGCCTCGGAGGCCTCCACGGCCTTGGAAATCTTTTTGATGTTGTTCATCCTTCAAACTCCTTTCCTTTTTTCCCGTCTGAACGGAAGCTCCAACCCGTACCGTATGGCCAAAAACGGGTTTGAAAACCTGATAGGCTCCACCAACAGCATCTTCACACCGGCCAGATTGGCCGCGATGGTGTCGGTGTAGATCTGGTCCCCGGCCAGAGCCGCCCTCTCCGGCGGGATCCCCGCCAGGGACAGGGCCTGCCGGATCCCCCGGGGACTTGGCTTTCCGGCCCTTTTGATATACGGCACACCCAGGAGCTTTGCGAATACCTCCGGCCGCTCCCCCTTGTTGTTGGAGACGATGTAAAGCCCCACGCCCCCGGCCTTCACCGCCGCCGCCCAGTCCGTCACCGCCCTGTCCAGGGTCAGCGTCCCGTAGGGGGCGATGGTGTTGTCCACATCCAGGATGAGAAGCTCCACGCCCAGCTCTGCCAGCAACCGGGGCGTCAGCTCCGTCACCTTTTTTCGTTTCACGTCCGGGAACAGGGAAAAGCTCATAAAACACCTCGCCGGGAATATATAATAGGTGAGATCCGTACCAAGTCAGAGTATACCATACAATCGGAGAAAAGTACATGAAAGATTTTCATTTTTTTATCTCCTCTCCCCCGGACACCGCCCTCCAGGCCGGGCGCCTGGGGCAGGTCTCCCTGATGGCCTACCGGGTGGGCCGGAGCTTTCGGTTAGAGCGCGCCGCCCTGCCCAATGTCCGCTGCGCCCTGATGGAGGTGGATATGACCGGCTTTACCGGCTACGGCCCCCACCAGGGGCTGGCGGAGGAGCTGACGCGGGAGTGCTGTCTGCGGGGGTACGGGGGGATCGTCCCCCACCTGCCAAGGCCCAGCGTCAGCGTGGTGCGGTTTTTGGAGACCCTGTCCCGGGAGCTGGCCCGCCGGCGCCTTGTCCTCTGGCTCTCCCCCGCCTACGCCCGGGTGGTCCCCGGCTCCCGCCTGCTCCTGCCCTCCCGCGGCGCCTGGGGGAGCTTCCGGGGGTATGTGGAGAGAAACCGGCTGCCGGGGAGGACAGCCCTGAGCTTTTCCCTCTTGGCGGAGGACTTCACCCTCCCCGACCTCACCGGCCGGGGGTGTGTCCTGCCGTCCCGGGCCTTCGCGGCCCTGCCGGCACAGAGGCTCCACTACTCCCCGGAGCTGGAGATCAGCTACGTCACATATGTCCGGGACGGTCGGGCGCATGTGGTTTTGCAGGAGGATGAAAGATCCGTGAAAAACCGAATGAAAATCGGGGAGGAGCTGGACATCTCCGCGTTTTTCTTTCCCTACTCCGCCATAGAAAGTCCGAAAACAGTCTTGAAAAACGGCGATGATGTGATAAAATAGGTTTTACGGTAAAATACACCCGGTCAATTTCAGGTCACACGGCAAAGCTAAAACCCGGTTTATTTCGGATCACACAGCAAAGGAGACACATTATGTCCAAATCAAAGGTTTATTTCACAAAATCCCTCTCTCCGGAGACGGTGGTAGAGATGTACAAGCTCCTGGGCATCTCTCTGCCCGGCAAGGTGGCCGTAAAGGTCCACTCCGGCGAGGAGGGGAACCAGAACTACCTCCACCCCGATTTTATGAAGCCGATGGTGGAGTATGTGGGCGGCACGGTGGTGGAGACGAACACCGCCTACGGCGGCTCCCGCAGCACCAATGAGAAGCATCTGAAGCTCCTGCACGACCACGGCTGGAGCCAGTACTTTGACGTGGACCTCCTGGACGAACACGGCCCGGACGAGATCCTGCCCATCCCCCAGGGGAAGGTGCTGAAGAAGGACATCGTGGGCAGGGATCTGCTGAAATATGACTCCATGCTGGTTCTGGCCCACTTCAAGGGACATCCTATGGGCGGCTACGGCGGGGCGCTGAAGCAGCTGTCCATCGGCTGCGCCTCCGCCGCGGGGAAGGCGTATATCCACTCCGGCGGCAGGGACACGAACCCCGGCACCTGCTGGAAGAACCATGCCAGCAAGGAGGGCTTTACCGAGTCTATGGCCGACGCCGCCAGCGCCGTCTACCGGCATTTTCAGGGGCGGATCGCCTTCGTCAGCATGATGTGCAACCTGTCCGTGGACTGTGACTGCTGTGAGGACGCGGAGGGCCCCTGCATGAGGGATATCGGCACCCTCTCCTCCCTGGATCCCGTGGCTCTGGACAAGGCCTGCATGGATCTGATTGACAAGGCCGTGGACGACCCGGGACAGAAGCACTTCCTGGAGCGGGTGGAGTCCCGCCACGGCCGCCACACCATCGAGGCGGCCCAGGCCCTGGGCTTCGGAACGACGGACTACGAGCTGATAATCGTGGACTGAAAAGATACAGATCTTTTGGCAAATACAAAGCGGCAAGGGAAACCCCTTGCCGCTTTGCGCTTTTTCCAGTCGCGCAGTCCTTTCAGCAGTCTGACGCGGCAGCAGAGAAACGCTTTTTTCGTAAATTCAATCATGACGAACGAGCCTTATAAGGCGTCTGCAAGCCGCCCACCCGAAAAGCGCCAGAAGTCCCGCTGTCAGGGTGAGCTTCAGCAAAATGGAGCGGGCGGGGGTTCCGGCGTTATAGACCGACACCACCAGATTGCTTAAATCGAGGGGCGCGGGGAGAGCGAAGCATTCGGATAGACGGATGGCGATCATATACAGGACTACCGGCATGACCGCGGCAGTATAGCGGTTTGGGAAAAAGGTCGAGACCAGCAGGGCCAGTACCGCAAAAACCGAGGACGAGAGGGAGATGTGCGTCATCAGCAGTAAAAGATAGGCGTATGGCCTGCCGTGAATCAGATAGACGGAGTAGGCGTTGCCGACGCTGGGGAATGAGAACAGAGGAAAACGCGCACAGAAGGCCGCTGTGAAGAGAGCCATCCCCAAAAAGGACGTGAGAAAGCCGCTGACGGCACATGCCGCGATCTTCGTAAGCGCGTAGACGCGCAGGCCGCAGCGAACCGACCAGAATCTGAAGGAGCGCTCCGCCCAATCCGTGGCAAAGGAGGTTGAAAACGGCAGTGTGGAGAACACGCAGACCATCAGCACCGCAGCGGAGCCGCCGTTCAGGGCAAGCCCGAGGTAGTAGAGGACGTCTCCGCCCTGCGTGTACAGGCCGGTTGACTCAAGAGCCAGGACTGAAAATGCGGCAAAAACCGCCGTTATGAAATTTACGGAGAAAACCGCCCTCCTGAGGCAGGCCCGGAGTGTCCTCAAAAGCACCGTCATAACACGCTGAGCAGCTCTCCTGTGGCCGCGTCGAAGACATAGGAGGTGTAAAACTGAAAATCCGTACCGTCATGGAGCCTTTCCGTCTTGATCATGTCAAAGCTCCAAGCCGGTCTCATGACCGTGCCGTCGCCGGAGGGGAGCTTCACATAGATAAGCTCCATTGTGACGGCGTTGTACTTGTATTCGGATATAACATCCGAGAGAAGGCGTATAAGGGCCTCCACCGCCTCGCTGGGCGAGATAAGGGGGAGCGTATCGCCGGTGCCGGTCAGGGAGACCAGGTTCCAAAAATCCGCGTATTCGATGCCCCGGGCCGTGTACCAGACCTCGCCGGATGTGCTGCCGTGCGGATATACGCTGCCGTTGACATTTTGCTCCCATTGTATATCCATGATCGGGATATCATCAACGACCTGGGCGAAGTTGAAATAATACCCCTCGTCGGCCTCACCGAATTCATACTCCACGCCGCTCAGCTCCGCGTGGGCTTTTATCGTTGGAAGATCCATAAAACAGCAGGATCTCACCGTAAGCTCCGGCGCCCCTGCGTTGGACAGGCGGCTCACAATGTCACGGAGGGCGGCGGAGCGGGCAGGGCCCGCCAGTTCTCCCTCGGTGGAATAATCCTCCCGCGATAATCCGGGATTTGCCAGTGTTGACATAGACACCACGCGGCTTGAGGATATTATGGACTGGAGCTTGTATCCGGCCATGACGCCGTCCCGCTCCAGGTTATAGTTAAACCCGCCGTCCGTGCCGCTTTGCGTTCCAAAGCTCTCCCCACCGTCATAGACCGTGAGATAGTCGCGCACTCCGGCACTTTCCGAGCGGTACTGCATCCCCTCCGCGTAGGAGACGGTCTCCGAGACGTCGCCGCTCATGAGGGCGGGGATCAGCCGATCTGCGGAGAACCTGATGGGCGTGACGTAATACACCGTGGCGCTCCCCCGGGATGCGACCTCGGCGGGGTCGAAGCTGAGGGTCAGGTTCTCCGGGAGGGAGACGTCCTTTAGGTATTTTTCAAGGGACGCGTAGTCCTTCGCGTTGGGGGCGGCGGCGCAGGAGACCAGGTTCACGCAGAGAAGGCAGAGGAAGAAAGCCAGCGCCGCCGCAGGTGCGCCGGTGCGTCCGCGCTGTCCCCCGGAGTCATCCACAACGGCCCGGATCCGCTGCGCCATCAGCTTTTTTCGCGGCTCAAAGGGCAGAGAAAAACGGGTATTCGGAAAATTGGGTTTCATCATGTCCCTCCGTTCAGTCCACTTTGTTTTTGGACGCCAGCTCTAAAAGAGTCCTCCCGTAGGCCCGGTACTCCTCCGGCGGGAGGGAGCGCAAAACGCACCCGTCACAGGCAAGCTCCATGTCCCCCTCGGCCCAGCGAACCAGGAGCCACATCAGCGGGTTAAACCAGTGGAGCAGATTGACCCAAAGCGTCAAGGCCCTGATCCACAGATCCTTCCGGCGGCAGTGCGTAAACTCGTGGAGGAGCGCATAGCGCAGCTCCTCCGGGGGCATCGGCTCCTCCGGCAGGAGCAGGACGGGCCGCAGCAGCCCCGCCAGCATGGGGGAGCGCAGTCCGGGGCACCGCATGAGCCGGGGGCGGCGGCGAAGCCCCAGCCTGTCCGTGAGGAGATCACAGTACGCCAGCGTCTCCGGGTCCTCCACAGGCTTGGCCCAGCGGCGGCGGTAACGCAGAAACCGGAGGTGTCCGCCCAAAAGCCACAGCCCCATGCCGGCTGCCCCGGCGGCCCAGAGACCGAAGATGATCTGCACAGCGGACAGCCTGACCGTGCCCCTCCCCCCAGGGACAGGCCCCGGGGAGGCCGCTGGATCCTGGGGATCCTCCGGAACAACGGTCCCGGAGGAGGTACTCGGCCCGGAGGGGATCGTCCCCTCCACCGCGTGCGGCGGGGAGGCTGCCCCGCTGTCCCCGGGGACTGCCGGCCCGGCACCCCCCGCCGGTTCCTCGACGGCGGGGACGGTGAGGTGAAAGAGCGCCGGAAGTCCCGGAGCGACGGGGACGGCCAGCCGCAGGCACAGCGCCGCCCAGAGGACGCACCGCCAAGCGGCGCTCACCGGGGAGCGCCTCACCCGGGAGATGGCCGCTAAAAGCAGGGCGGCAAGGCCGCCGCCCAGAGTCAGGGAGAGAAGCGCCCAGAGAAATTCGCTCAAGGGTTCTCCCCCTCCAGATCGTCAAGTAAAGTCCGCAGTTCCTCCAGATCCTCCCGCTCCAGCCCCTCCCGGGCCAGGGCGGCCAGGAAATTCCGGGGTGTGCCGTAGAGGCGGGAGATCACCTGACGGCTGTCAAAGGCCAAATACGCCTCCCGGCTCACGAGGGCGGTGTAGCGATTCGTCTTCTGCTCCCGGCGGATGGAGACGAAGCCCTTTTCCGCAAGGCGGGTGAGATAGGTGTTGATGGTATTCGGCGCCCAGTGAAACGCCTCCAGCGCCTGGCCCAGCGCGGCCCTGGACGTGTCCGGCCCCCGGTCCCACAGGGCCTTCATGACCTCCAGCTCCGCGTCCGGCAGTCTTCTCAGCTTCATGATCCGGCCTCCTCATATCTTCTACATATGTAGTGGTTGTGTACTATACTACTACATGTGTAGAGGTTCGTCAAGTTACAAAGTGGTAACAACCCGGCCGTTCTCCCGCCGCGTGTGCCGCCGGGGAAATATATGTCAGGCTTTTTGACAAAAAATGTGAGCCGCCTGTTGGCGGCTCGCACTTTTATATGGTTTTCCCGGCGGGTAAGGGCGGTCTGACCCCCACTGTCCCCGTGCGCGGGTCTCATGGAGAGGTGCGGCTAATGGCGTAAAGGGCGGTCACCAGGACGACCAGGGCGACCAGGAGAACGGCCTCCAGGGTGCTGAGCAGGAGCATTTTGGCAAACTTCCTCCGCCCCTCACGGTCGCCGCCCATGTCCCGGCGGATGGCGGCGATGCGCCAGATCCCCACGGGGACGGTGAGGAGCAGGTAGTAGGTGGGCAGTCTGGACATGGGGCGTCCCGTTGTGACGTGGGCGTACATCTCATAAAGCACATAGAGCATAAAGGCCACTGCCACAAGCAAAAGGACGGTATGGATGATCTTTTTGGCCCTGGCGTTCATTTTTATCCCCCATTCCGGCATCTTTTCCCGCTGTTTTCACGCAAAGGGAGAGCGCGTTACGTTTTGGGCAGGAAGGACACCATCTGCCAGTCGTCGCCGGTCTCCCTGATCGTCAACGTGTGGTCGAAGGAGTTGAGGATCAGCACATCGCCCTGGCGGCAGCCGTCGGTGGGGACAAATACGCCCGGGCCGTAGTCGCTGACAAAGGTGTAGACGGTATCATATTCGGGCAGGTAGATGTACGCCTCCCCGTTTTTCCAGTCCTGGGTGAGATCGTCCACGGTGATCCCGGCGTACTTGGTGAGCGCGGCGTTTATGGCAGCGACCGGGATCGCGTGGATGGGCACTTCGCCGTTGAAGGGCTCGCCGTGCTTCTCCTCATAGGCCGCCATCAGCTCGGTATATCCCTCGTCTCCATTTTTCAGCTGCGTCTGCATGGGGAAATAGCTGATAAACCCGTAGAAATCGAGCTGGCGCGGATCGGCCCAATCCGAGAGGAAGAAGCCGTTTACCTCCGACGTGGTAAACTCCCCCTCTGTCCCCTCGGACTGCACCTCTGCCTTCAGTCTGTCCGCCCAGACAGACAGCTCGCCGGCTGAAAGCGCCGTCTCCACCGGGGAATCGCCCAAATCCCCGTCGCCCTTGGAGTCGCTCCCCTGCTGACAGCCGGCGAGAAGCGCCGCCAGAAGCATCGTCAACGCGATGACCATGCTGAGTGTTTTCTTCTTCATTGTAATTTCTTCCTGTATTTTGTAAGTTTATTTTTTCCGCTCCGATGCGCCGCCCGCCAGGGGGCTTTCGGGCATTAGGGGTATGCTGATGATCTTCAAGCCGTGCTTTTCCTCATCTGCCCCCCAACGCCCGGCATCAGGAGAGGGGAAAGACGATCTCCACATTCTCCAGCTTCGCAAAGGCCTTTTTTAGCCAGTAGATGTGTTCTGCGCCGAACACCGCCAGCACATTCGCGCCGGGATTTTCCCGTATCACACGCAGGATATTGTCCACGATGGCGTTGTTTCGCCGAACCCAGACGATCTCCTGCTCCTCCGGGTGGAGCCTGCCCTGGAAGGCCTGCTTCTCCTCCACCGCGGCGTTGAACGCGTCGGAGTTGAAGGGCACCGGGCTGGAGGTTCCGGTTTTCATATACGCCTCCATGATGCGCTGTGCCTCCTCTTCTATGCGCCGGGCCTCCTCTTCGCTCTCCACCTCGATCGTCTCCATCCGGCGGACGTACTCCACGTCGGCATCCTCGTATTGGTCGCAGGGGACGAACCGGATCCCGCGCTCCTTGCAGTACGGGAAGATGAACCGCCGGTATTCCGCCGGCCCCTGATAGGCGCGGTTTTGCTCCAAGTCCTCGCGACGCACCTCGCCGCAGAGAATGTCCGGCTTGAACCGGTCAAAAAGCTCGCAGACTCTCTTATCATCAAGCCCATACTGCTGCATATCGCTGTGTAATGAACCGAAAAGCCCTAATTTCATGGCTGTTCCTCCATAATCAAGTTTTTCAAAGGGGTTTGTAATCGCGCAAGAAACGGGGAGTTGTCAGGCCTTCTTTTCGGGCAGGAAGGTCATCACAACGCCCGCAGCGCCGAGCTGTTTTTCTCATAGTGAAACCTTTTTTACTTCTTATGTTGTTGGATGGCCTCTATTACGGTGTTGATCATGGCGATAAGTAAACATACGGCAGCTATCAGGATCAGCAGCTGTTGAACCGGTTCGCAGTTTATCTGCCAATCACTGCTCCCGTAGCTGGCCTGCGCCGCTATAAGCCGCACACGGCAGGCTGTTTCTATCGCTTCCTCACAAAAATGTACGATTGCACAAAGGAAAAGGGAAATAACGGATAAAACCGCAAACTTGTCTTTAAACATACTCTGTCCTCCTTGGCTAAACTTGCATGATGCGTTTATTTTGTACGATGTCCAGCCGGTAATCGCCCCGGGAAAGAGGCATCTTTCCGCAGCTGGGGCTGTCTTTCATCCCTCGCCTCCGCATTTCTGTCCGCAGCGGGAGCAGTATTTTCCTCCCGCCGGCATGGGGATACCGCAGCGGGGGCACCTGCTGTGGAACACCTTGTAAACGGCACAGGCGGCGATCACCGCAAGGCAGGCCAGGGCAACACAGCTGTCTGTCAGGATGTTTTTATTGCCGTTGAGCAGCTTCAGCCCCAGAATGCCGCAATCTACCGTCATGCTGACCATAGCGGCGCAAGTGAGTCCGGACACGATTTTATTCATACCACAAGCCTCCTTCCGCAAGTTCATACGAGTCCGTTGGACATGATCAATATGCACCCTGATCAAGCGATTTGCAATAGCCCCGGCACGACATGCGCTTTTCGCGGCACGAACGGCGCCCGGCCCCTTACGCGCAAATACTATCATGCCGGTTTGCGCGCTTTCAAGCGGCGGTGCAAAAGTGCAAGAAAAACGCGCAGATAGAGAAAAGGACGCCGTTGCCCGTGTGAGGTCTGCCTACGGGGAGCAGTACCAGCCCCTTGTCATGTCAGATGCGAAATGGGATGTGGCGAAAATGCTCAGTGAGGAAACTGAGAGAAAGTCTGTCCGGGAGCAACTCAAAGAGAAACAGCCTGAGCATAAAGCACCGCAGCCCAAAAAAGCGGAAACGGGACGAGTGGGAAAGATAAAATAGGCTATACGGGAAAGCATGGTCAGTGCGCTCCCGTACAATGCTGTTTCTATAGCAAGAATAGACCTCTTTCATTTAAGGAAACTGTACTTAAACAGGCGCATCCCACAGAGCCGTGGAAGCGATGTGGAATGTCCGCTCCCTGGTCTGGGCGAACCATTCTTCCACATCCGTACCGTACAATGCTTCATCTCTACAAACGGGAAGTCGTCACTCGTCGAAGTCTTTTACCATCAGCAGGCGGATGTCCTCGCGCAGATTGAACATTTTCATGTAGCCGAGGAAGTCCTTTTCGAGAAGAGCGGCGCTGATCCCAAAGGTCTTCTCAAGAGCCTGCGCCGTCTTTTCAGCGCACCGCTTATAAAACGCGACGTATTTTTCCGTGCCGAAGCGTTCCATCAGGTATCCCGTAAACGCTCCGGCAATGGGATAGGTCAACTCACAGTCATATTCACGGAAATGTCTGTTTTCCAAGAGACCGGCAATAGACGGGTTCTTTCCCTGCTCAATATACCATTTCGTCCAGGAATAATTGTCAATCCCCCACCAGTACCGGTCAAAAAACATGGCAAGCCCTTCGCTGATGAACCGGGAATCCGGTCTGCAAATCGAATAGGAAATGATATGCGCGTCTTCATGGAAGCCGATGCACTTTATCGTCTCACTGTATACGGCGTAAACGTGATTTGTGCCGTCCTTGCTCATATTCTCCGGGAGGGCAAAGCCGTTGCACGGCTCATCGTCGTCCTCGTCATGGAGAATTGCGTATTGCTTTCCAACCTCCTGTGGAGTGTCGAACAAATGATAGTGAATCTTGCCCTTTGCGTCAGCATGAAGACAATCGCTGATAAATATGTAGCATCCTTCTTGAAGATCAGCGATTTGATTGATTTCCTTTTCAGCCAAGCTGTTTTTCTCGTAATGAAAAACATAGTGAGTCGTTGACATTTCCATACCGGCTTCACCTCTACAAATTTGATTTGTCAAACAGTTGTTCGTTCGACATTTGGTGTTATATGATCTCAGTTGGCTTTAAAGACGGTTACTTTACTTCACGTGGGGTCGTCCCACAGTGCCGTGGAAGCGATACGGAAGGTTCGCTCCCTGGTCCGGGCAATCCGTTCTTCCACGTCCGTACCGTACAATTCTTTATGATATTCAAGGTCCATGATCCGCTGCCGCCGCAGGTCGAAATCCTCCGGGACCACATAGAAGGTGTCGCACCCCTCCGGCTCGCCGAAGGCGGACACCGAATCGAAGAAGAAATAATATGAGTTCTTGGCATAATACCAGTTCACACCGGCATTCCGTTTTTGCAGTTCCTCGATTTTAGCCGGATTTTGGCGGTTGAGAACGACGGATACCAGGGTCCTCTCCGCAAAAGCCCGCCGCAGTTCCAGACAGGAGAGCGGATTCGCGCCGTCAGAGAAGTAACTGCCGTAGGTGGGGTCGAGGGCGATCCATTTTTTGCGCTTTCGGTCAAAAATCTCCGTGACCACATGGTTGTCCCCGTCATATGGGGAACAGGGCATCCCGCCAACCCGGCGGGCGTATATGCCAATGGCGAGGCAGCACTCGGCCAATATCTTTGCTTTGTTCAGACAGTTGATCCCCACGTCAGGCTTTTCAAAGCAATACTCCAGCAAGGCGAGCGAATTGCAGGGAATATGGTTGTCATAGTTGCTTTCGTGCTTCAGCCGGGGTGCGAGCCAGCGGCACAACCTCAGCGCCCGTTCAAAGTCTCCGCCCTTTCCCGCCACCCGCTCAATAGGATATTGCTCCCGGAGCGTTTGAAACTCGGGGCAGTCAAAGACATACTCGATTTTCAGCGGTTCCCCCGCGGCAAACGCCGGGGCGTTAAAAAGACTGCCGCTGAAAATATCCAGCACATAGTCATACGGAAATACTCCGTTTTCTTTTTGCGACATAAATATGTCCTCCGTTTCTTTATTTTGATTGAATTTGTCTTAATCAGCTTTTTCTATCAGTTTTATAAACTCCCCGATAAAGGCGTCCGCGCCGTTCATTATGTAATTCGTGCCACCAGCGGATAACTCGCCGGAATCGGAAATGATAACGGAATCGATCAACGCGCCGCCCTCGTATACCGAGATGACAAGCAGCTTTTCACGGGGCATCATACTGCTGCCCGAAAACGGAAGGTTCCGCCTGAAAGTGTGTTCGTCCAGTAGGCTCAGAATATCCTTTGTGACAGCGATACTCTCCCAGGTCTGTGTGTCGTTATTTGCCGCTCCGTCCTCGGCGCCGAGGGTTGTGCAGGTAACAAAGAGCGAATTGTTTTCCGTGATTCTGTCGGTAAGACTGTGGGGCCAGAAATAGACTATCGCCCCCGCAACAAGGATCGCTGCTAATTGAATCCTCCTTTTCAGATTTGCATTAAACATATGGATACGCCGCGAAAACGATACAGGCAAGCATACAAAGGCCAAACGTCAGGCAAGACAACAGGGTTGGTTTCAACGCCTTATCATCTTTAGCGCGTATTGCCTTGATGAAGAAAAGCGGAAACGCAAATCCCGCCAGTATCCCGGTAAGCCAAAGAACTATCAGCATAGATTTATCTCCTCATTTGTATTTAGCTCTATTGTCCTTTGCTTTTTCATATTAAGTCACCTTTCTTTGAAATAAATTGATTTTGTTCATGATGTGTCCATCGGACAGTACCAATATGCGCCCTGAACAAAAAATAATCAATAGCCCCGGCACGACATGCGCTTTTCGCGGCACGAACGGCGCCCGGCCCCTTACGCGCAAATACTATCACGCCGGTTTGCGCACTTTCAAGCGGCGGTGCAAAAGTGCAAGAAAAACGCGCAGATAAAGAGATGGGAAGGACTTTACGCCTATTGATGAACGGGCCGGTAAATGGTAAAATAGACTGGCGGGTTTCACGCAGGCTTTTCATAAATTCGGAGGGGTCAAATTGAAAATACTGATTTGCGACGACGAGATCCAATATCTCAACTCCCTGCGCAGCCATGTTCAGGAATATATGAACAACCGGCTGATTGCGTGCAATATCGTCACGGCCACATCCCCCGGAGAGGTGCTTTCCGGCGATATGAGCTTTGATCTTGCGTTCCTGGATATCCAAATGGATGATATGGACGGGATCACGCTGGCCAAGGATCTGAAAAAGCGCAACGGCAAGCTTGCGCTGTTTTTCATCACGAACCATGACGAGTACCAGGACGACGCTATGGATGTGAACGCCTTCCGCTTCTTCTCCAAGCCCTTTGATGTGAAGAGGCTGTATTCCGGGCTTGACAAGGCGATGGAATACATCGACGAGGCGTATGTGGACATCTTTCTCTACGGGGACAACGCCCAGCAGCGGGTGCTTATCGACGACATCCTCTATATCACCCGGTCAAACAGAAAGGTGATCCTGAAAACGAACCGCCAAACCTTTACGCTCCACTGCAATTTTGACCAGCTGTGCGAGAAAATGCCCCCGTTGTTCTTCTATCAGGTTCATAAATCCTTCTTTGTCAATCTCCACTATGTACAAAAATACGCCTACACCGAGCTTATCCTGACGGACGGCACCAGGATCCCCGTCGCCCCCAGAAAACAGGCCGCTTTTCATCAATACTGGTTTGAATACTTAAGGAGGCGGTAAGAATGCGCGACCCGGTCATTTCCTGCGTGGTGTACGCCTTTGACATGCTAATCGTATACATCTTTTATTCCCGCATCGCGGAAAAGAGATTTTCAACGGGCAAGTGCGTCCTTTTGGGGCTGATTCTCTTTGAGCTTGGCTCCGCCGTCAACCTGGTGTTCCAGAATAACGCGCTGGTGAATGCCATCGTGTCCATCGTCACCCACTTGTGCTTCGGCGTCTGGTGCTTCAAGTTCCGCCCCTTTCAGGCGGCGGGATACGCCGTCTGCCTCACGGTGATCAATTTTGCGCTGGAATTGGGATCCGTCCTGGCTTTTTCCGCCCTCACCCACACCCAGCCCACGGACTACAACACAAATCTCGCCCTGCTGATCGTGGAGTGTTCCACCTGCAAGGCCCTGCTGTTTCTGACGTGCCTCATTTTGTCCTACATCGCCGTGCCCAGCGCCAGGTGGTCAAGGCACCAGCTGTCGCTGTTGCTCTTCCCGACTTTATCCAGCGTGTGTCTTGCGATTTTCTGGTATATCTGTCTGCAGGACGGCATAGCGCCTAAGATCCAATATTTGCTGGCGGTCGCCAGTCTGCTCTTCTTCGGCTCAACAGTCCTCCTGTTTATCACCTATCAGCACGAGCTGGAGATGGACAGGGAGCGGATGCAAATGAAGAGTGAAAACCAGCGGCTCCTGACGGAGAAATCCTACTATGACATTCTGGATCAGCAAAACCAGCAGCTGATGGCCTACGCCCACGACGCCAAAAACCACCTTTCGGCGATCCAGTCTTTAAACACAGACCCGGCAATAGACCGGTACATCGTCGCCCTGTCGGATCAACTGAAAAGCTACACCAGCAACTGCCACAGCGGGAATATGATGCTGGACGTGATGATCAATAAATACGTTTTGGAATGTGAGCGCCGGAATATTCGGTTTGACTACTATGTCCGCTCCTGCAACCTGAGGGATGTGGAGGACATCGACCTGGTGGCGATCCTGGGGAATTTGATGGACAACGCTTTGACTGCGGCGGAACAGTCTCTAAAACGCTTCGTGTCCCTGGAAACCACCACGCGCAACGGATACAGCGTCATCGTCATCAGCAACGGCTGCGATGCCGCGCCCGAGACACGCGGAGGGCGTTTAGTCACCGCCAAGGAGGACAAAAAGCTCCACGGATACGGGCTGAAAAGCGTCTATAAGACCCTCAAAAAATATCACGGTGATTACAGCTGGGAATACAGCGAACCGGAGAAAACCTTCGTCGTCACGGTGATGATAGGAAGCTCACAGTAAAAGACTGTATCCGATCCGGAATATCGCGTGGGCCCACCGGACAGTACCAATATGCGCGCTGAACAAAAAATAATCAAGTGCCCCGGCACGACACGCGCTTTTCGCGGCATGAACGGCATGGGGCCATTCTTGCTATTCGGGCAGCTGTGCGATATAATATTACCATCCGTTACAGAAAGGGGGCGTGGATATGCTGGTTGCGATCTGCGACGACTCTCCCGACGATCTGGCACTTCTGCGCGGGTACTGCCGACAGTATGATCCCGGTCTTGCGGTCAGAACGTATTCCTCGGCAAAGGAGCTGCTGGCCTCCTACCCCACGGAAAAGCCGGACATCGTGTTTATGGACATCGAGATGGAGCCTCCCAACGGCTTTGAGGCCGCCCAGAGGCTCCGGGCGGAGCGGGACGGGCCGGTCATCGTGTTCACCACCCAGACCCTGAACTACGCCGTCCGGGGCTATGGGCTGGCGCTGCGGTATCTGCCAAAGCCCATCGACTACGATACCTTCTCCCAGGTTCTGGAGCTTGCCCTGCGGGAGCGGACGCCCCAGAAAATCAGCGTATCTTCGGACAGCGGCACCGAGATTTTGAATGTGTCGGAACTTTACTGGTTTGAGGTCTATGGCCACAACGTCTGTTTCCACCTGGCGGACGGGCGGGAGCTTCAGGTGCGGTGTACCTTCTCCTCCATTTTGGAGCAGGTGCGGCCCTACGCCTTCGCCCAGATCCACAAGAGCTACTGCGTGAATCTGGCCTTTGTGGAGCGGGCGGAGCCAAACAGCGTGACCCTGACGGACGGGGCCGCGCTCCCCGTGGGGAGGAGCTTTGTCAAGTCCTTCCGGGAGCGGTTGGGAAACTATCTGAGGGGGCGATAAGCTGTGACCACTACGAGGGGCTGTTCGCGGAGCATCGGCGGCCATACGCGGCGTTTATCTATTACGCCGTGTGGTTCGTGGTCGGGGAGCTGGAGACGTTTTACCTGCCGATCCCCTGGCTGCGGTCACTGATCCTTTTCCTCATCGCGCTTGTGGGGAACTATGTCACCTATAAGACGAAGCCCCTGCCGTGCCTCTACAATACGGCGCTGTATTTTTTGGTCATCGTCTTCTCTGACGTGCTGTGCGCGGCGATCCTGACGGCGGCGGGATACGGGACGGAAATCGATATGGGCGGGTCGGAACGGATAGCCCTTATCGTCATGGCGCGGACAGTCAATCTCCTGCTCATCCAGATCCTGCTTCTCATCTTCCGGCGGGACAAGCCCCGCGCCTTCCCGCTGATATCCGTGCCCCTGTTTATCTGCCAGATCCTCAGCTTTTGTGCCTGCTACAGGAGCTTCTCCGCTCTGAGCAGCGGCGAAAACTCAGGGACGATCCTGTTCACCACGCTGTCGCTGATGGTGGTCAATATCATTATCTGCTTCTATGTGCGGATTTTAGAGGACTACTACCAGCGCCGGGCCGCTGACGCGGCGGCTGAGAGCCTGGCGGAGCTGCAGCGGCAGTATTTTGAGAACATGACCTCCCGCCAGGAGGAAACACGCGCCCTGTGGCACGACATCAAAAAATACGTCTCCGCAATGGAGACGATGGTCGCCTCGGACAACACCGACGAGGCCAAAAGGTGCTTTGAGGAGATCCGGGAGAAGTACGAAAAGGTGAGCATGAGCGTGGACGTGGGCAACACCGTGGTGGACAGCATTCTCAGCGACGCCGTGCGCCGGGCCGGGGAGGCGGATATTGATCTGCGGCTCAATGTCTGGGTGGCCCCGGAGATGAATATCCCCCCGGCGGATCTCTACATCATCATGGGGAACACCCTGGACAACGCCCTGGCGGCCTGTGGGGGACTCCCCCGGGAGGAGCGGGTCATAGAGCTTCTTCTGCGCCAGAGCAACCGTCTTCTCTACTACGAGCTGAAGAACCCCTGTCCGCCTGACGGGGCGCCGAAAAAGGGCGGCATCCACGGCTACGGCCTCAGAAATGTCCGCGCCTGCGTGGAGAAGAACAAAGGGGCGATGGAGCTTTCCACGGCCGGGGGCATCTTCACCGTCAGCGTGCAGCTGAATGTTTGACAGCGGCACTTTGGTTTCCAGGTGATTTTTAGCCAAAAAGATAAAAGATATAATTTAGGGGGATGCGTCTCGGGCTGAGACGCATCCCCTTTTCGGTCTGTCAAAAATCTCAATATCCATATTTTATCCGGCGACATGTGCGTCGGATAAAATCCCATTTGTCGCACGTTCCCCTTGTCGGGAAAAGGCCGAAGGCCTTTTCCCGACAGTCTTTATATCTCCCCCATCATGGTCAGGAGCAGGTAGACGGCGGGCCGGTTTTCCTCGATCCACTCCGCGTCGTGCTGATCCCTCACGGACAGCGCGGAGGCCTTCCACGCGTCAAAATACTCCTGCCCGGTTTCCGCCTCCAGCCAGAGTCGGGACTCCGGGGCTATGTCGTCAAGGGCGGCTCTCATAATTTGCCCCCGCAGATCCGTCTGGCCGCCCTTTAAAAACTCCGCAAAGCAGTATTCCAGGGTGCGCATACTGTAATCGACCAGCTCCCGGAATTCCTCCGGGTGGGCCTGGATATAGGCCGAAGGATCGGAGGCGTATGTGGGGCCGCCGCAGATCGTCAGGAAAAGCTTCTCCAGGGTCTGGAAGGCCTCGGTCTGATCCGGGGAGAGCGCGGCGGTCTCCCCGGCGGTTTGTCCGCCCACGGTCGAGTCCGTGACAAGGGGTTGGGGCACGTCGTTTTTGTGCGCCTCAATGAACGCCGGGATGTCATCCGTCTCAAGATCGGCGCAGTCGCCCGCCTCGTTTCTGACCTGCAGGTAGATATACAGAGGCTCCGCCTCCGGAAGACCGCCCACCAGGACTTCAAAGAGGTCGTCGATCTCATAGCGCATGATGTAGAGACCCGAGCCGATCTCCCACCCCTGATACCGGTCAAAATCCGTCCAGGTCAGGGACTCCCCCTTGCGGGAGAGCATGACCACCTCGTCCAGGGTCAGTCTCCGCCCGACGGCATCGTTGCCCTCCTGCACCCAGCGGACGTAGGCCCACTGGCGCTGTGTGCTGTCCACCCTGTCCAGGTCAACGAGCGTCCCGCACTCCTGATAGGTATAAAAATCCTCCGTCCGGGACGGATAGGTGAAATACTTGACGCCCCGCAGCCCCGTATTGCCCGCCTGCTCCGGGGTCAGCTTCCCGGCGTACTCGTAGCCGTAGGGCAGTGAGGACACCGGCGTATAGGGGGCCAGATAGCTGACGCCGTCCATTTGCAGGGTGGGCGCCCCGTCGGAGGGGAGCTTGGCAGGCTCCTGATCCGTCTTATTCGTGGCAAAGCACACCGTCACCGCCACGCAGGCGGCCACAGCCGCGACGATCACCCAAAAGGCCGGTTTTTTGTAGTTCAGCACGTTCTTCACCCTCTCCCTTACGCCCACCTCCCCGAAGGCCAGGGGGCAGCTTATCACCGGCCGCCGTTGGACACTGCACTCCAGGAGGGCGATGGAATACTGCTTCTTCCCCTCCACGTCCATCTGCCGGATGACCTTTTCGTCGCAGGCAAGCTCGATATCCCGGCTCAACAGCGCGTAGGCCGCCCAGCACAGGGGGTTGAACCAGTGGATCGACAGGATCAGAAAGCCCAGCGGCTTCCACCAGTTGTCCCGCCTTGCCAGATGGGCCTTCTCATGGGCGATCACCGGCCCTAAGGAGGCACCGGCGATGTGGGAGGGCAGGTAGATCCGGGGCCGGACAAGGCCCAGGATAAACGGGGATTTGACCCGGTCGCACAAGTAGACGTTTCCCTCGCAGGGCACCCCCTCCGCCACGCTCCGGCGCACCCGCACATAGCTGATCAGCGCGTACAACAGCATCGCGGCGATGCCGGCGAGCCAGATGGCGGACGCCGCCAGCGTCCAGACGTAGAGGGGGTTGACCCCGGCGCCCGGATCCGGGGCAAAGGACTCCGTGAGGGCGGGGTTGACCGCGTTGTTCAGGGCGGGAATGCCGCTGTTGACGGCGGGCGCCCCGTACCGGATGTCACTGACGACGATGGCCTCGTTGCTGGGCAGCAGACTCATGGCGCTTTTCAGGGAGAGGGGAACCGTCAACCGCAGGGCCACGACCCCCCACAGGAGGACGGAGAGCCACTTGGGCGCCCTCTTCATCACAAGGCGGAAGAGGAACACCGCCAGGATCAGCCAGCTTGCGGCGATGCTCATGTTCAGCGTTTTCAGGAAGATATCGGTCATGCTATTCACCCGCCTTGTCGATCAGATCCCGGATCTGGGCAATTTCCTGGGCGGTGAGCTTCTTTTCGCTGGTAAAGGCGGCCAGAAAGGCGGGGAGCGACCCGGCGAAGGTCTCATCCACATATTTTTTGCTGTGGCGGGCGTAAAATTCCTGCCGGGACAGGAGGGATGTCACCACGCCGTTGTTGTTTTGGAACAGGCCCTTGTCGCACAGCCGGCGCAGGACGGTGTGCGTTGTGGTGCGCTTCCAGGTAAGCTTCGCCGCGGCGAGCTTGATAAGCTCCGAGGACGTCACCGGCTCCTTTTCCCAGATGATGTCCGCAAACCGGGCCTCCACGGCCCCCAGTTGGATCTCTGCCATAGGTTGACCTCCCGTCTACACATTGTAGTCTCACCGATAGACTACACTATGTAGACGCACTTGTCAAGTCTTTTTTTCAAAATCCTTCGCTCATGCTTTGTCCCCGGTCAAAAAACCCAAAAAATATGTCACATATACTTGACTTATATTCGGATATATGTTACTATTTGTGCGAGGGGTGGTCACAATGGGCAGGAACGTAAAAATCAAAGCGGCGAGGGGGGCGTTGGACATGACGCAAAAGGCACTTGCGGAGGCCGTGGGCATCTCCCGGCAGACAATGAACGCCATAGAGCAGGGGGATTACAATCCGACGATCAAACTATGCCGCGCAATTTGCAAGGTACTGGGAAAATCGCTTGATGAATTGTTTGGTGAGGAGGAAAATGAACATGAAAAACAAGAAAGCGGAAAATATGCTGGATGAAATGCAGGACAACAAATTGCTGAAAATTGAGGAGTTCGGTTTTTGGCTGGTGTTCTGGGTGCTGTTTGCCGTCATCCTTGTGCAGGCGCTGATGGGGGCAACGCTGAAGGAGCTGGCCGGTGAGGTCATAGCCCTGCTGGCGGCAAGCGTCACTATCGCCTTTTCCAGCCTAAAAAACGGCCTGTGGACGCGAAAATATGCCCCAACTCTTAAAGGGAACGTCATGGCAAGCGCCGTTCCATCCCTCATCTTCGGGGTTTTCAACGCCGTCCGGGCGTTTGTCATTCTGAAAAAGCCCATCGCGTTTCGCCCCACCGTCCAAATCGTCGCAATGTGTGCCGGCGTGTATGTCCTGTGCTTTGCGCTTCTGGAGGTCTTCCGCCTGATCTATGGGAGAAGGCGGAAGAAGTTGGACGATATTGAGGAGGAAAAGGATCGGTAAAGGCGCGGTAGATGCCGTGCTCCACAGGGGACGCCGGTGTTCCGGTGACGTCAGGCTCTCTCCCGGCGTCAATGTCCGGGGCTTTTTCGACAGAGTCAAATACCCCATCGGCGATTGCCGATGGGGTATCTCAGTTTGTCAAAAAACTCTTTTTTCAATGATTTTTCCGGCGGCATGTACGTCGGAAAAATCCCCTTTTGTCGCCCAAGTGTGCCCCAGCGGGGCGCGCGCAGGGCGACGGCAGGAAGATTTGGCGTAAATTCCGCAGAATTTACGGCGAATCTTCCGCACGTTCCCCCTCTGTCGGAAAAGGCCAAAGGCCTTTTTCGACAGGCTGATCTTCTATTCTCAACTTTGGATGACCATTTTCCCCTTCTGCGGGGCGGGTTTCCTGTAACGGGAATCATCCCCAGAGAACTGACAGCATGGGGACCACCTGTTTTTTCCGGCTCATGACGCCGGGGAGGAAGGCCTCGCAGTCGTGCAGCTCGGTATTGAAGGCCTGGGTGAAGTAGTCCTCGCCCCCCAGGCACAGAATCTTGCTCCCCTCCAAAAGCACATCGGTGAGCATAAGGATCATCATGCTGTAGCCGTTTTTCTCCTTGATCCGGGCCATCTCCTCCAAAAACTCCGCCTTGCGCTTTAAGTGGCGGTCGGAGTCCACGCAGGTGATCTGGCTGATACCGAAGGCGTGGCTGGCGATGTGGAACTCCTTGAAATCCGTGAGGAGCAGCTCCCGGACGGGCTTGTCCTCCGGGGCGGAGGCGGAGAAGATGAACTGCCCCAGCTCCGCAAGGTCCACCCCGGCGATGGCCGCCAGTCTCTCGGCCATTTTCACGTCCCGGGGGGTGCAGGTGGGGGATTTGAACATCACCGTGTCGGAGACGATGGCGGCGGCCATAAGGCCCGCCAGCTTTCCGGAGGGCATCAGGCCCCGCTCCTGGTACATCCCGGCCACGATGGTGCAGGTGCTGCCCACCGGCTCGTTGCGCACATAGACGGGGTTCTGGGTCTGGATATCCGCCAGCCTGTGGTGGTCGATGATGGCCAGGATCTCCGTCTCGTCCAGCCCCGGCACGGACTGGGCCAGCTCGTTGTGATCCACCAGCACCACCTTTTTCCTTCGGGGGCGGATCAGATGGAACCGGGACAGGGTGCCCACCACCCGATCCTCCCCGTCCAGGACGGGGTAGCTGCGGTAGCGGCTCTGGAGGACAACTTCCTTCACGTCGTCAATATAGTCAGTGAGGTGGAACGCCTGGATCCCCTTGGAGGCGGCAATGCGCTCCGCCGGGATAGCCTGAAAGATCCGTCGCACGGCGTGGAGGCTGTCGTAGGGGGTGGAGATCACGGTGGTCCCGTCCGCCTCCGTCCCCATGTCCTCCGGCAGGCGGGCGCGGCAGAGGATGACGCACCGGACCCCCCGCTCCACGGCCAGGCGGATCAGCTCCGGCTGGTCGCCGCAGACAAGCACGGTGTCCGGGCTTTTGATCAGCTCCTCCCCTCCCCCCAGGGGCAGGGCCAGCACCACCTCGCCGGAGATGGTGTTCACCATCCGGCGGCTCTCCACCACGATCTGTCCCTCCAGGACGGACAGGACGTTGAACAGGGGCACGTCCCGAAGCTCCGGCTCCTCCATTGTGGCGATGTCGTAGGCCGCAATGTCCCCGGCGGTCATCATCCCGGCCAGGTGGCCCTCGTCGTCGGCGATGGGGATGGCGGAGATGTGCCTGTCCGCCTCCATAGCCGACCAGACCCGGTTCACCGTCACGCCCTTGTTCAGGATGGGGGGCACGTCAAACATAAGGTCCCGCACCTGGGTGCGCATGTCCTTCACATAGACCGGCGGCTCAAAGCCGAACCGCTCCAGGATCTTCTGGGTCTCGTCGCTGAGATGTCCCAGCCTGGCGGCCACATAGTTGCGCTCCCCGGTGGCGTTTTGCAGGGCGGCGTAGCCCAGGGCCGAGACGACGGAATCCGTATCCGGATTCCTGTGCCCGGTGACATAGATCTCCTCCATTAACCTCACTCCTTTGCTGTGTCCAGCATACACGATTTTTCCCAAAAAAGAAAGGGCCTTGTTGAAATTTTCCGGGGGAAAAGTTATAATGCTGTGTGCCGGAGGGCGCTCCGGCCGTCTGGCGGGGCAAAAGGCGCCTGCCGGGTCTTACATTTATCTTTTTGGGAGGGGGCCGCACGGTGGACAGGGCGCTTTCGCTGTTAAAGAGCATATTCGGCTACTCCTCCTTCCGGGAGGGACAGGGGGATCTGGTGGACGCCGTCCTCCGGGGGCGGGACGTGCTGGGCGTCATGCCCACCGGCGGGGGCAAAAGCCTTTGCTATCAGCTGCCGGCGCTGATGCTCCCCGGGCCGACTCTCGTCATCTCCCCTCTCATCTCCCTGATGCGCGACCAGGTCATGGCTCTTGGCTCCCTGGGGCTGCCGGCGGCCTATGTCAACAGCTCCCAGTCCCTTGACGAGTCCCACGCCGTTCTGACGGGCTTTCGCCAGGGGCGTTTCCGGCTGCTGTACGCCGCACCGGAGCGGCTGGAGACCAGGAGCTTTCTGGAGGCCGCCTCCCGGGCGGGCATCAGCTTTGTGGCCGTGGACGAGGCCCACTGCATCTCCCAGTGGGGACAGGATTTCCGCCCCAGCTATCTGCGGATCCCGGCTTTTCTTGACCGTCTCCCCTCCCGGCCCGTGACGGGGGCCTTCACCGCCACGGCCACGGCCCAGGTGAGGGCCGACATCGCAAGGCTCTTGGGCCTTCGCTCCCCCTTAGTGCGGGTGACGGGCTTTGACAGGCCGAATCTGCGCTTCGACGTGACACACGTCAGGAGCAAATATCCGGCCCTGACGGCCCTTTTAAACCGGTTCTCCGGCCGCAGCGGCATTGTGTACTGCACCACAAGGAAGACCGTGGAGACCGTCCACGCGTCCCTCTGCCGGGACGGCTGCCGCGCCGCCCGGTATCACGCCGGCCTTACCCTCCAGGAGCGGCGGCAGGCCCAGGAGGATTTTATCTACGACCGGGTACCGGTCATGGTGGCCACAAACGCCTTCGGGATGGGGATCGACAAGTCCAACGTGGGCTTTGTCATCCACTACAACATGCCAAAGAGCCTGGAGGCGTACTATCAGGAGGCGGGGCGGGCCGGACGGGACGGCGCCCCGGCGGACTGCGTGCTGCTGTATAACCGCTCCGACGTGGAGATCGCCCGGTATCTCATTGCCGGCTCCGGGGAGGAGGGGACGGATCCGGACCGCCGGCGCGTCCTGGAGCAAAACTACCGGCGACTGGAGGAGATGCGGGCCTACTGCGAGACGAAGCGGTGCTACCGGGGGCAGATTTTGGACTACTTCGGCCAGGAGCATGGAGAAAAATGCGGCAACTGCGGAAACTGCCTGTCCCCCGCCCCCGTCCGGGCGGCGGAGGATACGGCGGAGGACGGGGAGAGCCGGCTTTTGGAGCGGCTGAAGCTCCTGCGGCTGAATATCGCCCGGGAGGAGGGAGTCCCGCTGTATGTGGTGTTCACCAACGCCACGCTCCTGGAGCTTGCGCGGCTCCGGCCCACGACAGCCCAGGAGCTTCCGGACATCCCCGGCGTGGGCACGGTGAAGGCCCGGCGGTACGGGGAGCGGATCCTTCGGGAGATTTCCGGTTTTTCTCAGGAATTAAACGGAAAAAAATCATAAAATCGCCCTTGCAAACCGCCCCGAAGGGTGATATTCTTGTAGAGGATCGCAACACAGAATTCCGAAAAAAAGAATGGAGGAAATCAACATGAAAAGCAGAATCCTGTCCCTGCTCCTGGTGTTGGCGGTTGTCTTTACCTGCGTGCCGTCAGCGCTGGCGGAGGAGGGCGTCCGTGAGACAAACTTCCTCACGGATCAGACCCACGCGGATGTGGACTACGCCGACATGGACGTGACGCCCGTCACCCAGGAGGAGTTCCTGGCGGCGGTGGACGCCGTGGAGGCGCTCCTTGGCGACGCGGCCAACGAGGCCAAGGTGGAGGAGGGCTTCAACAAGGTGGCCGACCTCTTCCAGACCGTCAAGGGCAACCTGTCGCTGCTGAACATCCGGATGTACCACAATGCCGTGGACGAGACCGTTGGCGAAGCCTATGGGGAGACTTACGCCCTCTATGTGTCCGTCTTTGACGAGTTTATCTTCCTGATCCAGGATATTCTCAAATCCGACTGCGACGGGTTCCTGCGCCGGCAGCTCACCGAGGACGACATCCTCAGCTACGAGAGCTACGGCGGCATGACGGCGGAACAGGAGGATCTGAACAACCAGATCGCCGCCATCTCCAGCGAGTACAACCGCAAGTACGCCGAGGCCCAGGCCTTCTCCTACACCTACAACGGCAAGACCTGGACGGTGGACGAGCTGGAGAACGCCCTGAACAACGGCGACGTGGATGTGGAGGAGTACAACGAGGTGGCCTATCAGCTTGCCAAGCTGCGCAACGACTACCTCGGCCCCGTCTACCTCAAGGGGCTGGAGCTGAACACCCGGCTTGCCAAGACCTACGGCTACAACGACTACGGGACCTTCTCCTACATCGAGGAGTACGGGCGGGATTACGATTTTGACGACGTGGCGGAGTTTGCCGGCGCCGTGAAGGAGTACATCGTCCCCCTGTACGACGACATCTACAGCCTGTTCGTCCAGGACGCCCTCAGCGATTATGACGCGTATTACCAGGTGTTCACCGCCGACTACACCGGCGAGGACACGCTGGAGGTCATCCGGCCCTACATCGCCAGGATGTCCAGCGAGCTGCTGGACGCCTGGGACTACATGACCGGCCACGGGCTTTACGATATCGCCCCCGGGGCCTACAAGGCCCAGGCCGGCTTCACCACCATGATCGCCGGGTACGGCGCGCCCTTCTTCTTCAACTGCCCCACCCAGTCGCTGTATGACTTCACCACCGTTATTCACGAGTTCGGCCACTACGACAACTTCTTCTATCACCCCAACGGCTGGAACGACTCCAGCTCCCTGACGGACGTGGCGGAGGTCCACTCCCAGGGGATGGAGCTGCTGTTCTCCCGGTTCTACGACGAGATCTTCGGGGACAGCGGCAAGCTGGTGGAGGACTACCTGATGGGCAACCTGCTCAGCGCCATCATCGACGGCGCTATGTACGGCGAGCTGGAGGTCTACGCCGCCACCACGCCCAACGTGACCCTCACGCAGCTTAACGAGAAGTACCGGGAGATCGCCCAGGAGTACGGGAATGTGGCCGAGGACGACCAGCGCACGGAGCTTTACGGCTGGATCGACATCCCCCACCTGACCACTCAGCCCATGTACTACATAAGCTACGCCACCTCCGCCGCCGGGGCTTTCAGCTTCTGGCTGGAGGCGCAGGAGGACTTCAACTCCGCCGTTGACCACTATCTGCAGTTCGTCTCCCAGTCCGTGTACGAGCCGTTCCTCTCCCAGTTTGAGCTGGCCGGGCTGGAGAACCCCATCTCCCAGGAGTATGTGGAGGAGCTGGCCGGCGCCATCTACCAGGCTCTGGACGTGGAGAACCGCCTGGCCGCCCCGGAGCCGGAGAGCCCCTTCTCCGACGTGAGTACGAGCGCCTGGTACTTTGAGAGCGTGTACACCGTCTACCTGTACGGCATCATGCAGGGCAGCGGCGACGGGACCTTCGATCCCCACGGCGATGCCAGCCGCGGCATGGCCGCCACCGTCCTGTGGAACCTGTCGGAGTCCCCTGCCCCGGAGGGTGAGGGCTACTTCACGGATGTGAAGAGCCAGTGGTACAGCGAGGCCGTCAACTGGGCCTTTGAGAACGACATCGTCCACGGCGACGCCGGAAAGTTCAAGGGCGGAGCCAACATCTCCCGGGAGGAGATCGCCGTGATGCTCTACAACTACACCGCCGCTGCCGGCGGGGATATGAGCGTCACCGCCACGGAGCTTGACTTCAAGGACGCCGCCTCTGTCCACAGCTGGGCGCGTCAGGAGATGACCTGGTGCGTGGAGAACCAGATCTTCAACGGCACCGACAGCAATCTGCTGAAGCCCCGGGATCAGATCACCCGCGCAGAGCTGGCCACCGTCATGTATAACTACCTGGTGTACCTGATGACCATGTCCCAGGCCGCGGAATAAAAATCCTACCCCAAGAGGCCGCCGGCCTTTTGGAAAAAGGGATGCGAGCCTCCGGCGTGAATCTCGCCAAATTCAGAGATTTTTCATAATCTGCTTCTCCCCCGGAATTCCGGGGGAGATTTTTTATGTGGGCGGGGGTGGAATCGATATTTTTTTAACGATTCCCTCTTGACGGCGGCGGGCCGTTCTGCTATACTAATTATAGTGTCTCATGTGAGACAATTTCTGGAGGTGAAAGCATGTTGACCGACTGGGAAGTCCATGTACTGGCCAATACGTTCCTCTTCCGTGGCATCCAGCCGGAGGCCATCCGGGATCTGCTGGAGACCGTCCCGTACACCAAGCAGGTCTTTCGCCGGGGGGCCGTCATCTACTCGCCGGAGAGCTTCAACCGGGATCTGGGGATCATCCTCGCGGGCCAGGTGGTCGTGACGAAAGGCTCCTTCACGGTGAGCGAGCTGGGCGCCGGGGATCTCTTCGGCGCGGCGGCGCTGTTCACGGATGAGGCGCAGTATGTCTCCACCCTGACCCCCCGCCAGCGCACACAGCTTTTATTCCTCAGCCAGCAGTCCGTCCAGGAGCTGATCGACCGGGAGCGGATCATCCGGGACAACTACATCCGGTATCTGGCCCAGCGGATCCGGTTCCTGTCGGCCAAGGTGGACACCCTGTCCTCCGGCACCGGCGGGCGGAAGCTCAGCGCCTTCCTCATGGACAACGTGGGGGAGGACGGCAGCCTGACCGTCAGCTCCATGACGCAGCTCGCCTCGCGTCTGGGGATGGGCCGCGCCACGCTGTACCGGGAGCTGGACAGGCTCCAATCCCGGAATATCATCTCCCGGGACGGGAAAACCATTTTACTGTTAAAGCCGGAGCTTTTACAATAGCTCCGGCTGGAAAGGAAAACACCATGAAAAAATTTGTACTTCTCTTGCTGATTTTTGCCCTGACGCTGTCCCTGGCCTCCTGTGCCGGGAAGAACGGGGACAACGACTCCCCCGACGACGGCAATACCCCTGTTGACGGCAACACTCCCGACGACGGCAACACCCCCGACGACGGAAACACCCCCGACGACGGAAACACCCCCGACGACGGAAACACCCCCGACGACGGGCAGGAGAGCCAGCCGGTTCAGGTGAATTTCGCCGTTCTCACCGGCCCCACCGGCGTGGGCGCCGTGGATCTGTGGGAGAAGGCCGACGCCAAGGAGACCTTTGACACCTACACCGTCAGCGCCGTGGCCGACAACAGCCAGATCCAGGCCGGGCTGATCAACGGCGACTACGACATCGCCGCCGTGGCCACCAACGTGGCCGCCGCCCTGTACAACAAGACGGAGGGGCAGATCCAAATCATCGCCATCAACACCCTGGGCGTCCTCTATGTGCTGGAGAAGGGCGACAGCGTCCACTCCGTGGCGGATCTGAAGGGCAAGACCATCTACTCCGCCGGCCAGGGCGCCAATCCGGAGTATGTCCTCACCCACATCCTCACCGCCAACGGTCTCACCGTCAGCACCCCCACCAACGAGGTGGCGGACGCGGATGTGAACGTGATCTTTGACGACGCCTCCGTCATCCAGACCAAGATGGCCGCCGGGGAGATCGAGCTTGCCATGCTCCCCGTGCCCGCCGCCACGGCCGTACTCATTCAGAACCAGGATGTGCGCTCCGCCCTGGATATGACGAAGGAGTGGGACGCCCTCCAGTCCGGCGGACAGCTGACGATGGGCTGTGTGGCCGTGAGGGCGGAGTTTGCCAAGAACAATCCCGACGCCGTTGTGCGCTTTTTGGAGGAATATGAGAAGTCCATTGAGGCCGTGAAGGCCGATCCCGACCACGCCGCTCAGCTCTGCGAGCAGTACGGCATCGTCCCCAAGGCGGCCATTGCCAAGCGGGCCATCCCCGATTGCAGCCTGACCTTTGTGGCCGGGGCGGAGGAGATCAGGGCCACCCTGGAGCCGTACTATCAGGTACTCTTCGACGCCAATCCCGCCTCCGTGGGCGGCGCTGTGCCGGATGAGGCCTTCTACTGGGCCAAGCCGTGAGCGGGCCGGAGAAAAACAAAAAAGCCCCTCCCCTCTCCCGGGGGAAACAGGTCATAAAAGTCCTGGCCCCAGCCGTTTTTTGGCTGGGGCTGTGGCAGCTTGCGGCGTGTCTTGTGCGCCAGGAGCTTTTTATCCCCTACCCCGCGACCGTGGCAAGGCGGCTCTGGGAGCTTCTCCCCACCGCCGCCTTCTGGCAGATCACCGGCGCCACGCTCCTGCGGATCTTAGTGGGGACCATACTCGGTGTAGGGGCGGGGTGCGTGCTTGCCATGCTCACCTTTCTGTCCCCCGCCGCTTCGGCGGTACTCTCCCCGGCGATCCGGGTGATCCGGGCCACGCCGGTGGCCAGCTTTATCGTCCTGATCCTGCTGTGGGTTGGCTCCTCCCTGCTGCCGGTGCTGATCGCCGCGCTGATGGTTCTCCCCGTGGTGTGGCAGGACGCCTCGGCGGGGCTGAACAGCCCCCCGGAGGAGCTTTTGGAGATGGCGGACGCCTATGAGATGGGCCTGTGGCGCAGGTTCCGGTATATCCGTCTCCCCGCCGCCCTGCCCTATCTGAAGAGCGCGGTTTTAAGCTCCATCGGCCTTGCCTGGAAATCCGGCGTGGCCGCGGAGGTGCTGGCCTACCCCCGCCGGGCCGTGGGGACCCAGATCTACACCTCCAAGCTGTATTTGGAGATCCCCTCCCTGTTTGCCTGGACTATCGTAGTTGTGGTGTTGTCCCTCATTATCGAGGGGGTCGTCCGCCGGGCGCTCAGGGGGAAGGGAGGGACAGATGAAGCTTGAACACGTCTCCTTCTCCTACGGGGAAAAGGTGATTTTTCACGATTTCAGCCTGGCGCTCCCGGACACGGGGGTCACGGCCCTGTCCGGCCCCTCCGGGTGCGGAAAGACCACCCTTCTGCGCCTTCTGGCCGGGCTGGAAAAACCGGACTCCGGCCGGATCGACGCCCCCGGCCCCGCCGGGACAACCATTCTCTTCCAGGAGGACCGGCTCCTCCCGGGCCTGACGGCCGCCGCCCAGCTCCGGGCGGTGCTGGGCCGGGGCGTGGACGCGGAGGGCCTTCTCCGGGCCGTGGGTCTGGAGGGGGAGGGCGGCACCGGGACGCGGCAGCTGTCCGGCGGGATGCGCCGCCGCGTGGCCCTGGCCCGGGCCTTGGGCCGGGCCGGAAGGTCGCGCCTTGTGCTTCTGGATGAGCCGTTCACCGGCGTGGATCCCCCCACCGCCCGGAGGATCATGGACGCCTTCCGGGGGCTCGATATCCCCGTGATCCTCACCGCCCACGACGACCACTCCCTGTCTCTGGCGGATAAAATGATACCGGTCAAATAAGGCCAAAAAAGTCCCGTCCGTGAATCCTGAGAGATTCACGGACGGGACTCTTTTTTTAACCTAACATCAATAGTTTTTGCGGGGCTTTGCCCTGCAAAAACTCCGCAGTTTCCCCTTGTCGGGAAAAGGCCAAAGGCCTTTTTCCGGCAGGATTAAGCTTTACGCCTTTTTCAGCGCCCTCTGCTGTTCATCAAACTGCAGGGTGTAGAGCTTGTAGTATCTCCCCTTCCGGTGGAGCAGCTCCTGGTGGGTGCCCTGCTCCTGAATGACGCCGTGGGAGAGGAGGATAATGTTGTCCGAGTGCTGGATGGTACTGAGCCGGTGGGCCACGATGAGCATGGTGCCGATGTTCTTCATCTTCTCCAGGGAGTCCTGGATCAGGATCTCCGTCTCCGTGTCGATGTTGGCGGTGGCCTCGTCCAGGATCATCACCTCCGGCCGGTGGAGGATCGTCCTGGCGAAGGAGAGAAGCTGGCGCTGGCCGGCGGAGAAGTTGTTGCCCCGCTCCCGGACCACCTCGTCAAGGCCGCCCTCCAGGCGGTTGATAAAGTGGTCGGCGTTGACGTACCGGCAGGCCTGCCAGATCTCCTCGTCGGTGAAGGAGTCCTCCCGCAGGACGATGTTGGAGCGGATGGTGCCGGAGAACAGGAACACGTCCTGGAGCATCTGGCCGAAGTGGCGGCGGAGGGAGGCGATCTTGATGTGGCGGATGTCAATGCCGTCAATGAGGATCTGGCCCTTCTGGATGTCGTAGTTGCGGCAGATCAGGCTGAGGATGGTGGTCTTGCCGGAGCCTGTGGCCCCCACGAAGGCCACGGTCTCCCGGGGCTTCACATGGAAGCTCACGCCCTTCAGCACCCACTCCCCGGGGACATAGGAGAACCACACGTCGCGGAACTCGATGTCGCCCTGGATGTGATCCAGCTCAATGGCATCCGGCTCGTCCGTAAGCTCCGGCTCCAGGTCGAAGATGGCGTAGATCTTCTCCGCCGAGGCGAAGGCGGATTGCAGCTGGTTAAACTGCTCGGCCAGGGTCTGGATGGGGTTGAAGAATTTGGAGATATACATGTAGAAGGTGACCAGGGTGCCGCTCTCGATGGTCTGGCCCAGGAAGACGGTATTCCTGATATACCCCCGCCCGCACAGGTACAGAAGGCACAGCACGGAGCTGATGTACAGCATGTACACCATTGGCCGGAAGATACCGAAGACCAGGGTCATGTTCCGCCGGGCCACACGCAGGCCGTTGGATTTCTCCAAAAACTCCTGCATCTTGGCGTCCTCCCGGTTGAAGATCTGGGTGATCTTGATGCCGGACAGGTTCTCGGAGAGGTAGGTATTGATGTCGGTAGTCCGATCCTTCACCGTGCGGAAAACCCGGCGGGTGAAGGTGCGGAAGATGACGGTGAACAGCACCAAAAACGGGATGAAGCACAGCACCATCAGCGTAAGCTCCAGGTTCAAAATGAGCATGGCCGCCAGGACGCCGGCGATAACGAAGACGTTGCGGATCATGTTCACCAGGATGTTGGTGAACATCATGGAGATGGCGTTTGTGTCGTTGGTGACGCGGGTCACAAGCTTTCCCACGGGGATCTGGTTCAGCTGGTTGTGGGAGAGGCTCTCGATGTGGGTGAACAGATCCTGGCGCAGGGCGGACAGGATCTTCTGGCCCGTCTTTTGCAGGATGATGGACTGGAAATATGTGCTGACCAGGGACACGATCAGGATGCTGGCGTAGAGCGCCACCCGGACGAACAGTTCCCGAAGCTCAAAGTCGTCCTTGATCACCGTCTCGATATCGCCCACAAGGATGGGGGAGATGATGTCGTAGGCGATGGACACGATCATCATAAACAGCACCGCCAGAAAGCTCTTCCAGTGGGGCTTGGCGTAGGGCAGCATCCGGGCCATGATCTCCCCGTCCGGCATGTTCCGGTCGAAGGTGACGGCGGCCTTTTTGCGCTTCAGGGTTATGTAGGCAGCGATGAACAGCACGGAGAAGACGCCCACAATGGCGCCCACGATATAGAGGGGGGTAAACTCACCCATTGTGATCGCCTCCTTCCTCCTCCAGCTTCTGGAGGTCCACCATATGCTTATATTCCGGACACGTCTCACAAAGCTCGGCGTGGCTCCCCACAGCCAGGAGCTTCCCGTCCTCCAGATAGAGGATCTTGTCCATCCGCTCGATGGTGGAGATGCGGTGGGCGATGAGGATGGTGGTCTTGCCCTTGCGGGTCCTCTCCAGATTGTCCAGAATGGTTTTTTCCGTACTTGTATCCACGGCGGATACGGAGTCGTCCAAAATCAGGATGGGCGCGTCCTTCAGCAGGGCGCGGGCAATGGAGATCCGCTGCTTCTGCCCGCCGGAGACGGTGACGCCCCGCTCGCCCAGGACGGTCTCATACCCCTCGGTAAATTCCCGGATGTTGCCGTCCACGTCGGACAGGACGGCGGCCTCGGTGACCTTGTCCATATCGGGCTGGCCGTTTGTAAAGGCGATGTTCCTGGCGATGGTGTCGGAGAACAGGAAGTTGTCCTGGGGCACATAGGCGCAGGCGGCCCGGACATCGTGGATCTTCACCGTATTCACGTCGTGCCCGTCCACAAAGACCGTGCCGTCCGGCACGTTGTAGGTGCGCAGGATCAGATCCACAAGGGTGGTCTTCCCCGCCCCCGTGCGGCCCACGATGCCCACGCTCTCCCCGGCGTTGACGGTGAAGGACACGTCCTTCAGAACGTCATACTCCCCGCCGGGATAGCGGAAGGTCAGATCCTTAAAGGTGATGGCGCCGCGCACGTCCGTAAGCTCCGCGACGCCCTCCCGGTCCACCACGTCCTGCTTGGCGTCCAGAAGCTCGGAGATGCGCTTCAGGGAGGCCTTGCCCCGGCTTGTCATGTCGATAAGCTCGGAGACGGCCATAATGGGCCAGACAATGGCGTTGAAGTAGCCGATGTACTCCACCAGTTGACCGGCGTTGAACACGTCCTTGTGGACGAGGTAGCCGCCGTAGCCCAGCACCACGCAGACCACGGACTCCACAAACAGCGTCACCAGGATGTGCAGGAGAACGGAGGCCCGGGTAAAGTCCACGTTGGCCTTCTCGTTCTCCCGGTTCAGCTCCTTAAACGCCCACAGCTCCTTTGCCTCCTTGACGAAGGCCTTGATGACGGCGATGCCGGAGAAGGACTCCTGGGAGAAATCGGACAGCTTGGAAAAGGCCGCCTGGCGGATGTCCCATTTCTTCTCCATGTACCGGCCCACAACGGTGCTGGCGCCGAACAGGAGGGCCATCGGGATCAGGGAGAGGCCGGTGAGCAGATGGTCCATCTGCCACATCCGGTAGATGGACAGCGCCCCCAGCATCAGCGCGTCCGCCGCCATAAGCAGGCCGTTGCCGTAGCAGTCCTGCACCGTGTCAAGGTCGTTGGTGAAAAGGCTCATCAGATTGCCCACCTTGTTCACCTGGTAAAACTGCTGGCTCAGATCCTTGCAGTGGTCGAACATGGTGTTGCGGATCCCCGCCTCCACCCAGATGGCGGAGCCGAAGAAGCAGATACGCCAGAGGAAGCGGCCGAACACCATACTGATCACGACCACCAGCATGGGCAGGCAAATCTCATCCAGGAGGAAGGTCATATCAAATGTGCGCAGGACCCCGTCCACCATGACCACGCCGTCGTTCATGCCGTTGACCACCATCTGGTAGAGGCGGGGCACAACCAGCTGCATGTAGTCCACCACGCCCAGGGCCAGAAGGCCCAGCAGCAGCAACGGGCCGTACTTTAAGTAGTATTTATTTATGTACTTTCCGAATATCATGTCAAACCTCTCGCCAAAAAATGAAATCGCGTGCAACCCGTCTTTTCGCAAGGATGCTCATTATACCATACGGTGACGAAAAAAGCCATATAGTTTTGAAAAAAATCATTGCATTTCTTGCGGACTTTCAGGGGCAAAAGTCATTCCCTTATTCGTACTGGCTGGCGTAAAGCTTGTAATAGAACCCCTGGAGGGCCATCAGCTCCTGATGTGTCCCCTGCTCCACCACCTCGCCGTGGTCGATGACCAGGATCCGGTCGGCGTTCTGGACGGTGGACAGCCTGTGGGCGATGACGAAGCTGGTGCGGCCCTTCATGATGCCCCGGATGGCCTTTTGCACCTGGCGCTCCGTGGTGGTGTCCACGTTGGAGGTGGCCTCGTCCAAAATCAGCATACTGGTGTTGTAGAGCATGGCCCGGGCGATGGTGAGCAGCTGCTTCTGGCCCTTGGAGATGTTGCCGCCGTCCTCGGAGATCACCGTATTGTACCCCTCGGGCAGGCGCATGATGTAGCTGTGAATCATAGCCGCCTTGGCCGCAACCACCACCTCCTCCTGGGTGGCGTTCTCCTTGCCGTAGGCGATGTTGTCAAAGATCGTCCCGTTAAAGACCCAGGTGTCCTGCAGCACCATCGCGTAGCTTCGGCGCAGGGAATCCATCGTGTATGTCCTGGACTCCCGCCCGTCCACGCTGATGCTGCCGGAGTTCACGTCGTAAAACCGCATGAGCAGGTTGATGATGGTGGTCTTCCCCGCCCCCGTGGGGCCGACGATGGCCACGGTCTGGCCGGGTTGGGCGTCCAGGGACACGTTTTTCAAGATCATCTTGTCCCGGGTGTAGCCGAAGTTCACGTTCTCCACGCTCACGGCGCCCTTGCAGTCGGTGAGGCGCGCCGCCTCCGGGCCGTCCTTAGGCTCCTCCGGCTCATCCAAGAATTGGAACACCCTCTCCGCCGCCGCCAGGGCGGAATAGATCTCGTTGATGATGTTGGAGATCTCGTTGATGGGGCCGGAGAACTTCCTGGAGTACAGCACAAAGCTGGAGATCTGGGTCAGGCCCACGATCTTCAAAAGGTACAGCACCGCGCCGCCCATGCCGATGGCGGAGAGGCCGAAGTTGTTGATCATGCCGATGGTTGGCCCCATTGTCACGCCCAGGCTGTCGGAATTTTTGTACGCCTCGGCGGCGCTGCGGTTGATGGCGCTGAAATTCTCCGTCACCCGATCCTCGTTGGCGTAGGCCAGGATGGTCTTCTGCCCGGAGAACATCTCCTCGGCGAAGCCGTTCATGGTGCCGTAGGCCGCGCTGCGCTTGGAGTACAGGGGCCGCGTCTTTTTGGACATGTATCTGGTGAACCAGATGGACACGGGGATGGTGAAGATCATGCACGCCAGCAGCGGCGGGGAGATGATGACCATCATCACAAAGCTACCCACCACGGTGACAAGGCTTGTGATGATCTGCACCACGTCGGAGGACAGGCTGGTGGTCACCACATCCACGTCGTAGCTGACGCGGGAGATGATGTCGCCAGCCTGGTTCTTGTCAAAAAAGCTCACGGGCATGACCATCAGCTTGTGGAACACGTCCCGGCGCATGTGGTTGGCGATCCTCCGCGCCACGCGGGCCATACCGATGCTCACCAGGAAGCTGAGCAGCGAGCTGCCCACATAGAAGATGAGCATCTGCACCGCGTAGTAGGTCACCCCGGCCATATCCACGTTGCCGGTGGTCCCCGTATCCCTGTTCCGGTTGAAGCCCTCTTCCACGATCCCGATGGCCTCGCCGGCCAGCTTAGGCCCCGCCAGATTCCCCAGGTTGCTGAGGAACGCCAGCGCCACAAGGCCTAAAACCACCCATTTATACACGGCCAGATATTTGATGATCCTGATCAGGGTCCCCTTTGTATCCTTCGGGCGGCGTTTTTCTCCGCCCCTGTCGCCTTTTCCCGGCATCTTATTCCCCTCCCCTCACGCGATCTCGCCCATCTGTACCTGGAAGGTCTCCCGGTACGTCCGGCAGGTCTTCATCAGCTCCTCGTGGGTGCCGTAGCCGATGCACTTTCCGTTGTCCAGCACCAGGATCCTGGTCATGTTCATAACGCTGGACACCCGCTGGGCGATCATGATGATGGTACTCTCGTCATATTCCTGGCCGATGGCCTTGCGCATGGCCGCGTCCGTCTTGTAGTCCAGGGCGGAGGAGGAGTCATCCAGCACCAGGATATCGGGCTTGGCCGCCAGGGCGCGGGCCACAAAGATCCTCTGCTTCTGGCCGCCGGAGAGGTTGGCGCCCTTAATGGCCGCCTCGTGTTCCAGTCCGTCAGGCAGACCCGCCACAAACTCCGCGGCCTGGGCGTCCCGGACGGCCTGCAAGATGTCATCCTCCGGCACCTCCCGGCCGAAGGTGATGTTCTCCCGCAGGGTGTCCTGGAAGATCATGTCGTTCTGGAACACCGTGCCGAAGCGCCGGCGCAGCTCGTCCTTCTCGTAGGAGCGCACGTCCCGGCCGTCCACAAAGATCCCGCCGGAGGAGGCGTCATAAAACCGCATCAGCAGGTTGATAATGGTGGTCTTTCCGCATCCGGTGGGGCCGATGATGCCCAGGCTCTCCCCCCGCTTCAGGGTGAAGGAGATATCAGACAGGGCTTTCTCCCTGGTCTCCCCCACAAAGCCCGTCTTGTCGGCGGAATCCGCGCCGTAGCTGAAATCCACGTTCTCAAACCGGATGAAGCCCTCCCCGGAGGGCTTTTTGGCCTCCTCGGGCATCAAAATGTGGAGATCCGTGTCCGCGCAGATCACCGTGTCGATCCTGTTGGCGCTGGCGGAGGCCCGGGACATGGTCATAAAGATCCGGGAGAGGCCCATAATGCCCATCGTCACCATGTTGAAGTATGTGAGAAACGCCAGGATGACGCCCGGCTCCATGTTGCCGTTGTTCACCCGGCGGGCGCCGATGATGACCACCAGGGCCAGGCCGATGTTCAGGCACATCTGCATAAACGGCCCGGGAATGGCCATCACCGTGGTGGCGGTGATGTCGCTTTTTGTCATGTCCTCGTTGACGGCGGCGAAGCGGCGGGTCTCATAGTCCGCCTTGGACAGGGCCTTCACCACACGGATGCCGGTTATGTTCTCCCGCATCACCCGCACCACCGCGTCGAGCTTGGCCTGAACCTTGGCATAGAGGGGCAGGCCCTTGGCCGAGACGCCCAGGATGATGATCAGCAGCAGCGGCAGCATCACCACCATGATGAGGGCGAGGCGCAGATCCATGAGCATGGACACCAGGATCCCGCCCACCAGCATCATGGGTGCGCGCACGCACATGAGCTGGAGCTGCTGGACGGCCGACTGGACGTTGTAGCTGTCGGAGGTCATGCGGGAGATGAGGCTGGGCAGACCGAAGGCGTCAAACTGATTTCCTGACAGGTTCACCGTCTTGCGGAAAAGATCCTGGCGCACATCGTAGCTCACATGGTGGGCGTTGTCGATGGCCCTCCTGTTGGCCCGGACATTCAGCTCCCGGCAGACAAGCGCTGTGAGGAACATCCCCAGCCCCCAGAGGATCACGGGCAGCAGCTCCCCCCGGGGCACCACCTTGTCAATGATATACTCGAAAATCGTGGGCAGGAGCAGCTCCACCACAGTGCCGCACAGCTTCATCACCATAGCGATGAACACAAATTTCTTGTACCGGCCCATATATCGGAAAATCAACTTCATTTTATGTCGTTCTCCCTCTTCCACCTGACGTGGGCGTCTATGATCTTCTCCAGCATAGCCCGCAGCTGTTCCCGCTCCTCCGGGCTTAGCGCCCCGAAAAGCCGGTCGTCCCCGATGGGGCGCGGCTCGGCGGCGCGTTTTTTCCCCTCGTCCGTGAGCCGCAGCACCACCCGGCGGCGGTCAGTCTCGTCCGTCTCCCGGGTGATCACGCCGTATTTCTCCATCCGGCTCACCAGCTCGCTCAGGCTCCCGGCCTGGATCCCCAGGGCCTCCTGAAGCTCCCGCTGAGTCAGCTCCCCTCGCTCGTTGAGCAGGGCAATGATCCGCCTGCGGCTGGCATTTCCGCCGATCCGGCGGCAGAGAATGTTTGAACACTGGAAAAACAGCTCATGAAGTGAGATCGATTCCTCGCCTTCCACGTTTTTCGCCTCCAAATTCTTTAGGTTCCTTAAGGAATATACGCTTGTCATGCCCAAATGTCAAGGCTCCTAACGAATTTTTTCGCAAAAATATCCGGGTCCCATGGCCCGGATACTTTACTGTCGAAAAAGCCCGGCGGGCTTTTTGACAAAAGGGGACGTGCGATTTTGTCAGCACATGTCCTTGGAAAGAATATTGATGACAAGCTGAGGTTCGGAAAATAGGGACAGCTTCCTTTTCAATCCCTTACGATGATGTGCGCCCGCTCAAAGGCCATGACCAGCAGGGGGATCAGGACGATGTGGAGGATGATCCCCGGCACGGCGTCCAGCACCGCCCCGGCCAGGAAGGCGGAGAAGGGGAAGGTGGAGTGTTCCAGCCCGGCGAGGACAAATCTCACCAGGCCCCAGACAAGGCGCCCCGCCGTCATCGCCGTCACCAGGGACACATAGATGGCCCACTTTTTGGCGGGGAGGAGCCGGTAGAGAAGGCCCGACACGGCGCCGTATGTCCCTATCTCAAAGGCCATAGGGATGGCCGAATGCATAGGCGGCATGATGAACAGCAGCGAGCGCATCAGGGGCGAGAGAAAACCCACCACAAGACCCCAGGGCCAGCCGCACACGAATCCGCACAGAATGGCCGGGATGTGCAGCGGACTCAGGGCCGCGCCGATCTCCGGGATCTGCCCCGTCAGGAAGGGCAGAACCATCGCCAGCGCCAGGAAAAGCGCCGCGTACACCGTCTTCCGCAGAAGGCTGTTTCGTTTTGACAAATTTGTTTTTTCCATATGTTCCTCCGTCTGTGCCCAAAAAAAGAAAAGGCACCTCCGCCCCCTGCCGGGAGCCTTGATACCTTCGTGATATCCCCTATGCGTCATCCCTGTGAAAAACCCGGGCTTCTGCCCGGACACGCACGCTTCTGCGCGCATCTGGGCGTATTTTACCACGCTGCGGAAGAAAAGTCAAGTCCTTCGCCTGCGGGAGTTTGCGACATTCGCCTCCGGGAGTTTGCGGGCCAGATAAAAACTTGAATTCGACCTTTCCCGGCGGCGCGGCAACAGGAAAGACCCCGCCGAATTTCAGAAAATTCGGTGGGGTCTCTCCGCACATTCTCCTTCGTCAAATGGGGCAGGCCTTATTTGACAAGCGGAGGTTCTCACTTTATGACTTTCTCGGTCTCCCCGTCGAAGAGATAGACGCTCTCGTAGGGGATGGAGAAGGTGATGGTGCTGTCCACAGCCGGTGTGTCGTGGGGATCCACCTTGAGGATAGCCTTATCCTCGTCGGCGGTGATGTAGACGTTGGTGTTGTCGCCCAGCATCTCCGTAAGCTCCACGTCGGCCTGGATCACATAGGCGTTGTCCTTGGTGCCCAGCTCGATGGACTCGGGGCGGAAGCCGAAGACGACCTCTTTGCCCTCATAGCTCTTGGACTTGGCGCCCAGCTTCTTGGTGATGTCCAGCTGGTTCTTGCCGAAGGCGAGCTTGCCGCCCTTCACGGTGCCGCGGATGAAGTTCATGGGCGGCTCGCCGATGAAGCCGGCGACGAACACGTTTACCGGCTCATAGTACAGATCATAGGGGGTGCCGATCTGCTGGACATAGCCGTCCTTCATCACCACGATCCGGTCGGCCAGGGTCATGGCCTCAGTCTGGTCGTGGGTGACGTAGATGGTGGTGGCGCCGGTGTTCCGGTGGATCTGGGCGATCTCGGAACGCATGGTGACACGCTGCTTGGCGTCCAGGTTGGAGAGAGGCTCGTCCATGAGGAACACGCCCACCTTGCGGATGATGGCGCGGCCTATGGCCACACGCTGTCTCTGGCCGCCGGAGAGCGCCCTGGGATACCGGTCAAGGTAATCCGTCAGGCCCAGGATCCGGGCGGTATTCTTGACCTTCTCCTCGATGATATCCTCGTCCACGCCCTGGAGGGTAAGTCCGAAGGCGATGTTGTCAAAGACGGTCATCTGGGGATAGAGGGCGTAGCTCTGGAACACCATAGCGATCTCACGCTCACGGGGACCCATCTCGTTGGCGCGGACGCCGTTGATGAGGAACTCACCGTTGGAGATGTCCTCAAGGCCGGCGATCATGCGCAGCGTGGTGGATTTACCGCAGCCGGAAGGCCCGACGAAGACGATAAATTCCCCTTTTTCAATGGACAGGTTGAAATCGTGGACGGCATGGAAGCCGTTGGGATAGATCTTGTTGATGTTTTTCAGGGTCAAGTATGACATAGATTTGTCTCCTTACACATGATTTTTGCTGTAGGGTCAGGAAACAACGGTTTGACTGTCAGTCAGCGTCAAATCCAACCGTCACGACGCGCTCGCTGTGCGGGGCGATGAGCTTCTCCCCCTCCACGCCGGTGAGCTTCACGTTTTTGACGGTGATCTCACGGACGTTGTCCAGGTAGAGGCCGGTTCGGCACCGCTTGGGCGCGAACTCCTGCATGGCGGGTACGTCGGGCTTTGCGTCTTTGGCAAAGGAGATGTTGATATTCTCCAATGTCACGCTCTCGATCGGCCTCTCGGTGAGACCGTCTATGTAGCAGGCGGCGACCTCGGCGTCAGTACACTCCATATTGCGGAAGGTGAACTCCCCCATATACGGGGTCCTGTCGTCAATGGGCAGCTTCTCCCGGCTCCACACATACTCGTCGTGGGCGTCCGGGTCACAGCAGTTGTACCACAGATTGATGACAATGGGCGTCAGCACCTTGTCCATCCGGATATTTTCAAAGAGGACGTTGTTGATGACGCTGTCCTTCCCCCGGCCACGGCGGGACTTGATACGAAGTCCCCTGTCCGTGGCGTGGAACAGGCACTGGGTGACCGCCAGGTTCGTTACGCCGGCGGATGCCTCACTTCCAAGAGTCACCGCCCCGTGTCCGAACTCCATAAGGCAGTTGCGGATGGTGTAGTGGTCGGCGGGGGCCTTGTACTTGAGGGCCATCTCGATCTTGCCGGATTTGATCGCTATACAGTCATCACCGACCGAGAATTTACAGCCGATGATATTGACTGTATCACAGCTCTCCGGGTTGCAGCCGTCGGTGTTGGGGCTGACCTTGGGGGCGGTGATAAAGCAGTCCAGCACGGAGACATTTTTGGAAAAGAACGGGTGAAGATGCCACGTTGGCCCGTTCTTCACGGTAATGCCGTGGAGGATCACGTTTTCGCACCGGTTCACAAACAGCACACGGGGTCTGGCGGCGGGGAAGGTGTCAAAATCCCTCCACCAGTCGCCGTTCTGACCGTTGCCGTCCACGACGCCCGGCCCGACGATGGTGATGTCCTCACAGTGGGAGGCGTAGAGCAGGGACTGATAGGACGGCCTCTCCAGGCCCTCAAAGGCGGCGAGAGGGATCTCGCGGCCCGTGACCTCGTCCTTGGCGATGCCCGTGATGATGGGGTACCGCTCCCTGTCCGTGGAGCCGAGGAGAGTGGCTCCGCTCTTAAATTCCAGGACGATGTGACTCTTCAGGGACAAGGGCAGCGACAGATACGTCCCCTCCGGGAAGACGAGCCTCCCGCCCTCAGGCAGGGCGTTGATGGCCGCCTGGATGGAGCCGGTGTCCTCATGGACGCCGTCCCCCACCGCACCGAAGTCCCTGACGCTCATGGCGCAGGCCTCCCGCCCGGTGGTAAAGCTGATCTCGTCCCTCTCGCCGGACTCATACCGGAGCTTGGCCACATAGCCGGTCTCCGGCGTCAGTCCGAAAAGGGAGAAGACGTTTGTATCCCCGCGGTACAGCACCTGGCCGTCCACAAGTACCTCGTAGGGGCCGGCGGCGTAGTGCGCCGTTGTCCCCGCGATCTCAAAGCAGGCGGAGGTGCTTCCGCAAAATAAGATGTTGATCATGCCGTAATCCTCATCTGCCGGGCTTCCTTGCGTCAGCCACAATGTTCCTGAAGGTGTTGCGCATCACCAGAGCCAGCATATCAAAGCCCATGTAGAGCAGTCCGAAAAGGATAGGCTCCACAGCCAAAACGATGGTGGACTCATCAAGCCCCTGGATCTGGATGGCCAGCACATTTACGATCCTGTAAAAGGAATAGACGAAAAACATCAGCACAAAGGAGTAAAGGATGTTCAGCGGAAACGTGGCGTAACGCTTTTTGTAAAACATCAGCCATTTTGACCAGGCGCCCGGCTCCGGCTCAAAAAACCGGAGGGCGTTGTTGGTCAGGATGTCCGTGACCATGCCCAGCACGATGCCCGTGATGAAGATGAGGTCAAGCATACTGGACACATACGTCCCCAGTCCCCAGAGGAAGAAGAAGCAAATAGAGGCGGCGAACCACCACTTGATAAAGACGATCTTTACCATGTCGGGGATGCGGAATTTTACCCCCGATTTATACTTGCGGATCTCCTTTTCCGAGACTTGGGGCGAGTTGGACTCGTTCGCCTCCACCAAGTCCTTGACGGCCTTGGTCTTCAGATTGTAGTAATCCGACGCCTTATAGGTCTCCCGCTCCGGCGCGGATTTTTTATCCTTTTTGGCCATAGCCGCTCCTTTTGCCGAATGGGAGGCTCGAATTCCGGGCCTCCCAGCGGTCCGGAGGCGTAAATGCGCCCCCGCGTTTGCTTAATCGTTGGCGATGTCGATGGCGCCCATCTCGCCGTTGCCCTCCACCACAACATTGGTGTTGATCTTCCGGATCAGCTTGGAGTACACCGGCAGGAGCAGGGTGAGAACCACGCCCACAGCCAGCACGATGATGTGCTGCTGGATGTAATACTGGGCGTAGGTGATACAGTAGTTTTTCTCATTTGTCAGGTCAATGCTGGCGCCGGCCTCAGTGCTGAGAATGGTGGTGATCCCCCTGAGGTAGAACACGTCGCAGAAGATCATAATGGCGATCATAACGAACATGATGATCATCATGGGCACGTTCTTCTTCTTCCGGTACGGGAACGCATTCATAAAGCACAGGATGGACAGCATGGAGAACAGCATCACCGCGAACACGGACAGGCCCATGTTCTTGCCCTGAAGAAGGGCGGTGGTATCGGAAATGTCCGTCAGGTTAAAGGAGTAGATGATGAACGCGACGATATACACCACCAGCGGGATCAGCTGGGGACGGCGTTTCAGAGTGACGATGAATTTTCTGCAGATCTCCTTGACGCCGTGGACAAAGCCCTTATTGGGGTTCTTGGCCGCGGCCTTCGTCTTTTCTTTCGCCATCATTTATCCCCCCTTATCGCGTTAGTGGTCTCCTTATCAAAGAAGTGCTTCCTTGCAATGGAGAAGGAGGCGGTTTCGCCGACCTTGTAATTCTTCCAGCCCTTGAGCTTGGCGGTGACCTTCACGCCGGTGTTGCCGATGGAGCCGTAAACCAGGGTGTTCATGCCAAGGTTCTCGTTGTTGGTGACGGTGACCTTGATGTCGCTGCCCTCGGTGAAGTTCTCCGGACGGACGCCCAGGGTGATATCCTTCCCCTCATAGGCGGCCAGAGTCTTCTTCTCCTCCTCGGTGAGGGTGGCCTTGAAGCCGTTGCCCAGGAGCTGACCGCCGGAGACCTTCACATCGTAGAAGTTCATGGGCGGCAGGCCGATAAAGCTGGCCACGAACACGTTGTTGGGGCTGTCGTACAGCTCCAAGGGCGTGCCCACCTGCTGGACATGGCCCATTGACATGCAGACGATCCTGTCGGCAAGGGTCAGAGCCTCGGTCTGGTCGTGGGTGACGTAGAGCATGGTGGCCTGGAGCCTCTTGTGCAGAAGCAGGATCTCACGGCGCGTGGCGCCGCGGAGCTTGGCGTCCAGGTTGGAGAGAGGCTCGTCGAACAGGAACACCTTGGGGTTCCGGACGATGGAGCGTCCCATAGCCACGCGCTGTCTCTGTCCGCCGGACAGCTGCGCGGGCTTTTTGTTCAGCTGGCTGGTGAGGCCCAGGATCTCGGCGGCAGCCAGAACCTTCTTGTGGATGACGTTGGGGTTTTCCTTACGCAGGGTAAGGGAGAACGCCATGTTCTCATAGATGGTCATGTGTCCGTACAGAGCGTAGTTCTGGAACACCATAGCCATGTCCCTGTCCTTGGCCGGGGTCTGGGTGATGTCCTTGCCGTCCAGCAGCAGGTGGCCGTTTGAGATATCCTCAAGGCCGGCGACCATGCGCAGGGTGGTGGACTTTCCACAGCCGGAGGGGCCGACAAGGACGATCAGCTCGCCGTCCTTAACGTCAAGGTTGAAGTCGAAGACAGCCTGAACATTGTTATCGTATATTTTGTCAATATGCTGCAAGCTTAATTCAGCCATATCTTCGCCTCCTTACGCCTGATGACTCTCGAGGGACTTGACGTGCGCCTCAAGAGCGGAGCATCTGATGATATTCAGCACAGCTGAGAAGAGAAGCGCGGCGCTGGATACGGCCAGATAGATGATGGCCAGCATGAACGTCTTGTCCGTCATGACCTTTGTCTCCACCGCGTTCACCAGCGTCATGGCGTTGTGCGCCCGCATGGGGATCACAAACATCCTGACGATCTGCATGACGCCGGCTATGATAAGAACGACGGAATAGTTCTTCTTATAGTTCTTCACAGCCTCGGAGGCCAGGAAGACAGCCAGCATGAAGATCAGGTTGTAGACGACGGAGGCGCCGATCTGGATGTTGTAGTAATAAGTACCCACATCCTGACGGTAGATCAGAACGAAGTAGAAGACATCGAACAAAAGAGCCAGATAGCAGAGATTGGCGCAGGCGGAGTTTTTGATGTACCGCATCCGGTCTCTCTGAATGGTTTTCTCCTCAGGAGTCATTTTGCTCATGCCTTCACCTTCTTTCCGTCCTCGATCAGCTTCTTCTCTTCCTTCATCAGGACCAGCTTCCACACACAGCAGGCCACAAGGGCAATGGCCGCCACGATCATAATGGCGAACACCGCATAGTTCAGATCGAACCACAGCGTGGACTCCGTGTAGGTGGACTTGTACGTCTGAGAGAGCTTGAGCAGGGCCTCTTTATCGATGGCCTGGAAGGCAGCCTTGTAATAGGCAAGGTAGGGCTGCGACCAAATGGGGATATAGATGCTGGCCGCGGTAAACAGGCCGATGGAGATGTAGTTGCTGATGTAATACTTTCTGCGGGTGGCGGTGTTGGTGACAAAAAGCAGAGCCGCCAGAATAATGTAAACAATGGCGTATTTAACCAGATACTGGTTGAACGACTGCATATCGATATACATTCTGGCGCCCTCGACCCTCTCGGATCGAACCTCGATCCGATGACCGCTGGGCGCGGCGGGATCCTCAACGACCTGGGTGACGACGCCGGGATACAGCGCGTCATACAGATCCGTCATGATCCCGAGGGAATACAGGAACATCACTACCGCCGCGGCAATACACAGGAAGCACACGATTTTCTGGAGCTTTAACTGCGTTTTATACATGACAACCTCCTCTTAGGGAAGTTGCCGGCCGTCCCGCGGGATAAGCCCGCGGGACTGAGCGGCAAATCCGTTTAGATTGATTAAGGGGATCGCTGCTGCGGATGATCCGGTCAAATTATTTGCCGGTGGCAAGATGCCAAGCCTCGTTCTGGATGGCCAGATAGGAGTCGCCGTTCCAGGCGCCAGCCACATAGGCGGCCGCGGCGGCGGGGCTGTTCAGGTTGGCATCGGTGGTGAAGCCGTTGACAATGATGTCGCACAGGGTGTTCTCAGGAGAGCTGGAGGAAGTGCCGAACTTTCCGCCGCTGCCGGACAGCTCAGTGAAGCCGTTGACGATCGTGGTCTGGCCTTCATCAAGAGGCAGCAGGGTGGGAACGGAGGTGTACCAGGGGTTCTCGGTGAGAGCAAGCTCGGGATGCTTGATGGTGCCCAGGGCAATAGCGGTGGAGATCCTCCCGGCACCCTCGCGTCCGGCCTCAACCGTGCACTGGAACTCGAAGGACTGGGTCTTCAGGAAGCTCATGGTGGAGCCCATGATGCGGCGGCCGAAGTTGGTGTAGTTGCCGGCCATCAGGTTGTTCAGATCCTCACGGCAGCCGTCGGAGATCTCGGGCCAATCCTCGCCGTTGAAGGAGAAGTTGACAACATTGCCGTCGGCGTCGTGCTTGATGAACTGATCGGGGCCGTAGGACAGGAGGATCTGGCCTTCCTTGTCGTAGGCGTAGTCGATGAGGGCCAGGCACGCGTACAGCTTGTTCTCGTCGTTGCCGATACCGGCCTTGGAGATGGCCCAGGCGTCGGTCTTCACGGAACGCCAGGACTCGGTGAACCGCATGTACTTCTCGCCGGTGCCGTCGTTCCAACGGGACACGGGGACCATAACGGCCATGTACTTCTCGCCGGCGGCCTTATCAAGGGCGGACTCGTTGTAGATGGTCTGGGTCTGGTTGTAGTCGTAGTGCATGAAGCCGATGTCGTTCTTCAGAAGGGACTCGGTCTTCTCCTCCTGATGCTCCAGGAAGGACTTGGCGATCAGGCCCTCAGAGGCCATGTCGTGCATCTTGGAAAGGGCCTCGTAGGTGGCCTGCTCCAGACGGGCGTCATGAAGCTCGCCGTCGTTGCCCACATAGAGGTAATCCTTACGGGACTCAAGGCCGCGGACACCGAAGAGGGTGCCGGCCAGACGGAACATATCAACACGGCGCTGGGTGTTGCTGTCCTCACGGGAGAAGATGCCGTAGACCTGCTTGCCGTCGGCATTCAGGGTAGCGGAGTTGGAGGTGACGCAGCGCAGGAGGGCGACAAGCTCGTCCACGTCCCAAGCGGCGTTCTGGCCAATGAACAGGTCAGCGCGGTTGGTGCCATAGTATCCGTCATAGGTGGCGTCAATGTAGTCGCGGAGCATGTTGACGGCGTCCACGCCGCTCATGGAACCGACCTCGTTCATCTTGGCCACGATGTTGCCGTACTTGCTGTAGTCCTTGGAGATGGTCTCAACGCCGGAGCCGTCGGCCTTGACGACGTCGATATCAACCTTGCCCTCGGTGGGCATGAACGGGGTGTACACGGGGGTAGCGGTCTTGTCGGCGCCGGCGGCCTCAAACTTGCCTTCGCCGTTCAGGAGCTTCTCCACCCAGTCGGTACGCATAAGGGGCATACGCTCGATATCGTTGACACCGTCGAAGTAGGGGCTGATGTAGATAGCGCCGGTGGTGGTGTCGCCGGTGATGGTCATCTTAACGATGGGGTTGGCATCCAGGAACGCCTTGAAGTGGGGCATCATGTCCAGATAGTCAGCGATGTTGACCAGCTGGCCGGCAACACCGGCGGCGGACAGGGTGGTGGCGGAGCCGGAGACCATGTCAACCTGCTGGAGCTGCTCTTTCCAGTAATCCCACTCCTTGGAAGCGGAGCCGGCACCGGTCCAAACGCTGTTGAACTTGATGCCAAGACGGTTCTCCATCTCAGCCCAGGTCGGCTTCAGGTCGCCGGCGCGGTAGGAAACGCCGTTGGAGAGGGTGACAGCGCCGTCCTCGGTGCCGTCCTTCGCGTCGTTCTCGGTGATGGTGTCGGCATCGAAAGCCATACCGGTGTTGGGCTTGTCATAGCCGGTGGCCATGTTCAGAACGACAGAGCCGTCATGGGGATACATCTCGGAGACGGTCTTCTGCTCCACGGGGGGATTGTCGTCCGGATTGTCGGACGGATCGTCGTCGCCCTTCGGCGGATTGTCGTCAACGGGGGGATTGTCGTCAACGGGGGGATTGTCGTCATTATTGCCGGGCAGATCCGGGCCGCAGCTGGCCAGGAGCGCCGCGATCATGACAAACGCGAGAACGATTGCCAATATCTTGTTGAGCTTTTTCACTGTTTTTTCCTCCTAAAAGATGTGTTTGTATTATCCCGGGACAGGCCCGGCATAAACGAATGGAAGAAGGGGGATCCTTACTCCTTCACGCCGCCGACGTTGACGCCCTTGGCAAAGTATTTCTGGATGAAGGGGTAAATGATCAGAATGGGGATGATGGAGCAAACCACCAGCGCGTAGATAGCGGAGTCCGGGGTGTAGGAGTGATTCAGCTCCCAGCCCGTGATGGAATCGGGGTTGGTGTACTCCTCAAGCCTCAGCCGGATGAAAACCTGGAGCGGATGCTCGTGGGAGTTGCTCATCATCTGGCGCGCCCAGAAGTAGCCGTTCCAACGGGAGATGGCGAAGAACAGCGTCACCGTGGCGATGGTAGACTTGCTCATGGGCAGATAAACATTGGTCAACACCTGCATCTCTGTGGCGCCGTCCACGATAGCCGCCTCCTCGATCTCGGAGGGGACGCCCTCAAAGGCGTTCCTGAGGAGGATGATATTCATGGCCGCCATGCCCATCGCGATGACCACCAGCCACTTGTCGTCCATGATGCCCATCTTGTTGAAGACATCGCGGGTGGCCAGGTAGTTTAAGTACTGCGGTACGATACCGGCGGAGAACCACATGGTGAACACCAGGAAGAAGTTGAAGAACTTCCGGAAGAGGAGCCTCTTCTTCGAGAGCGCGTAGGCGCCCAGGATGGCGGTGAACATGGCCCACAGAGTACCGTAGAGCGTAATGAACAGGGTGTTGGAGTAGGACGTCCAGAACATGTTGTTGGTAAACATGGACTTGAACGCATCAAACTGCAGATCCTTCGGCAGCAGCACGATCTCGCTGTTGGCGACCGGCTCGTAGCCGCTGATGGCGGCGGAGACGGCGTAGACAAACGGATACAGGCAGCACAGCGCGAAGATGGTCAGAAGGGTGTAGCTGATGACTTTGAAGATCAGCTCGGTAATTTCAAGCTTTCTTTTCATGGCACCCTCCTATTAGTACAGCGACGTGTTGGTTGCCTTGCGGGCAATGGTGTTGGAGCCTATGACCAGCAGCATACCGATGACGTTGTTCATCATCTCCGCCGCCGCGGCTATTCCCTTGTTGCCGGCGCCTTCAAGACCGTTGCGCTGGGCGAAGGTGGAGACCACGTCCGCCGTGACCCACGTCTTGTCGTTGTAGAGAAGCATGACCTTCTCATAGCCCACGTTCAGCAGGGAGCCGATACGGGTGATGAGCATGATGACGATGGTGGACAGGATGCTGGGGAGAACCACATAGCGCATCTGCGCCCACTTGTTGGCGCCGTCGATCTGCGCGGCCTCATAGCTGGTGGGAGAGATGGCGATGATAGCCGAGAAGAACACGATGCTATCATAGCCCGCGCCCTCCCAGATGCCGCTGATCTGGTACAGCGTGCGGAAATACGCGGGGTTGTTCAGAAGTCCGGCGTAGCCGACCTCCTGCGAGATGACGCCCAGCTTCACAAGCCCCTGGCTGATAATGCCCATGTTGGTGGTGGTGCCGCCCTGTTTGACGAGCATCGTCACAAGGGACGTCATGATAACGGTGGACATGAACTTGGGCAGGTATGTAAGCACCTGGTAGACGCTTCTGGCCGCGTTGGATCTGACCTCGTTGAAGAACAGCGCCAGGATTATGGGCATCGGGAAGCCGAAGCACAGTCCATAGAAGCTGGTGATGAAGGTGTTCCTCAGCGCCCGCCAGAAGTCCGTGGAGAGGGAGTCTCCGCCGAACAGCAGTCTCTTGAAGTACGAGAATCCTGAGAAAAGCTGCTCAGAGACGTCAAGGGTGACGTTATCTACCTTAAAGCAGCTTAAGAGCTCATACATCGGGAAGTACCGCCAGAACAGGAATACCAGGAGCATCGGGACGAGCATCAGATACAGACGCCAGTCCTTGGCTATCGCTCGGACAACATGGAGCCAGTAATGCTTCTCCACGTCGTCACGGACGGCTTGTTCCGGATTTTCTCTGTATACGCCAGAGCCCTGATCGTACACGAGGAAATCCGCTGCTCTAACTTTCATTTTTTACCTCCTTTTTTTCCTTCTCCGAGTTAAGGCGAAGAAGGTAATGTTTTTGATCCTCGTAGACGCCATCCAGCCTTCTGACGATCCACGCGATCACCAGGGTAAAAACGTATGACAGACTGTCCATCAGGAAGAAATCCGCCACACTCCCCAACGGCGCCCCCAGGACAAGCGCCGTCAAAGCTCTCCCGCCGTGCATCAGGAACTGCACCAGAACAGGAAACAGCAGACCGAGCCATTTGCCCGTTCTGACTCTCTCCTTCCCCACCCCATAGAGCAGCGTAAGGGACAGGGCAGAAAAGATGTTCCCGCAGCAATATATAATGTACTGCTCTCCGTTCGCTCCGGAAAACAGGCAGAAGACGAAACCGGCCAGGGCCGCGTGCAGGATCCCCCAGGGGCCCCAGCGCATATAGACGATGCTGACAATGGGCGCCGCCAGGGACACCGTGTACAGCTCATTGGGGAACCAATCCGTCACGGCCCGGAGGATCAGCCCCTCAAAAAACGCGAGAAGAAGCGCAAATATCACAAGATCAATGGCGCGATATTGCCCTAAGGTTCTCCGTCTTTCCATCATTGCCTCCAAAAAGTGCCTCTTACGCACTTAAATCAACCCAAAATCCCGCTTTTTTTCGGGATAATGGGCTGAGAAAGGTTATTATCGCTAAAACATGCCCTTGTTTTTTGTGCAATTTATCTACAACCGGGCCTTTATTTTGCTTATTATTATACATGCTGGCGGTTTTTATGTATATGGACAAAACACGCCTTTTTATACACAAAACAGATTTTTTAACAAAATTTGATGTCTTTGTGAAAAAAAATCGATATAATATGCCCAAACGGAGAGGGGTGAGAGGGGTGATTTCCGTGAGAACAGACAGTGACCTGCAAAAAATCTTCGATTCCGCGGCCCCCGGGGAGACGGTGATCCTGCCGGAGGGGACGTTTCGTCAAAAGTGCAAAATAACCACGCCGGGCCTGACGGTCGTTGGCGCGGGGGCGGACAAAACCGTCCTGATCTACGACGATTACGCCAAAAAAATCGACGAGGCCGGGATGGAGTATGTGACCTTCCGCACCTGGACGCTGGCGGTGTGCGCCGACGGCGTCACCATGCGAGATCTGGCCGTGGTCAACGACGCCGGGCACCCGGAAAGGAAGGGGCAGGAGGTAGCCCTCACGGTGTACGGGGACAATTTCCGGATGGAAAACTGCCGCCTCACCTCCACTCAGGACACCCTGTTTTCAGGTCCCCTGCCGCCGGATCTCATTGACCGCTACGAGGGCTTTCTTTCCGACGACCTGCGCCGGGACACCCCGGGGCGGCAGCTCTTTGAAAACTGCCTGATCGAGGGGACGGTGGACTTTATCTTCGGCTCCGGGGCGGCCGTCTTTCGCAGCTGTGAGATCCGCTCCCTGCCCGATGCCAGAAAGCGCGGCTACGCGGCGGCCCCCTCCCACTCCAGGGAGCAGACGGAGGGGTTCGTCTTTCAAAACTGCCGCTTCACCCGGGAAGAGGGGGTGGAGGACGGCAGCGTCTTCCTGGCCAGGCCCTGGCGGGACTACGGTCTCTGCTCCTTCATCGACTGTGAGATCGGCCCCCACATCTCCCCCCTGGGGTATGACCCGTGGGAGGGCACACACCGGGACGAGACGGCCCGGTTCTACGAGTCCCCCCTGCCCCCGGGGCGCGTTCCCTGGGTAAAAAAGGGCAGCGGCCCCTCCTGATAGAAGGAAACTCTCCCGCAGGGGAGAAAAAGCCGTGAAATTTCCCTCTCCGGGGACGAATTGGCACTTGAAATCCTTAATTTGTATGCTAAAATAATCTTATCCATGCAAAATCACACACAAGGAGGCGCGTCATGAGAGGACTTGAATCCAACAAGACAAAGATCCGTCACAAGATTTTTACCGAGATCGCCCGTGTCGCCTACGAGGGCGGGGACATCTCCCGGGAGATCGTCCGCCTGCCCTACAAGATCATCCCCGGCGAGGTTGCTACATACCGGGACAGCATCTTCCTTGAGCGCGCCATTGTGGGCGAGCGGCTGCGTCTGGCGATGGGCCTGCCCATCCGCAACGTGGCCGAGCAGGTGGAGCTGAACGAGGGCGTGGACGAGAGCGCCATCGCGGAGAAGTACTACACCCCGCCCCTGGTGAACGTGATCAAATTTGCCTGCAACAAGTGCCCGGAGAAGCAGGTTCTGGTGACAAACGCCTGTCAGGGGTGCTTTGAGCATCCGTGTCTGGAGGTCTGCCCCCGGAACGCCATCTCTATGGTGAACGGCAGGAGCGTCATTGACGAGCATCTGTGCGTCAAATGCGGACGGTGCGCCGACGCCTGCTCCTACCACGCCATCATCAAGCAGGAGCGCCCCTGCGCCGCCGCCTGCGGCATGGGCGCCATTAAAACCGACTCCTACGGCCGGGCGGAGATCGACCAGTCCAAGTGCGTCTCCTGCGGCCAGTGCCTGGTGAACTGCCCCTTCGCCGCCATTGCGGACAAGGGCCAGATCTATCAGACCATCATGGCTATCAAGAGCGATACGCCTGTGTACGCGGCCATCGCCCCGGCCTTCTGTGGCCAGTTCGGCCCCCACATGAGCTATGACAAGATGCGCCCCGCCTTTAAGGCGCTGGGCTTTGCCGATCTGGTGGAGGTCTCCATCGGCGCGGACATCTGCACCCTCCAGGAGGCCCAGGACTTCCTGCGGGAGGTTCCGGAGGAGCGGCCCTTTATGGCCACCTCCTGCTGCCCGGCCTGGACGATGATGGCCAAAAAGCTCTTCCCAACCCTGGCGGGCAACATCTCGATGGCCCTGACGCCTATGGTACTCACCGGCCGGATGATCAAGAAGGATCACCCCGGGTGCAAGGTCTGCTTTATCGGGCCGTGCGCCGCCAAGAAGCTGGAGGCGTCAAGGAAGGAGATCCGCTCCGACGTGGATTTCGTCCTCACCTTTGAGGAGGTGCTGGGCATGTTCGACGCCAAAGAGATCGATCCGGCGGAGCTGCCCTCCGATCCCCTGAACGAGGCCACTGGCGACGGGCGGGCCTTCGCCGTGGCGGGGGGCGTTGCCAACGCCGTGGTCAACGCCGCCAAGGTTCTGGCCCCCGACCGGGAGATCAAGGTCGCCCACGCCAACGGCCTGGCGGAATGCAAGAAGATGCTGACCCTGGCCAAGGCCGGGAAGTACAACGGCTATCTGCTGGAGGGCATGGGCTGTCCCGGCGGGTGCGTGGCCGGCGCCGGCACCATCGCCAGTGTCCAGCAGTCCACCAAGGAGGTGGAGAAGGCCGCCGCCTCCGCCCCGGCCAAGTGCGTTCTGGAGAGCAAGTATCTGCACTATCTGCCTCTGATCGAGGAACGCGAGTGAGGCTGGCTTGGAAGGCCGCAGGAGTCTTCTGGCACGGAAGCTTTTAGCGCCTATCCAAGCTTTTGCGTAACCCCTGCGGCCTTCCAATGCCAATTAAGACGCGTGCGGAAAGGCCCCCTGGAATTCTGCGGAATTCCAGGGGGCTTTTCCTGCTGCCGCGCTGCGCGCACGGCCCGTAGGGCCGCACACTTGCGCGGCAAGAGGGATTTTTTCCGACGTACATGCCGCCGGAAAAAATATTGAATTGGGGTAATAACCATAAAATCTCTCTTTCCCAGGGGAAAGAGAGATTTTGAGGTTTATTGTGTTTCTACTTCGTCGCTTACCTTTTCGGAGAGGAAATTCAGTCCGTAGTGTCTGTCCGGCTCCAGCTTGCCCTGGAAGGTGGGGCGAAATTCCGTGATGAGCTTGATGGCCAGGGGGACGGCCAGCTTATAAAGCTCCGTGAGGCGGCGGGAACTCTCCCGGCACAGGGGGTTCGGCTCCAGGCTCATAACGAGGCCCGCCATCTCCTTATATTTCCCGGCGGCCCGGAAGGCCGCCAGCAGGGCGCGGCGCTTGATCAGATCCGGCGCCAGAAGCGTCCTGAGGCAGAAGGGCATGGCCTTCAAAGACCTGGCCGTGTCCCGGAATTGGATTCCGGGGTAGAAGGCGGTGATCACCGCGGCGTTGCGGCGGGAGGGGACGATGTGGGCGGCGGTGTCGTGGCGCAGGGGGTCAAGGCCGTCCGCCACCGTCAGCGCCCGGTCAAACTCCATCTCGATCTCGTTGTGACTGAGGCCCTGCTGGGCGCAGAAGCTGTTCACCGTCCCGTGGCACATGCAGTCCAGGGCGAAGTGGCACAGATACCCGTAGGCGTAGGCCAGGTACATCCCGCTCTCCCCGTGGGCGCGCACCACCCGGGCCGCGCCGGAAAACACCTCCAGCCCCGACAGGTCGTGGGTGCCGTGGCCAATCCGCGTCACCCGGTCGGGGAGAATGGGGTTGTGGTAGAAGAAGATGTCCGGGCCGTGGAGGCCGATATCGTAAAGCTCCTTAAAGGGCAGTATGGCGTCACGGATATCCCGTGTAAGGCCGGAGAGAACCTCCTGACCGAATTTGTAGTGGGCGTATGAGCAGGGCATCCCCCGTCCCCCTTTCCCGGCGGTATCTCCCTCCAAATCCCGGAGGGGCAAAAGCGCGAACCGGCCGGCCCGCGCAGCAGACAGCTGTATCTAAAGCATACAGGCAAATCTCCGGAAATGCAAGGGGTTCATAAAAAATTAATGTCTCTCACCAAGTAAAGCCGGCGGGACACGGGGGCAAAGGAGGATACGTCTACGCAAAGCCGGTGTGACACGTCGTCGCGAAAGCCGCTTAACCTCGCCGCCACGCCAGCGTGACGGCTCAGGCGCAGGCTTTGCTCCTCCTCTCCCCACGCAATCGTGATTGCGTGGGGCCCCTGTGACAAGTAACCCTCCCCGCTGTCCCACCTCCTCAAAAGGCGGGAAGTTCCCCCGAAAAAGGCGGGACTTGAGGGACGGTTTTTTTGTCACACCGCAGGTGGGACTAAAGAACCGTCCCTCTGTAACGCCGGGAGAAAGCCTCCAGACAACGAAAGGTGCCCCGCCCCGCGTCCCCCAATCCATAACGCCGGGTCAAGACCTCCGAACACAGGACAAACCCCGACCCGCACCCCTCAATTCTAATATTTTTTCCAAGGACATGTGCCTTGGAAAAAATCCCTCTTGCCGCGCAAGTGTGCGGCCCTCTGGGCCGTGCGCGCAGCGCGGCAGCAGGAAAGGGCCGCTCGAATTCCGCAGAATTCGAGCGGCCCTTTCCGCACGCATCCTATTGGCAGAAAAAGGAATAATGGCTCTCGCCAGAGAGCCATTATTCCTTTTTCGCCAGCTCCGCCAGCTCTTTCAGGTATTCCATAATAGCCCGCTCCACGCCCTTGACCTCCGCCTCAAAGGCGGCGGCGGGGACGCGCAGGGCGCCGTTTCCCAGGATGATCATCTGCTCCATGCCGTCGGAGGTGGCGACGCGCACCTTGTGGCGCTTGGACAGGTCGTAGGTGGCCCGCTCGATGTACATATCCGCCGTCTCGGCCTCCTTGGTGTACACCACGGACAGACCCCCCAGATGCTCCACCGAGCCGGGGTTGTTCTTCACCTTGTAGGCGTCGAACACCACGATCACGGCGCACTGGCGGAAGCCCTGGTAATTGCGGAGCCTCTCGATCAGCCTCTCCCGGGCGGAGTCCAGGCTCTTAGCCGCCAGGGCCTTCAGATCCTCCCAGGCGAAGATGATGTTGTAGCCGTCCACCAGGACAAATTCCAGGTCGTCCTTCTGGGGCGGCTTTTGCCGTCTCGTCTCCCGGGGCTGGGACGCCGGTTCCCGGGGCGCGGGGCGCATGGCCTCCTCCCCTCGGTTGATTCTGCCGTAAGTCCGCTCAAAGATGGCCATCAGCTCCTTGTCCGTGGCCGCCAGCTTCACATATCTGGCCGCCGCCTCCCGCACCGGATCCGGCGGCTTGGGGGGCGCAAGGACGCTCTCCAGGTGCATCCGCGCCGGCACCTGATCCCAGGGCACGGCATAGCCCACCCCGTGGGAGCAGAAGACGCTGCCGCAGGGGTTGTCCAGATCCGCCTCCGGGTCGTAGCCCACGGCGTCCACCACGGCCTGCTGGTCGGCGCACGGCTCGTAGCCGTGGAACACAAAGCTCACCCGGCCGGCGCCCCTGGTGTAGGCCGTCACCTCCGCCGGGTACTCCCTCAGCGCCGAGACAGGCCCGGAGCCGGTGAGTACCGGAAGCTCTCCCCCGTCCTCCGCCCGGTCAAACACCGCGCCCATGCGCTGAAGATCCGTCATGGCGCGGCCCAGGCTGCCCTGGGGAAGCTCTATTCTAAAGTCGTACCAAGGCTCCAGCAGGACGCTCCGGGCGCTCATCAACCCCTGGCGCACGGCCCGGTAGGTGGCCTCCCGGAAGTCGCCGCCCTCGGTGTGCTTCAGATGCGCCCGCCCCGCCGCCAGGGTGATCCGGATGTCCGTTATGGGGGAACCGGTGAGGACGCCAAGGTGCTGTTTTTCGTGGAGGTGGGTGAGGATCAGCCTCTGCCAGTTCCTGGCCAGCACGTCCTCCGGCACGGCGGAGCGGATCTCCACACCGCTCCCCCGCTCCCCCGGCTCCAGGATCAGGTGGACCTCGGCGTAGTGCCTCAGCGGCTCATAGTGGCCCACGCCCTCCACCCTGTCGGCGATGGTCTCCCGGTAGATGATGCCCCCGGGGCCAAAGGAGATGTCCAGCCCGAACCGGTCATGGGCCAGCTTTTTCAATACCTCCAGCTGCACCTGACCCATAAGCTGCGCCGTCAGGCCGCGGCTTTTCTCGTCCCAGTCCAGGTGAAGCTCCGGGTTCTCCTCCCCTATGCGCCTGAGCTGTGCCAGGGCCTTGGTCTGCTCGCACCCCTCCGGCAGGAGGATCGCGTAGTTCAAAACCGGCTCCAGCGCCGGGGTGTGCCCGTCCTCCTGGGCGCCCAGGCCCTGTCCGGCAAAGGTCGCGCTGAGGCCCGTCACGGCCACCACGTCCCCGGGGAGGGCCTGATCCACCGAGGTGAATTTGGCCCCGGAGTACAGGCGGATCTGGGTGACCTTCTCCTCCCAGTCCGGGCCGGAGAGGATGTCCCGCACCCGCAGGACCCCGCCGGTGATCTTCATATGGGTGAGGCGCTTGTCCTCCGCGTCCCGGGAGATCTTGAACACCCGGGCGGCAAATTCCGGGCCGGCGGGGCTTTCCGGGGCGAAGCGCTCCAGCCCCTCCATCAGCTCCCGGACCCCCTCTAACTTCAGGGCCGCCCCGCACCAGCAGGGGTACACCCGGCCCCTTCGGAAGGCCCCGGTGACTGCCTGATCAGACAGCTTCCCCCGGGCCAAAAGCTCCTCTAAAAGCTCCTCGTCGCACAGCGCCAGGGCCTCCGGGTCAAATCCGGCGGGGTCGAAGAAGCCGTCCCCCAGCTGGGACGCCAGCTGGCCCATCAGCTTCTCCTTGTCCCAGCCGGGGAGATCCGTCTTGTTGATAAACAGCGCCGTGGGCACGTTCCGGTCCCGCAGGAGCTTCCACAGCGTGCGGGTGTGGCTCTGGATCCCCTCCGGCGCGGACACGACAAGGATCGCGCAGTCCAAAACGTCCAGCGTCCGCTCCGTCTCCGCGGAGAAATCCACATGCCCCGGGGTGTCCAGAAGCGTGGCAGACCGCTCCCCCAGGGTCAGCAGCGCCTGCTTGGCGAATATGGTGATCCCCCGCTCCCGCTCCAGCGCGAAGTTGTCCAGAAAGGCGTCGGCGTGATCCACCCGGCCCAGCTTCCGGATGCTCCCCGCAAGGTAGAGCATCGCCTCGGAGAGCGTGGTCTTCCCGGCGTCCACATGGGCCAATATTCCGATGACTGTTCCGGGCACGCAGATCCCTCCCAGGCGAAGAATGATAGAGTTATTTTAACACAGGACGGGGGGTAAAGCAATATAACTGGCGAAAAAGGATTATGGGTTCTCTGACGAGAACCAAAAATCCTTTTTCTGCCAAGGGGGTGTGCGAAAGACCCGGCGTGAATTCTGCGGAATTCACGCCGGGTCTTTCTGCTGCCGCGCTGCGCGACCAGTCTGCGGACTGGACACTTGCGCGGCAAGAGGGATTTTTTGCGAGGCAAAGCCCCGCAAAAAATATTTGAATGAGGGGATTCAGCTACGGGGATCCGGTGTGACACGGGGACGGTTCCTTAGTCACACCAGTGTGCGCACTGGTGGTACAAAGAAACCGTCCCCTTTGTCCCACCTCCTCAAGAGACGGGATGTTCCTTCGTAAAAGGCGGGACTGAGGGACGGTTTTTTGTACCACCGCAGGTGGGACTAAAGAACCGTCCCTCTGTAACGCCGGGTAAAGACCTCCGAACACAGGACAATCCCCCGACCCGTAACCCCTCAATTCCAAGGTAAAATATGGGTTTGTCTGCGGGGAGCCGCTTTACCCGTGGGCGCGCTTTTACAGAATGATACAGATCAGGCCGTTGGCGCCGTCGTTGATGATCCTTGTCACCGTGTTCCGCAGCTTTGTCTGGGCCTCCGGGGGCATTTTGCGGATCTTTGTCTGTAGTCCCTCCGCCGCAATCTGATGGAGGGATTTCCCGAAGAGGTTGGACTCCCATATCTTTCCCGTGTCCCCTTCAAATTCCTGGAGCAGGAAGTTGATCACGTCCTCGCCGGACTTCTCCCCTCCCACGGCGGGGGAGACCTCTGTCTCCGTATCCACGCAGATCATGTGGATGCTGGGGGCGTTGGCCTTCAGTCTCACCGAATATTTTCCCGCCTTCTTCACGATCTCCGGCTCCTGGAGCTTCAGCTCCGAGATGTCCGGCATCACCACGCCGTATCCGCGCTCCCGCACGTCCCGCAGGGCCTCCGCCACCCGGTCGTACTCCCTTTTCACGGCGCTGAGTTCCTCCAGGAGCTTTACCAGGTCCCCGTCGTCCCCGATGGTGAAGCCGGACAGCTCCCCCACCGTCTCGTAGAAGAGCCGCCGGGGCAGCTCCAGGGCGATCTCCGCCGTCCCCGTGCCCATATCCACCGCCCGGAGGGCTGCCCCGCTCACCTTGTCGCAGGCGGCCAGCATCTCCACCAGGGTGTCCAGGTCACGGATGAGCCGGGTGTTTTCCCCGCCCTGGCGCAGGGCGGAGAAAATCTCCTCCCGGATGGGGTTATCCCTTCCCAGCGCCCCCAGCCACGCCGGGAGCCAGACGCCGATCTCCGCCACCGGAAACTGCCGGAGGATGGCCTTCAGGATGTCCTTGATGTCCTCCGCCGTCAGCGTCATACAGTTGACGGCCATCACCTCGCACCCGTATCTCTCCGCCAGGGTGTCCCGCAGGGCCTGGGCCTCGTCAGATCCGGGATCCGCGCAGTTCAGCAGAAGGATAAAGGGCTTTCCCAGCTCCTTCAGCTCCCCCACGACCCGGGCCTCCGCCTCCTCGTAGGCCCCACGGGGCAGCTCCGTCACCGAGCCGTCGGTCGTCACCGCCACGCCGATGGTGGAGTGTTCCTCGATCACCTTCCGGGTGCCGATCTCCGCGGCCCGCCGCATGGGGATCTCCTCCTGGAACCAGGGGGTGGTCACCATCCGTTCCGCCCCGTTCTCCGTGTCGCCAAGGGCGCCCTCCACCATGTAGCCCACGCAGTCCACCAGGCGCACCGAGATGTCCGGCCCGTCCTCCAGCTGGAGATGCGCCGCCTCCTCCGGTACAAACTTAGGTTCCGCCGTCATGATCGTCCTGCCGGAGCCGGACTGGGGCAGTTCGTCCCTGGCCCGCTCCCGTGTGTACACGTTGTCCATCCGCGGCAGAACCACCGTCTCCATGAACCTCTTGATAAAGGTGGATTTTCCCGTCCTCACGGGGCCAACCACTCCCAGATATATATCCCCGCCCGTCCTCAGGGCAATGTCCTCATACAGGCTTTCGTTTTCCACGCTTGTTCCCCCTATCCGGTAAGCTTTAATCCGCGGTCTACAAGATTGTATGGGACAGCACCCGGGGATATGACAAGCCGCCAAAAAAATCCGCCCGCAAGGAACCGCCGCCACGAGGGATCCCGGCTCTGCGTTATGCCGGTCTTCTATATACCTTCCTATCTTCTATCATAAAAAGGGTGGACATCCGAAAATGTCCACCCTATCCACGTTTCTTTCGCCTATCAGGCGGCTGATCCGGTCGGCGTCATCCGCGGAAAACCGATTCACCGTCAATGAGATCTGCGCCTGGCAGCCCGTTTTAAGCAGGAAACGCGCCGCCGCAACGGCTTTTTCAAAAGGCCGGGGGTTTACGCCTCCCTCACGGCCTTCAGGATGTCCCGGAGCTTGGGCTTGGCGCCGTACAGCAGGACGCCCACCCGGTAGATCTTGGCCGACAGGACGCCCACACCGGCGCAGGAGGCCAGCAGCACGGCCACGGACAGTGCGATCTCCCACACAGGCGGGTGGGACATGGCGATGCGGGTGAACATGGCCATCGGGGAGGTAAAGGGGATGAAGGAGCAGGCCACCATCAGGGGGTTGTCCACACTGCCGCTGGACATGCCAAACACCACCACGAAAAAACCCGCGATAAAGATCATGGTGACGGGCATGACGGAGGTGTTGATGTCCTCTAACTTGGAGGCGGTGGAGCCGATGGCCCCGTAGAGGAAGGCGTAGACGAGGAAGCCCAGGATGAAGAATAAGAACATATACGCCAGCAGGGAGGGGGGCATGTCGAAGAGCAGGGAGAGGACCCCGCCGTCCTCCATATAGCTCCGGTTCATGTTGTAAAACAGCAGCGCCGATCCGAACACGCACACCAGCTGGGCCAGTCCCGCCAGGCACGAGGCCGCCACCTTGCCGAACATCATGGATGTGGGCTTGGCGGAGGTCACCAAAAGCTCCATAGCCCGGGAGCTTTTTTCCGAGGCCACGTTTGTGGCCACCATCTGCCCGTAGAGCAGGATGACCATGTACAGGGCGAAGATCATCACATAGGTGTAGAAGAAGTTCTGCCCCTGATCCACCCCCAGGCTCTCCACGTCGTAGGCGGCCTGGGCGGACATGATCTCCTGGGCCTTGTCCGGCTGGATGCCCGCCTCGCTCATGGCCGTCAGGCGGTAAAGCTCCGTCAGGGCCTCGCCGGCCCTCTGGGCCACGTCGTCATACATGCTCAGGTTGTCCACGCAGTAGGTGAAATCCGTCAGGGACCGAAGCTCCAGGGCGCAGCGCGCCTCCCCGGAGGTGACGGCCCGGCGGATGTCCCCGTCCTCCAGCTTCACCAAATATTCGGGAAAGGCCCCCTCCAGGGCGGCGCGGACGCTCTCGTCCCCGCCGGACACCAGCATGATCTCCCGATCCTCCGGCGGCTCCTCTGTCCCCGGCTCCTCCCCGCTGTCCAGGATATCCATCGCCCTGGGGAAGAAGGTCACCAAAAAGATCACCGCCACCAGGAAGACTGTCACGCCCACGAAGACCTTGTTTGTCAGGTAGCCGCGCAGCTCAAACTTTAAAATCTTTCCGAACTGTCCCATACCGCACCTCACTCCTGTTCCCCGGCGTACTGGACGAAGATGTCGTTGAGGCTGGGCTCATAGACCCGGGCCTCGTCAAGGTCGTACTTCTCCGAAAGTGCGCGTATCATGTCCATCTTCTCCTCCGGGGAACGGAGCTTGACGATCAGCTCCCCGTTTTCCCGGATCTCGCACCTGCCCGGGAGGTCGGCGGCGATGGCGTCCCGCTGGGTGGAGCGGATGGCCAGCCTGTCCCGGGGATACTCCCGCTTGATTTGGTAAAGCTCCCCGGTCAGCGCCACGGCGCCCCGGTTGATAATGGCAATGGCGTCGCAAAATTCCTCGATGTAGCTCATCTGGTGGGAGGAGAAAAGGAGAACCTTCCCCCGCCCGATCTCCTCCTTCACCACGTCCTTCAAGAGCATGGCGTTCACCGGGTCAAGGCCGGAGAACGGCTCATCCAGGATGATGATCTCCGGGTCATGGGCCAGGGCCGTCACAAGCTGGATCTTCTGCTGATTGCCCTTGGAGAGCGTATCAAGCCGGCTGTTTCTGTACTCCGTCATGCCCAGGCGCTCCAGCCACCGGTCTATGGAACGCACCGCGTCGGGGGTGCGCATCCCCTTCAGCTGGGCAAAATAGGTGAGCTGCTCCAACACCTTCTTCTTCGGGTACAGGCCCCGCTCCTCCGGCAGGTAGCCCATGCCCACGCTCCTGTAGTCCAGGGGCTTGCCGTCTAAGAGAACCTGTCCGGAGTCGGCGGGGAAGACGCCCATCAGGATCCGGATGGAGGTGGTCTTTCCCGCCCCGTTCCTGCCTAAAAGGCCAAAGGCCTTCCCGCTCTCCGCGGTGAAGGACACGCCGGTGAGAACCTTCTTCTCCCCGAAGGATTTATGGATGTCGCGAAATTCAAGGATCACGCCTTTCACCCCTTGTCGTTTTTCGTCTCATGTCACATTATACCATTTCAACAGCCGTCGTCAAGAAAAAAATCCCGGGGCGAAATAAGCCTCTCGCCCCGGGAATCCCTTTTTTCTTTCCGCCCGGAGAGGCTGCGGCCCCTTTGCGGGCAAAGCTCAGTGCCTTTTGTTCTTCTCGTAAATGACGGCGAGGCCCGTGAGCAGCAGGTTGTCGTTGATCACGATCTCCCTCCTGCACAGGGGGACCACGCAGGAGGCGATGCCCCCCGTGGCGATCACCGTGGCGCTGCCGCCCAGCTCCTCCTCGATGCGCCCGATCATGCCGTCCAGCATGGCGGCCGCCCCCAGGACGGCGCCGGAGCGCATACTGTCAACGGTGTTGGTGCCGATGACCTTGGCCGGGGCCTCCAGAGAGATGTTGGGCAACTGGCTTGTCCCGGAGCTGAGGGCGCTGAGGCCCAGGGCCACGCCGGGGCAGATGGTGCCGCCCACAAAGGAGCCGGACTTGTTGATGACGGAGATGGTGGTGGCGGTGCCCATGTCGATGAGGATAAGGGGCGGGGTGTAGAGCTTCAAGGCCCCCGCCGCCGCGGCCACAAGATCCGCTCCCGTCTGGGCTGGGTCGTCGATGAGGATGTTCACGCCTGTCTTGACGCCCTTGCCCAAAATCAGAGGCTTCACCCCGGCGGCCAGCTCCACCGCCCTGGAGAAGGCGTTGGTCAGCGGCGGCACGACGGAGGAGACGATGGCACCGTCCAGCTCCCGGGCGTCTATGTTGAAGAAATCGAAGAAGTGGCGTATGTCGGAGGCGTACTCAAAATCGGTTTTCAGCTTGTTTGTGGTGAGCCGAACCATCCGCACGATCTCCAATCCGCGCATACAGCCAAGGCAGATGTGGGTGTTGCCGATATCCACAGCCAGAAGCATTTTTACGCCCCCCTAAATCACTTATCCAGCTTTAAGATCTTCCGTCCGTTCCTCACCAGGGTCACCACGGCGCCGGAGAGGATCACGTTGACGGGCAGCTCAATAAAGAAGTTGGCCCCGATAAACACAACGGCAATGGCCGTGACCGCGCCGCCGGTGACCCCAACCCTGGCCGCCACCTCCACGCAGTACTTGGCGAAGAAGACAAGGCAGCCCAGAAAGAAGATGCCCGTGTTCACCAGGGGGCTGACGATGCCCGCGCAAACGGCGGCGGCGTACTGGTTCTTCTTCTCCACGGCCCGGTAGACAAGCCCCGCGATGTAACCGGCCAGGGTGCCCTTTAAGAGGACGGTGATGACCGTGCCGGGGATGGAGACAGCCAGGAACGCGCCGGTGGCGGGGTCCAGAAGCACCATCACGCTGAACACAAAACCCAGAAACGCCCCCGCTCCCGCGCCGCAGAGGGCCGCGCCCACGACGATGGGCGTCAGGGACAGGGTGATGGGGAAGAAGCCCGGCTTGATGAACTGGGTGATCACCTGCAGCACCACGATGATGGCCGTGAGGATGGCAAGGAGCGTCAGCTTCCTCGTCTTGACAGAGTTTTCGCTATTCATTTTTCATTACCTCCTGCTGTCGCTCCCTTTTCCCCCGGTTCTGTCAGTCCGGAAGGGTCGGGGATGCGGCGCATAATATTGGCCCCGTGACGCCGGAGCGCCCGGGGCCTTTATGATTATAGCGTAGTGAACGAAAGAAATCAAGTGTCTTGGAAAAATCTCTCCGGCTGGGTGTGCGTCCGGGAGATGCGAACCTCCAGCTCCGGGAAGCGCTCCTCCAAAAGTCCCGCCAGCACGGGGACGACCACGTTCTCCGTGGAGAAGTGCCCGGCGTCGATGAGGTTGATGCCCATCTGGGCGGCGTCAAGGAACTGGTGGTGCTTCACATCGGCGGTGACGTAGGTGTCCGCCCCGGCGGCGAGGGCGTCCGGCATATCGCCGCCCCCGGAGCCGCCCAGCACGGCCACGCGGCACACCGGCCTTCCGGCGTCCACATACCGGAGTCCCCCGGCGTTCAAAGCGCCCTTCACATGGGCCATAAAGTCAAAAAGGCTCTGCCGGGGCACATAGCCCACCCTGCCGCAGGCCTCCGGCCCGAAGGTCTCCGTGTCCTCCAGCCCCAAAGTCTCGCACAGGGCGTCGTTCACCCCGCCGGGGGCCACGTCCAGGTTCGTGTGCATACAGATGGCGCTCATGCCGCTTCTGGCCAGGGCCAGGATTCGGGCGCCTGTGGGGTCGGAGTCCGTCACGTCCCGGCGTTCAAAAAACAGCGGGTGGTGGGAGACGATCAGCTCCGCCCCCATACTCCGGGCCTCCCCGATCACGTCCATCGTGATGTCCAGGGCCACCAAAACCCGCTCCACCCGGTCCTCCCAGGAGCCAACCAGCAGGCCCACATTGTCGTCGCCCAGCTTCCCCTCCACCGGGGCAAGCTCGTTGAGCGCCTGAAAAATCTCATGGATCTCTACCATTTCATAACCTCCTTCAGTCCGGCCTCCACAAGGGCAAGCTCCCGTGTCAGCCGGTTTTGCTCCTCCTGTCCGGCGGCTGAGCCGGACGCCATCCCGGCCAGGGCCTTTTCCAGCCGCCGCTTTCCCCGGGCAAGCCACTGCCCAAGCTCCGGATCCCGCCCCTGAAAAAGCGCCTCCAGCAGGGAAAAGCCCCCCGCGCCGGGCACGGCCCGGAACGCCGGGTAGAGCCGCTCCCCCTCCCGGGCAAGTACGGCGCCGCGGCAGACAAATCCCAGCCTGTCTAAGCAGCGGCAGATCTCCTCAAGCTTGCTCTGGGGCTGGAGAACAAGGCTGGCGCCGCCGATCCAGGGGCAGGCGGAGACGATGCCGCTCATGGTCTCCCCGCCCATACCGGCGATGACCACCGTGGCGAATGTCCCTGGCACGTCCCGCAGCCCGTCGGAGAGGTAGAAGTCGATCTCCCCCTCCACCCCGGCTTCCGCCGCCGTTCTCCTGGCGGAACTCAGCGGCCCCTGCCGGATATCCGAGGCGGCCACCCGGGAAAAAAGCCCCTCCCGGACAAAATACACCGGCAGAAGGCCGTGATCTGTGCCCACATCAATAACGCTCTCCCCCGCCCCGGCAAGCTTCGCCACGGCGGCGAGCCTGGGTGATAGCTTCATTCTGCCGCCTCCCATAAGTCTCTCTCGAAAAGAGAAATAAAAATCCCGGCGGAAAGTACGTCGGGATTTTTATCACTCAGATGATCTCACGCCTCGCTGGCCAGGAAGTCGTTCAGCTCCTCCAGGAAGTCGTCGGGATCCACCCCGTGGGCGTTGCACGCCTGCTCGATGGTCTCGCCGGTGGCAAAGGCACAGCCCAGGCAGTGCATCCCGATGTTCATAAACAGCGGCTGCGCCTGGGGGGCCTTCATCATCACCTCGGCGACGATGGTATCTTTTGTAAATGCCATGAAAAGCACCTCCTTAACAAAATTCGATTTTATTATAACCGGGTGCGCGGATTTTTTCAATAGGGAATTTCATTCGGTGGGTAGGCTTTGCCTCACTGCGTCCGCCAGTACCGGACGGAGAAGGGCTCCAGCTGGCTTCCGCCGCCGAAATCGTGGGCTTCCCCGGTGATGAGATCCACGCCTCTCCCCGCGCCGGCGTCAAAATGCGCCCACTGGGTCTCCGGCGAGGCGTTGACGGCCACGATCACCCGCTCCCCGTCCGTCTCCCGCAGGAACACCAGGTACTTGTTCTGGATCTGCAGGTTCCGGTATGTACCGTACAGCAGGGCGGGGCTGGAGCGCCTGGCCCGGGCCAGGCGGCCGATAAGCTCCGTGAGCGCGTCGCTCCGGGGAGTTGGGATGTCCGGTCTCAGGGCCGCGTCCCCGTCGGACTTGCGCCCCTGGATCCCCCACTCGCTCCCGTAGTAGACGCAGGGCACCCCCGGCATCCCGAAGAGAAGCCCCCAGGCCACGGGCAGCTGGCGGCTGTCCCGGAGCTTGCTGGCGATCCGCTCCACGTCGTGGTTGTCCAGGAAATTCAGAAGATGCTTCCCCTTGTACAGCGTCCACGGCTCCGGCCCGAACTGCCGGGCCAGACTGTGGCCGATCTCAAAGAGGTTCATGTCGTTGAGGCTTGACCAAAGGCCCTTGTAGCACTCGTAATTGGTGACGGAGTGGCACATCCCGTCCCCCATCCAGCGGTTGTAGTCCCCGTGGAGGGTCTCCCCCATCAGGACGAAATCCGGCTTCAGCCCGTTTGTAAAGGCGCGCAGGCGGTTCAGATACGCCGGGGGCAGGCAGTAGGCCACGTCCAGGCGGAGTCCGTCGATGCCGAAGCGCTCCACCCAGGAGCGGATGGCGGAGAACTGATGCTCCACGACGGCGTCGTTCCAAAGGTTAAGCTCCACAAGCTCGTCGTGGCCCTCCCAGCTTTTGTACCAAAAACCGTCGTTGCAGCCGGTGTTGCCGTCAAAGCTGATCTGGAACCAATCCTTGTAGGGGCTGTCCCAGCGCCGCTCCCGCACGTCCTGGAAGGCCCAGAAGCCCCGGCCCACATGGTTGAGGACCGCATCCAGCATCACCCGGATCCCCGCCCCGTGCAGGGCGCCGCAGACCCGGGCGAAGTCCTCCTCCGTCCCCAGGCGCGGGTCAATGCGAAAATAGTCCCTGGTGTCGTATCCGTGCCAGTCGCTGGCGAACACCGGATTGAAAAGCACCGTGTCGCACCCCAGCGACCGGATGTGGGGGATCCAATCCAGGACGCGCAGGATCCGCGGCCCCTCCCCCTCCATCGCTCCGCACATCCCAAGGGGGTAGATCTGGTATACCGAAGCCTCGTCAAACCACATATCCTTCTCCTTCTTCTCCTCCTCCGGAGGACGGTCTTCTTTGCGCCATAGGGAAGCCCCTTCATGGGCGTGCGGGGTAACACCGCGTCTATGGCGGACACTATTATACACAATACGGGGGAAAATGTCAAAAGCTCATTTTTTTAGTGGCCCCCCGGAGGGGGGCTTTCCCGTAGGGAAGTTGTCCGCCTGAAAGGCGGGGGGAGAGGCGCTTCCCGTGGGGAAAGAGGTGTCCGCCCGAAGGGCGGACGGGGGCATTTTACTTTCTCCTCTTTTGTGTTGACAAAAGAGGAGAAAGTAACAAAGAGGAGAAAAACAACCAGGGGAGGGATTTCGATTTTCCCTCCCCTGGACCCCACCTTTTAAAAACGACCAGTTAGGGGGTCTGCGGACCCCCTACTGGAGAAACCCCCGGGGTGCTGCCCGGGAGTTTTCTGGACGAATGGGTTATTGCAGCCACGGGGCTGTGTGGCGCGCCCTTGGGACTGAGCGGGGGGATGTCAGGGGCGGCTTTTCGGAGACGACACCCCTCTCCGTTTTTTGGGGAGGTGGGACAGCGGGGACGGTTCTTTTGTACCACCAGTGCGCACACTGGTGGTACAAAAGAACCGTCCCCGTGTCACACCGGCTTCCCGGGGATCAACCCTTCCCGTCCCACCGGCCCCCGGTGATGCTTAACGTCCCTCCCCTTGAACGCAAAGCTCCCCTCCCGGGGGCTGACGCTCCTGGGAGGGGAGTCCTTATTCTTATTCTGCTTCTTACTCTGCGTCGCCGGCGGCCTTGGCCTCCTCGATGACCTTCTGCTGGACATTCAGCGGGGCCTCATCGTAGCGGACAAACTCAAAGGTGAAGGATCCGCGGCCCTGGGTCATGCTGCGCAGGTCAATGGCGTAGGTACCCATCTCGGCCATAGGAACCTCGGCCTCCACCACCTGCATCCCGTTCTCCACGCTCATGCCCATAGGACTGCCGCGGCGCTTGCTCAAGTCGGACATGATGTCGCCCATGTTGCTGTCGGGGATAGTCACCTTCAGAAGTCCGATAGGCTCTAAAAGGACAGGGGAGGCGTTGACCAGCTCCTTAAAGGCCAGGTTGGCGGCCGTCTTAAAGGCCATTTCGGAGGAGTCAACCGGGTGATAGGATCCGTCGTACAGCGTGGCCTTCAGGTACACCATCGGGTATCCGGCCAGAACGCCCCTGCCCACGGAGTCCCGCAGGCCCTTTTCCACGGCGGGGAAGAAGTTCTTGGGCACCGAACCGCCGAAGACCTCCTCCGCGAAGATCAGCTCCTCGCTCTCGTCCTGAGGCTCGAAGCGGATCCACACATCACCGAACTGGCCGTGACCGCCGGACTGCTTCTTGTGGCGGCCGTGGGCCTCGATCTTTTTGCGGATCTTCTCCCGGTAGGGGACCTTGGCAGGCTCCAGCTCCACCTCCACGCCAAACTTGTTCTTCAGCTTGGAGCAGAGGACGTCCAGCTGCATATCGCCGGCGCCGGAGATCACCATCTGGCGGGTCTCGGCGTTGTTCTGGACTGTGAAGGTGACATCCTCCTCGCGCAGGCGGGAGAGGCCCTGGGCCACCTTGTCGTCCTGCCCCTTTACCTTGGGCCGGATGGCCATTGAGTAGCAGGGCTTGGGGAAGTCGATGCCGGGGACGGCCTCAACAGACCTGGGGTCGCAGAGGGTGTCGCCGGTCTTTGTGTCAGAGAGCTTGGACACGGCGCCGATGTCGCCGGGGCACAGCTCGGGAACCTCAACATTCTGCTTGCCGCGCATGGTGTAGATATGGCCCAGCTTCTCCTGGGACCCGGAGCGGGCGTTGGTGAGGGTCATATCGGCGGAGACCTTGCCGGAGACGACCTTGAAAAGGCTGAACTTTCCGAACTGGTCGGAGATGGTCTTGTAGATCAGAAGCTTCGTGGGGGCGCTGCCGTCCACGGGCTTTCCGCCCTCGTGGGGAGCGGGGAACAGGTTGATCACGCTGTCCATAAAGACCTCGGTGCCAAGGCCGGTGGCGGCGCTGCCGAAGAACACGGGGCAGATCTCCGCGCCCGCGATGCCGGCGCCCAGAGCGGTGTAAAGCTCGTTCTCGGGGAGGTCGCCCTCCTCGAAATACTTCTCCATCAACTCCTCGCTTGTTCCGGCGGCGTTCTCCACAAGCTCCGCGTAATGCTCCTCCACCTTGCCGGCCAGATCCGAGGGCATGTCGGTCTCCTGCCGCTTGCCGTTCACAAATTTATACGCCTTTTTCTTCAGGACATCCACGATGCCCACGACCTTCTCGCCGTCCATGATGGGCTCCACAAGGGCGCAGACGGAGGATCCGAAGGCGGAACGCAGGGTGTCAAAGGCCTTCTCAAAGTTGGCATGCTCCTCGTCCACCTTGGAGATATAGATGGCGCGGGGGAGGCTCCGCTCGTTAACGTACTTCCACGCCTTCTCGGCGCCCACGTTCATCTGATCCTTGGCGGAGACGCAGATGACGGCGGTGTCCGCCACGCGCAGCGCCTCAAACACCTCGCCCACAAAGTCAAAGTAGCCCGGGGTGTCGATGATGTTGATCTTCTTCCCCTTGAATTCCGCAAACATGGTGGTGGCGGAAATACTGGTCTGGCGCTTTTGCTCCTCCGCGTCGTAGTCGGAGACGGTGTTCCCCGCGCCCACGGTCCCCTGGCGGGTGACAGCGCCGGAGATAAAGAGCATACTCTCAGCCAGAGTCGTCTTGCCGCTCCCGCCGTGTCCAAGGAGCGCGATATTACGGATGTTTTCAGCAGTGTAGCCCATACAATTCATGATCCTCTCGTAATTATAAGTTAAACGGTTGGGAAATACCCCGTACTAAATGGTCATTATACAATATTTCGCCTAAAAAAACAACAATTATTTGAAAAGTTTTGTGGATTTTTCATTGGGCCAGTCCATCCGTCCCCCGCCCCCTCCTCCTGTGGCGCCTCCAAGGCCCCAACCCCCGCCCCTCCGGGCCGTGGAGAGCAGGAAAAACGCGTTAACTGAGGTCGCAAACCCCGGCGTCACATCCCCGAAAATCCGGTGTTACGCAAAAAGCGGAAGGCTTCTAATCCGCATCCCCTGTTTCAAATATTTTTTGCAAGGACATGTACCTTGCAAAGAATCCGCACGCGTCTTATTTGGCAGAAAAAGGCCGTGAGGGCTCTCTTGCGAGAACCCTCACGGCCTTTTTCGCCAGCCTTATTTCATTCTTCTCCTCGCGCCCTGGCTCATAACATACACTGCAAGACCGATGACGGCCATGAAGATGAAGATGTTTCCGGCGCTGGCAGAGGCGAAGGCCCCGGCCCAGCACAGGAAGAACATGATGATGACGCCGAGGATGGTGCCGATGCCGGTGATCCAGGTGTTCATCTCCGTGACCAGCTTCAGTGCCCGGCCGCGGGTGATGGCCTCCGCGAAGGGGGCGAGGCCGCCGCGGCACAGGATAGCCGACACATAGGAGCCGGGGGTCAGGGAATTCTGGCTCAGGTCGTAGGTGGTCTCAATAGGCAGGTATTCCACCCCGTCCATAGAGACCTTGAACTTCTGCTTCACGGTGTTGGGGGTCACGTTGAAGTCCCGCACCGCCATAAGCAGGTTCGTCCTGGTGTTCAGCAGGGTGACAAGGGCGGACTGCACGGAGTTGGCCGGCACATAGTTTAAGGAGAAGGCGCCGCCCAGCTGGTCGTTGACAGCCGTGAACAGGGTGTTGGAGGTGTTCACGTTCTCGGGGACGCGGATCCCCATCAGGTTCATAAACGCCCCGGTGCCCACAAGCACCCGCTCGCCGTCGATCAGCGCGCCGATGCCGCCGCCGTCGTAGCAGGCGAAGTCGTCCGTCCTGCGGCGGGTCAGGCCCTGGCTGCGCAAAAGCTCCTCAAAGACCTTTCTCAGGCCCGAATCGGAGGCGATGATCAGGGAGGCGGTGTCCAGCACCACCTTCTGGGCGTTCACCCCCTCAAAGATCTTGATCCCGCTGAGGGATACGGAACCCGTGGGGAAGATATCCTGGTCGGTGATCAAGGCCCCGTCGGTGTAGAAGATCTCCCTGGCCCCGGCGTAGCCCGCCACGGCGCTGCCGGCCTTTTTCAGGCAGGAGGCCGCGTATTTAAAGGGCAGGGCGAACAGAACCGTCGCCGGGAAGGCCGCCGCCACGGCGGTGAGGATGGAAAAGCTGTGGGCGAAGCTGTCGATCCTGCCCCTGCCCACGCTGGCCATAAACGCCAGCACAAAGGCGGCCACCACGAGCAGCGGCGCCATATCGTCGTAAAAGCGCTCCCCCACATCGGGGCTGACGAGCCTTGTATAGAACCCCTCGGAGGCGCCCGTCACCTTCTTGAGGATGTTGCGTCCCTCCATGCTCTCGTGATCCGCCGTGACGCCGTAGGTGACGCTGGCGGCCTTGGAGGCCCGCAGGGAGTCGCAGATCGCCATATAGTAGGACTTCCTGGCGCTCATCGCCCCCAGAAGGGACACCCCGGAGACCAGGGACAGGGGAAGCCCGTTTGTAAAGCTGCCCCGGGAGAGCATATGAAACCCGTCCAAAATGCTGATCAGGCAGGAGATAAAGACAAGCGTCTCCGCCCCCGGGGACAGGGCCAGCATATCCTCAAAGCCGCGGATCAGCACATCCAGGCCCAGGCCCATGACAAGAAGCTCCAGGATCATCAAGACACCGGTGCAGACGGCGGCGTTCTTCCCGATGCCGAAGGGCGCGGAGCCTTTTGCGGCAAAGACGAAGGTGATCAGGGCCATCGCGGCGCACAGGACTGCCGCGCCCAGGATCCGAAAGCGCAGGGAGGGGACCATCGCGGCAAAGCGTGCGGCCTCCTTCTTAAAGTCCGGATCCGGCTCCACGTCGTAATAGTCCTCGTCGTCTATGTACTCCGGATCCTGGCCGTATTCGTCGTCCCCGTACTCCTCCCCGTCCTCCGGAAGCTCCTCCCGGCGGCGGGAGAACAGGCCGAAGATGCCCCTCCGGCGGCGGGATTCGTCCTCCTCTTCCTCCTCCTGGCCCTGAGCCTCCACCTGGCGCACTTCGTCGGAAAACTCCCGGACAGCGCCGGCCCCGGCGTATTTCCCGGCGGCGTCGTCCCCGTCCAGGTCGGCGGTGAACTTCTCCGAGCGCAGGGAGTTGAGGAATTTCTCCATGTCGTCCCCCGTCTCGGGCCTGTCCGGCTCGTCGAAAACGGAGGTGTCGATCTCCGGCGCCACGTCGTAGGCCGGCTCGGAAAACTCCTCCGGCTGATTGACCGGCACATGGCGGGCGGGCCGGCTCTCCGGCATCTCGTTCTCCCCGTCCTCCGGATCGTCCGTCAGGTCGTCCTCCTCCGCATCCCGGTTCTTCCGGCCGCGGAAAAGGCGGGAGAGGAACCCGGCGTGCGGGGTGTCCTCCTCCCAGGGGTAATCGTCCCCGTCCAGGTCGTACTCAGGCTCCGGCTCCGGTTCAGGTGCAGGCTCCGGTTCCGGTTCCGGCGCGGGCTTCGGCTCCCCGCCGCTCCTGCCCACCGCACCAAGGGCCTCGTTGATGATGGCTTCCGTCTTGCGCTGCAGCTCCTCCGACGGCGTGGGCTTGTCCCCATCCATAAAGGCGCTGCCCTTGAACTCCGCCAGGATCGACTCCAGGGAGAAGTCCTCCCCCTCCTGGCCGTAATCCCCGCTCAGGTCCAAATCCAGGTCGTCAAGATTGTATTTGTCTTTAGCCATATGTCGTCGCCCCCTTCAAGGGTTTAGATTGGTTATCCGCCGCCCCCGGTTTTTCCGGGGGAGACGGGTCATTTCCCGCTTCTCTGCCGCATGGCCTCGTACAAAACCACGGCGGCGCTGGCCGAGGCGTTCAGGGAGGAGATCCGCCCCCGCATGGGGATGGAGATCCTGAAATCGCAGCTGTCCGCCACAAGCCTGCCCATCCCATCGCCCTCGGAGCCGATGACGATGGCGGCGGGGCCGGTGAGATCCGTCTCCCAAAGGGCGCTCTCCGCGTCCGCGGCCGTGCCGTAGATCCAAACCCCGGCGTCCTTCAGCTCCCGGATGGCGGCCGCAAGGTTGGTCACCCGGGCCACGGGCATATACTCCACCGCCCCGGCGGAGGTCTTGGCCACCACCGCGCTGAGGGCGGCGCTGCGCCGCTTGGGGATGATGACCCCGTGGACCCCGGCGCACTCCCCGGTGCGGATCACGGCGCCCAGATTGTGCCCGTCGGAGACCTCGTCGCAGATGACGATAAGCGGGGCCTCCCCCCGGGATCTGGCGTTGTTCAGGATGTCCTGGACGGTGCAGTATTCCTTCACCGCCGCGTAGGCAATGATCCCCTGGTGCGCCCCCGTGGCGCTCATGCGGTCAAGCTTCCGCCTGTCCGTCTCCACCACCACGGCCCCGGCGCTCCTCGCCTCCGCCGCCAGACGCCGCAGACCGGCGTCCGTGTCCCCGGAGGCCACGAACACCTTGTTCAGCGTCCTGCCGGCCCTCAGCGCCTCCGTCACGGCGTTGCGCCCCTCGATCAGGCTCTCGTCCGGCTCCGTCACGGCATCGGGGGCAGGTCTCCTGCCCGGGTTCACCCTGTCCCGGGCGGGCTTTCTCCTGTCGTCCATCACTTAAACTCCCTCAGGGCCTCCACCATATCCAGCCGCTCCCAGGGCAGATCCACGTCCGTCCGGCCGAAGTGGCCGTAGGCCGCGGTCTGCAGATAGATGGGCCGCAGAAGCCCCAGCTTCTCAATGATCCTGGCCGGGCGCATGTCAAAAAGCTCCGAGACGATCCCGGCAAGCCGCTGGTCGCTGATGACGCCGGTGCCCATCGTGTCCACATGGACGCTCACCGGCCGGGCCACCCCGATGGCGTAGGCGATCTCGATCTGGCAACGCCTGGCAAGGCCGGCGCCCACAATATTCTTTGTGATGTACCGGGCCATATACGCCCCGGATCTGTCCACCTTGCTGGGGTCCTTCCCGGAGAAGCACCCGCCGCCGTGGCCGCCCACGCCGCCGTAGGTGTCCACAATGATCTTCCGCCCCGTGAGGCCCGAGTCCCCGCAGGGGCCGCCCACCACGAAGCGCCCGGTGGGGTTCACATACAGCTTCGTGTCCCTTGTGATGTACGTCGCCGGGATGACGGGCTTCACCACCGTGTCGATCACGGCCTCCCGCAGCCTCTCAATGGACACGTCCGGCGCGTGCTGGGAGGATACCACAATGGCCGGGCAGCTGAGGACGTTCCCCTCCGAATCGTACTGCACCGTCACCTGGGTCTTCCCGTCAGGCCGCAGAAAATCCAGCTCCCCGCTTTTGCGCACCTGGGCCAGGCGTCTGGACAGGGCGTGGGCCAGGGAGATGGGCGCCGGCATCAGCTCCGGCGTCTCGTCGCAGGCGTAGCCGAACATCATGCCCTGATCCCCGGCCCCCTCGTCGTCTTTGTCGTCATAAGCGGAGTTCACACCCATAGCGATATCCGGCGACTGCTCGTCAATACTTGTCAGCACCGCGCAGGAGTGGCAGTCAAAGCCGTACTCCGGCCGGTCGTAGCCGATCTTCCGGATCGTCTCCCGGGCTATGGCGGGGATATCCGCGTAGCATTTTGTGGTGATCTCGCCCATCACCAGCACCATCCCGGTGGTGCAAACCGTCTCGCACGCCACACGGGCGCCCTTGTCCTCCGCCAGAATGTTGTCCAGTACCGCATCGGAGATCTGGTCGCAGATCTTATCCGGATGTCCCTCCGTCACGGACTCGGAGGTAAAAATTCTGTTTGCCATAAACTTCCTCCCAAAAGGGTTATGAAGAGATACATTATATTGTAGCACAGAACGTCGAAAAACGCCACATTTATTTAAAAGATTTTCTCAGAATTCTTTCGTTTTTTCACAAAATGCCCCCTTTCTCCCCGCTGAAGGGGCCAGCTCGTCCGCCCCGATTCCCTTTATTCATAAAATGTTTGCTTTCTCGTCTGGACTTTTCCCGGAAATGGGGGTATAATCTCCCTTGAGGTGATCCTTTTGAAAGCCATTGACCGCGCCGTGACACGCTTCTGCTACCGGCACCCCAACTTCGGCATCCGCAATCTGATGCTGTACCTTGTGGCGGCCAGCGGGATCTTCTATGTCTTCTATATGATGGACACCACAGGTTCCCTGATGTCCTACATTACCTTCAACCCCGCCATGATCCTGCGCGGCCAGGTGTGGCGGATCTTCACCTTCCTTCTGATGCCCATCGGGGACAACATCTTTTTTGAGGTCATTGCCCTGTATTTTTACTACTTCATCGGCTCAAGTCTGGAGCGCCAGTGGGGCACCGCCCGCTTCACCATCTACTATCTCAGCGGCATCCTCTTCAACGTGGTCTACGGCTTTGTCATCTATCTGATCCTGACCCCCACGCTGGGGGGAGCGGTGGCCGGGAGCTTCGTGGGCTTCTCCATGAGCGCCTCGTACCTGAATCTCAGCATGTTCTTCGCCTTCGCCTCCATCTGGCCGGACGCCCAGGTGCTGCTCTTCTTCATCATCCCCATCCGGATGAAGTGGCTGGCCCTGGTGGACGCGCTGTTCTTCCTGGTGTCCATTCTCCGGAACATGGGCGTCTTCCCCATGAATCTCCTGCCCCTGGTGGCGATCCTCAACTTCTTCCTCTTCTGCTGGGACGGGCTGCGGCACAACCTGATCCGCACCCGGGGCTTCTCCAGGCGCCGGGGACAGTTCCGCTCCGCTATCCACCAGTCCCGGGAGGAGGAGCGGGTTCAGGGCTACCGGCACAAATGCTCCGTCTGCGGCCGCACCGACGTGACCAACCCGGAGCTGGAGTTCCGTTACTGCTCCAAGTGCCAGGGCTACCACTGCTTCTGCCAGGACCACATCAACAACCACGTCCACTTCACCCAGTGACGCGGCCCTTTAAAAATTTGTGCCCTTCCTCAGACTTGAGGAAGGGCACTTTTTTGTATCTCGGATCGCAGGGTCACTGCGGGCTGTTCTCCTTTCCCGTCACATGGTGACAGCGCAGCTCCGCCATCCACAGGGCGCCAAAGTCGCTGTCGATGTACCGGTTTCGATGCTCCGGGGTGTCCCCAGGGTTATATTTCCTGGCCAGCAGGCCGATGGCGCGGCGCTTTTCCCCCTCGTTGTCCAGCTCCCGGATGCTCCCGAAGGCGATGACACTGCGATACCGGGTGGTGTAATGCGCCGGGTCCGTCTCCTCCCGGTCCACCACGCAGAAGGACGCCCTTTCCCCGGCGCGGACGGCGTCCGGCCGGTGTCCCGTCCCGGCCCCGTGGAAGAAGATGCTCCCGTCGTGGTAGACGTAGTTCAGGGGAACAGCGTAGGGGTATCCCCCGTCCCCCAAAAGGGCCAGGACGCCGGAGGAGCCTCTCTCCAGCACCTCCAGACACTTCTCACCGCTCATCTGTCTGTCGCCCCTGCGCATGGGCCGGAAGACAGGGGGCGAGGCCAAAAACGCCTCCGCGGCCATAAGCGTCTCCCTGTCGGACTCGTGGGTCAGGGCGGGGAGAGCCGCGCCGTACTCCAGCCACTCCACGCTGTCCACCTCCTCCGGCTGGGCGTAGGAGCCGGTCTCCGCCGCCTCCGCCAGGAAGAACACCACGTCCTTCCGGCACCCCTCGTAGGGGGAGTAGGTGATTGTCCGGCGGAATCCCTCGATAAAGGTCACGTCCAGCGCCGTCTCCTCCCGGATCTCCCGCCGCGCCGTCTCATGCTCCGTCTCCGCCCCCTCCACATGGCCCTTGCAGATGGAGGTGTGGCCCTTTTTCATGTGTTCAAGGAGATAGAGGCGCTTCCCGTCCCGGCGGGTGAAGATCACGGCGCCGCAGCTCTTTTCAAAAATCATCTCCAAACCTCCCTAAAACGGCAGCGCACCGGGTGAGGCCGTCCCTGTCCGCAAGGTCGAAGGCCCCCTGCTCCACGCTGTCCATGTCCAGAACGCCCCAGATCGTCCCGTCGCTTCTGCGGAGGGGGATGACGATCTCCGAATGGGTGTTGCAGTCGCAGGCGATATGCCCGGAGAAGCAGGACACGTCCTCCACCACCTGGGCGGCGTTCTCCCTCCACGCTGTGCCGCACACACCGGCGCCGTAGGGGATGCGGCTCACCGCCGGGCGGCCCTGAAACGGCCCCAGCACCAGCTCCCCGCCCCGCACCAGGTAAAATCCCACCCAGTTGGCCCGGGGAAACGCCTGGGCCAGGACGGAGGAGAAGTTGGCCAGCGCGGCCACGCTGTCCGTCTCGCCGCCGGTATAGAGCTTCAGCTGTTCCTCTAAAAAGGGGTAAAACTCCCCCTTGTCCCGGGGATAAGTGACTTCAAGATACATGGTTTCCTCCTCCGGCCGAGATCGCCGCCCGCCAGTTTCAGGCGGCGCCGAACAGCCCGCCGCTCCAAAGAGCGCCCATCAGGGAGACGAGAAAATCGTTCCCCACGTTTGTCATGTCCACATACCAGGAGCGACCCACCCGGATGACGGGCACCTCCACCGGGTCGTCAGGCTCCAGGGCCTCTTCACCGGCCTTGATGGAGAAGCGCACCAGGACGAGCTTGGCGTCCTTCACGTTGACGTCCATCTCGTCGTAGTAATCCAGGATGTACCTCCTGTCGCTGCGGGTGAAGTCCCTCTCCCCCTGGGCCGTGGCCCTGACCTTCATGCCCTCGGTGATGTCTGTGACGCCCTCAAACCGGGTGCAGAACTGCTGGGCAAGCTGGCGCTTCATCTGCCGGAGGGAGATGTCCCCCTCGTCGGCCATCTCCCGGAGAAGGCCGTCCGGGATAAGCTCCACCATCGTCTCCCCGTCCCCCTGGAAGAGGGCGGTGACGAATTTCTCCGCCGTCTCCCCGGCGCCTCTCCGGCCGCCGGTGAAGATCAGGATCAGCACCACGGCGGCCACGCCGATAAGGGCCGCCAGGGCGGCGATACCCACCTTTTTATACCGACGGCTTCTGCCGGACGAGGTGTCCTCCAGGGGCTGGCCGCAATTTGCGCAAAAGGCCGCCCCCTCCGGGTTCTCCCGGCCGCAATTTCCGCAGAACATCAGCTCTCCCCCTCCTGTTCCCCGTCGTCAAGCTTAGCGCCGCAGGAGGTGCAGAACCTGTTCCCCTCCGGCGCGGGCTTCCCGCAGCCGGGGCAGACTCTCCCCGTCGGCTCCACAGGGGCGGGCTTGGGCGCCGGCGTGCCGCAGGCGCTGCAAAAGGCCGCGCCGGCGGGGATATCCGCGCCGCACTTTTCACACGCGGTGACGCCCCGGATCTGCCGGATCTCCTCCTCCGCGGAGCGGATCTGCTCAAAGAGCCGGTTCAAGCCGTCCACCTCTGGCCAAAACTCGCACTCCGGGTCTCTCATGTGCCGGAGGTAGTACGCCTGACCCAGGGAGGCGTATCCGGCGGAGACCTGCTTCTTCCTGTCGTTTATGGACGCGTTGAGGCGCGCCGTGTCCGCCAGGTTCCTGGTCTGCTGAGAGATGCCCTGTCCGGCGTCCGTCAGCTTCTTCCCCAGCTTTTCAATAAAAGACATGGAAAACCCTCCTTTTTCTCACGCGCCCCGCTCCGGGGCGCCCAAATGTATCCTTATGATCCCCCGGCGTCAGGCTCAGTCCTGGGAGATCATCCGGTGGATGATCCGGCGGTCTGTCTCCCGCATTCCCTCCCGGGCGATCTCACTGACGGCGCGGATGGTGTCCTCCACGCTGGAGGCGGTGAGCCCGTCCCCGGACTTAAACTCGCTGTCGTGCATGTACATCTGCATCCCCAGCAGCCCCGCCTCCACGGCGGAGGCGATCTTGGCCGCGCAGCTGGCCTTGGCCCCGTCGCAGAGCATCCCGGAGTTGATGGCCAGGGCGTTCACCACGGTGTGGGCGATCTCATCATACCGGCCGCCGTACAGATAGCACACACCGGCCCCCGCCCCCGCGCCGGCGCTGGTGGCCCCGCAGTAGGCGGAGAGGCTGCCGATACCGGCCTTCAGGTGTACGGTGACAAGGTTGGAGACGATCAGCGCCCGGAGCAGCATGTCCTCCGATACGCCGCACTCCCCGGCGTAGACGATCACCGGCACGCTGGCGGTCAGGCCCTGGTTCCCGGAGCCGGAGTTGATGACCACCGGCTTTTCACAGCCGTTCATCCTGGCGTCCGACCCGGCGGCGGCATACGCCTTGGCCCGGTTCTGCACGGAATTGCCGTAGGAGCGGATCAGGATCTTCCCGATCCCGGCCCCGTAGCTTCCCCGCAGGCCCGCCTCCACAATGTCCATGTTCAGGTCGATCTGCCGCTTCAGGGTGTCCCGGACGAGAGCCAGATCCACCGTGTCCGCGTACTCCACAATGTCCCGGATGTTCAGCCGCTCCCGCTTTTCATCCGTCTGGACGGGATCCACGGTGAAGGGTCTGTCCACCAGGGTCCTGCCGTTTTTCTCCACCCGCACCACGTTGGTGTGGGTGCCCACGATGCGCACAAAGGCGGTGTCCCCGCTCTTCTCCACGGTGACGGCGATGTCAAAGGGGCAGCCGGAGTCGGACTCCCGCACCGCGATCTCCGCCCGGCGCAAAAAGGCGTCCATCTCCCCGAGGCCCTCCTCCGTCACGCCGGAGAGTACCTCCAGCTCCCGCCCGGCGTCGCCGCAGCAGATGCCCACGGACACGGCGGTTTTCAGGCCCTTTCTCCCCCCTGTGTGGGGGACGATCACGGATTTGACGTTCTTGATGATGTTGCCGCTTACCGCAAGCTCCACCCGGTCCGGCGCCTGTCCCAGAGTCTCCCTGGCCAGGGCCCCGGCGTAGGCCACGGCGATAGGCTCCGTACAGCCCATTGCGGGCACAAGCTCTTCCTTCAAAACGGCGGTATAGGCGCGGACGGTCTCTTCTGTCAGCATTTCTCCCACCCCGATCCTTTCTCTCTCCCGCCCAAGGGCGGGCTGAAGTCCGGTGACAAATTCCGTTATCTCCTATTATAGATGCCGGGCAAAACAAAGTCAAGCCTGGGCAAAGCTCCGGAAGACCTGGCGCATGGCGGGGTAGATCTCCCGGAACATGGCGTAGCGCCTGTCATAGAGCGATATTAGCTTCTCATCCGGCCAGGTGGTGGAGGCTGTCCCGGCCAGACTGAGGCTGGCCTCCCGGACGGAGGGGAAGGCCCCCGCCGCCACCATCGCCAGGATGGCCCCGCCGTAGCCCGGCCCCTGCTCCGTCACCGCCATATCTAAGGGGATCCCCAGCACGTTGGCCAGGATCTCCCGCCACAGAGGGGACTTGGCCCCGCCGCCGCAGATGCCGGAGCGCCTGATCCCGATCCCCAGTGACCGGGCCACCTCCAGGCTGTCCCGGATGGCGAAGGCCACCCCCTCCAAAACGGCCTGGGTCATGTCCGCGTGGGTGGTGTCCAAAGACAGCCCGGTAAAGACGCCCCGGGCGTCCACATCGTTTATGGGGCTTCTCTCCCCCATCAGATACGGGAGGAAAAAGACCCGGTTCTCGCCCAGGCGCTCCCGGGGGATCCTGGCCTGCTCGGCGGCGTAATCCGTATCGCCGGACACGCCGTCCATCCACCACCTGTTGCACCCGGCCGCCGTGAGCATACACCCCATGAGATGCCAGCCGCCGTCCGCGTGGGCAAAGGCGTGGAGGGCGTTGTTGGGGTCGGCCCGGAACCCGTCCAGGGCGATAAAGATCGTCCCGGAGGTGCCCAGGGAGATGTTGCACCGGCCGGCGCCCACCGTCCCGGTGCCCACGGCGGCCGCGGCGTTGTCTCCCGCCCCGGCGCACACAAGCACATCCGGAGAGAGGCCAAGTCTCCGCGCCACATGGGGCCTCAGCGTGCCCACCGCCTGGGCGCTGGGGAAGAGCCGGGGGAGGATGTCCTCCGAGATGCCGCAGATCTGGCACATCTCCCGGGACCAGCACCTGTTTTTCACGTCCAGCAGGAGCGTCCCCGAGGCGTCGGAATAGTCCGTGGCGTGGACGCCCGTCAGCTGATAGGTGATGTAATCCTTGGGGAGCATGATCTTGGCGATGCTGCGGAAATTCTCCGGCTCCCTGTCCCGCATCCACAGAAGCTTCGGCGCGGTGAATCCGGCGAAGGCGATGTTCCCGGTGTACTGGGCCAGCCGTTCCCGGCCGATCACCTGGTTGAGATACGCCGTCTCCTGCGCCGTGCGCCCGTCGTTCCACAAAATGGCGGGGCGGATCACCCTGTCCTGCCCGTCCAGCGCCACAAGGCCGTGCATTTGACCGCCCAGGCCGATGGCCCTCACGTCCCCGGCCGCGCCGCCGGCCGTCAGCTCCGGGATCCCGGACAGGACGGCCTCCCACCAGTCCTCCGGCCTCTGCTCGCTCCACCCCGGTTTGGGGATGGACAGGGGGTACTCCCGCGTCACCTGGCGCAGGACTTTCCCCTCCCCGTCCACCAGCAGCAGCTTCATCGCCGAGGTGCCCAGGTCGATTCCGATGGTGGTCATGGTCTCTCCTCCCTGGCGTCGCACAGGAAGACGGCGCAGCCCACGTCCACGGCCTCTATGCTCCGGCCGTGGAGGCTGAGCCTCTCCCCCGTCCTCTCTCCGGCCAAAATCTCCTCCGCCCCGTCGATCAGGCGGCCGATCAGCTCCGTCCCCACGGGGCAGGAGCCGTGGGAGGGGTAGAGCCGGTCAAATTGCCCGGTCATGGTCTGGAGACTTCTCAGCCCCGCCACATAGGCGTGAAATTCCCTCTGGGGGCCGAACATGAAGATCCTGCCGTCCTGCACCGGGTCCCCGGAGAAGAGCCGCCGGTCACGGATATCCAGGACGCCTATGCTCCCCGGGGTGTGGCCGGGGATGGCCACGATCCGCAGGGGCCTGGCGCCCAGGTCAAGGGCCTGTCCGTCCCACACGGGGGTAAAGCTCCCTGTCCGCCCCTGGAGCTTGTAGTAATTGGCCGCCTCCGCGGGACTCATCAGGAAGTCCGAGAATTCGCCGTTGGAGCCGATGTGATCCGGGTCTGCGTGGGTGTTCAGCAGGGTGATGGGCTTGTCCGTCAGCTCCTCCGCCAGCTCCCGGGCGTTGCGGGTGGTCATGCCGCTGTCGATGAGCAGCGCCCGCTCCTCCCCGGCCAGCAGGAAAAACCGCACCCCCTCCTCCTCAAAGCTCCAGGTTCGGCTGTCGATGGTCACAGTCCGCGTCATGGCGGCGCCTCCTTTTTTGAAAATTCCGAAAAGATTATACCATATTTTCAATCGCTATGGTATAATGTTCCTGAGAGAAATTGATTTTTTTCAAAAGGGGGCGTCCTCCATGCCGGAAAGCGGGCAGAGTCTCAGATATCTCACCCTGTTGTCCCGTAAATATCCCACCGTCGCCGCCGCCGCCAGCGAAATCATCCGCATCGAGGCGGTACTGCGCCTGCCCAAGGGGACGGAGCATTTCATGTCCGATCTCCACGGGGAAAACGAGGCGTTCATCCACATCCTGAACAATGCCTCCGGGTACATCCGGGAGAAGATCGACACGGTCTTTGAGGGGGAGCTGACGGCGGAGGAGCGGTCGGATCTGGCCACCCTCATCTATTACCCGGAGAAGAAGCTCCCCGCCCTGAAGGCGGCCCGGGAGGATCTGGATGCGTGGTACCACCACACGCTGATGCGCCTTATCCGGCTGTGCCGGTTCGTCTCCTCCAAGCACACCCGCGCCCATGTGCGCCAGTGCCTGCCGGAGAGCTGCGGGTATGTGCTGGACGAGCTTCTCCACGCCCACTTTGAGGATCACGACAAAAAGCTGTACTATGAAACCATCGTGGACTCCATCATCGCCTACGGCAGGGCCGATCCGTACATCCTCCGCTTCTGCGAGCTGATCAAGCGCCTGGCTGTGGACAGGCTGCACATCGTGGGGGATCTTTTTGACCGGGGGCCGCGGCCGGATCTCATCCTGGAGCAGCTCATCGAGCGCAGCGACGTGGACATCCAGTGGGGCAATCACGACGTGGTGTGGATGGGCGCGGCGGCGGGCAGTCCCGTCTGCGTCCTCACGGTGCTGAAAACCACCCTGGCCTACAACAACACGGACACCCTGGAACACGGCTACGGCATCAGCCTGCGGGAGCTGGATCACCTGGCCCAGGAGGTGTATTCCGGCAGTGACGTGTCCCGCTGGATGCCCAAAACCGACGAGCGCCGCCCCACCTCCCGGGAGAGGCTTTGCCGCACGGCCCAGATGCACAAGGCCGTCACCGTCATGCTCCTGAAGGCAGAGGCGGAGGTCATCGCCGCCAACCCCGACTTCCAGATGGCCGGGCGGGACTACATCAACCGGATCGACTTTGCAAACGGCACGGTGGACGTGTCCGGCCGCCTGTATCCCCTGCTTGACCGGGATTTCCCCACGGTGGATCCGGAGCATCCCACGGCCCTCACCCCCGGCGAGGCGGAAGTCCTCCGGGATCTCGTCCGCGGCTTCCGGCACAGCAAGCTGCTGCAAAAGCACGTCCGGTTCCTGTACTCCGCAGGCTCGGTGTACAAGGTGATGAACGGAAACCTGCTCTACCACGGCGCCGTGCCCATGACCGACAGCGGGGAATTTGCCCAGGAGACCTTTGAGGGCCGGCCCTACGCCGGGAGGGAGCTGTTCGATTACTGTGACCGCCGGGCACGCCAGGGCTATTTCGCCCCGGAGGGGTCCGCCCAGCGGAAAGCCGGCCAGGACTTCCTGTGGTATTTGTGGTGCGGGCGGCTCAGCCCCATCTACGGCCGCAGCGCCATGACCACCTTTGAGCGGCTGTACATCGAGGACAAACAGACCCACCGGGAGGAGAAGAATCCCTACTACAGGCTGATCAATCTCCCCGGTACGGCGGACAAGATCCTCCGGGAGTTCGGCCTGGAAGGGGAGGGCTGCCACATCGTAAACGGTCACGTCCCCGTCCGGGCCGTGGAGGGGGAGAGTCCCGTCAAGGGGGACGGCAAGCTCCTGGTCATCGACGGCGGCTTCTGCCGGGCATATCACGAGAAAACCGGCATCGCCGGGTACACCCTGGTCTACAACTCCCGCGGCCTGACCCTGCGCACCCACCAGCCCTTTGAGAGCGCCGCCCGGGCCATCGCGGACGACGAGGACATCACCTCCTCCAGCGAGTACATCTACACCGCGCCGTCCCGGCTCCTGGTGGCCGACACGGACGAGGGGCGGGAGAAATCCGCCCTCATTCAGGATCTGAAGCGCCTGGTGGCCGCTTACCAGAACGGCGATCTGAGGGAAACATGATCGACGCTGTCGTAAAAAGGCCCTGGATTTCTCTGATGAGAAATCCAGGGCCTTTTTACCGACAAGGGGGTGCGTGCGGAAAGGCCCCCCTCGAATTCTGCGGAATTCGAGGGGGCCTTTCCTGCTGCCGCGCTGTGCGACCAGTCTGCGGACTGGTCACTTGCGCGGCAAGAGGGATTTTTTCCGACGTACATGCCGCCGGAAAAAATATTTGAATTGGGGAGAGCGGGACGGGAGATTTTTCGTTGACCGGAGGCCTTGACCCGGCGTTACAGAGGGACGGTTCTTTAGTCCCACCTGCGGTGTGACAA